>NZ_JCAFRY010000001.1:0-800766 GCF_059368675.1 Stenotrophomonas sp. YJH_SMC_120
CGTCACCGGCTCCGGCAGCTCTGCCGGGGGCTGTTCGCTCACGGCGTCGGCGGCCTCCGCAGCGGCTTCAGTGACAGTGGGTTCTTCCGTCACCGGCTCCGGCAGCTCTGCCGGGGGCTGTTCGCTCACGGCGTCGGCGGCTCCGGTGTCGATGAAGTACTGCCCGCGGCTGCTGTCCATTCGAACGGTGGTGCCGGCGCGCGGATCCGGCTCTTTGAACTTGATCAGCATGATCCTCTCCGAACCCGGCCTGCACTGTGGCAGGCCGGGATAGCCTGGAACGGTGGATTAGGCGACGTTGCCCAGGTCGCCGTAGATGAAGGCCTGCGGCCGGTAGACCGCCAGCGCCAGGCGCTCTTCGGCCAGGATGGTCACCAGGTTCTTGACGAAGTCGTCTTCGTTCTCGGTGGCCACCTCGACACGTGCCTGCCAGCGATCGAACAGCTGCGCCCCCAGCTTGAAGGCGCCAGTGAGGAACTTGTCCTCGGCGATCGCCTGGGTTGCAACGACCGGCAGGTTCCACAGCGTGGCGCCGATGACACCCTGCGGATTTCCGATGATGTAGCGGCCGGTGGTGTCCTTCAGGAGCTCGACACGTGCCCAGTCGATCGGGTTGAGCACGATGCCGCTGGCCGGGAACTCAGCCAGCTGCGCCTGCAGCATGGCCAGGCGGATCTTGTCGATTACCGTGGCATCGGCCGGCTCGAACGGTGCAGCGTAAGCCGTCGCCTGCGGGATGATGCCCAGCAGGTTCTGGCCGGTGCCGTCACCATTGAGAAGCTGCTGCTCTTCCTTGAACGCCAGACCGTAGCGCAGGCGGCCATCGATGTAGCTGGCGAGCTGCGAGGCATCGCTGAGGATCTGGCGCGATGCCTTCATGTAGTGCGCGACCACCTTGGCAGTGGTGCTCACCAGGTCGAACTTCAGGCTGGACTCGGGCTTCTTCGCACCCTCGGCCACCGGTGCGGCATTGTTGGTGAAGCCAGTTTCCTTCACGTACTCCAGCGTGTTGCCGTCCATTCGGCCCGGCGTGATCAGGTCGCGGACAGTCAGGCGGCGGTCCGGCGGCGCGATGACACCAGGCAGACGGGTGGGGGTGACCAGGTCGCCGGCCGCGCCGTCGGTGTCGGTCGTGACCGAGGTGATCGCAGCACTGAACGTCATGTCGACGCGACCACGCGGGGTGGTCTTGCTGGCGAATGCCTGGAACTCGTCACTGTTGACGAACTGCTGGCCAAACGACTGGTGTTGCACGTCGCCGCCCGCGCCGTTGGCCTCGATCTTGGCCAGCCGCTGCTCTGCGGCCTGGAGGTTGGCCTGCAGCTCGCCCTGCTTCATGAGGGCTTCATCGACTTTGGCCCGGGTTTCCGCGGACAGCTCAGTATTCTTTGCGGCCACCTCGGCGTAGGACTTCAGCTGGTCGCCTACGGTCTTCAGGTCCGCACTGACCTGCTTGTACTGCTTCTCGACGTCCTCGCCCACGTCGCCGAACTGGGCATGGCGGCGGAACTGGGGAGTGTTGCTGGGCTTGATCAGCATCGCCGCCAGGGCGACTACGCCTGCACTGCCGAGCAGGCTCATCGCAAGGACGGACGGGCCGACCTTTGCGAATGCGCCAACCGCCAGGGGAATCGCCGATGCGATGGCGAGGACGACCAGGTAGAACGTCGCGGAGAGTTTCATGGACTTCATGTGCAAAGCTCCTATTGCGGGAGATTGAAAGAAAGACGCGGCAGCGGATCTGCCTGCACCCGGATGGCCTTTCGGCCGCTATCGGTGGGATCGCCCTCACCGCTGCCAGTGGGATCGCCCCGACTGGACTTGATTTCGCTGATCAAGCGCATCGCTTCTGACTTCGGCATGCCTGTGGCACGCAAGCCGGCCTCCACACGGCGTACCGCTGAGGCGTTCTCTTTGCTTGCGCCCTTCTCCACCTGATCGGATGCCAGAAGCTCATCTGCAAAGCCGTCCTCAACTGCGGAGGCACCACCGATCCAAGTCTCGGCATCCATCAGCTTTGACATGGCCTTCTGCTCGGCACCGGTGCGCGCGGCGTAGATGCTGGCCATCGCGTCGTCGAAGGGCTTGAGCGTCGCGGCAACGTCGGCAAGGTCGTGGCGATTCCCCACGGCAACGACCCAAGCGTTGTGGATCATCAAGAAGCCGGCGCGCGCGATCTGGACCGTGTCACCGGCCATGGCGATGACGGACGCAGCCGATGCAGCCAAGCCCAGCACCTTCACAGTGACCTCGCCGTCGTGCTCGCGCAGCAGGTTGTAGATCGCCAGGCCTTCGAACATGTCGCCGCCGGGGCTGTTGATGTTGACCGTGACCGGTCCTTTCCCCATCCCACGCAGGGATGCCGCGATGCGCTTGGCGGTCACGCCTTCGCCCGTCCAGTAGTCGTAGCCGATCACGTCATAGATGCTGATGGACCGCTCCGCATCGGTGTCGGAAGCCGCCCTGACGCCAGCCTCCCAGCGGTCAAGGGCGCGCGGCTGGATCTGGCTGCTGACAGCGGCGCAGGGGCGGCCCTCCGGTACACCCGGCAGCGTCTTGATCGTCATGTGGTCAGTCCTTCTTGTCTTCGGAGAATCCCAGGAACGCGCGGATAGCGGCCCGGGCCTGGTCGGCATCTGAACCAGCGCCGATGGCATCCAGCGTGGTCATCGCGGTTTGCACGGTGAGCACGGCGGCATTACCGCCCATCGGCTCCCGGTCTTCCAACTCGCGCACTTCATCACGGGTCAGAATGCCCTTGTCCACCATCACCCCGTAGAACGCAGCGCGTCCGGCGCTGTCGGCGCGCAGAAGGCCTTCGACCGTGAACTTTGGGTAGTAGCGCAGGCGCTCCGCCGGCGTCAGCAGGTCCTTGCTGATGGCCTGCTCGATGCGCCGCAGCCACGGCCCCAGCGTGAAGGTCAGGAAGCCGATCATCTGCTGTTCGATGCCGGTTCCCCAGCTAGTCGACTTCTCCGTATGGCCAACCATCCACGGCGGCACGCGGAACCAGCGGCAGATCGACTCCACGGAGAACGCCCGCGACTCCAACAGCTGCGCGTCGGATGGCTTGATGCCAAGCGTACCGGCCTCCGTTCCACCTTCGAGCAGCGGGGTTTCACCGCGCTCAATTGAACCCATCAGGTTCTTCTTGAACTCCGTCCGCTGCTCAGGCTTCAGGAACTCCTGGACCTTGTAGTAGATCGTCTGGAGCAGCCCGTTTCGGAATGTGCGAGCCGCTGCTCGGTCTGCAGCGATGGCGTTGCCGAACACCTTGGCACCGTAGGCGATCACAGACACGCCGTTCTCGCCATCCAGCGTGAACCCTGGAATGCGCCAGATCCTCGCCGGCGCGATGATCCTGGGAGCACCATTGGCGCGCAGGTAGCGATACACCTTGTTACCGTTCAGGTCTCGATTGATGGTGAGCCTAGCTGGATCAAGGAACTGCAGGCCGATCAGGCGTTCGCCGGCGTAGAGCTTCTCAGCGTACGCGTTGCCCCGAAGAAGCATTGCGACAACCATGGCCTCCCAGAACACCGCTGCTGTCGAGTCACTGTTGGGCTGGTCGTGAACAACGAAGTGCAAAGGATGTTGGCTCGCGACGCGCTTACCTGACTTCGTCCTTTCATACATCGAGAGCGGCAAGGTTGCGATGGTCTCCGAAATCAGCCGAACGCATGCCCAGGCTGCATCGACCTGTAGAACGGTCTTGGCCGTGACAGCGACTCCAGCCTCGTTTGCCATCTCGCGGTCAATGTAGAGCTCAGCGTCGCGGGTCGTGAATGACCGCACCCAGCCATCGACTGCCGCACGCACTCGCCCGAGGACGCCTTGCCGTGGTTTCGTCTTCATGCCCTACCCGCCATGACCGGATCGCTCAGCCAATCGTCCATAGTTCCTTTCGCTTCTGGGTTCCGCGACATGAGCTCGACCGCATTCATCGCCGCCATCAGCGGGTCGATCTTTCCGGTTCCGCTTGCCGCCTTGGTGACATAGAGGGCGTTCTTGGATGCTTCGACCTTGGCGTTGCCCACGCACCAATCCATCAGCCGAGAGCCGTCATGCTCCAGCAGGCCATCGGAGAGCCAGCGCTCGAACACCTTGCAGGTTCCGGTCAACTGCCAACCCTGTCGGATGCCAATGATCAGATCGGGATCGATCTGCTCGGCCGCCAAGGCGTCGAGCACAGTGCCCAGCCCTGACGGATCCACGCCGATTCCCGCAAGCAGGCCGGCGTCGTCCACCAACTTCACCATCTTGGCCATGTCGCGCAGGTCGGTTGCACCCTCGCCCTCCATGCCGCCGACGAACATGCTGCCGTCCTTGATGAAGCCGGCATATCGCTCCTGCTCGCTCTTGCGCCGCTCAACTGCCTTGGGGTGTGCAAAGGCAAAGGACACCAGCATTTTCCGCTTGGTGTACTTGTGCCGACCGCAGAATGAGAGCCCCAACAAGTCGTCCAGCCCGCCACCGTCGATGCCGGCAGTCATGACCTCGCAGACCTTCAGCATGTGCGCGAGTTTGAGATTCTTGTTGGCCTGTTGCTCCCAGTACTCCGCACCCGCCCAACTTCCTTGGTGCAGCGCCACGCCGATCTGCACGTTGAGGTGCTGCGATGCCCAGCTGCGAAGCTCGGCCTCGCTGGTGCCGACAGCGTCGTCGAACTCTTCCACCATGCGCTCCAGCGTCATGGCCCGGCCGATGTTCGGGTTCAGCAGCGGCCACAGCTGCGGGTCCTTCCACTGCTGGTCCTTCGACTCCTGCACCTCCTGCGGGAACTCGAACAGCACCGGCAGCATCTTGCCCACCCGCTTTCCGTCGCGGATGTCCCGAGCCTTCTGCAGCTCATCTGCGAACACCCCGACGGGCTGCTCGTCGCTCTGCGTGGTGATGAACCACAGGAACGCTTCCGGGTAAGGCACCATGCCGCCGCGGATCTGGCGTAGCGCCTGGGCGGCCTTGGCCTTCTTCGCGCACACGTGCAGCTCGTCGATCAGCGCGCCGCCCGATACCTTCACGCCGGTCAACACTGCAGGGTCAAACGTCATGATCTCCAGCGAGGCCTTCGTCTCGCGGTGGATGATCGTCTTCAGGTGGTGGCGGATGTGGAACTTGGCATCCAGCACCGGGTCCAGCTCGATCGCGCCGGCGGCGGCGTCGAACGCCAGCTGGGCTGTGTCCTGCACCGGTGCCGTCATCAGGAACGTGGCACGTGGGCGCTGGTTGATCAGCGTGGCCGTCACCATCCCCAGCGCCCCGAATGTCGTCTTGGCGTTCTTCTTCGGTACCAGGGCGAACAGGTCGCGAATCTCGCGGTCACCGTTCTCCGGGTTCACCGAGCCGAACATGCAGCGCGTCACGTCCTGGAACCACTCCCCGCCCGCCTCCGCCAGCGTGGGCGTCCCCGGAACATCAGCCAGCCGCAGCCGCCCGAGAATGTTGGCTGCCCGTTCGGCCTGCGGCGTCCACAGCGGCAGGTTTCCCACTGGCAGCTGGCCGGCCTGAAGACGCTCCCACCAGTCCCGGCAGGAGAGGTCCCAGCTCACTTACCCGCTGCCCGATGGATGGGAGTGACGTTCTCGCCCAGCAGGCCTTCCCACCCGGTACCGACCTCGGCACCCACCGCCTTCGCATTGGCCTGGGCCTTCTTCCCTTCCGGCTTTGCGGCCTCCGGGGCCTGCTGCTCAGGCGCTGCGGGCGCCACTTCGAACTCCGGCGAATGCTGCAGGTACAGCCTGGCCGCCGACGTGTTGCCCTTCTTGGTTGCCGACCGGAAGGCCACCGCGAGGACCTCCATTCGCTTCAGGGACGCGCCCGAGGAAAGCTCGGTGGCGTAGTGCTTGCGCAGGGTTGGGATGGTGATGCCCAGCGCGTTGGCTATCTCTTCGTGTCGCATGCCGCCACCGGCAGCGACGGCGACCTTCAGCTGCGTGGCCTTGGTCGGCTTGTGTGCGGGTCGTGCCATGTCGGATCAGCCGTTATTTGCTTCGGAAAGCGCTCCGGTGAAATCTCCGGGGCGAGAAAAAAACCTCTGAATGAGTGGGCGGCGGGTGTCCGTGGCAAAGGGCATGAAGTTTTCTCCCTCCCCCCCGGGCCTATTCCCACCGATGTGAAACAGCCGTCGCGTCGCGTTTGGTTCCACGCGATCCGTTCAACGGCGTGCCGCACCTCGCCTTGCCTCTGCCTGGGTCTTCACCCCATGGCATTCGGTGCAGATCGCCTGCAGGTTCGTCTCGTCATCGCTGCCGCCCTCGGCCACGTTGACGATGTGATCCACCTCAGTGGCTTCGGTGACGCGTCCCTGCTGCTTGCAGGGCTGACATAGGTACTGGTCTCGCTGCATGACTGCGTCGCGCTTCCTACGCCATGGCCTGCCGCCCCTACCCTTGCCGTAGCTGGGTGCCACCGGTGCGGTCGGCCTCAGCCTGCTGGGCGCGCTGGCGATGCGCGGAGCAAGGGTGGTGACCCTCGCCATCAGGCGAGGCTCTGCGACTGGTCGCGCTCGCCGGGCACCAGCTCACCGTCCAGGCTGCGGGCTGGCTCTTCCTGCCCTTCCTCTCCCTCAGCTGCCAGTGCCGCCAAGAGGGCATCGACCTTCTCTTCGAGCCGGGCGGTGGCCTGGCGCTGCTCTTCCTGCTGCAGCTCGATGCGGCGAAGGCGGTCGGAAAGGCTCACGGCTTCACCTGCTTCTGGTCGCCGGCCGGGGCCAGCTTCTCGATGGCGTCCAGCTGGCTGTTGCACTGCTCCAGGCTCAGGACGTTGGCGTTGTAGGCCGACACCACGCTCTCGATGGTCCGCTGACTGGCCCGCTTCACGGGGCAACGGGAGGTCAGCGCCGCCGGCACAGCAACCGTGCGCTCCACCGGGACATACACCACCTTGGGCAGGTCAGGCTTCTCGGCCTTGCTGCAGCTGCCGAACCCGCACAGCGGCAGGGCCGCTGCTAGGATCACAGCAACGGAATGGCGTCGCATAGGTTCTGCTCCAACTGCTGCCGGCATCCCGGCTGGGTCTTGGCCGCCTGCAGGGCCTGCTCGGCCTGGGTAGCGCGGCGCTGGCTCTGAGCTGCTGCCGCTTCAGCCCGGCGCGCAGCTTCGTTCGCTGCCGCCTTCTGACGGGCCGACTCGTCGATCGCCGCTTGGGTCTGCCGGTTCACCTCCTGCAGCAGCTGGCCGCAGGCGTTGGCCGCGCGCAGGTTCTCGTCGGAGTTGGCCTTGGCCTGATCGCGCTGCTTCTCGGCTGCGGCGATCAGGGCCTGGTCCTTCTTGCCGCGGTAATCCGACCCCAGCCGGGCCCCTATCAGCAGGACAGCTCCCACTGCGGCAACCCACAGCCCCACGCGGATCATGCCCACGTAGGGCCGCAGGGGGTCAGGGATCAGCATCGCCGCTGCTCAACTTGGGCTGCACGAAGATGCGGGACACCGCAGCAAGGAACGACGTGACGCCAGCCGATGCCAGGGCGCTGTAGGCCACGGTCTGCTTGAACCCGTCGTGCACCACCGGCAACCAGTCCGCCGGCAGCACCATGTATGCGCCGATGATCCCAAGCGCAGTGGCACTGATGATACCGGCCAGCAGCGACAGGCGCACCGACCAGAACCGCCAGAAGTGGCGCCGGTCGCTGGTGAGTTTCACGTTCTTCACTTCAGCCCCCTTAGCTGCTTCAGCTCGCGGATGTCGGACTTGTTCTGCTCGACCTGCACGGCCTGCTTGGCCAGTTCGAGCTTCAGCGCCGGGACGTCTGCCAGCTGGGTGTTCATGATCTGCAGCTGTTGCTGCAGGCCGGTGATCTGTTGGTTCGTTACCTGCTGCTGGGTCAGAACCGATTGCATGGAACCCACCAGCCAGTAGCCGATGCTGACGATGGCGCAGGCGATGACCAGGGCAATCCAACGCTCCACCGGGCCGAGGGAGATCTTGGTTCGGCCGTCCTGGCTCGGCTGGGCTTCCATCGTCACGCCCTCACCGCCTCAACCGCGGCGCGGTAGTTCCTCGGCCAACGGTCGATGTGCGGCTTGCCGGGACGCCAGGCGTCCAGGTACTGCCCCCAAGCCACCGAGACGTTGCCGATCGGCGGCAGGCGCTTGGGCAGCGTGAACAGCAGCAGGCGGGCGAACCCAGCGGCCAGGATGTCGTCCTGCTCCAGCTGGGCATACACGGCGGCCGGCGTAGCAGTGACCCCGCGCGCGCCGCACAGCAGCGCGGCCGCTGCCCGTGTCGACGGGTGGTTCAGCACCCCGCGCACTCCGCCGCCCTGTTCGAACTGCCACAGGCCACGAGCCGGACCCTTCACCTGTCGGCGATGGGCCAGGCCAGATTCCTGCCCGGAGATGGCCAGCAGCATCACTCGCGCCTCGGGCGAGTCGTAGCGGGCGGCTCCCAGCAGTGCCAAGGCCGGGACGACCACGTGTTGCAGGCACTGCGCCGCCGTCATCGGCAGCGGTTGCTGTGACATGGGTGGATCTCCGGCGATAGGGTGCCCGTCACCGCAGCCCGGCAGGCTCGGCGAATGGGTCCGGTGAGGGTGGACGGGCGTAGGTGGTTGCGGGGCCCGGATTCGAACCGGGGACTTCCGGGTTATGAGCCCGGCGGCTTAGACCACTGGCCCACGCCCGCAGGAGACGATGCCCCGAAATGCAGAAGCCCCGGCGTTGGCCAGGGCTTCAGGGGGGACTTCTCGAATGGTGCCAAGTTTCTAGGCCACATTGTCTAGACGCAATACCTTGCACAACGACCGGATCGCATCGAGGCTCATGTGCTTCCACCGGGTTTCGCTCACGCCGAAATGCTTCACGACCAAGGCCGTTGCATCCTTCATCGCTTGCTTGTGGATGGGGTCAGACAGGTTCATGCGGAACCACTCACCCTGCGTGTGATAGGCGCGGAGCTGGTCATGGAACATGGCCTCAGCTGACCGAGCACCACGGGGTAGGTCCAGGTAGGCAACATCGGTGATCGGCATCGGGCAGCCGGTTTGCACGGCGCTGACCCGCGCAGCCAGATCGGTGGTCACCCCGATCTTGCAGAAGCTCTCACCACAGCAAGCGTCGGCGATCATCATGTATACGCGCATCTTCATGCTGCGTTCTCCTTCGAAAGTTGACCCATCACGAATGCCTTTGCAATGGCGAGATAGTCGTAGTAGGTCGGCCGCTTAATGTCGATACCCGCGCGCCGCAGGTTCTGCAGCTTCAGTTCCAGTGGCGCCGACTTCAGGAAGTACTCGCATCGCAGCGTCCGACCGGGTCGGATGTAGCCATACGCCTCCATGGCAAGCACTGCGGATTGGACTTCGTCCCCAGGCGTGTTGATGAGAATGCCGCGGTAGCCACCGGTACCCGGCACGAACCCTTGATGCTCAATCAGGGACTGAAGCAGGTTCCGGCTGGAGTAGCCGATGTGCTCGTACCGGCCACCGCCGTACTCTTCCGCCCACTGGATCAGGCGCGCTTCGAGCTGCTTCTTATCCATGGGTCACCTCAGGATTCATCGCGCATCCCCTTCAGTACGTTCTCGTCGAATCGAAACACCGGCAGCAGACCGTCGGTGTCGCAGTTCCCCCTCCTGTCCGGCCGGCGCTGGCAGTGCGCCGGGCTGCTCCCGCGCTCGCGCATGGTGCAGACCGAGCACACGCCATGCCGGCGCAGGTAGGCGTTGTATCGCTTCCGGGTGCGGGCCTCGGCTGTGGTCATGCGCCACCCCTAATCAGGCTGTCGCCGTACAGACCAATCAGCAGCGCGTCTGCCCGGCCGTTGTCCTTCTTCCGTTGCAGCTGCACCGCCGCAGCGGGGAAACGCTGGATAGCCAGCACACGGCCAGCGTCCTTGCCCTTCCCCGACAGGTCGAAGCGTCGCTTCCAGACCGATGGCTGGACCAGCAACAGCTGCATGCCCAGCAGCCGCACGGTTGCCTTCAGCTGGCCGAATCCCTCCGCTAGGTTGTGCCTGGCCACCGATCCCTCGATGGCCTTGCCCTCGCCGTTGCGCATCGGCCGGGCGTGGATCCGTTCCAAGGCCACGGCGATCAGCGCGCCAGGGTTAGCATCCCGCTGCTGCCGGAGGAACGCCGCGACCGCGCGCGCGTCAACCTCCCCGTCCATCACCGGCATGTCGACCATCGGGCCCGGCTCGCCGTCGAGCAGCGTCACGATGGCGCCGGTCAGGCCCGGGTCAATGCCGAACGTCAGGCGGCTTGCCATTGGCGCGTCTCCTTCATGTGTTTCTCGATCAGGGTGTTCTGCAGGTCCAGCAGGTAGTCGTCGCTCCCGACCTCCTGACGGAACTTGCGGGGTTGGCGGGCGTAGGATGGACCGAACAGTTCTTCGCACCGGGCAGCTGACATGCCTCCGAACGGCTCACCGCGGTGGGACCAAGGGTTAAGGCCGATGGTGAAATCGTGTCCACGGCGCTTGGCACCGTGTTTGCCGCCGACCGTGAGGTGATGAACCTCAGCCGGGATCGGTCCGTCGTCCAGGTCAATGCCAAGGCTGTGGGCAACGATGCAGCCGATTTCGGTGATGGCATCCATCCGCTGCTGCTGGGCAACGGTGGGCTTGCTGGTAGAGCGGCCGCGCTTCATGCTCTGCCTCCACATTCAGCGGAAAAAGGACTTCGAGCATGCAAGTGAAGGAACGTAGAAAGCCTCGCCACCCGATTGACTGGGGTCTTGTGTTCATGCACGTAGCGGGTATTGGTATTGGATTCATAGCTGGTGTAATCGCGACCAACTATCAGACATTGCCTGCCGGCGATCCGCTTACGACCGTTGCGACGGTCGCCGCAGCCATTGGAACCTGGGCCATAGGCATCGGCGCAAACAGATACGCAAAGTCCACCCATGAGCTTCAAAAGCAACAAGCAAATGAAAGGCTCTACGGACACTACGCGGCCCTTAGCGCTCTCACCGTGAGAGTGAAGATCGCGCGCGAAATATTCCCGCAGACTTCGGATCAACTGAAGGAAGAAAAGCGAACTCAGGCTGCAATGCACATGATCCTGGACGCCTCCGAGTCCCTTATTCCGCAGACCATCGGATCGTCCACAGTTCTTGCTGTTCCTGATAGTTTGAGAACTCGGCTGTATGTCCTCGACAGTGGTATAGCCATGTATCGCGTCGCGGTGAATGATTTCCGAATTCGCTTTGAGCGACTCTCCGATACTCCATCCGTGTCTGCCTGCACGGCATTTGACAGTGCGATGAAGCAGCTCAGAGGAATTGGCCAGATTGCGGACGAGGTGGGAGACGCTTTGGACACCTTTCGTTCTGAAGCTGGCATGACCTAGGACTGCCTGGGTCTTCATACCACCCTCCTGTTCGAACCTGCCATGTTCCAGAACTCGGCGCGCACGTCGTCGAGCATTACGTGCGTGTAGCGCTGGCCAATGTGCTCAGTGATCCCATCGAACAGGACCTGGAATCGGTCCTGTTCCATTTCGTCGAAGGACAGGCTCTCCGCCTGCTTGACCATCAGGCGGCCGACACCGGGGACGTCGATCTCCATTTCCTCGCAGCAGGTGCCGGACTCGCGCTGTAGGCGCTTCACCGCGTCGTGGCTGCCGAGCTGTTCCCAGCCCTCCACGTTGTCGACCATCAGCTGGCCGATCTTGTGCACCAGTCGGTGCTGCCAACCTTCGCGCGGCTGCTTCAACTCCGCGCGAACCTCGCGGCCCACCTTGAACTTGCGCTCTCGCATCAGGCGCTGGTCGACCTCATGCGCCGGAACCAAGGCACCTACCAGTTCACCGGTGGCCGGATCGATCAGCTTGGTCACGACCATGTAGATCGGCCGGCGCGCGCGCTTGGCCTTCACCTTTCGTGCTGCTTCCGTCTGTTTCATACGGTGCTCCCATGGTGCAGGCGACGCTTTGCGCAGACGTAAGCCGCATGCGCTTCCTCCGCTGTGTCGAAGTGCCCGAGGTGATGGAACTGCTGGCCGACTCGAATGGCAGCACGGAACTTCCCGCCCCTGGCGGGGGTTACACCGAGCAGGCCTGTCCTCGAGTTGCGCTTGGCTGATCGAACGTTCTGCTGATTCACTGCTCGCGGCACGTCCCGGAGGTTCGCCCAACGGTTGTCTGTTGAGTCTCCATTGATGTGGTCGATCTCATTGGCCGGCCATGACCCCGTCATGTAGAACCAGGCAAGTCGATGCAGTCGGTAGATCCGGCCATCAACTCGACCTTGCAGATAGACTCCGCCACGCGACGCCTTTGAGCGGGTAGCCATGACACTGCCTACGCGGGTCTTTCGCGATGTCGCCACCTTCCAGCAGAACGCGCCGGTCTCAGGTTCGTAACGAATCACTTCCAGCAGCCGGGCGTGGGTGATCTTCTTCGCTGCTGCGGTCATGGTCATGCGCGATCTCCTGCGGCGCGGTCCTTGCCACTTCTGCGGTTGCTGGCCGGCACGTCGAACCCGCCGTCCTCGTCGCCGGGCGCTTCCCGAACGATGGGCTTAAGCGTGTAGTTCGGCTTCTCGCCGTGGTAGTTCTCGAAACGGCTGCATTCGAGGTGGTGGCGCAGGTAGGAGGTACCGGTCTCGCCTTGGCGGTTCTTGGCCAGAATGAACTCCGATATGCCGGGAGCGCCGCAGGCGTCCTTCGTGTAGTAGTCGTCGCGGTAGATGAAGGCGATCACGTCGGCGTCCTGCTCAATGCCGCCGGACTCGCGCAGGTCGGCCATCACCGGGCGCTTGTCGGTACGCGTCTCCAGCGAGCGGTTGAGCTGCGAAAGTGCGATCACCGGGCAGCCCAGCGTCTTGGCCAGCTTCTTCAGCGTGCGCGAGATGTAGGAGACTTCCTCGGTCCGGTTACCGGCCTTGGCCGGCCCAGACAGCAGCTGCAGGTAGTCGACCGCGACCACGCCCAGCCCGCCCTTCACCTTGGCGTGCATGCGGGACGCGCGCGCCACCAGCGAATCCACCGGCAGCGAGCCGCAATCATCAATTGCCAGCGGCAGGCCGTGCAGGAAGTTGCGGGCGATGCTCAGCTTGTGCCAATCGTCGTCGGTCAGTTCGCCCTTGACGCGCATGCGCGACAGCGGCACGCCCGAATGCATGCTCATCAGCCGCGCGAGCAGCTGCCTGCGCGACATCTCCAGGCTGAACACCGCAGCGTGCTTGCCCTGCACTGCCACGCTGTAGACCCACTCCAGCATGTTCGCCGTCTTTCCCATCGACGGTCGAGCCGCGAGTATCATCAGGTCGGTGGGTTCCAGCCCGGGCAGCTTCCTAGACACGTTCTGCCACGGCGGGACCAGCCCCAAGTCGGCGGTACCCTCGAACCGGGCTTCCATTTCCTCCCACATGCCCTGTAGGTCGCTGCGCACCATCACAAGGCCACCGTTGCCGCCTGACTGCACGCTGAGGTTGGCGAACTTCGCGGTGGCGCTGGCCACCAGCGCATCAGCGTCCTCGTCGGCGGTGCCGTAGGCGTCGTTGGTGATTTCGGTCGCACGTTCGATCACCCCCCGCAGCAGCGCCTTGTTTCGCACGATCTCGGCATAGCCACGAATGTTCGCCGCCGAGGGCGTTGTGCTGGCCAGCTCCACCAGATACGCACCGTCGCCCACCAGCTCCAGCTTCCCCTGGTTCTCGAACCAGTTGCCCAGCAGCACCGCGTCAAACGGCTGCTCGCGGTCGGCCAGGTCGCAGATGGCTTGCCAGATCAGCTGGTGGTCGCGGCGGTAGAAATTCTGCTCGGTCAGCACATCGCGGACCTCGCGCAGCGCTTCCGGGGCAAGCATCAGGCCGCCGAGAACCGACTGCTCGGCGTCGATCGAATGCGGCGGCACCTGCAGGTAGGCGTAGTCGTCGCGGTAGGCGGGCTGGGCGCTCATGCGGCCTGCTCCTGCTCACGGGCCTTCTCGGCATCACGCTCACGGGCCAACTGCACGCCCGCCGTGGTCAGTTCGCAGGGTCCGGTCGCCGGGAACCACCAGAGCTTGAACCAGTTGCGGCGAACGGCGTCGCGGAAATGGGCCCGCCAGTCCTTCTGCATCCGGCCACTGTCGCGGTGCCGGGCGGTGAACTCGCGCCACGCCAGGTGCAGGAAGTCCCTCGGGATCCCGGTGTCCGTGGCGAACGTGAAGATCGGGTCTGTCCGCGGGATGGCCGACTCGCCGGACTCCTGGCACAGGTCGAGGAACGCAGCGAAGGTGATCTTCTCCCGCTTCCGTCGTCCGGGCTTCGCCCCCTCGGCGTCAGCCGGGGGGGTATGGGGGGGCTTTTCTTCTTTTGGAGACGGAGATGGAGACGGAGACGGAGCATTGCTAGAAGCTGCTGGACGCATTGCTGCGTCACTGCTACCTGCATTGCTAGTAGCATCGTTTTTCTTTCTACCAGCATCTGAATCGGCGTTTGCAGCACGAATCCGTGCGTATTCTGGAACCTGCCGATCAGCCTCAGATTCGCCGTGATGACGCTTGACCGCGTTCCATTTCGCCTTCAGTGAGCGCAGATCCGACCCTGCCGACCACGGTTGGTGATCAGCCCAGTCATGCAACTGGTAGGCCCCTTCCACGCCATCCAGGAAGCCAACGGACGCCAGCTCGCGGACGAACGCGTCGTTCTCTCCAGTCCAATCAGCGGCCAGCTCGATGTCCTCCGCTGACATGCCGGACAGGTCGCCATCGGGCCGGTTTGCGCGGGCCCACAGGATCAGGCACACCAGGGACCAGCCAGCCGAGGCGTCCAGACGGCGGATAAGCTTCTTCGTCTTGGGGTGGCCAGGAAGGCCGACGCTCAGGCGCGCATCGGTGCTCATCACGCACCCCGCAGGAGTTGCAGGCAACCGGCGATGTGCCAGCGCTGCTGGACGAGCCAGATGGCCCGTGCAAGCGGATCGGTCAGGCGCTTCATGCCCCTACTCCACGCTGGCCGGTCACGGCCCGCAGGCGTGCCAGCAGGTTGATCATGGCCTCCACCTGCGCAGTGCCGGCGCTGCTGATTGCCTTCATCTCGTTCTCGCTGATCAGGCCGTCTGACAGAGCCTCCTGCAGCGCCTGGGCGAACGCGCCCTGCTTGGCGGCGTTCTCCAGCATGGCGCCCATCACGGACGCCATGCCGTCCGCCTGCATCTTCTGGAGGGTGTAGCCGTGCTCAGCGGCCATCGCATGCAGGATGCGGTCGTCACCGGTCACGCCCATGATCTCGCTGGCCTCGGCCAGGGTCAGGTGATGCGTGTTGTTGTTCGGGTTGACCTTGTTGCGCAGCACCGCGGCGGACATGCCGATGCGGACGGCCAGCGCTTCACTACCACCGGGGTAGTCCTTCACGGTCTTGTGTGCGGCGTCTGTGATGTTCATGGGCGGTCTCGGTGAACGTGGTTTGCGTTACGACGCCGGCGCAAGATGCGCGGCATGGAGAAGCGAGCGAAAAAGGAAGCAAGGCTGCTGTGGGCACCGAATGTGGTCAGGCTGGTGCACATGGCGGGGAGGTCGTACGCGATCAGGAGGGTCAAAGGCCGGGATGTGGTGCGATGCCTGCGCAAGCCCCGCCGAGCGCCAGGGATGGCGCTGGGGGCGGTGCTCCCCTTCCCTGCCAAGAGGGCCGTCCGTTGACGCCTCCCCTGCTCTCGGTACGGTCGAGGTGCAACACCCACCCAACCGATCAAGGAACTACCCATGTACGAGATCAAGAAGCTGGAACTGCGCCTGCGGCACACCGAGGCGAGGACCGAAGCCCTAGAGGAAATGCTGGTGATCGTGAGCAAGGGACTCATCCCCGGATCCCCCGCAGCCGCCGCGGTCCAGGCGCAACTGCGAGACGCAGCTGCATACGCAGGCCCGTCCGTAGCGAAGAAGGAACTGGCCTCCCTCGCCCGAGCCGTGGGCAACCTGCAGTAGCTACTCCGACGGCCATCTCAGGCTGCGGCTCCGGCGGGTTTAGCGCCGGTTGCATAGAGGTGATGGAGCTGGACGGCAGCCATGCCGCCCGGCTCTTTAGTCCTGCCCTGTTTGATGTCGCTCACGGTCTGAGGCGATTTGCCGATGGCACGGCCAATTTCGGTCAGGGACCAGCCGCGCTGTTCGAGCGCTTTGATTCGGTCTGCCCAGGTGATTTCCATGTGCGCGTTCCTGTTGGGTCGCCCAAGACTATGGGATGCCATAGCTTCATGTCAACGGCATCCCATAATGGGTTTCCGTAATGCTCGCAGTCATGAACACGATTGGTGAACGAATTAAGGAAGCTCGCCGGATACGTGGCCTGTCTCGGCCTCAATTGGCTGAGGCAGCCAAGATCAAGTACCCGACGCTTGCTGGCATTGAGAACAACGACCAGGCGGGTACAACCCAGCTACCTCAGATTGCAGAGGCTCTCAGGGTCTCCGCCAAGTGGCTTCAGACCGGAAAGGGGGCGATGGAGGTCGCCGAAGCTGGACCTGATGACTCTGACTACACTGACGTCACAGGTTACTCCCAGGCGGTGGGACTGGGTGCGGCAGGTGCCGAAGCTGAAGAGTATGCGGAGACCCACAGCCTCAAGTTCAAGAAGACCAGCCTAAGGCGCAGGGGCATCTATGGACGCAATCTGGCTGTCTACTACGGCAAGGGCGACTCGATGGAACCGACCATCGAGGACGGAGACGCGATCTTGTTTGACACCTCAGATACAAGGGTGGTGGACGGAGCGCTCTACCTTGTCCAGGTTCACGGCGCCGCCAACCCTGAGTACTACGTCAAGCGCGCTATGGTGCTGGAAGCAGGCGTTTACTTTGCGAGCGACAACCCTCGAGGCGACCATAACTGGCAAAAGCCTAGGCCGATGGATTCAAAGAGGGAGCCAATCACCGTAGTTGGTCGTGTTCATTGGATAGGTGGTTGGGCTGACTGAACCCTTGTTCATTACTTAAGGAAGACTTTATGGCACTGGTCGTTTGCCGAGAGTGCGGTGGAAAGGTTAGCGATTCCGCACCCGCTTGCCCTCATTGCGGGTACCCGCAGACTTCACTTGATTCCCCATCGATCCCCAGCTACCAATCGCCAGCAGAAGTGAAGGGCAAATCAGTCCGCAGCGGCTGCTTAGCAGCTGTGCTTGTAGTCGTTGGCCTTGTGATTGTGCTGCTGGTGCTATCTAACCTGCCAAGAGGCCACGGAGGTAAGGCAAGCACCGATGGAGATTCAACGAGCCGCGCGCTGAAGAGCGAGCAGGAGAACCTGCTCCGAGACGTGAAAGACCCATCGATACCTCTCGCCACTAGGGCGGTCCGTGCTGAATACTTGATCGAAAAGTACCCTGCCACTGCGGAGGCAGCAGAGGCTAAGCAGCTCATTGAGCAGATACGGGCTCAGCAGGAAACGGCTAACCAAGAAGCAGCCAAGCTTGCCGCTGAAAGCATAGGAAAGCAGTGGTCGTATTCGACCTTCAAGGACGATATGACGAGCAAGACTGGATACTCTGCATCGGTTACCAGCACGAACAGCTTTGAGTTTGAGTTCCCCTACCAAGGGAAGCAGCATGCACGGTTGACGTTGAGGAAACATCCTCGCTGGGGCAACGACATCTTGTTCTCGATAGAGAAGGGCCAGATCCTTTGTCACTCCTATGGCGATTGCTCCGTTCGCGTGAGATTCGACGAAGGCCCTGCCATGACGCTGACCGGAACTGATCCTTCCGACAACAGCACAGAGACCGTCTTCATCCCAGGTTTCCAGCGGTTCTCATCGCAGTTGGCTAAGGCAAAGACGGTAAGGATCGAGGTGAACGTCTTCCACCAAGGCGCACTTACGGCGACCTTCGACGTGTCGGGATTCGACCCGAAGCGGCTCAGTTCCGCCCAATAGCGCTGAAGCAACAGATCCGACAGCTCTGAACCCCGCCACGGCGGGGTTTTCTGTTCTCGTCAGAGAAAGTTATGGGATCCCATTGACAGTGGACTATGGAATGCCATAGTTTAGCCCCGTCGGCCCACCCGGGCCATCCAGACGGGGTCACCCATGGCAGTCCGCACCGCAAACGACCTGGCCCGCGCCGCTCAGCGCAGCCACGACGGCCGTGCACCGGCCGAACCGAACGACGAGGCCTTCCAGTTCGCCTGCGACCACGTGGCGGCGGAGCTGGAGCGCGAGGGCGACGTCGCCCCGCTGGTCGAGAAGCTGAGCCAGGCTCGGCACGTGATAACCCACCTCCTGACGCAGGAGGTTCCGGCCCACCTGTTGCCCCACTTCCGCGAGCTGGCCGACCTGGTCCGCGACATGTCCCGCCGCGTGGACGCCTCGATGAAGGATTTCGAAGCCGGGCATCTGGAGGACGCCGCATGACCGCCTCCGAACGCGATCAGCGCCACCATGTGGTGGCCACCGTCGTCGCCAATGCCCTGTCGTTCTGCCTGGGCGTGCTGGCCGCTGTGCTGGCGCAGGCGGTGCTGTCGTGAGCCGCCGCCTCCGCATCGCCTGGGCCGCCGTCGCGCTGTTCGCCGCAGTCGTCGTACCGCTGCGCATCGCCGAGATCCACCAGGCCCACACCGACCGTGACGCTGCCAAAGCCCGCTGGGCTGCAACCAGCAGCGTGCGCGGCTGACCATCCCCGCCGGCGCGGCCGGCTCCTACGAGAGGCACCACCGATGTTCCAACTCGATCAACACGATGCGGTGTTCTCGCATCTGAACCTGCGGAAGGAAAAGCACGGCGACGAAGACGCGGCCGCTGCTGACCTGAAGTTCTCGCTGAACGCTCCGAACACGATCCTCAACACCATCGACCCGGCCATCCTGCCGGCGTTCTGGAAGAAGGCCGACAAGGGCCAGCAGCAGAACCTGCCGATGGAAGGCAGCACCGACCTGGTGGCGCTGAACCTGCCGCTCCTGGGCGAGCAGGACATCACCGGCAAGTTCGAAGGCTACGAGCTGTCGATCGGCTCCCTGATGGACCACATCGAAGCGGTGTTCTTCGCCGACGCCAAGGTGAAAAAGATCACCTGGAAGCCGCTCGAAGGCGGCAGCGTGGCCATGGGCTTCACCGTCTCGGTGCTGCTGGACGAGGACGAAGACGCCGAGCTGATCTCTGCATGGCGCCGCGGTGAGGTGCGCCTGACCCTCACGCCGCCGAGCGCTGCCGCGCAGCAGGAAGACCTCGCTGCCTGATCCCCCTGCCCTGCGCCTCCCCCCTGTGGCGCAGGGCTGACAGCCCGGAAAGACGGGCATCCCTCTACCCGCCCTGGAGCACAACATGACCAGCACCACCCCGGCCACCGGCCGCATCCAGCTCTTCGACGTCGACAGCTCGCAGATCCACAGCATCGGCCACGACGCCGCCACCAACACCCTCGCCATCTGCTTCAAGCGCGGCAGCGGCGATGCGCGTGGCCCCGGCTCGATCTACCACTACGCCAACTTCAGCGCCGAGGAGTTCCAGGCGTTCAAGGACGCCGAATCCATCGGCAAGCACTTCGGCGCGTACATCAAGCCGTTCCCGGAGAAGTACCCGTACCACAAGGTCGCCGAGCAGCAGCTGGCCGCCTGACCGCCTACGGAGAGGAATGCGCAGGCTGATGCGCGCGGTGAAGCACGTGCCGGTTCGACTCCGGTGATGGGGCGGTCCCCTGACTGCTAGGCCAGCAGATCGAGCGAAGGCGGTTCAAGTCCGCAGTAGGCCATGCCGGAGATCAGCACCGGCCCTCTCCACCTCTATTCCATGCACGCCGGCCAGCGCCGGCCGGAGATTCCATTCCATGAATGCCCACGTACAGGAAGGCCAGCTCGTCCCCGAGGAGGGCATGGCCGCGATGATCAACCGCTCGGAGATCGAGCAGCAGATCAGCACCGCCCGCCGCTTCCCCCGCTCTCTGAAGAAGTTCCGCGACGAAGCCATCCAGATGGTCACCCTCAGCCAGAGCATCGCTGAGCAGTGCGTCTATGCGCTGCCGCGCGACGGCAAGACCATCGAAGGTCCTTCCGCCCGCTTCG
The DNA here is from genome assembly GCF_059368675.1 of Stenotrophomonas sp. YJH_SMC_120. Taxonomy (NCBI): domain Bacteria; kingdom Pseudomonadati; phylum Pseudomonadota; class Gammaproteobacteria; order Lysobacterales; family Lysobacteraceae; genus Stenotrophomonas; species Stenotrophomonas sp. YJH_SMC_120. The sequence goes on from NZ_JCAFRY010000001.1 coordinate 19,906, forward strand.
CCGAGGTGATCGCCTCTGCGTGGGGTAACAACCGCGCCGGCGCTCGCGTCATCGATGACAAGGGCGAGTTCATCATCGCCCAGGGCGTTTTCCACGACCTCGAGCGCAACGTCGCCATCACCTACGAGGTGCAGCGCCGGATCGTGGACCGCCAGGGCCGCCGCTTCAAGCCCGACATGATCGGCGTGACCGCCAACGCGGCCTGCTCCATCGCGCTGCGCAACGCGGTGCTGAAGGGTGTACCCAAGGCCTTCTGGGAGGACATGTACGTCGAAGCACGGAAGGTGATCATGGGCGACATCAAGACGCTGGCCAACCGCCGCGCCGATGCCCTCGCCCACTTCCAGCGCTTCGGCGTCACCGCTGAACAGGTCTGCGCGAAGTTGGGCGTGGCCGGCGTCGAGGACATCGGTCTGGAGCACCTGGTCCTGCTGCGCGGCATCGTCACCGCCATCAAGGAAGGCGACACCACCCCGGAAGACGCGTTCGCTGCCGAGGGCGCGCCCGCAACCCAGCGCAAGACGCTGCCGGCCTACACGGATGAAGCCTTCGCAGCGGCCCTGCCGCAGTGGGAAGCCGCCATCAAGGCCGGCAAGAAGACGCCCGACGCGATCATCACGATGGCGCAGACCAAGGGCGCGCTCAGCGACGCGCAGAAGAAGCAGATCCTGGCGCTGGCCGCGAAGCCCGAAAGCGAGCAGCAGGCCGGCCCGGCCGTGGCTGAGGAGGTTGCCGAATGATCACCGTCGAACTGATTCAGGGCACCCCGGAATGGCACGCCCACCGCGCTACCCACTTCAACGCCAGCGACGCGCCGGCCATGATGGGCTGCAGCCCCTACAAGACCCGCAGCCAGCTGCTGCGCGAGTTCGCCACCGGCGCGACCATTGAGCACGATGCTGCCACGCTGCAGCGCTTCGCCGACGGCCACCGCTTCGAAGACCTGGCCCGGCCGCTGGCCGAGCGGATCATCGGCGAGGAGCTGTATCCCTGCGTCGGCGTCGACGGCAAGTACTCGGCCAGCTTCGACGGCCTGACCCTGCTGGAGGACAAAGCCTTCGAGCACAAGTCGCTCAACGACGACCTGCGGCTGGCCATGCCGGTGGATGGCGGCGACGCCTGCCTGCCGCTGCACTACCAAGTGCAGATGGAGCATCAGGCCATGGTCAGCGGCGCTGAGCGCGTGCTGTTCATGGCTTCGAAGTGGAGCGGTGACGACCTGGTCGAGGAGCGCCACTGCTGGTACACGCCGAACCCGGAACTGCGCGCCAAGATCGTGGCCGGCTGGGCCCAGTTCGATGCCGACGTGATGGCCTATGACCCGGCGCCCGTGGCCGAGCCGGTGGCCGCCGGCCGCGCGCCGGACCAGATGCCGGCCCTGCGCATCGAGGTAACCGGCATGGTCACCGCATCGAACCTCGCCGAATGGAAGGAACAAGCCATCGCCGTGTTCCATGGCATCAGCACCGAGCTGGTCAGCGACCAGGACTTCGCCGATGCCGAGAAGACCGTGAAGTGGTGCGGCGATATCGAGGACCAGTTGAAGGCCGCCAAGCAGCACGCCCTCAGCCAGACCCAGAGCATCGACCTGCTGTTCAAGACCATCGACGCGATCGCCGACGAAGCCCGCTCCAAGCGCCTGGCGCTGGAGAAGCGCGTCAAGACCCGCAAGGACGAACGCCGCACCGAGATCGGCAACGCTGCCCGCCGCGCGGTGCAGCAGCACGTGCTGGCCATCAACGAGACGCTCGGCGAACACGCCATCCCGATGCCGGCCACGCTGATTGCCGATATCGGCGACGCGATGAAGGGCAAGCGCTCGTTCGCCAGCATGCAGGAAGCGGTGGACACCGTGGCTGCCAACGCCAAGGTCGACGCCAGCCAGTCGGCCGAGCGGATCCGCGCGAACGTGGCCATCCTCGCCGGGCATGCTGAGCACGCAACGCTGTTTGCGGACCGGGTCCAGCTGTGCGCGACGAAGGCGCCGGAGGATCTGCGCAACCTGGTCGCGGCGCGCATTGCAGAGCACCAGCAGGCCGAGCAGGCACGGCTAGACGCTGAACGCGAGAAGATCCGCGAACAGGAACAGGCCAAGGCTCAGGAAGCGGCCGCTGCAGCCCAAGCGGTACAGGTCCAGCAGGCGCCGGTTGCGGAGGCAGCACCGGCGCAGCCCGAGGCCGCTACCCCCGCCAGCGCACCATCGCCGAGCGCCACCCCGCGGCAGATCGTCCGGATCAAGCTCGGCCAGATCGTGGATCTGATCGCACCGCTGAAGATCGACGCCGAAGGCCTGCGTCAGCTCGGCTTCGACCCGGTGGCCACCGAGCGTGGATCGAAGCTGTACGACGCCGACCAGGTCGACGCGATGCGTGCCGCGATGATCCGCAGCCTGCAGCGTCCACTGTCGGACATCAATGCGCAGGCAGCCTGATGGACGTCGCCCTGTACCCCTGCCACGCCAAGAGCCTGCGCCGTGCCGGCCAAGCCCGCGCCCAGCTGTTCGCACAGGTGATCGAGGGCAAGCGCTACACCACCAGGCAGGTGGCCGAGATTCTGGACGTCTCGCGCAGCACGGCCTACGACCGGATCAAGCGCGGTCCCTACCCGCTCACCTGGGCCAACCTGATGAAGGCTCGCCTGCCATGAAGACCTGCACGAAGTGCGCGGCCCGGCTGCCGGACCGTTTCTTCCCTCTGATCAACGGCAAGGCCACCGCCGCGTGCGCGCCCTGCCGGAACACCGAGCGCCGCCTGCTCGACCCGCTGCGTCCCCTGCGCCGCTATCCGCTGCAGGTCGAACTGAACCACCTCACCCAAAGCTGGCAGCGCCGCACCCGTTGGCCGCTGCTGGCACATCAGGAGACGCATCCGTGACCAGCATCCACGTACAGCCGACCTTCGACCTGGTCACGCAGGCCGAGAAGGACCGCCAGCGGGCCGAGATCGCCGACGACGTGGCGCAGTTCCTGCGCTCGGGCGGCAAGGTCCAGATCCTCGGCAACAGCCCCATCGACCGATCCACCATCAGCCGCCGCCAGGTGGTCGAGGGTGGCCACGACAGCCGCACGAAGAAGGGAGCATCCGCATGACCACCGACAACAAGACCCTTCCAGTCTTCCGCTTTGCGCGCTACGTCAATGGTGTCCGGATGGCCGAAGGCGTGACAATTGAAAAGGCGAACAATCTTCCCGATGCGATGCGAACCGCTGCGAAACTTGCCACGATTGGTCATGGTGGCGACGTTCCAGTGCTTGTGCACGAACCCGCTACCCTGGCGGACGTGCAGTCCGGTGGGAGGGTGAGGCTGGGGGATCAGGCCGAGCGGGCGCGGTTTGAGGCGTGGCACTGCGAGAAGTTTAAGACTCGCTGTCTTACAGGCGCTCCAACGCGCGACATGCATAACGGCGTGTATGCGGAAAACTACGGCCCGGCAGAGCAACAGGAACGATGGGAACTGTGGCAAGCCGCCCTCTCCGCCCATACCTCCCCGGGCGGTCAGGGGGATGCGCCCGAGCACTGCGCCGAGTGCCGCCACACCACGTTTGAGGCGCACCCGGACGGCCATATCTGTGTTCACTGCAAGCTGATAGTCGCCACCCGCCAGACGGTGGGGGAGCATGGCGAAGGCGACGAATTCCTAGCCGGGATCTGCGTGGCGCTCCAATGCGTCACTGCACAGGATAGCGGTGTGCTTTGGGCGGAAATCGTTCGAGCAGTTGGGGTTGACGACCTGTTGCAGTACGCCACGTTCATCGAGCCAGCGGAATGGGATCTGGCTGGATTCAGCAAGTATGCCTCGACCGAGTTGCATCGACGGAAGCCACGGAGCAAGGCTTCGAAGCAAGCCAAGCGCCCGCCCGCGCAGGCCGTGGACCTGGGGCAGATCATCGAGCAGATCGCCCAGCAGTGGGACGGCTGCAGCTACGACGCCGTCGGCGAAACCATCGACGTTGGGCAGGCAATCCGGACTGCTGGCAAGCGACTGGCAGACAGCCAGGCGGTGGGCAATGGCTGACCGCCAGCACATCAAATGCACCAACAAGAAGTGCATCGACGGCGTGATCGTTGAGCCACCCGGCAGCTGGTATGGCGCTGCCGTTGTCTCTGGCGACTGCGAGGAGTGCAACCGACTGTTCCAGCGGGATCAGGAGAACCCGGATGGCTGACCAGCTGCTCACTGCTGCAATGGTCCACGTGTTCGCCCTGGCCGGGTTTGCGGCCGGCATCGCCACCCTGTGGGCGATCAGCCGCGCATGCCGCGCAGCGCGCAATGGGCTGCTCTGGTGCTGGCGAAAGGCGGTGGCCTGATGAAGATCCAACACCTGGTCAACGTCTCCGGCGGCAAGGACAGCACCGCGGTCTACCTGCGCGCAATCGAGCTGGGCCGGCCATTCCGTGCCGTGTTCGCTGATACGGGCAACGAGGATCAGCGCGTCTACGACTACGTGGCGGAGCTGGCGCACAAGACCGGCGGCCCCGCGGTCGAAACCGTCCGCGCAGACTTCAGCCGGCAGCTCGCGCAGCACCGCGAGTACATCCTGCAGAAGTGGCCAGACCAGGGAATTCCCGATGAGGTCGTGCGCCAGGCCGCTGCGCTGCATGAGCCGACGGGCAACCCGTTTCTCGACCTGTGCATCAGCAAGGGGCGCTTTCCCTCGCGCATGGCGCAGTTCTGCACCGAGGAGCTGAAGACAATCCCCATCACAACCCAGGTGGTCGGGCCGATGCTGAAGGCTGGGCCGGTACTGCAGTGGCTCGGCATCCGGGCCGAGGAATCCGCCAACCGGGCCAAGCAGCCGCGCTTCAACCGGCATGAGTCCGGGTGCCACGTGTGGCGGCCGATCTTCGATTGGACAGTCCAACAGGTATGGGACCAGCACCGCCGGCATGGAATTGCCCCCAACCCGCTCTATGCCCTCGGCATGGGGCGTGTCGGATGCATGCCCTGCATCAACTGTCGGAAATCAGAGCTGCGCAACATCGCCGACCTGTTCCCCGATCACATCGACCGGATTCGGAGCTGGGAGGCGCTGGTGGCCGCTGCCAACAAGCGGGGCAGCGCGACGTTCTTCCCCGCCGTGACAGATCCCACCGACGTGGATCGGCCCGGCACCTATTCGCGGATCGACACCCTGGTGGAGTGGAGCCGCACCAGCCGCGGCGGCCGGCAGTTCGACCTGTTCTTTCAGGAACAGGCCGGCGGCGGCTGCAATTCCGACCTCGGGCTATGCGAGCGAGGTGCTGCGTGACTGACCAGCTTTTCCCCCGCGAACCGCGCCGCATGAAGCAGCCGGCCAAGGACGTGCTGCGCGAGCAGCTGGTGGTCGCGGCCGATGAAGTGATCCGCCTGCGCGCTGAGGTACTACGCCTGCGCGGCCAGATTTACCAGGCCACCGAGCAGCTGCGCGCTGCGCTGGCCACGAACTGAAGGAGGACAACATGGCTACCGAGCCGCTCGTTTTCATCAAGATGCCCGAGGTCAAGCGCCGCACGGGCTTGGGCAAGACCACGATCTATGACCGGATCAGCGCCGGAACCTTCCCGGCGCCCGTGCCGCTGGGCGGCAACGCGGTAGGCTGGATCGAGGCCGAGGTGGACGCCTGGCAGGCCGCCAGGGTTGCCGAGCGGGATGGAATTGAACCCGCTAAGGCTGCATAGAGTGGGGGTATTGCTGGGGGTATAGGTTTCGAACACCAGCATCAACCACCTTCGCCATCAACAACTTACGTTAACATTGCGGTAGGGCCCACCTCCACCATCTGTATGGCCTGTCGAGGCTGCAAGAAGCCGGATCTCCCGTCAATGGAGTTCCGGCTTTTTTGTTTTCCGAGGATGGCGCTTCCTCTGCTGTCCCGACATTCCCCGATGCCACCCGCATCGGGAGCCAGTCACAGAAGCTGAGATCCGGATCCAGTAGAGTCCCTGCGTCACACGACGTGACCCGAAACCTGAAAGGACATCAGATGAAGCGCATCACACTGTTTGTGGGCTTGGCCGTGGCGTTGGCACTGGGGCAGGCTTCCGCTGCCACGCCAGGCTCCCGCTATCTGCAGCTGGCCGCTGACCAGCGCGTACAACCCGGCACGGCAACCCTGCTTTCGAGCACCATCGATCTGAACGCCCCTGGATGGGTATACGTGCAGTCGGATGGACGGTACTTCCCTGGCGGCCGCTCTGCCGCCAACGCCTACATCACCATCAACGGTGAGGTGGTCTCCAACGACAGCTACATCGACTGGCGGCAGTCGACATCGGCCCAACAGCACTCCTTCAATGTCATCGGTGCCAAGTACCTGCCCGCCGGACACCATACGGTCAACCTGGCCGGACAGGCCATCGGTTCGGCCGTCAATTTCGGCTCCGCCAGCAACCTTTCCGTGCTCATCACATCTGCAGGCTCGGTAACCAACAGCAGCCTTCCGAGTGACACCGCGCAGCTGGACTTCAATACCGTCGGCAGCCCTGAAGGAATGGCGTTGCAGGCCAAGGACCGCAAGCTGCTGATGACTGCCCAGGCCGGCAATCCCGGTGGCCCCATCGTGGCCATGGCTTCCGGCCGCGCGTTCGCATGGGGCAACTACGGCGATGGCATGATGGGAATTTTCCTGAACGAGCAGGAGCCCGGCATCGAATCGATGACCTGGTCGATCAATGACATCTTCAGTGGCGCAGAAACGCAGGCTCCCTTCTATTCGCAAGGCCTGTTCGTCAATCCGCCGGCTTACAGCACTGTCAGCTTCGTCGCGTCCGAATCGCCGTACTACCAGCCGCAGGACGCCAACACCAACAACGTAAAGTACAAGTTCGGCGCCAACTCCCGACTGGTGACGCTGTCCAACGGCTTTGGCGTGGTCGGAAAGGGGTTGAATCCTGGATTCAACTACGCCGCCGCAGGCCCCTACCGCCGCTTCGCCTATGTCTGCGTCGGGACCAATGGCTTCGCGCCGGGCTGTCCGTCAGCGGGCTCGCAGGTGGTCATTGGCGAGGGCCAGGTCTGCATTCCGCAGGGGCACAACGGCGTGGTGCTTTTCTCGACAAAGTCCCGCGTGCAGGGTGACCCGAACGACGGTGGCGGAAGCGTGTTCCTGTTCCTGAAGATCGATGGCCAGCAGGTGGGCAGCCTCGGCACCCAGCAGTTGGGCTCCAGACCGGACTCGGTCAGCACCCGTACCATCTCCGCCAGCTACCTGAGCGCGGGATCGTCCGCGCTGGGAACGGGCTGCCACACCGTGCAGGCCGTGGCCCAGGTGCTAGGAGATTTCCGCCACATGTCGCTCAATGCCGACATGCCGCTGGTCTGGTTCGACTGACCCATCACGCCGAATGTGGCCGGTGGCCGGGATCTGTTCGCCCCGCCACCGGCTATCCCGCGACACATTAAAGGATCTGCCATGAAAGCTCCCGTCGCTCTCACCCTGTTCCTCGTCACCCTCGCCGCAACCCCAGCCACGCACGCCGCGGCACCGGCCATCGCGCCCCCCGGCACCGCCACGCTGGAAGCCCTGCTGGCCTGCAAGGCCGGCTCGGACTTCAGCGAGGCCGACGCCATCGATGCACTGCAGGCCGCTGGCCTGGCCAGGAAACCGGGTGGCACCTTCGAGCCGGAAGACAAGCCGGTCGCCCTGTTCGGCGGCACCGTCACCAGTGCCGATGTGAACGTGGCCGAGGGCGAGAAGAGCCTCTTCGTCTACTTGAACGGCGTTGACGCCACGCATCTGGCCAAAGCGTGGTCAGTGAACACGGTCAACGAACACGCCAACACGCAGGAACCTTCATACGTGAAGACCACTGACAAGCGCCACACCCTGCACGTGATCGCAGGCGATGACTACGAAGGCTATTCCGCTGCCGTGAAGTGCCAGATCTCTCGATAATGGGTGATGCCCGCTACAGCCAACGCCGCACTCGTTGGCGGAACATCGGATACATGTCGGGGAAGCGGGCCAGCAACGCCCGCTCTTCCGGCATGATCTGCAACCAGGTGATGTAGAGCACGAACAACGGCACAGCCAGCAACGCGATCGTGTTCTGCAGGTACAACATTGCGCCAGTGAGGATCGTTGCCTGGCCCAGATACATCGGATTGCGCGTGTAACGGTACATGCCGCGCGTGACCAGCGCGCTTGATGCCGAAGGGCGCAGCGGATTGACCGTGGTGCGCGCCCGCTGGAACGCAAGCTTCGGCAGCAGGTTCAGCGCCACACCGATCGCCATCACCCCGCCTGACATCAGCGCCCGCATCGGCAGGGGCAACACCGCCTCCGGCCACAGTCGGCTCCCCAGCCAGCCGATCCCCGCGCATAGCAGCATCACCAGCGGCGGCGGGATCCGGGTCTCAAGCCACGTCATCGCAGTCCCTGCATCGCTCCATTCACCCCAGTGTCACACGGAACCGGCTGAATCGCTCGGATGGCAGCGCCTGAGCGCCCCAAACCGACCGCCCGGTATCTTCCGCTTTGACATGCCGACCGCTAGAGTGGCGCCACCGCGCAGGAGGATCGTATGGCAACCACGGGCTTGGGCTTCATCGGCCGCACGACCCTCATCATCACCGTGCTGCTCACCTTGGGCGGCTGCGCCACGTTGCGCCAGTTCGGGCCGTCGGTGCAGGTGGCCTCGGTCACGCCCGGCCAGTACATCGCGCTCAAGCGCGGTGACATCCTCACTTCCGGCAAGCTCAGCGCGGCGACCACGGAGACCTTGCGGGTGGCCGGCCTCGATGAAGGCGTATGCGCCAAACCGGGCCTGCCCTGCATCGAGGCGATGGAAGGCAGCATCGTGGTGCGCGAGGAAGACAAACGCTCCAGCCTGGCCGAGTTGTGGCTGCAGTATGCGATGACCCTGCCGGCGCCGAAGCGTGAGTACTCGGCATCCGGCCGCGCCAAGAGCGCGATCACCGAGCTGGATGCCGATTTCCAACCGCGCCTGGATGCGTGGATGCAGGTCGCGCGCCAGGCCTATGCGTATCTTTTCTTCACCGAGCGCACCGCCAACCAGCGCGGCTTCGAAGATCGCCAGACCCAGGTGCGCGACTATTACAACCTGGCCGTGCAGGAAGCCTCGGTACAGCTGTACGACGCCTATGCCACGGGCCGCGTGCACGGCCAGGCCAGCCACTTCCAGCTGGGCCGCTGGACCTTCGTGCTGGCCCCTTCAGGCGAAGCATCACCGCTGGATACGCGTACCCCTACCGAACTGGTACCGGCGGCCTCGCTGTCGTTCACTGGCACGCTGCGCAGCGTGCATCGCCGCGATGGCTTCGGTGCCGAGCTGGTGGCGGTAATGAACGATCCGGCTGGCAGCACGGCCACCCCGCCTTCGGCAGCGACGCCCGCCGCGCAGAGCTGGAGCGAGATGCCCTCCCCTTCAATGACGGTGCTGCTGCGCTTCTCGGGAAAGAACCTGTGGGAAGTGCTGCACGACGACGAGCCTGAGCTGGAGATCCACGATCCCTACCAGGTCACGGAAGTCACCCTGCATGGCCAACAGGTTCCGCTGGCCGCGAACTTCACCGCCGGCTATGCGTTGTGGCTGGCCCGTTCCAACTTCAGCCACCAGTCGCTGCGCTCGCTGTTCGGTGGCAAGGGCGGCATCGACACGCCGCACCTGTACATGATGCAGCCCTACGATCCGAACCGCCGCGTGCTGCTGATGATCCATGGCCTGGCCAGCAGCCCGGAAGCCTGGGTGAACGTCGCCAACGAACTGATGCGCGACGACGAGATCCGCCAGGACTTCCAGGTCTGGCAGTTCTACTACCCGACCAACATGCCCATCGCGATGAGCCACGATGCGATGCGTCATACACTGTCCGAAGTGCTCAAGCATTTCGACCCCAGCGGCAAGGCGCAGGCTTCGCATGACATGGTGCTGGTCGGGCACAGCATGGGTGGCGTGATCGCGCGGCTGATGATCTCTTCTTCCGGCGATCATCTGGTCGACACCCTGCTGGAGACTGCGCAGATGACGCCGGCACAGCGTGAACTGCTGCGTACCAAGGGCGCACCGGTGCTGACTTTCCTGCCGGAACCGGAAGTGTCGCGCGTGGTATTCATCGCCACGCCACACCGCGGCACCGACGTGGCGGGCACCCGCCTGGGCCGCTGGATCGGTCGCCTGGTGCGATTGCCGCTGACCGTGCTGGAAGACGTGGCCACCATTGCCAACGATGGTCAGATCGACCGCAATGACGGCAAGCACGGCTACCAGATGAACAGCATCCAGAACCTGGACAAGGATGATCCCTTCGTCCGCGCGGTGGCCGACCTGCCGATGTCGCCGAAGGTGCACTACCACTCGATCATCGCGCGCGCCAAGGCCGATGGGCCGCTGGAAAAGACCGACGACGGGCTGGTGCCCTACTGGAGCTCGCACCTGCCGCACGCGGATTCGGAGAAGGTGATCGTATCCGGGCACAGCGTGCAGGAAGCCACGCCGGCCATCGTCGAACTGCGGCGGATCCTGCATGAAGACATGCAGCAGCATTCGGCCACGGTGAAGTAGCTGCGCGCGGCTGAGGGAAAACCCTCATCGCACGTACGCATCAGCCCTTCTATGCTGGATCCCGCCACCCCACTGGAGGTCCGCATGAACACGCAAGAGCCCAGCCGCCAGCCCAGCCCCGACCCGGCCGAGCGCGATGCCTTCTTCCCGTCGCCCTACTCGCTGTCGCAGTTCACATCGCCCAAGAGCAACCTGTCCGGTGCCGACTATCCCGACGCACGCCGCGATGGCCGCTGGAAGGTGCTGATGATCGCTGCGGACGAACGCTATCTGCCCACTGCCAACGGCCACCTGTTCTCCACCGGCAACCATCCGGTGGAAACCCTGCTGCCGATGTACCACCTGGACAAGGCCGGCTTCGACATCGATGTGGCCACGCTGTCCGGCAACGCCGCCAAATTCGAGTGGTGGGCGTTCCCGCGCGAGGACACGGAGATCGGCGGACTGTACGAACGTTACGAGTCGCGCTTCCGCCAGCCGCTGCCGCTGGACGAGGTGGTCGCCGGTCTTGATGCGGATTCGGACTATGCTGCGGTGTTCATCCCCGGCGGCCATGGCGCCCTGATCGGACTGCCGCAGAGCCGCGCGGTGAAGGCCGTCCTGCACTGGGCGATGGCCCAGAAACGCTACATCATCACCCTGTGCCACGGTCCGGCCGCACTGCTCGCTGCAGGCGTGGACGAGGCCGATGGTGGTTCGCTGTTCCGCGGCTACCGCATCTGCGCCTTCCCCGATGCGATGGACCGGCAGACGCCAGAGATCGGCTACATGCCCGGGCAGCTGCCGTGGTTCTTCGGTGAGCGCCTGGCGCAGCAGGGCGTGCAGATCGTCAACGATGGCATCGACGGCAGCGTGCTGCAGGATCGCCTGCTGCTGACCGGCGACAGCCCGCTGGCCGGTAATGCGCTGGGCAAGCTGGCCGCGCGCACGCTGCTCGACGCCCTGGCCGGGCGCTGACCCGGATGAGCGAACTGGTGCAGGCGTTGCTGGAACTGGAACGCGCCCGCTCACTGAGTGCGGTGGGCGCCGTACTACGCAGCATTTCTGCACCACTCGGCTACGACCGCGTGCTGGTGTTCGCCACCGGCACGGGGTTGGAGCGCGGTACACAGCGTGTGTACTGGATCGAGGGCGACTGGTTCGGCGATGGCAGCGATACCGACCTTGCGCGCTACCTCCACACCTGCCCCGTCAATCGCCACGTGCTGGACAGCGATGCGCCGTTCTTCTGGAGCAAGCGCCAGGGTGTTCGCGGCGAACGCTATCAGGTGGTGAAGCAGCCACGTGGTGAAGGCCTGCACGGTCTGCAGGTGCCGGTGTTCGGCACCACCGGTCTGGAAGGCGCGATCAGTTTTGCCGGGACAGCGATCGATGCATCGGCCAGCGCGCGCCTGCAGCTGGAAGCTGCTGCAGCTGCAGCATTCCGGGCCGCGCGCCATCTGGCCGAATCGCCTGCCGAGCTTTCAGGAAGCGCACTGAGCAACCGCGAGCGCGAAGTGCTGCGCTGGGTCGCCGCTGGCCGTCGCCAAGCTGAGATCGCGGCCACGCTTGGGCTTTCCACGCGCACCGTGGAGAACCACCTGCGCCACGCGCGGCAACGGCTGGGTGTGGCGACCACCGCGCAGGCAGTGCGTGCTGCCAGCCGTCGCGGCGAGATCGAAGACTGATCACGGCGAGACACTTCCGGCGGCCTGGTTTGCGTGTTACACACGCCATGCGCATGTGCGCGATTGCAGAAAGCAAGGATGATGCTTATGAAACTGCAACTGGCCGCGATGGCCGCATTGATGTTGGCATTGGGTAGTGTGGTACCGGCAACCGGCCACGCGGCCGGGTCCCCCGGATCGACGACCGATTGCGTGCCCGTAAGACTGGGGCCCAACCTCGTGCATCAGCGCTGCACCGTCACCCGCACTCTGGCAGACGGCACCGTTTTCACGTCGGTGTACTGGATAGACGAGAACGGTCAGTGGTACCTCCCGGCAGACTGATCTGCATCGGACACCAACTACGACAAGGAGTGTGATCAATGACGCTGCACAATCGAATGACCGCTTTTTCTTTCGCTGCAGTAGTTGCACTTGCTGCCCTGGTGCCCTCGCCGCCAGCGAATGCAGCCGAAGAGGTCGGCCTGCAGGAGGAGTGCGTGCCCTTCCGCATCAGCGGCAACGTGTTCCACCAGCGTTGCACGCTGTACGTGGTCCATGACGACGGCACCCGCGTGGCCAGCGACCACTACAACCGCGACGAGAACGGGATGATCTACGACCCCTGATCGGGCAAGGGGCATCTGCCGGGCGGAGCGTCCAGCGCCCGTCCGGCATCTCCCAGTCGCCCATCCCGGCATACCGCTGCCCTCGCCTTCCATGGCATGCTTCATGAAACCGTTTTCATGGAATGGAGGGATTCCACGATGTTGTCGCGTTTCCGTCGCCCCGCGCTGTGTGCGCTGTTGGCGCTTGCGCTGCCTGCCGTCGCCTGGGCTGCTGCACCGGCGCCACTCAAAGTGATGTCGTTCAATGTCCGCACCCCGGCCGATACCGAACCGGGCAAGCGCTGGCCCGACCGCCGCGATGCCATGGTCAAGGTCATCCTCGATGCGCGCCCGGCTGTGATCGGCACCCAGGAACTGGTGAAGGAGCAGGCCGACTACCTGTCCGAACACCTGCCCGGCTACCACTGGTTCGGCGAAGGCCGCCGCGGTGGCAGCGGTGACGAACACATGGGCGTGTTCTACGACAGCAAGGTGCTGGCCATCGAGGAGTCCGGCAACTTCTGGTTGTCCGATACGCCCGACGTACCCGGCAGCATCACCTGGGGCAACCTGTACCCGCGCATGGTCACCTGGGCCCTGTTCCGCCGCCTGGACGATGGCCGTCGTTTCTATTTCATGAATACCCACCTGCCCTACCGCGACGAGGATGAACCGCGCCGGGTGAAGGGTGCCGAGCTGATCGGCAAGCGCGTGGAAGCCCTGCCGGCCGATCTGCCGGTGGTCCTGACGGGTGACTTCAACAGCGAGCCCGGTGGTGACACCTACAAGGCATTCACCCGCCTGCTGCAGGACACCCGTAACCAGGTGAAGGTTCCGCAGGGGCCACGCCTGACCTTCCACGATTTCACCGGCAAGGCCACCGTGCAGCTGGACTGGGTGCTGGTGCGTGGCTTCCATGCACGCAGCTTCCTGACCGATGACCGTCGCATCGACGGCGTGCTGCCGTCGGATCATTTCCCGCTGGTGGTCCAGCTGGACTGGCCGAAGCGCTGAACCTGTACGGCAGCCGCAGCTACGGCGGCGGCTGTCGCGACATCAGCCGGTACAGCGCCTGATGCTGGTTGCGTGCCTGGCAGATGCGGGCACCGACCGCCAGAAACACGGAGATGCCGATCAGGCCCAGCCCCAGCATCTGGTCCGGCAGGCGCATGAAGCCGATCGCAGCCGCCATGGTAGCCCACACCATCAGCACTACGACCGCTACCGACAGCCCTGCGCCAGGCGGTCCCGGATCACCAAACAGCATGCGCTGGGTATCACGTTTGTCGTCGCTCATCGCCTTCCCTCCTGGAATCTGCCCCACTAGTTACACCGCAGGCCCCGGTTCTGGCAGAGTCAGAAACGTCATGACTGTGACAACGTCCACAGCAAGCGACGCGCTACCCTCCCTCCATTCCCGATCTGCGGAGGACGTCATGGCGCACCAGAGCCGTCTGGCCGGATTCATCATCGACTGCGAAGACACGCCCGCTGACGAAGGCGCACGCTTCTGGGCGACCGCCCTCGGCCTGCAGGCGCAGCCATCGTATGGCGAAGATGGCGCCGAGTACGCCGACCTGCAGGGCGCACCCGCGGGTCTGAACGTGGAAGTGCAACGTGTCGCTCACCCCTCACGGGTGCACCTGGACATCGAGAGCGACGACATCGATGCCGAGGCAGATCGACTGGAAAAACTCGGCGCGCGCCGGATCGGCTTCGTCAAACGCTGGTGGGTGATGGAAGCACCCACCGGCCATCGCTTCTGCATCGTGCCCATGCGCGAGCGCGACACACCGGCCAATCATTGGCCCTGACAGAAGAAAGGGACGGAAGCCACTGCTTCCGTCCCTTGCGGTTACTGCACCTGCGCCACGCTGGGTTGCTGCGGCGATTGCCCCCAGCCACCCAGCGCCTTGTACACGCCCACCACGCTGACATTGACCTCGGACTCAGCCGCCGCCAACGCATCGTCGGCCGCCAGCTGCGTGCGCTGCGCATCCAGCAGGGTCAGGAAGTCTTCCGAGCCCTCGCGGTAGCGGATCTGCGCCAGCGACTCAGCCCGGCGTGCCGCCTGCGCCTGCTCGACCACGATCGCCAGCCGCGCCTGCTGCTTGGAATAGCGGGTCAGCGCGTTCTCGGTGTCTTCCAGCGCCAGCAGCACGGCCTGCTCATACTGCGCAGCCACACCCTCGGCTTCAGCCTTGCTGGCACGCAGGCGTGCACGCACGGTGCCGAAGTCGAACGCGGCCCAGCTCAGCGACGGCGTCAGCGACCAGGCCTTGTTGTTGCCATTGACCAGGCCACTGGCGTCGCCGCCAAGGAAGCCGACGAAACCGGACAGTGACAGCCGCGGGAACAGGTCCGCAGTGGCCACGCCCACCCGCGCGGTGGCAGCGGCCAGGCGACGCTCGGCCACGCGCACGTCGGCGCGTTGGCGCAGCAGCTCGCGGGTATCGCCCAGCGGCAGCGCCTTGGCAAATGCCGGCACGTCGTGCGGCGCAAGCATGGCAGTCAGCGTTTCCGGACGCTGGCCCAGCAGAACCGCCAGGCGATTGCGCGACTGCGTTTCGGCCACTTCCAGCAGCGGGATATCGGCCTCGATCGCCTTCAGCCGGGCGCGACTGCTCTGCACGTCCAGCTCGCTGCCGGCGCCCAGCTCCCAGCGCGCCTCGGTCAGCTTCTGCGTATCGCGCAGGTTGACCAGGGTGTGCTGGGCCACCGCGATGCGCTTCTGCGTACCGCGCAGCTCGAAGTAGTTGCGTGCCACTTCGGCGGCGACCAGTACCTGCGCATCGGCCAGGTTGGCCTGCTCGGCGTCCAGGTCGGCGCGCGCGGCTTCTGCTGCACGGCGCTTGCGGCCGAACAGATCCAGCTCCCAGCCGGCATCGAAGCCGAGCTGGTAGCTTTCACTGAACACCCGCTGCCCACCCAGCTGCGGATCGGGTTGCTTGCGGCGGTCGTAGCTGCCGCCCGCGGTGATGTGCGGGGCCTGGTCGAAGCGGCTTTCGACGAACACCGCACGGGCCTGGCTGACGCGGGCCACGGCCACGCGCAGGTCCAGGTTATCCGACAGTGCACCGTGCACCAGTTCTTCCAGCACCGGATCATCGAACTGCGCCCACCAGCTGGCCACCGGCGAGGTAGTGCTGAACACAGGCTGCTGCGCCCCCTGCAGCACCACCGGTTCCTGCACCGGCGCCTTGTAGTTCGGGCCGACGCTGACACAGCCCGCCAGCACCAGGCTGGAGACGGCCATCGCCAACGTGCGGATCACCATGGCAGCACCTCGCCCAGGTAGGTGAAGCTGCCGCTGGCACCGGATTCACCGATGAGTGCCATTTCCACGCTGGAGCGTGCACCTTCGCTGATTTCGATCTCGCCGTTGCCGCCGTTCATGTCGGTCTTGACGTAGCCCGGATGCACGGTATTGACCTTGATCGGCGTGTTGCGCAGTTCGTAGGCCAGGCTCAGGGTCCAGCTGTTCACCGCCGCCTTGGAGGCGTTGTAGGCCGGAATCTTGAAGTCGTAGATGCCCGAGGAGGGATCCGCGTGCAGGGTCTGCGAGCCGAGCATGCTGGACACATTGACGATGCGGCCAGACTTGGCCTGCTTGACCAGCGGCAGGAAGGCCTGGGTTACCGCCACCAGCGCATAGACGTTGGTGTCGAAAGTGCGCTTCCAAGTATCGAGTGACTGTTCCGACGGCGCCTGCGCCGGGTTCTCGATCATGATGCCGGCGTTGTTGACCAGGATGTCGAGGCGGCCATGGCGCTGGCGTACCTGCTCGACCGCTTCGGCAATGCTGGCCGCGTCGGTCACGTCCAGTTGCAGGGCTTCGACCGGCAGGCCTTCAGCCTGCAGCTTCAGCGCCAGCTCAACGGCGGTCTCACGCTTGCGACCGGCCAGCAGCGTGTGCACGCCCGCCTGGGCCAGCTGGCGCACGGTTTCCAGGCCGATGCCACGGGTGGCGCCGGTGACCAGCGCGATCTTGTTCTGATGGGTATTCATGGATGCATGCCTTGTGAGGGGAAAGCCGCCGCCGGCCATTGACCGGCGGCGACGGGGTTCCATGTCAGTGGTGGATGGTCGGCTCGCCGTGCTGCACCAGCTGGCCACCACCGTTGCGGGTGACGAACTTGCGCAGGGCCACGTAGAACACCGGGGTGAGGAACAGGCCGAACAGGGTCACGCCCAGCATGCCGGCGAACACGGTGATACCGGTCACCGAGCGCACCTCGGCACCTGCACCGTGCGACAGCACAAGCGGCACGGTGCCGGCGATGAACGCGATGGAGGTCATCACGATCGGGCGCAGGCGCAGGCGGCAGGCTTCCAGCGCAGCTTCAACGATTCCCTTGCCGCCCATCTCCAGTTCTCTGGCGAACTCGACGATCAGGATCGCGTTCTTGCACGCCAGGCCCATCAGCACCACCAGGCCGACCTGCACGAACACGTTGTTGTCACCGCCGGTCAGCCAGACGCCGAACAGCGCGGACAGCAGGGTCATCGGCACGATCAGGATCACCGCCAGCGGCAGCGACCAGCTCTCGTACAGCGCGGCCAGCACCAGGAAGGCCAGCATGATCGCCACCGGGAACACGATGAAGGCGGCTTTGCCCTGGGTCGCCTGCTGGTAGCTCAGGTCGGTCCATTCGGTGGTCATGCCCACCGGCAGCACCTTGCCGGCGATCTCGGTCAGCTTGGTCATCGCCTCGGCCGAGGACAGCAGGCGCGGGTCGGCTTCACCGGCCAGGTCCGCTGCCGGGTATCCATTGAAGCGCAGCACCGGGTCCGGGCCGAAGGTCTGCTTGATGGTGACCATCGAACCGATCGGCACCATCTCGCCGCGGTCGTTGCGGGTACGCAGCTTGCCGATGTCCTCGACCGTCTCGCGGAACGGACCGTCTGCCTGGGCGATCACCTGCCAGGTACGGCCGAACTGGTTGAAGTCGTTGACGTAGGCCGAACCCAGGTAGGTCTGCAGGGTGTCGAACAGTTCGGTGAGCTGCACGCCCTGTGCCTTGGCCTTGACGCGGTCGACCTCGGCATCCAGCTGCGGCACGTTGGCCTGGTAGCTGGAAATCGGGAAGGCCATGCCCGGCGTCTGCGCCACGGTGCCCTGCATCGCCTGCACCGCATTCTGCAGCGCGCCGTAGCCCAGGTTGCCGCGGTCCTCGATGAACATCTGGTAGCCGTTGCCGTTGCCGAGGCCGAGGATCGGCGGCGGCATCATCGCGAAGGCGAAGCCTTCCTGCAGGCCGGCGATCTTCTGGTTGATCTCGGCATTGATCTGCGCGGCGGTACGGCCATGACGCTCGGCGAAGGGCTTGAGCGGAATGAACGCCACACCGGTATTGGGCGTATTGGTGAACTGCAGCGCGTTCAGGCCCGGGAACGAGATGGTGTGGGCCACGCCATCGGTTTCCTGGGCGATCTTGGCCACCTTGCGCAGCATTTCATCGGTACGCGCGATCGACGAACCTTCCGGCAGCTTCACGCCGGCGATCAGGTACAGCTTGTCCTGGGTCGGGATGAAGCCCGGCGGCACCAGCTTGAAGATCACGCCGGTACCGACCAGCAGGATCGCGTAGACCACGAACACCGCGCCACGTCGGCCGAGGATGCGGGCCACGCCACGCTCGTACTTCTCCGAGCTGGACTTGAAGAAGCGGTTGAACGGGCGGAATACCCAGCCGAACAGGCGGTCGATCAGGCGGCTCGGGCCATCCTTCGGTGCGCCGTGGGCCTTCAGCAGGCGCGCGGCCAGGGCCGGCGACAGGGTCAGTGAGTTGATCGCCGAGATCACCGTGGAGATAGCGATGGTGACCGCGAACTGCTTGTAGAACTGGCCGGTGACACCGGACAGGAACGCCATCGGCACGAACACGGCACACAGCACCAGCGCGATCGCCACGATCGGGCCGGACACTTCGCGCATGGCCTGGTGGGCCGCGGCGGTGGGCGACAGGCCTTCCTCGATGTTGCGCTCGACGTTCTCCACCACCACGATCGCGTCGTCGACCACGATGCCGATCGCCAGCACCAGGCCGAACAGGCTCAGCGTATTGATCGAGAAGCCCAGCAGGTACAGCGCGGCGAAGGTACCCACCACCGACACCGGCACCGCGATCAACGGGATGATCGAGGCACGCCAGGTCTGCAGGAACAGGATCACCACCAGCACCACCAGCGCGATCGCTTCCAGCAGCGTGGAGACCACGGCCTTGATCGAGTCACGCACGAAGATGGTGGTGTCATACACGGCTTCGTACTTCACGTCGGCCGGCATGGTCTTCTGCATCTCGTCCATCGTCGAGATGACCTGGTCACGGATTTCCAGCGCGTTCGCACCTGGCGACTGGAAGATGCCGATACCGACCGCGTTCTTGCCGTCCAGCTGCGAGCGCAGGGTGTAGTCGCCCGCACCCAGCTCCAGGCGGGCCACGTCGGACAGGCGCACGATCTCGCCATCGGTGCCGCTCTTGAGCACGATGTCGCCAAATTCCTTTTCGGTCTTCAGCCGGCCCTGGGCATTGATCAGGGTCAGGAACTTGCTGTCCGGCAGCGGTTCGGCGCCGAGCTGGCCGGCTGACACCTGCACATTCTGCTCGCGCATGGCGCGCACCACGTCGCTGGCGGTCAGGCCGCGCGAAGCCACCTTGTCCGGATCCAGCCAGGCGCGCATGGCGTAGTCGCCACCACCGAAGATCTGCGCATCACCGACGCCCGGAATGCGCGCCAGTGCATCCTTGACGTGCAGGCGGGCGTAGTTGCGCAGGTACAGGGTGTCGTACTTGCCTTGCGGGGAGGTCAGGTGCACCACCATCAGGAAGGTCGGCGACTGCTTCTGGGTGGTCACGCCCTGCCGGCGCACGTCCTCGGGCAGGCGCGCCTGCGCCTGCGCCACGCGGTTCTGCACCTTCACCGCCGCTGCGTCCGGGTCGGTGCCCGGGCGGAAGGTGACAGTCATCTGCAGCACGCCGTCGGAACCGGCGACCGACTTCAGGTACATCATGCCTTCGACGCCGTTGATGGCTTCTTCAAGCGGCGTGGCGACGGTCTCGGCGATGACCTTGGGGTTGGCGCCCGGATAGACCGTGCGCACGACCACCGACGGCGGCACCACTTCCGGGTACTCGCTGATCGGCAGGATTGGAATCGTGATCAGGCCTGCGGCGAAGATCACGATCGACAGCACCGCCGCGAAGATCGGCCTGTCGATGAAGAAACGGGAAAAGTCCATGGAGGAATTCCTGGGAAAGGCATTCGGCGGGCAACAGCCGCCCTGCCCCTCGCCGAAATGACGAAGGCAGGGAAGGCTGCCGCTGGCGCCGGCAGCTAAGCGGGGACGCGGATCAGTGCTTCAGGGCGGCGGTGGCATCGCGGCCCGGTGCCGGCGCCGGCTGTGGCTGCATCGCCACCGCCTTGGCCTGCACCGGCATGCCCGGCATGAAGACCTTCTGCACGCCGTCGATGATCACCTTGTCGCCCGCGGCCAGGCCGTGTTCGACAATGCGCAGGCCATCAGCGGTGCGACCGAGCTGGATGTCGCGGCGCTGGGCCTTGCCATCCTTGTCGACCACGTAGACATACTTGCGGTCCTGGTCGGTCAGCACGGCCTTGTCATCGATCAGCAGCGCCTGGAACTGGCCGCTGCCGAGCAGCTGCACGCGGGCGAACAGGCCCGGCGTGAACTGGCGGTCGGCGTTGTCCAGCAGTGCGCGGACGCGGATGGTGCCGGTGCTGCGGGCGACCTGGTTGTCGAGGAAGTCGACCTTGCCCGAGTGCGGGTAGCCCTCTTCGCCGGACAGGCCAACCTTCACCGGCAGTTCGCTGTCACGCTCGCTCGGGCGCTCGCCCTTGCGTGCCATCTGGGCGTAGCGCAGGAAGGTGCTTTCGTCGGCATCGAAGTAGACAAAGACGGTATCCAGCGAGACCAGCGTGGTCAGCACGCTGGCACTGTCGCCGGCGGTGACCAGGTTGCCGGCGGTGACCATCGCGCGGCCGGCACGGCCGTCGATCGGTGCACGCACCTTGGTGAACTCCAGGTTGAGCCGGGCAGCGTCCAGCGCAGCCTGCGCGGCCTGCACGGCGGCACCGGACTGGTCGGCGGCCGCGCGACGCTGTTCGGCGGTCTCGGTGGAGATCGCCTGCTGCTCGGACAGTCGCTTGGCGCGCTCGGACTCGCTGCGGGCCAGCGTGGCCTGGGTGCGGGCGCGGGCCAGCTCGGCAGCCGCTCGATCGTACTCGGCCTGGTAGCTGCGCGCGTCGATGGTGAAGAGCACTTCGCCCTTCTTCACTTCCTGGCCTTCGACGTAGTTGACCTTGTCGATGTAGCCGGACACGCGCGGGCGCAGTTCAACGCTCTGCACCGCTTCGACGCGGCCGCTGAACTCGTCCCACTGGCTGACCTGCTTGACCAGTACCGGCGCGGCGCTGACCTGCGGCGGCGGCGGTGCACCGGCTTCTTCGGCGTGGCCGCCGCTGCAGGCCGCAAGCACGGCTGCGGCGAGGATCGACACGCCGACCATCGCAACGCGATGGCCGAAACGATGTGGGGTGGTATTGGGGGAAGTCATGGCATGCATCCGTACGGAGGGGTGGTACAGCTATATGAGAACGTGTTGCAAAAATCGGCGGCGTATCCTGCGACCTCAACCATGGTCGAGGTCAAGCAACGCCTGCGGTATCGCGCCACAAAGGGGGAACTTCCAGGTGCAGCAGGCCGCGCGGCAGTTCGGCATCGCTGCTGTCACAGCGGACGATGGCACGGTTGTCGCGGCAACCATCCAGCAGCGACACAACGCGGCGACCAACCAACAGCGAGCTGGGCCACTCGATGCAGGCATTGGCCGCATTGGCCGGGGTACAGACGGGGCTGCAGACTTCCAGCATCTGCGCGCGCACGCCCAGCGCCTGCGCTTCCTGGTGTACGACCTGCGCGTACATGCGCAGCGCGGCGGTGGTGATCGAGGTCTCACCGTAGCCCGCCCACGGCTTGGCGTTGGCCGGGCTGCCGATCATCACGTAGCGGCGCGCATGCACGTTGTCCTGCAGCAGCGGCAGCAGGTGACGCACCGCGTGCACGTGCGGCATCAGATCGGCCTGCATCGCGCCCATCAGTTCGTCACCGTTGCGGTCGACCACGCGACCGCGGCGGTACGGTCCACCCATTGCGGCGATCACCGCCGCCAACCGGCGCGGGCGCTGCGCGATGCGTTCGGCCAGCGCACGCGCCGACCCGTCGTCGCTGAGCGACCCCAGCAGCGTCTCCAGGCCCGGCTCGTCAGCGAACTGCTCGCGCAGCGCCGCCAGCCGGCCCGGATCGCGGCCGACAACCAGTACCGGGCTGCCGGCCTCCAGCAGCGCGCCAACCACACCCTGGCCGACGGCACCGGTGCCGCCCAGGACCAGGACTTCAGGCGTCAGCATCCCATTCACGGGACATTTCCTCCCAAATCCGGGATAGTCCCGATTCGGCGCAGGCGGTCACCCTTGTGAGGGGCCAGGCGGATGGCACCGCCACGCTGCTGACGCATGGGCGCGGTAAACTCACGAAAGTCCTTGTGTACCAAGGAACTCGGACGGGCTTCGACGGTCATCGCCAGGTCCAGGGTGTTCTGGCCGGCGTTCCGGAGTCGGGCAAGAATGTTGCGCAGGCTCATGGCGGACGGGCTCCAATTAACGAATGGCGCCACGATAGACCTCAAACCTTTACTTGATTAGTCCTGATTAAGGGGAATAATCATCCCGCTCCCGGTCCAATCGTTCTGTCACGATTGTCCCATCCCCGACGTCCAGGATCCCCGACCATGTCCCACGATCTCAACGAGACGCTGATCTTCGTCAAAGTGGTCGAGCAAGGCAGCTTCATTGCCGCTGCCAAATCGCTCGGCCTGCCCAAGACCACGGTCAGCCGCAAAGTGCAGGAGCTGGAAACGCGCCTGGGCGCGCGCCTGCTGCACCGGACCACGCGCCGCCTCGGCCTGACCGAAGCCGGTTCGATCTACCACGAACATTGCCAGCGCATCGCGCGCGAACTGGAAGAGGCCGAGAGCGCGGTGAGCCAGCTGCAGTCCGGCCCGCGCGGCTGGCTGCGCTTCACCGTGCCCTATTCGATCGGCATCACCTGGATCGCCCCGCTGCTGGGCCAGTTCCATGCGCAGTACCCGGAAATCCGCCTGGACATGCACATGGGCAACGAGAAGGTGGACCTGATTGCAGGTGAAGCGGACCTTGCGCTGCGCGTGGGAGCCCTGCCCGATTCCAACCTGGTCGCACGCAAGCTCGGCAGCCTGCGCACGCAGGTGTTCGCCAGCCCGGCCTACATCGAGCGCTATGGCGAGCCGCTGCATCCGGAGGAGCTGCAGTTCCATCGCATCCTGGCGATGCGCAAGCCGTACCACACCGGCAATTCGCCGCGCTTCACCTGGCAGCTGGGCGAGAACGGCGGCGAGCTGCGTGACTTCCCGGTCACCCCGCTGATGACCGCCAACGACATGTCTGCGTTGAATGGTGCATTGGTCTGTGGCGAAGGCCTGCTGCTGACCGGCGACGTGATGGCCAAGCCGTTCGTTGAATCGGGCATGGTGCGCCGCGTGCTGGCCGGCTGGACCGGCCCGGAAGTGGACTTCAACGCCGTGTTCGCCGGCGGCCGCCTGGTCTCGCCAAAGGTGCGTGCGTTCGTCGACTTCCTGGTCGAAAAGCTCAACTTCGACGCCAATTACATGCTGGCGCAGTGCCCGGGTGCGAAGCTGGCGCAGCAGCAGAAGGAAAAGGAAGACGCCGCTCTGGAAAGCAGCGGCAAGCGGATCCTGGAGAAGGTGGCCGCTTCGGCGGCGTAGCCTGCAACAAGAGCGCCTACCCATCTCCTGGTAGATGCCGACCTTGGCCGGCATGGCTTACAGAGGGATGCGCTATCGGCGTGCCGAGCAACGCTCGACACCCACAAAAATGCCGCCTGCAAGGGCGGCATTTTCGTTCCGGCCGATGGCCGAACCGGCTCAAGCAGTAACGCTACGCGTTATTGCTTGAGCGGAATCACCCGGATCTCGACACGGCGGTTCTTGGCGCGGCCGGCGTCGGTGCTGTTGTCGGCAATCGGGTACGACTTGCCGGCGCCCAGCGTTTCGATGCGCACGCTCTGCACGCCCTGGCCGATCAGGTACTGCGCGACCGAGTCGGCACGTTCCTTCGACAGGCGGTTGTTGACCGCATCGCTGCCGATGCTGTCGGTGTGGCCGACCACTTCGATCATGGTCTGGTTGTAGTCACGCAGGGTGCCTGCCACGCCATTGAGCGCGCCGTAGAACTGCGGCTTCAGGGTCGACTTGCCGAAGTCGAAAGTGATGCCGTCCGGCAGGTTCAGCATGATGTTGTCGCCCTGGCGCTGCACATCGATGCCGGTGTTGGCAGTGCGCTCGCGCAGTGCGCGTTCCTGGCGATCCTGGTACTGGCCGACGGCGGCGCCGCTGAGCGCACCGATACCGGCGCCGATCAGGGCATGCTGGCGGCGCTCGGTGGCGCTGTCGCCGGTCAGCAGGCCGGCTGCCACGCCGATGGCGGTACCGATCAGGGCGTTGCGCCCGGTGCGGTTCTGCTGCTCGGTGGGGTTGCCGTACTGGTCACTCTGTACGTAGGAGCCGCCGGTGGCGCAGGCCGACAGGACGGCCGCGCTCATCAGGGCCAGTGCGACGTTGCGGGTGGTGTTGCGGATCATGAGGTTCTCCTTGGTTTCCGGTCGGCCGGCGGCCTGCGGGCGCAAAGAGAATAAACAGCCCGATGCGATGCCGGAATGATGATCGGGCACACCGACAGGGCCGCGTTCAGCTAACTGACCAGATCGCTCAGGTCGCCCTTTACCCCGCCCCCGACTGCCGGTAAGCCGCCAATGCGGCGTCGCGGCCCGCGGCCAGGTCCACCAGCGGCGTAGGCGGATACCCCGGGGCATGTGCCGCCAGCAGCAGCGGATGCTGCCAGGGCGCAAACCGGGCCTTCACCGGCAGCGCGGCGAGTTCGGGCACCCAGCGGCTGATGTACCGTGCCTGCGGATCGAACTTCTCGGCCTGGGTCACGGGGTTGAACACACGGAAGTACGGTGCCGCGTCGGCACCGGTCCCGGCCACCCACTGCCAACCCATGGTGTTGTTGGCCAGGTCGGCATCAACCAGGGTGTCCCAGAACCAGCGTGCGCCATGCAGCCAGTGCGCGCGCAGGTGCTTGCACAGGTAACTGGCCACGATCATCCGCACCCGGTTGTGCATGTAGCCTGTGTGCCACAGCTCGCGAAGGCCGGCATCGACGATCGGCACGCCGGTGTTGCCGCGTTGCCAGTCGTGCAGTTGCGCGTCACTGGGCGTTGCCCATGGGAAGCGATCGAAACGCGGGTTGAGGTTGTCGGTGGGCGTCTTCGGGAAGTGATGCAGCAGGTGGCAGGCGAAGTCACGCCAGCCCAGCTGGCGCAGGTAGCCGTCGATGTCGGCGTCGGTGCCGGCGCTACGCAGCCCTTCCAGCGCATGGGCAATCCGCCAGGGTGCGATTTCGCCGAAATGCAGGTGCGGCGACAGCCGCGAGGTCCCGACACGGTCCGGCAGGTCACGCTGCTCGCGATACCCGCGCAGGGCACCGTCTTCAAAGACGGACAGAGCTTCCAGCGCACCGGCTTCACCCGGCTGCCAGTGCTCCCAGAAGCCGGTATCCCAGTCCAGCGTCGGCGCCAGCTGGAGATCATCCAATGCCAGGCTGTCGGCCGCGTGCGGCGCCAGTGCTTCCGGTGCGGCCTGCAGTGCCGGCAGGCGCCAATGACTGAGTACATTGCGCCAGTACGGCGTAAATACCTTGTACGGCTGGCCCTGCTGGGTGGCGATGTCCCAAGGCTCGAACAACAGGCTGCCATTGCAGCTCTGCGCGTCGATGCCCTGCTCGCGCAGCATGCGCTTGATGGTGGCGTCGCGTGGCTGGGTGGCCGGTTCGTACTTGCGGTTCCAGTACACCGCCTCGGCGCCAGTCTGCGCGATCAGCAACTGCAGGGCCGGCAGGCTGTCACCACTGCGCAGCACCAGCGAGGAACCGCGCGTGCGCAGGTCCGCATCCAGCGCGGCCAGTGAACGGTGGCGCCACGCGTCGGAGGCAGCACCCGGCGCCCACTCACCTTCTTCGTGCGGCGCATGGATGTAGACCGGCACCACGTCGTGACCGGCATCCAGCGCGGCCTGCAGGGCCGGATTGTCCTGCAGCCGCAGATCACGGCGGAACCATACCAACGCTACCGACACAGGTACTGCCTTCGTTGTGGAAGGCGCACATGATAGCCAGCGGTGGTGAAGGGGATGCGCGCAGACGCCGTCTGCTAGGCTGCACGGCCGCTACCCGTTGGACTCTGACATGGATGATCTGCACGCCTCATTCGCCCGCTTCGGGCTGCTGCATGCGCAGCACGAGCGTGACTGGCAGGGCCCGTTCCAGCTGCCCACGGCACTGGCGTCGTTCTACGCGCAGGTCGGGCCGCTGGGCGAAGAGATCAATGCCAGGGTTGGCCGCGCCGGCATCACCGTTCCCGGCCTTGATGTCTGGATACCGCCACTGCAGCGCCTGTGGAGCCAGCAGGCCGGCTATCGATGGCATGGCGTCAGCGGCGAATGGATCAACGACTGGCCATCGAACTGGCTGGTGATTGCCGATCGCGGCGCTGATCCGTTCATCCTCGACCTGGACGACGGCCGTGTGCTGTTCAGCCACCACGGTGCCGGCCTGCTGGATGCCGGCGAGATCACTGCCGATGTGCCGACCTTGATGGCGGCTCTGGCTGCTGCAGGCACGGTGTACCTCGATGCCGGCGATGACCTCTACAACGACGATGACGATGGCGGCATCCGTCCTGAACACCAGGACGCAGCCGTACAGGCGGTGGCCCGGGTACTGGGCGACCGCCTGCAGGCCGAGTCGTTCATCGAGACGTTGCTGGACTGAATCCAGCCATGGCGTGGATCTATTTTTCGAAGCGCTTCATCGCTTCGCTGATCAGCGTCCGCGCCTCGGCAGCGTTGCCCCAACCGTTGAGCTGCACCGGGTTGCGCCCGGCCGGCAGGTCCTTGTAGACCCGGAAGAACGCTTCGATGCGCTGTCGTTCGATCTCCGGCAGATCGGCCAGGTCGCGGATGTTGGCGTAGGTCGGGTCAACCTTGTCGGTCGGCACGCCGATGATCTTCTCGTCGTGCTCGCCGCCGTCGACCATCTTCAGGTAGCCGATCGGCCGGAAGCGCACGATCACGCCCGGATGCAGGGGCTCACGGGTCAGCACCAGCGCGTCCAGCGGATCGTTGTCGCCAGCCAACGTGCGCGGCATCGAACCGTAGTTGGCCGGATAGGCGACCGGCATCGACTGGAAGCGATCCACATGCACCAGGCCGTCCTCCTTGATCTCGTACTTGGTGACGCTGCCGGCCGGAATCTCCACCGCCAGGTTCACTTCCTGCGGCGCCTGCTTCGGCTGCGCCACCAGGAACGGGTGCAGCACGCCGTCGGCGGCGGCCACCGCGGTCGCGAGCAGGAGCAGGGCCCCGCCGATGGCAGCCATGGGGACAAGACGGTGCACGGTTTTCATCTGGATCTCCTCCTCATTCCCAGCAGCGATCGGCGCGACCCTTGGCAGTCTGCGCGCGCGGGCAGTCACGCGGCGTGATGCGGCCTTCGGTCAGCTCCGTGCGCTGCTTGCCGCCCTTGGCGTCGCGACGCAGCTCGAAGGCATCGTAGAGTCGCCCGGTCACCGTGCGGGCTTCATAGCGCAGGTGCTGCGGATCGATGTGCAACACCTGGAACAGCTGGGTGTCCTCGGCCACCGGATCCATCGTCCTACGTGCCTCGTCGGAGAGACGGTACTGCTTCGGCCCCGCCACGGTCACCACATACTGCGGCGTCGCGACCTGTCCTTCACCACGGCGGCCATAGGTGTGATCGTGGCCCTGCAGCACCAGATCGACGTTGTGGCGACGTACCACCGGCAGCAGCACGTCACGCAATGCGGCGTTCTCGCGCCCTTCGCGCGGCGAATAGAACGGCTGGTGCAGCAGCACGAGCGTCCACGGCTGCGGATTGCCGGTCAGTACCTTGTCCAGCCACTGCGCCTGTGCCTTGGCCGTGCCAAGGTCGAGTGCAGACGTGCCATCGACCACGGCGACGCGCACGCCCTGCGCATCGAACCAGTAGCTGGTCTGCTGTGCGGCGGATGCCCCATTGCCCGGCAGCGCGAACGTCACCGGCCAGTGCCTGCCCAGCACGCGGCGTTCCTGCGGAGTGTCCTCGAACTCTTCGACATACTCGTGGTTGCCGATCGCCGGCGCGACCAGGGTTTCCTGCGCCAGCCAACCGGTGGCGGCAAACCATTCGCCCCACTCGCTGTCATCGGCACCATCGCCCCCACTGACCAGATCGCCAGCGAACAGGCTCAGGCGCGCCTCGGGTGCGGCCTTCTGCGCGGCGCGCACCACGCGGCTGACATGGCTCACGTTCTTGTTCTGGGTATCTCCAAAGTACAGCAGGGTCAGCGGCTGGTCGGGCGCAGCCAGCGTGCGCAGCTGGTTCCAGGCGCTCCAGCTGCCGTTGCCCTGCACGCGGTAGACGTACAGGGTATCGGGCCGCAGGCCGCTGACATCAGCGCGGTGGTGGTGCGACAGCCCGTTCTCGGTCTGCAGCGCGCGGGTCGTGGCGCGCACCTGGCGGATGCCCTCGATGGCCGGTGAATCACCGGCAAGGGCAATCTCCAGCAGCGGCGCCTGCACGCTGCCGTCGGTGCGCCAGGCCACGGCGAACCCATGGCCGGGATCGACTGCCGGCGAAGCGACAATGCGGTCCGGCACCGTCGTCGCTGCGTAGTGGCGGCTGCCCGCCGGCACCTGGGTGTTCGCTTCAGCCGCCGCGAAGCACAACGACGGCACCGCCAGCAGCAGGCCCAGCGCCAACGTACGCATCAGGCAACGACCGCTCACGAACCACACTCCAGCGGCAATGCCAACTGCTTGGCAATGCTCTCCCAGTCGAACGCCACCACGCCCTGGTCGTCATGCACCGCATACAACGCGCCGTGCGGGAAGCGCGCGCTGGGCTGCGGCATCATCCAGATGCCATCGGTGTTGGCCACGGTATTGCCCTGGAACGCGCCGACCGGCTTCAGGGTGTGGCGGTCGAACAGGTGGAACACGCTGCGCTGCTTGCCCTGTTCGGTGGTGATCCACCAACCATCCTTGCCGCAGGTGCGCAGGGTTACGCCTTCGGCCTGCGCCTTGAACACGTCGCGGCCGAAGGTGGTGCCGGTGAAACGCCCGGCCAGCGTGTAGACCTTGAACTCGCTGGCGTAGCCCTCGTCCTCTTCGGCGATCAGCAGGCGATCGTTCTCGGGGTCGCCCCAGATCGACTCGACCACGCGCAGGGCACCCGCCTCAGTGGTATCACCGATGCTGGCCACAAGCTTCGCTTCGACCTTCGCGCCATCGCGGGTCACCTGGTACTGGCGCACGCGCTTGTCCAGCTCGGTCAGCGGCGGCAGGATGTCACGGCCCTGTGCATCCTCGCCGTTGTCCCAGGAGTCGGTCACGTAGACGCTGTAGCCATCGGCACGGCGGTCGACCCACAGTCCGTACGGCTTGCGCAGGTCGTCCGCAGCGAAGGTCGCCAGTGGAGTGAAGTCCGGCAGGCTCAGTACCTGCACGCGGTGATTGTCGCGCTCCACGATCCACAGCAGATCGTCGGTCACCGCGATGCCGTTTGGGCGATCGAACTGCCCTGGCGCGGTGCCGCTGCTTCCTACGTCGCGCAGGTGCTGGCCGCTGCTGCCGTCGTAGACCACCAGCTTGTCGGTGGCCTTGGCAGTGGCGATCAGCCACAGCTTTCCGTCAGGTGCACGCCAGGCGGCAGGCGAATCGATGTTGTCAGCCGGCGTCATCGGTGAAAGGAATGCCTCGGCGATGGTGGTCACCGCACGCTCGTTCGTGGTCTTCGCTCCGGGCTTGGCCACGGCCGGATCATTGCCGTTGGCCGGCGTGCAGCCGGCCACCAGCGTCACGGCCAGCAGGGTGGCCAGCAGGGTGATGCGAGGCCCGCTCACAGTGCCACCTTCAGGCCAAGGGCGTAGGTGCGGCCATATTCTTCCATCTGCAGGGTGCGCGAGCGCGTGCCCTGGTACAGTTCCAGCGGCTTGTCCAGCAGGTTCTGTGCCTCGAAATACATGCTCACGCGCGGAGTGAACCTGTAGTCAAGCGAGAAGTCGAGCTGGGTGTTCGGCGCTACGTAGATGTCGAAGGCACGGCCGGCACCAAGGGTATCCAGGTACTCGCTGCGGTGCACGGCTGCCACGCGGGTGCTCAGGCCGTACTTCTCGTAACCGATGTGCGCGCTGTACACGTTCTTCGAGGCGCGCGGCAGGGTGAAGTCCTCACCGGCGCGCTTGGCCAGACCCGGGTCGAAATCAGTGTCCAGCCAGGTGCCGCTGGCACCCACCAGCAGGCCATCCCAGCC
Organism: Stenotrophomonas sp. YJH_SMC_120; assembly: GCF_059368675.1. Taxonomy (NCBI): domain Bacteria; kingdom Pseudomonadati; phylum Pseudomonadota; class Gammaproteobacteria; order Lysobacterales; family Lysobacteraceae; genus Stenotrophomonas; species Stenotrophomonas sp. YJH_SMC_120. The sequence goes on from NZ_JCAFRY010000001.1 coordinate 50,170, forward strand.
AGCCGGGAGGAACGACAGCTGCTGCTGCCAGTTGAACTCGGCGCCACGCACCTTGGCCTTGTCGCCATTGACCGAGGTCACCACCGGCAGGCCGTCGTAGATGCCGTCGGCGCCGGCCTGGCGGACCTGCACGATGTAGCCGTCGATCGACTTGTGGAACACGCCCAGCGAGAGGATGCCGCTGTCGCCGATGTACTTCTCCACCGACAGGTCGATGTTGGTCGACTCGTACGGATCCAGCTCCGGGTTGCCCAGGCGCACTTCATTGTCGTTGCGAGCCAGGCCGATGCGCGGCGAGGCATCGCCGAAGCCCGGGCGCGCCACCGTCTTGTTGGCAGCGAAGCGGAACACCCAGTCGTCGCTGGCGTCGTAACGCAGGTGCAGGCCCGGCAGTACGTTGTTGTAGCTCTTGCTGGCGGTAACCCGGGTCGCGGTGTAGGAGCGCCCGTCCTTGGCCACGTCCACGCGATTGCCGGTGGCGCTGAAGCGGGTGTTCTCCACACGCACGCCGCCAATCACGCGCAGCGCACCGATGTCCCAGGTGCCCATCGCATAGCTGGCGAACACGTCTTCGCGCGCAGTGTAGTCGCCTTCCAGAGACGTCGCGGCGTTGCCACCGACGTCCTGCGGACGCGCGCTGTATTCGCCACCGCGCTGCGACCAGTAGCTGCGCATCGCCGACGAGTCCATGCCCTGCCCCATCGGGCCGTGGCGATGTTCCGGCGAGCCGGTCGTCCAGTCACTGAGCTTGATCGCCGGACCCACGCGCAGCGACGCCTCATCGACATTCACGTCACGGTCGCGCCAGCGCCCGAGCAGGCCGAACTTGTAGCTGCTGTTGTCGCCGTCGAAGCGGATATTGACCTGCGCGCTGCGCTCCTCGTCGTCCACCTTCTTCGGCTTGGCCACCACACGGTCGAACTTGTAGTTGGCGTTGTCCAGCCACTGGTCGTTGTCGAAGGTGTAGGTGGGCAGGCGGCTGCGCTGGTCCAACGTGCCATTGAAGGCCTTGCCGTTGAGCTTGAATCGCGACTCGATCTCGTCGTCCACGCGTTCTTCGGTACGGGTATAGCCGATCTTGTAGTCCAGTACCGCGTCGGTCAGCTTGTTCTCGCCACCCAGGCTGGCGGCGAAGGTGTTCTCTTCCTTGGTCCGGTAGCGCATGCGCTTGTCGATCGAATCCTTCGGCATGCCGGCAAGTCGATACTGGTCGGTGCCGGTGGCGATCATGTCGGCGCTGTTGAAGTTGAAGATCACGCGCTGGCGGGTTTCGGCATCGTCGAACTGGCTGTACAGCGTGCGCAGGTAGTAACGGCTGTCCTCGTTCGGGCGCCAGTCGAAATTGAGGTTGGCGCCGATGCGCTTGCGCTCGATCTCGTACTTGCGGTTCTGCAGGTTCAGCGCGGTGATTTCGCCCGGGCGGGTGGTGGTCGGATCCTTGTTCCCGCTGACATCACCGTACTCCACTTCGCTGTTGTCCGATTCGAACGTCCGCTTCTGGTAGTTCACGCCGGCGGCGATGCCGAAGGTGTCGTTGAACACTTCGCTGTAGTTGAAGGCGGCCTTCGGGCTGGTCTCGCCCGAAAGCTGCTGGTGGCTGCCTTCGATCTTGCCACGCAGGCTGCGGCCCTCGCGGTCGAACGCCGAGGCGGTCTCGACCAGGATCGCGCCGCCAATGGCGTCGCCCGGCATGTCCGGGGTCGGCGATTTGACCACGCGCAGGCGCTCGGTCGAATCGGACGGGATCACGTCCATCGGTGCGGCGCGGCTGGAGTTGTCCGGTGTGCCGATGGCGATGCCGTCGACGCTGACGCTGTTGAGGTTGGCATCCAGTCCGCGCACGACCACGTAGCGGCCCTCGCCCTGGTCGCGCGTCACGCTGATGCCCGGCAGGCGTTGCAGCGACTCGGCCACGTTCTTGTCCGGGTACTGGCCCAGCGCGTCGGACGACACCGCATCCTCGATGGCGTTGCTGCTGCGCTTGAGGTCCACCGCGCGGATCTGCGATTCAAGCTGGGCGCGCACTTCAATGCGGTCCAGGTCGACCGCATCGGCGGCCACTGCACCGGTGGCAGCGACCGCCTGCTGCCCGGCGGCCTGCAGTGGTGCAGCAGCCCCCATCGCCAGGGTCAGGGTGATGGCAACGGCCAACGGAGTCTTGATATGCACTGGGAATCCCCATTCCTGTTAAGAATGGGTCTGCACGGTATGTCCGCAAGGTTGCATGGCAATGACATGCATCTGCACATTTCATGCAGGCCGTCTCCGGCCCCGGTTTGGGGTTGGGCGCCCAATCCGGCAAAATGGCGTCCTCTCTCCTTATCCCCCTTCCCGACCATGAAGATCGTCGAAGTGCGCCACCCGCTGGTGCAGCACAAGATCGGCCTGATGCGCAACGCTGCGCTCAGCACCAAGGATTTCCGCGAACTGGCCAACGAGCTCGGCACGCTGCTGGCCTACGAGGCCACCGCCGACCTGGACACCGAGCCGCACACCCTGCCCGGCTGGGCCGGCCCGGTCACCGTGCAGCGCATCGCCGGTGCCAAGATCACCGTGGTGCCGATCCTGCGCGCCGGCCTGGGCATGCTCAGCGGCGTGCTGTCGCTGATCCCGGCGGCACGCGTCAGCGTGGTCGGCCTGCAGCGCGATGAGGAAACCCTGCAGCCGGTGCCCTACTTCGAGCGCCTGACCGGCCGCCTGGAAGAGCGCGACGCGCTGATCCTGGACCCGATGCTGGCCACCGGCGGCACCCTGATCGCCACCATCGACATGCTCAAGCGTGCCGGCGCCCGCCGCATCAAGGGCATCTTCCTGGTGGCCGCGCCGGAAGGCATCGAAGCAGTCAAGGCCGTGCATCCGGACGTGGAAATCTACACCGCGGCCATCGATGCCCAGCTCAACGACAAGGGCTACATCCTGCCCGGCCTGGGCGATGCCGGTGACCGCATCTTCGGTACCCGCGTCGGCTGATTCGGTGAACCGGGGTCAGATCCCTTTCGCAGAAAGGGCTCTGACCCCACCCCGGATGCCGGCCTACAGGCCGGCCGCGAACGCTTCCAGCTGGCCGATGACGGTGTTCCAGCCGTCGAAGAAGCCCATCTGCTCATGCTGGTCGCGCAGGGCCTTGTCCGGGTGCATCACCTGCGCGGTGTAACGACAGCCCTGGCCCTCATCCTCCATCGAGATGATGGCGGTGAAGCCCAGCCACGGTGACTGCGGCCGCCAGCCCGGGCCCAGCATCGAGGTGAACACCAGACGCTGCTGCGGCACGATCTCCAGAAAGCTGCCCGGGTTGTCACTGCTGCCGCCGTCGGGGCCCTGCATGAAGGTGTGGAAGGCGCCGCCCGGGCGCAGGTCGAAGGCACGCACTTCGGTGGACCACGGCTTCGGGCACCACCACTGGCGCAGCAGCTCCGGGTCGGTCCACGCCCGCCACAGGGCGGCGCGCGGTGCGTTCACTACGCGACTGATGACCAGATCGGTCTCGGGGTTGCTACCTGCGTCTACGGCCATGGGCCTGCTCCTGTCGGTGAAGGGTTTCGACAAACTCGACCATGCGGTCGGCGCGCGCTGCCCACACGACGCGCTGCGCGGCCAGCCATTGCTCGGCCTGGCCCAACCGTTCCGGCACCAGTTCGCAGGTGCGTACACGCCCCTGCTTGCGGCTGCGCACCACGCCACTGCGCTCCAGCACGGCCAGATGCTTCATCAGCGAGGGCAAGGCCATCTCAAAAGGCTCGGCCAAGGTCGACACCGTGCGCGGCCCCTGCCCCAGCGCCGCCACGATCGCGCATCGGGTGGGGTCGGCCAGTGCCTGGAACACGTCTTGAATGGCGGGATCATACTTACCCATATGGCTAAGTAATACGCCGATCTGAATGCCCCTGCAAGCGGTCGCTGCCGAGGCACGATTCTTCACGTGGCCTTGCTGCCTGCAGGCCAATGCTCCGCGCACCCGCCACCGCTTGGAGTGCTCTCGATGAAAGCTTCTTTCCTGCTGGCCGCTGTCCTGCTGGTCGGCCTGCCCCTGGCTGCCAATGCCACCACGCCGCAGCAGCAGCGCATGGCCGACTGCTCGGCCAAGAACAAGGGCTTGAAGGGTGACGCCTACAAGACCGCGCAGAGTTCCTGCCTCAGTGGCCACGCTGCCGAAGCCAAGCCGGCCAACGCGCAACAGGAACGCATGCGCAAGTGCAACGCTGACGCGGGTGCCAGGAAGCTGGCCGGTGACGCGCGCAAGACCTTCATGAGCAGCTGCCTGAAGGCGTCGTAGCATCGCTCGTCCAGTTCAATCGAATGGGGGCAGAGCCCGTTGCGCAGCAACGGGATCCGACCCCGACAAATCGCAGCCATCTGTCAGAGGCGGGGCGGTGTCGGATTGCGGGGTGTCCGCCGCATGGATGCGGCGGCCAAGCCTACAGGGACGTACTTGCGGCGTCCCCGCAATCCGACACCGCCCCGCCACCCCACGGATAGCCCGCTTTTGACGTTGACGTTGCCGTCGTGCAGGTGCAGGGCTGCAAGCCCTGCCGACAACACCCCTCACCCCAGCGCGCGCGCCTTCAGTTCACCCTGCTCGTGCAGGGTCACGAAACGCCCCTTGTCATCGCGACCCAGCTGCGCCAGCGCCACCTGCGGGTCGTGGGTGAAAAACAGATGCACGTTGCGCGCCAGCTTGTCCTCAAGGAACTGCCGCTTCTCGTCGATCAGGAGCTCGGCATTGCGGTCGTAGCCCATGGTGATCGGCACGTGTACCCATGAGCGCCCCGGGATCAGGTCGGCACAGAACACCACCCCGCCGTGCGCATCTTCGCCGGCGTGCGCGTGGCCGACGATCTCGGCCAGCATCAACCCCGGCGTGTGGCCATCGCTGTAGCTGAAGCGAACGCTGCGACCCAGAACCTTCGAATACTCGCCGTCCACTACTTCCAGGCGACCGCTGGCCTGCAGCAGGCCAGGCAGCTCCGGAATGAAGCTGGCACGGTCGCGCGGATGCGGCTGCATGGCGCGCTGCCAGTGCTGCGCACCGACCACATAGGTCGCATTGGGGAACAGCAGTTCCGGCTCACGCCCTTCGCTCCATGCCGCCAGCAGGCCACCGGCATGATCGAAATGCAGGTGGCTGAGCACGACGACATCAATGTCCTCGTGCTCGAAACCTGCTTCGCGCAACGAATCGATCAGTACGTGCTGGCTTTCCTGCACGCCATAGCGCTCACGCATGCGCGGATCGAAGAACGCCCCGATACCGGTTTCAAACAGCACGGTCTTGCCTTCCAGCGGGCTGGCAAGCAGCGCACGGCAGGCCAGCTCGATGCGATTGAGCTCGTCCGGTGCCGCCCATTTTTCCCACAACGCGCGCGGCGCGTTGCCGAACATCGCGCCGCCGTCGAGGCGCTGCGAGTTTCCACGAATAGACCAGAGTTTCATGTGTCGATTATCGGCGCCGGCTCGTTAAATAATCGCTAGAAAGGAAACAGAAAACCCCGCCGTCAAGGGCGGGGTTTCGGTAAACAGCCAGATTGGCGGCCAGCGGCCGGCACGACCGGATCAGCGTGCCGGCACGACCAGGGCGCTGCCCACCGGGTTGCGCGGGTCGCTGCCGCCAAACAGCTTGTTGGCCTTCCGGTCCCATTCCACGGTCTGCAGGTTGCCCCACACGTGGCTGGACCCGCGGCCCCCGGCGGCCACATTGCCCGGCAGGTCGATCTTGTGACCCATCGCCTGCAGCTGCTTCACCGTGGCCGCGTCGAATGCATCGTCCTCGGCTTCGATCAGGTCCGGCAACCACTGGTGGTGGTAGCGCGGCAGCGCGGCAACCTGCTGCGCGTCCAGGCCGGCGTCGTAGCCGAGGATGCCCAGCAGCACCATGGTGATGATGCGGCTGCCACCCGGGGTGCCCAGCACCACCACCTTGTCGGCGTTCTCCATGAAGGTCGGGGTCATCGAGCTGAGCATGCGCTTGCCCGCCTTCGGCGCATTGGCCTCGTAGCCCATCACGCCGAACGCGTTGGGCGTGCCCGGCTTCAGCGCGAAGTCGTCCATCTCGTTGTTCAGCAGCACGCCGGTGCCCTTCGGAATCAGCCCCGAGCCGTACAGCAGGTTGACGGTCTGGGTCGCGCCGACCCGGTTGCCGTCACGGTCGATGATCGAGAAGTGCGTGGTCTCGTCATCTTCCAGCGGCGTCGGGTTGCCCGACAGCAGGTCGCTGGGCGTGGCCTTCTCCGGATGGATGGTCGCCCGCAGGCCCTGTGCGTAGTCCTTGCTGGTCAGCACTTTCTGCGGGATCTGCACGAAGTCCGGATCGCCGAGGAAGAAGGTGCGGTCGCGGTAGGCACGGCGCATCGACTCCACCACCAGGTGGGTGCGGTGCGCCGGGTCCATCTTGTTGATGTCCCAGCCTTCCAGGATCTGCAGCATGCTGGCCAGCGCGATGCCACCGGACGACGGCGGCGGCGCGGTGGTGATCTTCCAGCCGTTGTAGTTGAACACGATCGGTTCGCGCTGCTTCACGCGATAGCCGGCCAGCTCTTCAGCGGTCCACTGGCCGCCGGCCTGCTTCACGCCGGCCAGCAACAGCTTTCCGGTCTGGCCCTTGTAGAAGCCATCGAAGCCACCTGCGGCCAAGCGCTCCAGCGTCTGTGCCAGCTCCGGCTGCTTGAACAGGTCACCGCTGGTGATCGGCTTGCCGTTGCGCAGGTAGACCTCACGGGTGCCGGGATAGCGCTCCATCACCTCACGGCGAGAGGCATAGCCCTTGGCCATGCGGTCGTAGACCGGGAAGCCTTCGCGCGCGATGCGGATCGCCGGCTGCAGCGATGCAGACAGCGGCAGCTTGCCGTGCCTGGCGGACAGCTCGACCAGCGCCGCAGGCAGGCCCGGAATACCGGCCGACCACGCACCGTTGACCGAGCGGTCACGGTCGAGGTTGCCCTGCTTGTCGAGGAAGGCCTGCGGCGTTGCCGCGGCCGGCGCGGTCTCGCGCGCGTCCAGCATCACGTCCTTGCCGGTGGCCGCGTCGTGCAGCAGGAAGAAGCCACCGCCACCCAGCCCGGAACTGATCGGCTCGACCACCGCCAGCGTGGACGATACCGCCACCGCGGCGTCGAAGGCGTTGCCGCCCTGCGCCAGGATGTCGATGCCGGCCTGGGTGGCCAGCGCGTGGCCGCTGGCAATGGCCGCGCCGTCGGGGCGCTCGGCACGGGCCGGGCTGTCGGCCCAGGCGATCGGGCTCAGCAGCAGGCCGAGCAGCAACAGGGGGCGGACGATCAGCGTCTTCATTCGGATGGGGGCTCCGCGTAGAGTTCGGGGTGATCGTGCTGCAGCTCGCGCAGCTTGGCCAGCAGCTGGTCTTCCGTTTCCACGATCTCCGGGTCCGGATCGATGCACTCGACCGGGCAGACGACCACGCACTGTGGCTCGTCGAAATGACCCACGCATTCGGTGCAGCGCGCAGGGTCGATCACGTAGATGGTTTCACCCATCGCAATGGCCTGGTTCGGGCAGGCCGGCTCGCAGACGTCGCAGTTGACGCAGAGCTCGTTGATTTTCAGCGACACGGCGATACTCCTCGCCCGCGCCTTGGGACAAAGGACCGGCCAGCGCGGGCGCGCGGGCCGGTCAGGTCATCAGCGGCGCCATTGCAGGACGCCGCCCGGGCCATGCCGGAGCATGGCCGCCATGGCTCGGTCTTACTTGGCTTCGACGAAAATGTACTCGGCACCGGTCGGCTGGATCGCAGCCTGAACGCGGGCGTTGTCGGCCGACTGGCCGATGAAGACGACGCGCACGCCCTTCATCGAATCCGGCGACACGTCCTTGAACACGGCCTGGATCATGTCAGCCATTTTGCCCGAGGCCGACGAACCGAAGGCCAGCATGTTGCCCGGCTGCACGCCACGGGCCACGGCCTGGGTCGCGCTCTCGGTCTGGCGCTCGTACTTGGCCTGGAAGTCCGGGTCCGATTCCGGGGAGAGGTAGTACAGGAACGGGCTGTTGGTGATGTTGCCCATGTTCTGGATGGCCACTTCCTGCAGGTACTTCTTCCAGCCCGCATCGTCGTCCTTGGCCGGGGCGACCAGGGCCTGCTTGGCCTCGTCGACCGGAGCGGCCTCTTCCTTCTTGCAGGCGGTGAAGGCCAGGGCCAACGAAGCGATCAGCATCGCGCGCATGGTGGTGTTCATGGGTTTCCTCCCGGAATGGTGCGTGGTGTTGTGCGTAATGGGGTGCGGGTACAGCAGGACTTACGACTGTGCCGCCTTCGCTTCGCGGACCTTGCGCAGGGCTTCGAGCACCGCGGCCGGCACGAAACCGGACACGTCGCCGCCCAGGCGCGCGATCTCGCGGACCAGCGAGGACGAAATGAAGCTGTGCTGCTCGGCCGGGGTCAGGAACAGGGTCTCGACCTCGGGGATCAGGTGACGGTTCATGCTGGCCATCTGGAACTCGTACTCGAAATCGGACACCGCGCGCAGGCCACGCAGCAGCACCCCGCCCTGGACCGAACGGACGAAATGGGCCAGCAGGGTGTCGAAGCCGATGACCTCGACGTTGCCATGGTGGCCCAGTGCGCCACGCGCCAGCTGCACGCGCTGCTCCAGCGGTAGCGCCGGGCCCTTGGACGGGCTCTGCGCCACGCCCACCACGACCTTTTCAAACAGCGGCGCGGCCCGGCTGACCAGGTCGATATGACCGTTGGTGATCGGGTCGAACGTGCCGGGATAGACGGCAATGCGGCGGTTGGCCACGGTCATGGGCGGATGCAGATGTTCAGATGAGGTCAAAGTGTAGCAGTGGCGCGGCGGTACAGGGCAAAGCGCACCTCGCGGGTGCCGCCCTCGCGGTGCAGCAGCCAGTCCGGCGGCAGCACCGGCACGTGGCCGGCCGGCGATTCCAGGTACAGCCAGGCATCGGCGGCCAGGTGCCGAGGCAGCTGCGCCAGCACGTCCTGCCACAGGCCATCGGCGAACGGCGGGTCGATGAAGACCAGATCGGCCTGCTGCGCGGGCGCGCCCTGCAGCCAGCGCAGGGCATCGGCCTGCACCACGGTGATCTGATCGGCGGCCTGGAGCTTCGCCACGGCCGCGCTCAGATTGCGTCCCAGCTGCGCGTCGCGCTCGACCAGGGTGGCGTGGGCAGCACCGCGCGAAACCGCCTCCAGGCCCAGCGCGCCACTGCCGGCGAACAGGTCCAGCACCCGCGCGCCGCCCAGTCTGGGCATCAACCAGTTGAAAAGGGTCTCGCGCACGCGGTCACTGCTGGGCCGCAGCCCCGGCAGGGTCGGCACCGGCAGGCGGGTATTGCGCCAGCGACCGCCGATGATGCGGACCTGACCGTCATTGCCCCCACGGCCGCTCACAGGCGCCCCCGGCGGGGTTCATTCGAGAATTTCAGCATGAGCGGGATTGTAGTCGTCCGGGCGGCGCCCGGAACCCGCAGAGGCCGAAGCAACAGCCAGAGCAACGGCAAAAGCTGGTTTCCTGTGGGTAGGCGGGGTGGGCCAGGTTGTGGGGGACGCCGTAAACCCGTCCATGGGGGCTTGGCCGCGGCATCCATGCCGCGGACACCCCCACAACCTGCCCCCCCCCGCCTTCGACAGTTTCCTGCGATCTGCCGGAAGGTCTCTTGGGGTCAGATCCGTTTTCCTGCGGAAAACGGATCTGACCCCATTTGATGTATCGATATCTGACAGATGTGTCGACCAAGGTCGACACCTGCCAACAGCCGCGTGAACCTGTCAGAGGCGGGGCGGTGTGGGTTGGCAGGACCGTTGGCGCCATGGATGGCGCCATCGAGCCCCCATGGATGGGTTCACGGCGTGTCCTGCCAACCCACACCGCCCCGCCATCCCACGGATAGCCCGCTGCTGCTGTTGATGTTGCTGTTGCTTCGGCCTCTGCAGGTGCAGGGCTGCAAGCCCTGCCGACCAACCCCTTGATTTCGGGACAATCAGCCATACCCCTTGGCGAGGCCGCACGCGCTGGCGCGGCATTGCACATGGAGCCCTATCGATGACCGAGACCACCCAGACCGAAACCCTTGGCTTCCAGACCGAAGTCAAGCAGCTGCTGCAGCTGATGATCCACTCGCTGTACTCCAACAAGGAGATCTTCCTGCGCGAGCTGGTCTCCAACGCCGCTGACGCTGCCGACAAGCTGCGCTTCGAGGCCCTGACCCAGCCGGCCCTGCTTGAAGGTGACAGCGAGCTGCGCGTGCGCGTCAGCTTCGACCCCGCCGCCCACACCATCACCATCGAAGACAACGGCATCGGCATGAGCCGCGCCGAAGCCATTGCCCATCTCGGCACGATCGCCAAGTCCGGCACCGGCGATTTCCTCCGCCAGCTGTCCGGCGACCAGAAAAAGGATTCGCAGCTGATCGGCCAGTTCGGCGTCGGCTTCTACAGTGCCTTCATCGTTGCAGACCAAGTGGAAGTGACCTCGCGCCGCGCCGGCCTGGCTGCAGGCGAAGGCGTGCGCTGGACCTCGCGCGGCGAAGGCGATTTCGAAGTGGCCACCATCGACAAGGCCGAGCGCGGCACCCGCATCGTGCTGCACCTGAAGGACGGCGAGCACGATTTCGCCGATGGCTGGCGCCTGCGCGGCATCCTCAAGAAGTATTCGGACCATATCGGCCTGCCGATCCAGATGCCGAAGGAAGGTGGCGAAGAAGGCGCCGCGGTCGAATGGGAAACCGTCAATCGCGCCAGCGCGCTGTGGACCCGCCCGCGCACCGAGATCAGCGACGCCGAGTACACCGAGTTCTACAAGCACGTGGCACACGACCACAGCGATCCGCTGGCATGGAGCCACAACAAGGTCGAAGGCAAGCTGGAATACACCTCGCTGCTGTACGTGCCCGGCCGCGCGCCGTTCGACCTGTATCACCGCGATGCCCCCAAGGGCCTGAAGCTGTACGTGCAGCGCGTGTTCGTGATGGACCAGGCCGAGCAGTTCCTGCCGCTGTACCTGCGCTTCATCAAGGGCGTGGTCGATTCCAACGACCTGTCGCTGAACGTCTCGCGCGAGATCCTGCAGTCCGGCCCGGTCATCGATTCGATGAAGGCCGCGCTGACCAAGCGCTCGCTGGACATGCTGGAAAAGCTGGCCACAGACAAGCCGGAGCAGTACGCCACGTTCTGGAAGGAATTCGGCCAGGTGCTGAAGGAAGGCCCGGCCGAGGACTACAACAACCGCGAGAAGGTGGCCGGCCTGCTGCGCTTCGCCTCCACACGTGGCGACGGCGATGCGCAGAACGTGTCGCTGGCTGACTACCTCGGCCGCATGGCCGAAGGCCAGGACAAGATCTACTACCTGACCGGCGAGAGCTACAGCCAGGTGCGCAACAGCCCGCACCTGGAAGTGTTCCGCAAGAAGGGCGTGGAAGTGCTGCTGCTGACCGACCGCATCGACGAGTGGCTGATGGGCTACCTGACCGATTTCGACGGCAAGGGTTTCGTCGACATCGCCCGCGGCGACCTCGACCTGGGCGCGCTGGAAACCGAAGCGGACAAGCAGGAACAGGAAGCAGCGGCCAAGGACAAGCAGGGCCTGGTCGAGCGCCTGAAGACGGTGCTGGGCGATGACGTGGCCGACGTGCGCGTCTCGCACCGCCTGACCGATTCACCGGCGGTGCTGGCCATCGGCGAACAGGACCTGGGCCTGCAGATGCGCCAGATCCTGGAAGCCAGCGGGCAGAAGGTGCCGGACAGCAAGCCGGTGCTGGAGATCAACCCGGGCCATCCGCTGATCGCCAAGCTGGATGCTGAAGCCGATGGCGCGCGTTTCGACGATCTGGGCCGCGTGCTGTTCGACCAGGCTGCATTGGCCGCCGGCGACAGCCTGAAGGATCCGGGCGCCTATGTGGCGCGCCTGAACAAGCTGCTGCTGGAGCTGTCGGCCTGATCGACAAGGTGGTCGCCGGGCATGGCCCGGCTTACCCGGCGATGCTCTGGTAGAAGCCAACCTTGGTTGGCGCCCAAAAAGCGTGCCAACCAAGGTTGGCACCTACCGGGGCGGGTGGTGAGTGCCAACCAGGATTGGCACCTACCAGGCGGGTCGAGCGTGTCAACCAAGGTTGACACCCACCAAGGCCGGGAGGCTCAGGCCTCGCGATCCAGCAGCGAGCCCAGCATCTGGTCCTGGCGTCGGATCACCGCGGCGTTGGAAGCGAAAGCCACCACCTCGGCTTTCGCTGCCAGCAGATCACCCAGTGGTGCACTGACATCGGCGCCGGTAGGGGTCACCGCAGCCTGCACCCCACCCTGCTCCACCGTACTACGCTGCAGCTGCGGGCGCTGAGCATCGGGAGTCGCCAGGTTGGCCACGTTGTGCGCGGCCACCTGCACGCCCTGCTGGGCCGCACGCATCCCGCCAAGGGCGATTCCCATCACGTTGTTCATGGCGGTCTCCGGACCGCCCTGCGCAGCCCTCCGGACCGGTTAACGGCCGGCCGGCCGCGACCTTGAGTCCACATCGGCCCGACAGGCCCGAGTGGTAGCATATCCCTCTGATTTCAGCGCCTTTTGCCAATGCTCAGTTTTTTCCGCCGCAAGAAGCCCCAGGATGCCCCCGCAACGGAGGCACCCAAGACCCAGCACTACTCGGCTGAAGAGCTGGCGGCGGCGTTTCCGTCGGCCGCGCCGGTCGAGGACAAGGAGCCGGCACCGGTAGCCGTACCGGCCGAGCCTGCACCGGTCGAGCCGCCCCCGGCAACCGCCGTTCCGGTCGCTGTCGAGCCCACCCCGGTGATTCCGGCCCCAGCCGCAGCGGTTCCGGCAGCTCCTGCGCCGACGGCGCAGATTGACGTCGCCCCCATCGCGACCCCGGCCATCGAACCGGCACCCGCACCGCTGCCCGAGCCCACCCCGGCACCGGTCACCGACGACCTGCCTGCTGCCGCCTCGGTCGACGCTGCTCCGGCACCTGCCGGCAAGCCCGGCTGGCGCGAACGCCTGCGCAACAGCGTCATCGCGCGCAGCTTCGGTGGCCTGTTCTCGCGCAACCCAAAACTCGACGACGACCTGCTGGACGAGCTGGAAACCGCCCTGATCACCGCCGACGTCGGCGTGGGTGCCACCACCGACCTGGTCGAGGGCCTGCGCAAGCGCATGAAGTCGCGCGAGTTCGCAGATGCAAATGCGCTGCTGGCCGCGCTGCGCGCCGAGCTGATCGCGATCCTGCAGCCGGTGGCCAAGCCGCTGGTGATCGACCGCAACGCCAAGCCCTTCGTTGTGCTGACCGTCGGCGTCAACGGCGTTGGCAAGACCACCACCATCGGCAAGCTGGCCAAGCGTTTCAAGGATGAAGGCCACAGCCTGATGCTGGCCGCCGGCGACACCTTCCGCGCCGCCGCCGTCGCACAGCTGCAGGCCTGGGGCGAACGCAACGGCGTGGCCGTGGTCGCCCAAGGGCAGAACGCCGATGCCGCTTCGGTGGCATTCGATGCGCTGCAGGCCGGCAAGGCCCGCGGCACCTCGGTGCTGATCGCCGATACCGCCGGCCGCCTGCACACCCAGTCCGGCCTGATGAACGAGCTGGGCAAGATCCGCCGCGTGCTCGGCAAGATCGACGCCACTGCACCGCACGAAGTACTGATGGTGATCGACGGCACCACCGGCCAGAACGCGCTGTCGCAGCTGCGCCAGTTCAACGCTGCGGTGAACGTGACCGGCCTGGTGGTGACCAAGCTGGACGGCACTGCCAAGGGCGGCGTGGTGTTCGCGCTGGCCCGCGAGTTCGGCATTCCGATCCGTTTCGCCGGCATCGGCGAGCGCCCGGAAGACCTGCGCGTATTCGATCCGGAAGCCTTCGTTGACGCCCTGCTGCCCGAAGCGCTGGGTGCCTGATAGACCGTGCAGCCACGCTTGGCGTGGCTCTACTGCAGCCCGGTAGAGCCACCCCATCGGTGGCTGCCCACCTCCGGAATACCGATGCCCCGCCAGCCGCACGCCAGCGCCGGAACCACGCAGACCGACGACTTCGTCGCCCACCTGCTGCATTGGTTCGACGACCACGGTCGCCACGACCTGCCCTGGCAGCATCCGCGCAGCCCCTATCGGGTCTGGTTGTCGGAAATCATGCTGCAGCAGACCCAGGTGAGTACGGTCATCCCGTACTTCCAGCGGTTCCTGCAGCACTTCCCGACCCTGCCCGACCTCGCCGCCGCCAGCAATGACGCGGTGATGGCGCAGTGGGCCGGGCTCGGCTACTACGCCCGCGCACGCAACCTGCACGCGGCAGCCAAGCGCTGCGTGGAACTGCACGACGGCGACCTGCCACGTGACTTCGATGCGCTGCATGCCCTGCCCGGCATCGGCCGCAGCACCGCCGGTGCGATCCTCAGCCAGGCCTGGAACGACCCGTTCGCGATCCTCGATGGCAACGTCAAGCGGGTGCTCAGCCGCTACCACGGCATCGACGGCTTCCCGGGCCTTCCGGCCATCGAGAAGCAGTTGTGGGCGATCGCCGAGGCGCACGTGGCGCAGGTGCCGGCCGGACGCATGGCCGATTACACCCAGGCGCAGATGGACCTGGGCGCGACCGTGTGCAGCCGCGCCAGACCCGCCTGCGTGATCTGCCCGCTGCAGGACGCGTGCGTGGCGCGCCGCGAAGGCCGCACCGCTGAACTACCCACGCCCAAGTCCAGCAAGACCCTGCCCGAGCGCGAAGCAGTGGCCCTGCTGCTGCGCGACCCCCAGCAGCGCGTGCTGCTGCAGAAGCGGCCGGACACCGGCATCTGGGCGCAGCTGTGGACGCTGCCCCAGGCCGAGGCTGGCAGCGACCTGCAGGACTGGTTCGATGCGCATGTTGAAGGTTCGCTGGAAGACGCCGAGGAGCTGCCAGTGCTGCAGCACACCTTCAGTCACTACAGGCTGCACCTGCAGGTACTGTCGCGCCAGGTGAACGGCCTGCGCGTGGAAGAACCCACGTTGCGCTGGGTCGCCTACGATGAACTGCGCGCGCTGGGCCTGCCCGCGCCGATCCGCAAACTGCTCGACGGCGCGACGATCAAGACGCCAAAACGAACTTCCAAGAAACCCCGCAACCACGAGTGAGTGCCATGCCCCGAACCGTCTTCTGCCAGTACGAACAACGCGATGCCGAGGGCCTGGACTTCGTGCCCTACCCCGGCGAGCTGGGCCAGCGCATCTTCAACAACATCGGCAAGCAGGCCTGGGCTGCGTGGCTGGCGCACCAGACCATGCTGATCAACGAGAACCGCCTGTCGCCGCGTACGCCGGAACATCGCGCGTTCCTTGAAGGCGAACTGGTCAAGTTCCTGTTCGAGAAGGACGCGCAAAAGCCGGCCGGCTTCACTCCGGAAGCCTGACGCACAGGTAGTGCCGGGCGCTGGCCGGCAACCTGGCATCTGCGCGATGCCGGCCAGCGGCCGGCACGACCGCGCTATTTCCTGTTTTCCTCGCGCTCCTGCACCTGCGCCTGGCGCAGCTCCTGCTCGGATGCGCGTAGTGCCTTCACATCGAGCTTGCGGATGCTGTCGATGAAGCACGGCAGGCGCGGGCCGCCGGTAGGGTCGCGCACCAGCACCTTGTCGAAACGCACCGAAACACGATTCATCTGGCTGGTCAGGCCGATGGCGGTGGCATATGGCAGGTCCTGGCAGGGCCCCCTCAACTCCAGCAGGTAGGCCTCGCTGGGACGCGTCCATACCGCAAGCGCGCTGTCACCCAGCTCGGTCCAGCCATTGAGGGTGCCGAAGAACTGCATGTCGTTCTGCGGCGCACCGGCATGGGCACGGTACAGGTCAAGCTTATCGGCGCTGCTGAGCCGGCCAGTGGTCGCACACGCGGCCAGCGCCAGGCAGAGTCCGGCCACCAGGAACGGGGTCTTCATGGCGATCTCCTCGGGGAACTGTCGCCATCATGCGCCCGGGCCGGCAACGGCGGCGGGACGACCGACAGCCCCATTCAGGCGCTGGTCGGCGGTCGACCAAGGCCGACCTCTACCAAAGCAGACCCAAGGCCCCGGATTCCGGAAGTCACCAACCTTGGTTGGCGCCTGCCCCGCAGGAGCAGCCGACCAGGGTCGGCTTCCACCAAAGCGGCCCCGGCGCCTCAGACGTCCGCGTGGGCCAGTGCGTGCAAGCGCCCTTCGCGCAGCTCCAGCACCCGGTCGAGGCGGCGCGCCAGGCTGCGGTCGTGGGTGACCAGCACCAGGCTGGTGTGGCGCGCACGATTCAGTTCCAGCATCAGCTCGAACACCGTGGCGGCCGTGCGGTCATCCAGGTTGCCGGTCGGCTCGTCACCCAGCACGCAGGCTGGGTGATTGACCAGTGCCCGCGCCACCGCAGCACGCTGCCGCTCACCACCAGACAGCTCGCCCGGCTTGTGATCCAGGCGGTGGCCGAGGCCGACCGCTTCCAGCAGCGTGGTGGCCCGGCTGCTCGCTTCTGCTACCGCAGTGCCAGCCAACAGTACCGGCATCATCACGTTTTCCAGCGCGGTGAACTCCGGCAGCAGGTGATGGAACTGGTAGACGAAGCCCAGCGCCTGGTTGCGCAGCAGACCGCGCGCGGTATCCGACAGCGCCGACATGCGCTGCCCGGTCACGTAGACCTCGCCGGCGGTTGGAATGTCCAGGCCGCCCAGCAGATGCAGCAGCGTGCTCTTGCCGGCGCCGGAGGCACCGATGATCGCCACCGTCTCGCCGGCGGTCACGGTCAGGTCCAGGCCATCGAACACCGGGGTCTGCATGCGCCCTTCGGCGTAGGTCTTGCCCAGTGCTTCGGCGCGGATCACTTCGTCGCCGCGGTTGAAGACCTTATTCATAACGCAGGGCCTCCGCCGGCTGGGTGCGCGCTGCCCGCCAGGCGGGATACAGGGTGGCCAGGAAGCTCATCAGCAGCGCGACCACGGTGATCGCCACCACGTCGCCGGTCTGCATGTCGGTCGGCAGGCCGGTGATGTAGTACACATCCTCCGGCAGCAGCTTGACGTTGAACACGCTCTCGATGGCACCGAGGATGCGTTCCAGGTTGAGGGTCAGGGTGATGCCGCCGATCAGGCCGGCCAGCGTGCCGAAGATGCCGATCAGCGAACCCTGCACCATGAACACCTGCATCACCCCGCCCGGAGTCAGGCCAAGGGTGCGCAGGATGGCGATGTCGGCCTGCTTGTCGGTGACCAGCATCACCTGCGACGACACCAGGTTGAAAGCGCCCATGGCGATGATCAGCGACAGCAGGATGCCCATCACTACCTTCTCCATGCGCAGCGAGTGGTAGAGGTTGGCGTTCTGCTGGGTCCAGTCACTTACCCGGTACGCGCCGCCGAGGCTCTGCGCCAGGTCCACGCCCACTTCCAGCGAGCGGTCCATGTCGTACAGTTTCAGCCGCACGCCGGTAGCGCCATCGGAACGCAGCACGCGCTCCAGGTCCTGCATGTTGGCGAAGCCGACGCCGCGGTCGACCTCGTTGTAGCCGGCCTCGAAGATGCCGCTGACGGTGAAGCGTTTCATCCGCGGCACTGCGCCAGCAGGCGTGCCCTGCACTTCTGCAAAGGTCACCAGCACCTGGTCGCCAACGTCCACGCCCAGCCAGACCGCCAGCTCTTTGCCCAGCAGCACGTTGAAGCTGCCCGGCTTGAGGCTGTCATAGCTGCCCTTGGTGACCTTCTTGTCGATCACCGACACCTTCGGCTCCAGCGCCGGATCGATGCCCTGGATGATTGCGCCCTGCACGCGCGGGCCGCTGATCATCGACTGGATCTCGATGTACGGCGCGGCACCGGCCACGCGCGGGTCCTTGCGGGCGACGTCCACCACGCGCATCCAGTCCGGCATCGGCTCGCCGTCGCGGCTGATGGTGGTGTGCGCGGTCATCTGCAGCAGGCGGCTGCGGATTTCCTTCTGGAAACCGCTCATCACCGCCAGGGTGGTGATCAGCACCGTAACGCCGAGCGCGATGCCCAGGATCGATGCCATCGAGATGAAGGAGATGAAGCCGTTGCGGCGCTTGGCGCGCAGGTAGCGCAGGCCAATGGCCACGGGAATGGGTTTGAACATGCAGGCACGCCGGTCAATTCAGCTTATGGTGCCATCGACCGGGGCCTACGGGAAACGCCGCGTGCGGCCACGGCCAGTCGCAGTTCACGTCGCTGCCTGGAATCGAGCACATCGGGCCAGAACAGCAGGCGCCGGCGGCGCCGATCCTCACGCCAGAGCAACAACAGCCATGGCCCACGCACGACCAGTTGTGGTGCATCGACGTCCTGCCCGGCCACCTGCAGCAGCTCGGGCGGTACCGGCAGAAGCACCTGCACGCATGGCCTGCGCTGGCGCCAGGCCAGTTCGGCCAACCCGATGCCCCAGGCCAGCAACACCGCCGGCGTCAGCAGCCGGGGCGGCAGATCCGATGCGCGCAGCAGCCAAGGTGCGGCCAGCAGCACCGCCAGCTGGGCGGCGGCCTGCAGCCGCGAGGGGCGCCACTCAAGGCTTGAGGGCGAGGATCTTCTGCATGAGGGGGATCGCGTGCGCATGCGGGCAGGCCTCATAGCCCATGAACCAGCGCCACAACTTATCGTCCTCGCAGTCGAGCAGGAACAGGAAAACCTCGCGCTCCTCGGTCGGCGCGGTGCTCCATTCGTGGTCGAGATAACGGCCGAACAGCTGGTCCAGCTCACGCATGCCGCGGCGGCAGCGCCAGCGCAGCTTCTTCAGCAGAACGTCTTCTTCCATCGTGTTTCTCCAGATACAGCAAAGCCACGCAAGGCGTGGCTCTACTGCGGTGGCACAGCCACGCATGGCGTGGCTCTACCGGGTACGGCCAGAGCCGATCAGGCGCGGCGTTCCATCATCAGCTTCTTGATCTCGGCGATCGCCAGCGCCGGGTTCAGGCCCTTCGGGCAGGTCCGGGCGCAGTTCATGATGGTGTGGCAGCGGTACAGCTTGAACGGATCTTCCAGATCGTCCAGGCGCGCACCGGTGTCCTCATCGCGCGAGTCGATGATCCAGCGGTAGGCCTGCAGCAGGATCGCCGGGCCCAGGTAACGCTCGCCGTTCCACCAGTAGCTCGGGCAGCTGGTCGAGCAGCAGGCGCACAGGATGCACTCGTACAGGCCGTCCAGCTTCTTGCGGTCTTCCGGCGACTGCAGGCGCTCACGGTCCGGCGGTGCCGGGGTCTGGGTGCGGATCCACGGCTTGATCGAGGCGTACTGCGCATAGAAGTGGGTCAGGTCCGGAACCAGATCCTTCACCACGTTCATGTGCGGCAGCGGGTAGATCGGCACTTCCTTCTTGCCGCAGTCCGAGATGGCTCGGGTGCAGGCCAGGGTGTTGGTGCCGTCGATGTTCATCGCGCACGAACCACAGATGCCTTCGCGGCACGAGCGGCGGAAGGTCAGGGTCGGGTCGATCTCGTTCTTGATCTTGATCAGGGCGTCCAGGACCATCGGGCCACAGGCGTCCAGATCGACTTCATAGGTATCGGTGCGCGGGTTGCTGTCGTCGTCCGGACTCCAGCGGTAGATCTTGAAGGTGCGCACGTTCTTGCCGCCGTTCTTGACGGGGAAGTGCTTGCCCTTCGTGATCTTGGAATTCTTGGGGAGTGAAAACTCGGCCATGGCTGCTCTCGTTGGCTCAGGCGGCCCGCGCCCTTGGGCGCGGATTGCATGGTAGGCGGGGTCGGATCAGTACACGCGCGGCTTCGGCGGCACCACGGACACGTCGTCGGTCAACGTGTACATGTGCACCGGACGGTAGTCGAAGCTGCACTTGCCCTTCTCGTCGACGCTGACCAGGGTGTGCTTCTGCCAGTTGACGTCGTCGCGGTCCGGATAGTCCTCGTGCGCATGCGCACCACGGCTTTCCTTGCGCTGTTCGGCCGAGTTGATCGTCGCCACCGCGTTGAGCAGCAGGTTGTTCAGCTCGTAGGTCTCGATCAGGTCCGAGTTCCAGACCAGCGAACGGTCGGAGACCTTCACGTCCTGGAACGAGTCGAAGATCTTGTCCATCTTCTCGCAGCCTTCCTTCAGCGTCTGGCTGGTGCGGAAGACGGCGGCGTCGGCCTGCATGGTGCGCTGCATGCGATCACGGATGACCGAGGTCGGGGTATCGCCGTTGGCGTGGCGCAGCTTGTCCAGCAGGCCCAGCGCCTTGTCGCAGGCATCGGCCGGCAGCGGCTTGTGCGCCGCGCCCGGCTTGATGGTCTCGGCGCAGCGGTTGGCCACCGCACGACCGAACACCACCAGGTCCAGCAGCGAGTTCGAGCCCAGTCGGTTGGCGCCGTGCACGGACACGCAGGCCGCTTCACCGATGGCGTACAGGCCCGGCACCACGGCATTGTCGTTGTCGCCGACCTTCTGCACCACTTCGCCGTGGTAGTTGGTCGGGATGCCGCCCATGTTGTAGTGCACGGTCGGGATGACCGGGATCGGCTGCTTGTGCACGTCGACGCCGGCAAAGATGCGGGCGCTTTCGGCGATGCCCGGCAGCTTGTCGTCGATCACGCCCGGGCCGAGGTGGGTCAGGTCGAGCAGGATGTGGTCCTTGTGCTCGCCGACGCCGCGGCCTTCGCGGATCTCGATGGTCATCGAACGACTGACCACGTCGCGCGAGGCCAGGTCCTTGTAGTGCGGCGCGTAGCGCTCCATGAAGCGCTCGCCGCTGCTGTTGCGCAGGATGCCACCTTCACCGCGGACACCCTCGGTGATCAGGCAGCCGGCGCCGTAGATGCCGGTCGGGTGGAACTGCACGAACTCCATGTCCTGCATGGCGATGCCGGCACGCATGGCCAGGCCGCCACCGTCGCCGGTGCAGGTGTGCGCCGAGGTGGCGCTGAAGTAGGCACGGCCGTAGCCGCCGGTGGCCAGTACCACGCCCTGGGCGCGGAACAGGTGCAGGGTGCCGTCGGACATGTCCAGGGCCAGCACGCCGCGGCAGGCGCCTTCGTCGTCGAAGATCAGGTCGAGCGCGAAGTACTCGATCATGAAGCGCGCATCGTGCTTCAGCGACTGCTGGTACAGGGTGTGCAGCATCGCGTGGCCGGTACGGTCGGCCGCCGCGCAGGTACGCTGCGCCGCCGGGCCTTCGCCGTACTTGGTGGTCATGCCACCGAACGGACGCTGGTAGATCTTGCCTTCGGCGGTGCGCGAGAACGGCACGCCGTAGTGTTCGAGCTCGATGATGGCCGGGATGGCCTCACGGCACATGTACTCGATGGCGTCCTGGTCGCCCAGCCAGTCCGACCCCTTGATGGTGTCAAAGAAGTGGTAGCGCCAGTCGTCTTCGCCCATGTTGGCGAGTGCGGCCGAGATACCGCCCTGGGCGGCAACGGTGTGCGAACGGGTCGGGAAGACCTTGGTCAGGCACACGGTCTGCAGGCCCTTGGCGGCCAGGCCGAACGTGGCGCGCAGGCCGGCGCCGCCGGCGCCGACCACGACCATGTCGTACTTGTGTTCGGTGATCTTGTAAGCGGACATCTAATCTGGATTCCTGTGTTGGTGCCTGGGCTCAGGCAACGCCGAGGGCGATGCGGCCCACCGCAAACACACTGACGATCATGCCGAGCACGGCGACGAACTTCACCGCGGTCTGCAGCACCAGGGCCAGCAGCGATTCGTGGATGTAGTCTTCCAGCACGACCTGCATGCCGAGCTGCGCGTGCCAGAACATGGCGATCAGCAGGCCGATCAGCGGCACTGCGTTCCACGGCTTGGCCACGGCGGCGGCGGCGGTCGCGTAGTCCGAGCCCAGCAGGCCCAGCACGAAGACCAGGAACCAGATACCCAGCACCACCAGCGCGGCGGCGGTCAGGCGCTGATGCACGAAGTGCTCGGTGCCGGTCTTGGCCGAGCCAAGGCCACGCACGTTCTTCAACGGGGTACGGAACTTGCTCACGCGGCACCTCCGAACATCACATAGGCCCACACCAGCAGGGTGATCACCAGGCTGCCGGTGACCGACAGCCAGCTGCTGCGGATGAAGGCGGGGATGCTGAAGCCGATGGCGAAGTCCTGCACCACATGGCGGATGCCATTGCACAGGTGATAGGCGAACGACCATGTCCACGCGAACAGGAACACGCGGCCATACCAGGCCCCGGCATGGCCGGTGAAGCAGTTCCAGGACTCGGGCCCCATCATCAGGGCCAGCAGGCCGGCAGCGATGAGGAGGGCACCAACAGACAGAAAGACGCCAGTGGCTCGATGCAGGATCGAGGTGGCCATCTGAATCTGCCAGCGATACACCTGAAGGTGCGGGGAAAGTGGGCGTTGTCTGGTCGCCATTCGCTGGGCTCGTTGTCTCGGCTGGGCGGCACGCGGCCGCGTTGGCTCAATGCTGATCAGAAATCGATGCAGCGTCCGTTTTTCTCCCAATCGCCATACCGCACCGGATCAAGTCCGCCGCGGCCGCCGAATTCTTCTGCTTTTTCCTGTTCCACGGGCACGGGTGCCGCGGGGACCAGCGGGGCTTCAGATTCGTCGTCGGGAGTGGGGGTTGTTTGGCCTATCATGTTCGGTCTCGCAACGCACAAATTTTAGACCTCGTTCACGTGCCTGACAACCTGCCCCCTGCTTTCGTCGGATATCCGCGCCTGCCCGGCCACCAGCTGCTGAGCCTGCAGGGCCCGGATGCGGCTGTCTTTGCCCACGCCCAGTTCAGCAGCGATGTCACCGCCCTGCCCCTGCTGCACTGGCAGTGGAGTGCCTGGTTGAGCGCCAAGGGCCGCACCCTGGCGGTGTTCCAGCTGCTGCGGTTGGCCGACGACCACCTGATGCTGGTGCTGGCGGATGGCGATGCCGATGCGATTGCGTCGCAACTGCAGCGCTTCGTGTTCCGCCGCAAGGTGAAGGTGCTGGTGCGCGATGATCTGGCGGCGGCCGGGGCGTTCACTGCGCCGGAGGCCGCCAGCGGCGCCGCAATTGCGCAGGCCGCAGGTGATGGCTGGGAACTGGATCTGGGCAGCGATGCCCTGCCGCGCACCCTGCGCATCGGCACCGCCGCTGCCTTTGCGGCCGGCAGCGAAACCGATGAGGCCGCTTTCGCCCTGGCCTGGCGCCAGGCCGACCTGCGCTACGGGCTGCCGCGGCTGGAAGAAGGCCAGCGCGAGGTGTGGACCCCGCAGCAGCTGGGCCTGGACCGTCTGAACGGCTACAGCGTGAAGAAGGGCTGCTATCCCGGCCAGGAAATCGTCGCCCGCACCCACTTCCTCGGCAAGGCCAAGCGCGCGGTGCAGCTGCTGCATACCGCGGCACCGGCGCAGGCCGGCGATGGCGTGCAGCAGGACGGCGCGGCGCTGGGCACGATCGCCTGCGTGGCCGGCGACCTGGCACTGGCGGTGCTGCCACTGGAGGCCGGTGATGCTGACCTGCAGGTGGGTGATGCCATCGCGCAGCGCGTGCCGTTGCTGGATGGGTTGGCGCGCTGAAGCAGGTTGGTGGGGATCTGCACTGGTGGGTGCGGACCGTTGGTCCGCACGCCTTCGGCGGAGGAATGGCAGTGCCGGCCGCTGGCCGGCAACCACGCATGATTGAGATAGCCGACCAGCGGCCGGCCCTACCCCTTACAGGCGCTCGCCGGTTTCCGCGCTGAAGAAATGCAGGCCCTGCGGGTGGATCGCCACGCGGATCTGCTCGCCCACCGCCGGCAGCGCCTGCGGCGCCACGCGCATGGTCAGCGCGTGCTGGCCACTGCTCAGGTTCACGAAGATCTCGTTGCCGACCGGCTCGATGCCTTCGATGCGCGCGGTGAACGCATGCGCATCATCGGCGCTGGCCGGCTGCAGGTGCTCCGGACGCACGCCCACCGCGATCGGCTTCTGCAGCCACGCCGGATCGATCGTGGCCTGGCCCAGCGGTGCACGCCAGTCGCCGTCGACCACGGTCACGCCGCCGGCATCGCCCTGCAGCGTGCCGCGCAGAACGTTCATCGCCGGGCTGCCGAGGAAGCCGGCCACGAACAGATTGGCCGGACGGTCGTACAGCGCCATCGGCGTATCGATCTGCTGGATGATGCCGTCCTTCAGCACCACGATGCGCTGGCCCAGGGTCATCGCCTCGACCTGATCGTGCGTTACGTAGATCATGGTCGTGCCCAGCTTGCGGTGCAGCTGCGCGATTTCGGTACGCACGCTGTGGCGCAGCTTGGCATCCAGATTGGACAGCGGCTCGTCAAGCAGGAACACCGCCGGCTCGCGCACCAGCGCCCGGCCCAGCGCAACACGCTGGCGCTGGCCGCCGGACATCGCCTTGGGCAGCTTGTCCATCATCTCGGTCAGGCCCAGCGTCTGCGCCGCCTCGGCGATGCGCTTGTCGATGGTGGCCTTGTCATGGCCGCGCAGCTTCAGGCCGAAGGCCAGGTTCTCGGCCACGGTCATGTGCGGGTACAGCGCGTAGCTCTGGAACACCATCGCGATGTCGCGATCCTTCGGCGCCACATCGTTGACCACGCGATCACCGATGGTCAGCGTGCCGCCGCTGATCTCTTCCAGGCCAGCCACCATCCGCAGCAGGGTCGACTTGCCACAGCCGGAGGGACCGACCAGCACCATCAGCTCGCCATCGGCGACCTCGAAGGTGGCGTCCTTCACCGCGACCTGGCCGTTGTCATAGACCTTGCGCACACCCTGCAACTGCACTTTTGCCATATCACCTATCCGGTCCGCCCGAAGCCGGGCTGTCTTTTGGGACTGCCTCGGCCCTCCCGATGGCAGTGATGATTGCGCGCTTGCCGCATGACGGCGAGCACTGCAATCGAATACAGTTGCCCATTCTGCCATGTAAACGTTTTCACGTGGCACTATCCGATGATCGGTGCGCACCGATCTGCGTCGGCGGTTGAACGAAGGTTCCGCCGGGGTAGTGGTTTCGAATGGAACGGTCTTCCGGTGCCCCGGAGAACGCCCCCAACGAACCTCGGACAGGCAGTTGCGCGGATGTCCCCCGAACCCAGCCATGAAGCGATTGACAACGATGTCACCCGGATCTGAAACTCGAGCGATGCACGACACCCTCTTCCTGTTCGGTGCCACAGGTGATCTGGCCCAGCGCTACCTGTTCCCTTCGCTGCTTCGCCTGCTTGGCGACGGCCTGCTGCCGGAGGACTTCCGCATCCGCGCACTGGCGTTGTCCGGGCATGACACCGAAGCCTTCCATGACATCCTGCGCCCGCGCCTGCAGCAGGCCATGCCGATGGCCTCGCAGGACGACATCAACGGCCTGCTGCGCCGCATCGACTACCGTTCGGTCGACCTGCGCGACGTCGACTCGGTCGCCGCCGCCGTCTCCGATCTGGTGCATCGCAAGTGCGTCAGCTACCTGGCCATTCCGCCGGGCCTGTACATCTCCACCTGCGAAGGCCTGGCCAAGGGTGGCGCCCTCGCCGCGCCGGCACGCTTGATGCTGGAGAAGCCGATCGGCAGCGACAGCGAGAGCGCCGAGGAAATCATCAGCACCATCGGCCAGTGGATCGACGAGGACCGCGTGTTCCGCCTCGACCACTACCTCGGCAAGGCCGCGGTGCAGAACCTGATCGCGCTGCGCTTCGGTAACACGCTGCTGGAAGCGGTATGGAACCGCAACTACATCGAATCAGTGCACATCCTGGTGGCCGAGAGCGAGGGCGTGGATGGCCGCGACGCCTACTACGCCCGCTCCGGCGCGCTGCGCGACATGGTGCAGAGCCACATCCTGCAGCTGCTGTGCATGGTGGCGATGGAGCCGCCGGCCTCGCTGGAAGCCGATCGCATCCGCGACGAGAAGGTCAAGGTGCTGCGCGCGCTGCGTCCGCTCGATGCCAGGCACGCCGCGCGTGACAGCATCCGCGGCCGCTACACCGCCGGCACCATCAACGGCCAGCCGGCGCAGGCCTACCAGCCGCCGGAAGGCAGCGACGTGGAAACCTTCGCCGGCGTCACCGCGCACATCGACAACTGGCGCTGGAGCGGCGTGCCGTTCCACCTGGTCACCGGCAAGCGCCTGCCCGAGCGCACCACCCGCGTGGTGGTCACGCTGAAGCCGGTCACCCACTGGCTGTTCGAGCGCCCGCAGCGCGCCCAGGCCGCACCGAACCGCCTGGTGTTCCAGCTGCAGCCGCAGGAGAACATCGAACTGGGCCTGATGAGCAGCCTGGCCGGCCCGGAATGGGGTGCGCTGGAACTGCATCCGCTGGAACTGGAACTGTCGGTGCCGACCGGCCTGCATCGCCGCATCGCGTACGAACGCCTGTTCCTGGATGCGTTCAACGGCAACCACACCTTGTTCGTGCGTGACGACGAAGTGCGCGCCGCCTGGGCGTGGATCGACAGCGTGGCCGACGCCTGGAAGGAAGCCAAGCTGCCGCTGGAACCCTATCCCGCCGGCCAATGGGGCCCGAGCAACGCAACGGAGTTCCTGCCGCAGGGCGTGGACGCACCGGACAGCGAGGCGTCGGCATGAGTGCCAACTCGCAGCCGGTGCTGGTCGCCGACATCGGTGGCACCAACGCCCGCTTCGCCCTGGCCGACACCTCGCTGGACGCGCCATTGCTGAAGGAGAGCATCCGCGAGTACGCAGTGGCGGAGTTCCCGTCGCTTGGCGATGCCGCCCGCCATCACCTTGAGCAGATCGGCGCTGCCGCCAGCCGCGGCGTGTTCGCGGTGGCCGGTCGCGTAGACGGTGACGAGGCACGCATCACCAATCATCCGTGGGTGATCTCGCGCAGCCGCACCGCGGCGATGCTCGGTTTCGACGAGCTGCACCTGATCAACGACTTCGCCGCACAGGCAATGGCGATCTCGCTGCTGCAGCCCGAGGACGTGGTCCAGGTCGGTGGCGCCGCCTGGGTGCCGGGCAAGCCGGGGCAGCCACGCAACTATGCGGTGATCGGGCCCGGTACCGGGCTCGGCGTCGGTGGCCTGATCCTGCGCCACGGCCGCTGCTACCCGCTGGAAACCGAAGGCGGCCATGTCAGCTTCCCGCCGGGTACGCCGGAGGAGATCCGCATTCTGGAGATCCTGTCCGAGCAGTTCGGCCGCGTCTCCAATGAGCGCCTGATCTGTGGCCCCGGCCTGGTCAACATCCATCGCGCGGTGTGCGAGATGGCCGGTATCGACCCGGGCCAGCTGCAGCCGGTGGACGTGACCGCCCGCGCCCTGCATGGCGATCCGCAGGCAATGCGCACCGTCGATGTGTTCTGCGCCGTGTTCGGCGCCATTGCCGGCGACCTGGTACTGACCCAGGGCGCCTGGGACGGCGTGTTCCTCACCGGTGGACTGACCCCGAAGATGCTCGATTCGCTGCAGCACTCCGGGTTCCGCCAGCGCTTCGAACACAAGGGGCGGTTCTCTTCGATCATGGCGCGGGTGCCGTCGCTGGCCGTGATGCATCCCCATGCCGGACTGCTGGGCGCCGCCGCCTATGCCGCCGATGCCGAACGTGACGCACCTGGAGTTGCCGCATGAGCCCCACCTTCCACGACGACCGCGTCGAGTTCATCCACCACGGCGATGCCGACGGCTGGATCGAAGCGGTAGCCGCCGAGATGGCGCAGACCCTCAACCACGACATCAATGAAGTGGGCCGCGCCCGCATCCTGTTGTCCGGCGGCACCACGCCAGCACCGGTCTACCAGGCGCTGGCCGAACTGGACGTGCACTGGGACCGGGTTGAAGTGAGCCTGGCCGACGAGCGCTGGCTGTCGCCGCAGGATCGCGACAGCAACGCATGGCTGGTGCGCGAGCACCTGCTCAAGCGCGCCGAGGGTGCGCATTTCGATCCGCTGGTGCGCATTGGCAAACCCCTGCCCGAATGCGTGTACACCGCCAACCTGCAGGCCCAGCACAGCCAGCCGCCGAGCCTGGTGGCACTGGGCATGGGCAACGACGGCCACACCGCCTCGCTGTTCCCCGGCTCGAAGGACCTGGCCCGCGCACTGGAAAGCACCCTGCCCTACGCCGCGCTGGATGCCACCGGCTGCCCGGGCGCGAACCAGTGGCCGCTGCGCATCACGCTGACCCCGCATGGGCTGCGCCAGTGCCGCCAGCGCCTGCTGCTGCTGCGCGGCAAGCAGAAGCTGCGGGTGCTGCGCCAGGCGTTGGACAGCAACGACGCCCAGCAGTACCCGATCCTCAACGCGATCAACCTGGAAGGCGCGCGGCTGCGCGTCCACTGGGCTGATTGATGTCGGCGGCGGCGCCCTGCCGCCGCTTGCCTCTCGCCACCTTGAACGCCGGTAGCCAATGAGCCTCCATCCGCAACTGCAAGCCATCACTGAGCGTGTCATCCGCCGCAGCGCCGCCTCGCGTGCCGCCTACCTGGCCGCGATCGACGCCTCCCTGCGCGAAGGCCCGTTCCGCAGCCGCCTGAGCTGCGGCAACCTCGCCCACGGATTCGCCGCCTGTGGCGGCACCGACAAGAGCCGCCTGCGCGGCGGCGTGACGCCGAACCTGGGCATCATCACCGCCTACAACGACATGCTCTCGGCGCACCAGCCGTTCGAGACCTATCCGGAGCAGATCCGCGAGATCGCCCGCGAGCTCGGTGCTACGGCACAGGTGGCCGGCGGCGTGCCGGCGATGTGCGACGGCGTCACCCAGGGCCGTGGTGGCATGGAACTGTCGCTGTTCTCGCGCGATGTCATCGCCCAGGCCACGGCGATCGGCCTCAGCCATGACATGTTCGATACCACCGTCTACCTCGGCGTGTGCGACAAGATCGTGCCCGGCCTGCTGATCGGTGCGCTGGCCTTCGGCCACCTGCCGGCGGTGTTCGTGCCGGCCGGCCCGATGACCCCGGGCATCCCCAACAAGCAGAAGGCGGAAGTGCGCGAGCGCTATGCCGCCGGCGAAGCCACCCGCGAAGAGCTGCTGGAAGCCGAGTCCGCCTCGTACCACGGCGCCGGCACCTGCACCTTCTACGGCACCGCCAATTCCAACCAGGTGCTGCTGGAAGCGATGGGCGTGCAGTTGCCGGGCGCGTCGTTCGTCAATCCGGGCACGCCGCTGCGCGACGCGCTGACCCGCGAGGCGACCGAGCGTGCACTGGACATCACCGCACTGGGCGACGACTTCCGTCCGCTGGGCCGGATCATCGACGAGCGCGCGATCATCAACGCGGTCATCGCGCTGATGGCCACCGGCGGTTCGACCAACCACACCATCCACTGGATCGCAGTGGCGCGTGCCGCCGGTATCGTGCTGACCTGGGACGATTTCGACGAACTGTCGCAGCTGATTCCGCTGCTGGCCCGCGTCTATCCGAACGGCGAGGCCGACGTGAACCGCTTCGCGGCCGCTGGCGGCCCGGCGTTCGTGTTCGGCGAGCTGATCAAGGCGGGCCTGATGCATGGCGATCTGGTCAGCGTGGCGCGCGGCGGCATGGCCGACTACGCACGCGAACCGCAGCTGCGCGATGGCCAGCTGGTCTATCTGCCGGGCCTGGAACGCAGCGCCGATGACGAGGTGGTGCGTGGCGTCGACAATCCGTTCGAGCACCAGGGCGGCCTGCGCCTGCTGCGCGGCAACCTCGGCAAGTCGCTGATCAAGCTGTCGGCGGTGAAGCCGCAGTACCGTACGATCGAAGCGCCGGCCGTGGTGGTCGATGCACCGCAGGTGCTGAACAAGCTGCACGCCGGTGGCCTGCTGCCGCAGGACTTCGTGGCGGTGGTGCGTTACCAGGGCCCGCGTGCCAACGGCATGCCCGAACTGCATTCGCTGGCGCCGCTGCTGGGCCTGCTGCAGAACCAGGGCCGGCGCGTGGCGCTGGTCACCGACGGTCGCCTGTCCGGTGCCTCGGGCAAGATTCCGGCGGCGATCCACGTGACGCCGGAAGCGGCACGCGGCGGTCCGCTGGCCAAGGTCCGCGAGGGCGACATGATCCGCCTGGATGGCGAGGCTGGCACGCTGGAAGTGCTGGTGGACGCGGCCGAATGGGCGGCACGTCGGCTGGCGCCGAACACAGCACCGGCTGCGCATGACCTGGGCCGCAACCTGTTCGCGATCAACCGTCGCGTGGTGGGTCCGGCTGATCAGGGTGCGATTTCGATTTCGTGCGGGCCGGCGGCGGCTGATGGTGGGCCGTGGGAGTACGACGCGGAATATGAGCTGGGGCACGATGCCGCGGCGGCGGCGGCGCCGCATGAGGCAAAAGACGCCTGAAGCGAAAAGCCGCGGCAGGCTTCCCGGCCTGGGCAGTAGAGCGCCCTGGCCGGGACATGCCGTAAACCCATCCATGGGGGCTCGGTCGCGGCATCCATGCCGCTCACGGTCCCGGCCAGGGCGCTCTACTGCCCTTGGACAATTCCCGGCGCGTCATTTGCGCTGCGGCCACTGAATCAAGAAGAGCAAAAGGCAAGGGCAAAAGCATGGGTATCGAACAACATCAGGTGAAGGCGGCGGAGCTGTTGCGTGCGGCGGGCATCCTGCCGGTGGTGACGATTCATACGCTGGACCAGGCGCGAGCGGTCAGTGCGGCGCTGCTGGAAGGTGGCTTGCCGGCGATCGAGCTGACCCTGCGTACGCCAGTGGCGATGGAAGCATTGGCGATGCTCAAGCGCGAGCTGCCGGACGTGGTGGTGGGTGCCGGTACGGTACTGACCGTGGAGCAGATGCAGCAGTCGATCAATGCGGGTGCGGACTTCCTGGTGACCCCGGGTACGCCGCCGGCACTGGCTGATGCACTGGCCGCCGCACCGCTGCCGGTGGTGCCGGGTGCGGCCACCCCGACCGAGCTGCTGTCGCTCTACGCCCGCGGCTTCCGCGTGTGCAAGCTGTTCCCGGCCACGGCTGTGGGTGGCCTGGCAATGATCAAGGGACTGGCCGGCCCGGTGGCGGACCTGAAGCTGTGCCCGACCGGCGGCATCACCGAGAACACCGCCGCCGAATACCTCGAGCAGAAGAACGTGGTCTGCATCGGTGGTTCGTGGATGGTGCCGGGCAACTGGATCGCCAACGGCGAATGGGACAAGGTGCGCGCCAGCGCCGCAGACGCCGCCAAGATCATCCAGCGCGTACGCGGCCACTGAGCCCGACAAAGGTGCAGAGCCGAGCCCACGCTCGGCTCCGGCATCATCAGGGGTCAGAGCCCTTTCCCACCGGGAAAGGGATCCGGACCCGGGCGACGAGTGCGCAAAGCACGCGACCCGCTCCTGCTCTTCCTTCTTCAATTCCGCGGTGGACGCGCACGGAACCTGTCCGTGGCCCTGCGGAGGGATTGCGCAGGGGTGTAAGCGCCATGGATGGCGCGCCCGAGCCTCCAGGGATGGATTCACGGCGTCCCCTGCGCAATCCCTCCGCAGGGCCAACCCCACGAATCCTGCCGCACACTGCGAGGGGCTCAGCCGTTGGCCGAACCCCTTACAGCGGCCGTGCCGGATCCACCAGCCCGTACTGGCTGGCCATCCGCGCCAGCGCGATGTTGTCGTGGATCCCCATCTTCTCAAACAACCGCGCCTTGTGCGTGTTCACCGTCTTCGCACTCAGGCTCAGGCGGCGCGCGATGTCTTCCTGGCGCAGGCCCTGGGTCAGCAACAGCGCCACCTCAAGCTCGCGCGGCGACAGGTTGTCGAACGGCGAACCATTGCCTTCCACTGTCGACAGCGCCAGATTCTGCGCGATGCTGGTGCCCAGGTAGCGACGACCGGCCGCCACATCACGCACCGCACGCAGCAATTCCTGCGCATCGCAGCCCTTGCCGATGTAACCGGCCGCACCGGCTTCGAGCAGGCGCTTGGGTAGCGGGCCGTCTTCCAGTACCGACACGATCACCACGCGGGTATTGCGGTGGCTGCGGACGATGCGCTCGGTCACTTCCATGCCGCTCACGCCCGGCAGGTGCAGGTCGCACAGCACCACATCCGGCAGCAGCTGGCGGACTTCACGCAGCGCGTCTTCGCCGGTCTCGGCTTCGCCCACCACCTCGATGTCGGTTTCTCCCGACAGAATCATCTTCATACCGGTGCGGACCAGCGCGTGGTCATCCACCAGGTAGACTCGAATCGTCATTCATGTACCTCTTCGAATGCGGCCATTGCAGGTCAAGCTAGGCAGGGTGCCGATACCCTGCAAGCGCGTCCGGAATGCGGCATCGGCGATCTGCCTTGCGCATCACAGTACCGCGCGTTGTGCTTGCCCCCTGTCTTGCAGAACCTGCTGCAACGAAACAACTGATCTATCACGTAGACGTCCCTCAAGGGCCATCCACGTCAAACCCCCTGTGTTGGTGCTTCGCTGGCCTTCGCTGGCGGCGGGCCGTGACGTCGCCAAGGGTGCCGGCGACTGAACATGACCAGATAGCACCCTACCACCCAAACCAGCGCGGCACACCATCCGGCCAGGATGTCGGAGGGGTAATGCACCCCCAGATAGACCCGCGACACGCTTACCAGCAGGCTGAACGCGGGTGCCAGCATCAGTACCGGCCAGCGCCAACGGGTGTTCCAGGCGAGCAGTACCAAGGTCACGGCAAGGGTCATCGAACCCATCGCATGCCCGCTGGGGAAGCTGAACGTCGATTCCGGCGCGATCGATTCCCACAGGCTGGGGCGCTGCCGCTGGAAGAACTGCTTGCTGCCCATGTTCAGCAGCGCGGACCCTACGAAGCTGACCGCGACGAAGGTCGCCTCGCGCCAGCGCCGGTAGCCCAGCAGCACGCCGATGATCAGCACGTCGGCCGGGATCAGGAACCACTCGTAGCCCAGTTTCGAGATGAGCACGAAGAAGCGGTCCAGCCAGGGCGAATGCAGGCCATGCATCTGCCACAGCAGGGGCGCGTCGAAATGGAACGATTCAAACTCGTGCACTTCGTCCGCCAGGGCAACAAAGCCTGCCAACGGCAGCAGCACGCCACCGAACAACAGGACCAGGCGCCAGGCGTTGCGCGCCATCCAGTGGCGGAAGCCGGAGGCTGACTCCGGTGCGGCGAGGATCGCAGGCTTATCCGGCGCTTCGGACATACGTGTGTTCGACGTAATCGTCGATCAGGGCGACGAACTCCTGGGCGATGTTGTCGCCACGCAGGGTCACCTTCTTCTCACCATCGACGAACACCGGCGCCGCAGGCGTCTCACCCGTGCCCGGCAGCGAGATGCCGATGTTGGCGTGACGCGATTCGCCCGGCCCGTTGACGATGCAGCCCATCACCGCCAGGGTCATGTTCTCCGCCCCCGGGTGGTGGACCTTCCACAGCGGCATCTTCTCGCGCACGTGGTTCTGCACCACCTTGGCCAGCTCCTGGAAGAACTCGGAGGTGGTACGGCCGCAGCCCGGGCAGGCCGTGACCAGCGGCGTGAAGGCACGCTGGCCGGTGGTCTGCAGCAGTTCCTGGGCGACGATCACTTCCTGCGTGCGCGACTGGCCCGGCTCCGGGGTCAGCGAGATGCGGATGGTGTCACCGATGCCTTCCTGCAGCAGCACGCCCAGCGCCGCGGACGATGCCACGATGCCCTTGCTGCCGATACCGGCCTCGGTCAGGCCCAGGTGCAGGGCGAAGTCGGAGCGCTGCGCCAGGTCGCGGTACACCGCGATCAGCTCCTGCACGCCACTGACCTTGGCCGACAGCACGATGCGATCGCGCGGCAGGCCCAGCTCCACCGCCTGCTCGGCCGAATCCAGCGCCGAGCGGATCAGCGCCTCGCGCAGCACGCGGCCGGCGTCCCAGGGCTGTTCGCGCAGGTTGTTCTCGTCCATCAGCTTCGCCGCCAGGGCCTGGTCCAGCGAGCCCCAGTTGGCGCCGATGCGCACCGGCTTGTTGTAACGGATGGCGAATTCGATCAGCTGGGCGAACTGCAGATCCTTCTTCTTGCCGAAGCCGACGTTGCCCGGGTTGATGCGGTACTTGGCCAGTGCTTCGGCACATGCCGGTTCGGCGGTCAGCAGCTGGTGGCCGTTGTAGTGGAAATCGCCGATCAGCGGCACGTCGATGCCCATCATCGCCAGCTTGTCGACAATGCGCGGGATCGCCGCAGCGGCTTCCACGGTATTGACGGTCAGCCGCACCATCTCCGAACCGGCACGCCACAACTCGGCCACCTGCTTCACGCTGGAGGCGACGTCGGAGGTGTCGGTGTTGGTCATCGACTGCACCACCACCGGCTTGCCTCCGCCCACGGTGACTCCGCCAATCTGGACGGCATGGGTCTGGCGGCGCGGCCAGGCAGTGGCATCGGAGGGCGGAGTCGGGCGGGTGACGGCGTCGTGCATGGGCGCATTCTACCGCCCGGCCCTGCATTCGGGGTGACTCGCATTCAGCCGGCGGCACGGCTGCGGCCGATTGTCGCAGGCACGGTCACGCGCGAACGCATACGATGAGCGTGAATGACCGGTCCCGACGCCCCGTTTCTCCGAACCCTGTGCAGCCTGCGCTGGCTTGCAGTAGGCGGCCAGGCCGCCACCATCCTGGTCGCCACCTGGGTGCTGGGGCTGCCGTTGCCGCAGCTGCCGCTGTGGGCCGGCGTGGCGGTGCTGGCCCTGTTCAACATCTACACCCAGCTGCGCCCGGAAGCGGCCGACACCGCACCGCTGACTGCATTCGGCCACATCCTGGTGGACGTGATCATCCTGACCTGGATGGTCGGCTGGAGCGGCGGCATGGCCAATCCGTTCAGCTCGCTGTTCCTGATCCTGATCGCACTGGCCGCGTTCGCCCTGCCCCTGCGCTGGGCGCTGGCGGTCGCGCTGGCCTGCCTGCTCGGCTACGCCGCCAGCGGCATCTTCGGCCAGCCCCTGCCGGACGGCTATTTCCGCGCGCAGGACCTCAACCGCTGGGGCGTGGTAGCCAATTTCCTGATTTCCGCGGCGGTCGTACTGGCCTTCTCCACCCGCCTGGCGCTGGCGCTGCGCCAGCGCGAACTGGAACTCTCGGCCCTGCGCGAACGCTTCGCCCGCAACGAGGGCATCGTCGCCCTGGCCACCCATGCCGCCTCGGTGGCGCATGAACTGAACACGCCGCTGGCAACCATGACCCTGCTCGCCGACGACGTGGCCGAACGCAGTGAAGAGCCGGAAGTGCGCGAGGACATGGAAACCCTGCGCGAGCTGCTGGTGCAGTGCCGTGAGCGCGTGCTGGCGCTGGCCGCACCGGCCTCGGCCGATGCGCCCGGACGCAGCCATTCCAGCGCGCAGCAGGTGCTGGAGCAATGGCGCCTGGTGCGACCGACCATCGACCTGCACCGCAACGATGATGCGCCGCTGCGGCTGCCGCTCGACCCGGGCGTGGGCCACCTGCTGATGGTCCTGCTCAACAATGCCGCCGATGCCGGCGAACAGGCCGGCCGGCCGCGCGTGGACCTGGACCTGCGCATCGAAGGCGACGATCTGATCGGCGAAGTACGCGACTACGGCCACGGCTTCAACGCGCGCGCCGCGGTGCTGCCGGGCAAGCTGTTCGGCAGCAGCAAGAGTGAAGGCATGGGGGTCGGCCTGGCCCTGTCCCATGCCACGATCGAACGCCTCGACGGCGAGATGTGGATGCGCCCGGCCCAAGGGGCCGGCAGCCGCGTCGGCTTCCGCCTGCCGCTGGCCCCACGCGAGGAAACCCCATGAGCGCCTCAACCCTCGGCCTGCTGGTCGACGACGACGAACTGTACCTGCGCACCCTGCAGCGCAGCCTGGCCCGCAAGGGGCTTGAAACGCAGACCGCGCAGGATGCCGCCAGCGCGCTGGCACTGGCGCGCCAGCACCCACCCGCGTTCGCCCTGATCGACCTGAAGCTGGGCAGCGATTCCGGCCTGGCGCTGATCCAGCCGCTGCGTGCGCTGCGCGCGGACATGCGCATCCTGCTGGTGACCGGCTACGCCAGCATCGCCACTGCGGTGGAAGCGATCAAGCTCGGTGCGGACGATTACCTGCCCAAGCCAGCCACGGTACCGATGATCCTTCGCGCTTTGGGCGAGGAGGATGACGGCCCGGCCGACGATGGCGAAATGGAAGTGCCCGACGCGATGACACCGATCAGCCGCCTGCAGTGGGAACACATCCAGCAGGCGATGCACGAGACCGGCGGCAATGTGTCGGCAGCCGCGCGCCTGCTCGGCATGCACCGGCGCTCGCTGCAGCGCAAGCTGGCCAAGCGGCCCAGCCCGGAACGCGACCCGAGCCGCTGAGGCACCACGCCCTTCATGGTAGTGCCGGCCGCTGGCCGGCAACCAGGTGATGCTTCAATCGTTCATGGAGGTCGCCGGCCAGCGGCCGGCACTACCAGAGCCTCAGCGCTTCAGCTGCGCAAGGATCTCTCGGGTCATCGGGTCGGCAACGGCCACATCCTCGCCCTGCAGCGCCGGCAGCAGGCCACTGGCCAGCTGCTTGCCCAGTTCGACACCGAACTGGTCGAAGGCGTTGATGTTCCAGATCACCGACTGCACGTACACGGCGTGTTCGTACATGGCGATCAGCGCACCCAGCGCCTGCGGGGTCAGCGCGTCGAGCAGGATCAGCGTGCTCGGGCGGCCGCCCGGGTAATCACGGTGCGGGTCGTCGCTGCCCTGGCCATTGGCCAGTGCTTCGGTCTGCGCCAGCAGGTTGGCCAGCAGGGCCTGATGATTGATCGTGTAGGGATCGTCGTTGTGCACGCAGCCGATGAAATCTGCCGGAACGATGCTGGTGCCCTGGTGCAGTGCCTGGAAGAAGCTGTGCTGCACATCGGTGCCCGCGCCTCCCCACCACACCGGCACGGTATCGGTGGTGACCGGCTGGCCGTCACGCTGCACACGCTTGCCCAGGCTTTCCATCACCAGCTGCTGCAGGTAGGCCGGCAACAGCGCCAGGCGCTGGTCGTAGGTCATCACCGCATGCGTGGCATGGCCCAGCAGGTTGCGGTTCCAGATGTCGGTCAGGCCGTGCAGCACCGGCAGGTTGCGCTCCAGCGGTGCATCCAGCGCATGCGCATCCATCTGCGCAGCACCTTCCAGCAGCTGTTCAAAGCGCTCGAAGCCGATCGCCAGCGCGATCGGGAAACCGACCGCAGACCACAGCGAATAGCGGCCGCCGACCCAATCCCACATCGGCAGCACACGATCGGCGGCGATGGCAAAGGCCTTGGCGGCACGTTCCGGATTGGCACTGACCGCGTACAGGCGGTCGCTGCCCCCCAGCCAGTCGTGCAGGATCTGGCCGTTGAGCAGGGTTTCCTGGGTGCCGAAGGTCTTGGAGATCAGGATGCCGGCGGTCTTGGCAGGATCCAGCGTGGCCAGCGTACGCTGCATGGCCGCGCCGTCCACGTTCGAGACGAAATGCACGCGCAGGCGCGCACCGCTGACCGGACGCAGTGCGTCGGCGACCAGGCGCGGGCCAAGGTCGGAACCACCGATGCCGACACTGACTACATCGGTCACGCCACTGTCTTCCAGCGCGCGCACCAGCAAGCCCATGCGCTGGCGGATCTCGCGCGCGGTGGCATAGGCCTCGGCCGCCACCGGCGCATCGACCACGTCGCCGCGCAGTGCGGTGTGCAGCGCGGCGCGACCTTCGGTCAGGTTGACCTGCTCGCCACGGAACAGGCGGGTGATGGCACCACCGACGTCACGGTCGGCAGCCAGCGCCAGCAATGCCTGCAACGCCGCGGCATCGTATTTCTGCCGGGCGAAGTTGACGTACAACGGACCGACCCGCAGCGCCAGGTCCTGCACGCGGCCGGGTTCGGCGGCGAGCAGGCCGGGGATGCTTGCGCCCTTCAGGCGCTGGGCGTGGGAATGCAGCGAGTCGAATCCGTTGTTCGTTGTCATGCGGCCTGGGTCGGGATCGTGTCGTTGGTGTGGGTGATCTGGTTCTTGCCATCAACGTACACCAGCTTCGGCTTGAAGCTGTCGGCTTCCTGCTCGGTCATGCTGGCGAACGCGGCAATGATGATGATGTCACCGACCTGCACGTGGCGCGCGGCGCCACCGTTGAGCGAGACAACGCCGCTGCCGGCTTCGGCGCGGATGGCATAGGTCGAGAAGCGCGCACCGTTGGTCACGTCCCAGATGTGCACCTGCTCGAACTCGCGGATGCCGGTGGCAGCCAGCAGGTTGTCATCGATGGCGATCGAGCCTTCGTAGTTCAGCTCGGAATGGGTGACGGTGGCGCGGTGGATCTTGGTCTTGAGCAGGGACAGGTGCATGGGGGCGCTGCAACGGCAAAGGAAAGAGCGGATTCTAGCACCCGCTTGGCCGTCGTCAGGGGCCTGCGGCAGGACGCTGAAGGCCGTTCAGGCGCCCTCGCCCGGCGGCGGCGCCGTGGCATGGACGGCACCGCCCTGCAGTGACAGCCTGAACACCGTATGGAAGGCCAGCCCGGAGGCCAGGCCCAGGCCCCCTGCAGCCAACACCGTCAGCCCATAGCTGATCACATCGAATGTATCCACATAGCGCAGGCGCTGCAGCAGCGGCCCATGGATCGCGCCCGGCCATTCATGGATGGCCATGGCCAGCGCGCCCAGAGCAGCCCCTGCAAGCACGAAGCGGGTCCGGCGCAGGAGCCGCCGAGATCGCGGGAGCAGCGCCATCGGCAGGAACACCGCGATGGCGCTGCAGACGCCCAGCCCGAACATCAGTCCACCGCCGGTGAGCGCGGGCATCGGCGTGCGCCTGAATTCGAGCGCGAACAACAGGCCGCCAAACAGCTGCGCCGGCAGCATGCCGGCAGGCAGCACGGCCAGGATCAACGCCTGCGCAAGCCGACCAGCGTCAGTGGAGGGTGTCTTCATTGCCGTTCTCCCGTCCATGGGAAGGTGCGAGGCGCCCATTGTGGGCGCCCCCGGGCCGCATGCGGCTCAGAACTCCAGGTTGTCGATCAGGCGGGTGGAGCCCAGGCGCGCGGCGATCAGCGCTACGCGGCCACCGCCATCGAACGTCGGCTCGGCCAGCTCCGGGGTGCGCAGCACCGCATAGTCGACCTGGAAACCGGCCGCCTGCAATGCCGCCGTGGCGTCGGCCTCGATGCGATCACGCGCTTGCCCGGCCACGTAGCCTTCGCGCATGCCCAGCAGGGTGCGGTGGATGGTGGTCGCGACCGGGCGCTGTTCGGCGCTCAGGTACTGGTTGCGCGAACTCTTGGCCAGGCCATCCTCGTCGCGCACGATGTCCGCGCCGACGATCTGGATCGGGAACGACAGCTCAGCCACCATCTGCCGGATCACCGCCAGCTGCTGGTAGTCCTTGCGGCCGAACACGGCTACGTCCGGCTGCACCTGCAGGAACAGGCGCGCCACCACCGTGCAGACGCCATCGAAGTGGCCCGGGCGGCTGGCACCTTCCAGCACCTCGCTCACGCCGGGCGCGTGCATCTGCGTGGTCTTGTCCACGCCCAGCGGGTACATGGCCTCGACGCTGGGCAGCCACACCGCATCGCAGCCGACCTGCTCAAGCCCGGCCACATCGGCCTCGGGCGTACGCGGATAGCGACTGAAATCCTCGTTCGGCCCGAACTGGGTCGGGTTGACGAAGATGCTTGCCACCACCTTGTCGGCGTACTGGCGGGCCAGGGTCACCAGCGAATGATGGCCACCGTGAAGGTTGCCCATGGTGGGCACCAGCGCCACGCGCAGGCCCTCGCGCTTCCACTGGGCGATCTGCCCGCGCAGTGCGCCGAGCTCGTTGAAGGTCTGGATCATTGGGCGTAGGCGTGCTGTTCGTCGGGGAAGCTGCCGTCGCGCACGGCGTCGGCGTAGGCGCGGGTGGCACCGGCCACCGAACCGCCTTCGGCAAGGAAATCCTTGACGAACTTGGGGCGGCGATGGCCACTGTCCAGGCCGAGGAAATCGTGCAGCACCAGCACCTGGCCGTCGCACTGCGGGCCGGCACCGATGCCGATGGTCGGCACCTCCACCGCAGCGGTCACCTCGGCGGCAACCGGGGTCGGCACGCACTCAAGCACCATGATGCTGGCGCCGGCAGCGGCCACGGCCCTGGCATCTTCCACCAGCTGGCGCGCGGCATCGCCGCGGCCCTGGATCTTGAAGCCGCCCAGGCGCAGCACCGACTGCGGTGTCAGGCCCAGATGCGCACAGACCGGAATCTCACGCTCAACCAGGTAGCGGATGATGTCGACCTTGAAGCCGGCACCTTCGATCTTGACCATCTCGGCACCGGCCTGCAGCAGCTGCAGCGAAGCATCCAGCGCGCGCTCCGGAGTGGCATCGGCACCGAACGGCAGGTCGGCCACCAGCAGCGCGCGCTGCAGCACACGGGCCACGGCGCGGGTGTGGTAGACCATGTCGGCCACGGTCACCGGCAGGGTCGAATCATGGCCCTGCACGACCATGCCCAGCGAATCGCCAATCAGGATCAGGTCAACGCCATTTACGTCGAA
This sequence comes from Stenotrophomonas sp. YJH_SMC_120, assembly GCF_059368675.1. Taxonomy (NCBI): domain Bacteria; kingdom Pseudomonadati; phylum Pseudomonadota; class Gammaproteobacteria; order Lysobacterales; family Lysobacteraceae; genus Stenotrophomonas; species Stenotrophomonas sp. YJH_SMC_120. The sequence goes on from NZ_JCAFRY010000001.1 coordinate 90,385, forward strand.
AGTGCGGGCGAAGCCAGCGTCGTAGGCGGTCAACATGACCAGCTTCTGGCCATTGCGCTTGGCCTCGGCCAGGGCGGGAACGGTCCAGGGCTTGCTGTCTGCGTGGGTGCTCATGTGCTGATAACCGGGGGAGATAACCCGGGCATTATCACCCTATCGGCGCGATCCCGCAGGCATCCACCCGCATCACTGCATCCCGCACGCGGCCATGCCCGGGGATGGCCAGATCCGGCGCGATTTCGGCCAGCGGCACCAGCACGAAGGCACGCTCGTGCATGTAGGGGTGCGGCACCTGCAGGCCGGGCTGGTCGAGCACCTGCGCGCCATACAGCAGCAGGTCCAGGTCCAGCGCGCGCGGCCCCCAGTGCACCGCCGGATCGCGCACGCGGCCAAAGCGCTGCTCCAGCGCCAGCATCGCCTGCAGCAGTTCATCGGCTGCCAGTGACGTTTCGACCGCGGCCACTGCGTTGACGAACGGTGGCTGGTCTTGATTGCCCCAGGCCGGCGTTGCGTACAGGCGCGAGGCCTGCAGCACGCGGGTCCCGGGCAGGCCGTCCAGCGCAGTGATCGCCGCGCCGACAGTCGTGGCCGCATCGCCGAGGTTGGCGCCGAGGCCGATCCACGCTGGCGTCATTGCTTATTCGCCAGCTGCACCGGCCGAGGCCCCCGGGCGGCGACGACGACGGCGACGCTTGCGCGGTGCTCCGTTCTCGTCATCGCCCTCTTCGCTGTGCATCGCGTCCAGCGACGATTCCAGCTCGCGGCCGGACTGGGCCTGTGCCTCGCGCCAGAATTCAACATCGGCAGCGTGCTCGGCCGAGGCCACCTGGCGCAGGCTGAGGAAGTCGAACGCGGCGCGGAAGCGCGGATGGGTGAGCGTGCGGAACACGCGCTTGCGCTGGCGCGAGCTGAAACGCGACTGCAGCAGCCAGATTTCCTGCATCGGCAGCGAGAAGCGGCGCGGCAGCGCGATGGTGCTCAACTGCTGCACGGTGACGCGGTCGGCGGCACGACGCTGCGCCTCTTCCGGCGCCACGCCCTGCTTGAGCAGGGTCGCCTGGGCGCGGCAGAACGCCGGCCACAGCAGCAGCGCGAACAGGAACGCCGGCGAGACCGGCTCGTCGTTGGCCACGCGGGCATCGGTATTGGCCAGGCCCTCGACCAGCATGCGGCGCAGCGCGCCGGTGCGGTTGGACTTCAACGCCCTGGCGCTTTCCGGGAACAGCACGTCGAGCAGACCGTAGCGCTCCAGGCCTTCGAAGCTGGCCACGCCGTGCCCGGACAGGAACAGCTTCAGCACTTCCTCGAACAGGCGTGCCGGCGCGGCTTCGTTGAGCAGGCCAGCCAGCTGCGGGATCGGCGCGGCGGTGCCCTCTTCGATCTGGAAGCCGAGCTTGGCCGCCAGGCGCACGGCGCGCAGCATGCGCACCGGGTCTTCCTGGTAGCGCTGTACCGGGTCGCCGATGAGCTTCATCAGGCGCGCCTGCACGTCTTCGAAGCCACCGGTGTAGTCACGCACCGAGAAGTCCTCGATGGCGTAGTACAGGGCGTTGCAGGTGAAGTCGCGGCGGACGGCGTCGTCTTCGATGGTGCCGTACACGTTGTCGCGCACAAGCATGCCGTTTTCCATCTCGCGGTCGCCACTACCGTCATCGCTGTTGGCGCGGAAGGTGGCGACTTCGATGATCTCGCGGCCGAACACAACGTGGGCGAGGCGGAAACGGCGGCCGATCAGGCGGCAGTTGCGGAACAGCTGCTTGACCTGTTCGGGCGTGGCGTCGGTGGCCACGTCGAAATCCTTGGGTTGGCCATTGACCAGCAGGTCGCGCACCGCGCCGCCGACAAGGTAGGCGCCGAAGCCGGCATCGCGCAGGCGATAAAGCACGCGCAGGGCGTTCGGGCTGATGTCCTTGCGGGAGATCGTGTGCTGGTCGCGCGGGATGACGCGCAGGCTGAACGGTGATGTAGCAGAGGAAATGATGTTGGCGCTTCCGGTTGAAGTTTCGGGATTGCCCAATGGCATCGAGGTGCATATACTAGCGCTCCTGCCTCGGCAGCGACACAGTTACGCTCCCTTCGTCTAGTGGTTAGGACGTGGCCCTCTCAAGGCTAAAACAGGGGTTCGAGTCCCCTAGGGAGCGCCAGTCGCCGCAGCAGGAACCGAAAAAGCCCGCCTTGTGCGGGCTTTTCTGTTTTCCGGGATTGCAGTGGTTGCGGTCGGGTTGGTCGCTTTGGCGCCCCCCCCCCCCCCTGCAATCGGCTTGAGCCGGTGGGGTCACCCAGGGCAGGACACGCCGTAAACCCATCCATGGGGGCTCGATGGCGCCATCCATGGCGCCATCGAGCCCCCATGGATGGCTCTTGCGTGTCCTGGAGAGGGCGGCCTGCCCCCTCACACTCTGGACAAGCAGGCGCCAACGGAACGCAACCGAAGCCAGTCGCCGTCAGCCTTCCATCTGCTCCAGCTCCTTGCCCTTGGTCTCGCGCACGTAGCGGACCACGAAGAAGATCGAGAGGATGGCCGCCACCGTGTAGATGCCATAGGCGCCGGCCAGGCCGATGCCGGCCAGCAGCATCGGGAAGGTCACGATGATCGCGAAATTCGACGTCCACTGCGCCGCACCGGCAACAGCCAACGCCGGGCCGCGGATCTGGTTGGGGAACATCTCGCCCAGCATCACCCACATCACCGGGCCCCAGGACATGTTGAAGAACACCACGTAGACGTTGGCCGCGACCAGCGCCAGCCGGCCCATGCCGTCGGACAACTGCAGTCGACCGTCGGCCAGGCTTCCACTGGCGAACGCGACCACCATCAGCACCAGCGCCACCGACATGCCGACCGAGCCGATCCACAGCAGCGGCTTGCGCCCGATGCGGTCGATCAACAGCACCGTCAGCAGGCAAGCACCGATGCTCAGCCCACCGGACAGCACGTTGATCAGCAGTGCGTCGCTTTCCGAGAAGCCCACCACCTGCCACAGCACCGCGCCGTAATAGAACACCACATTGATGCCGACCAGCTGCTGGAACATGGCCAGGCCAATACCCACCCACAGGATCGGCCGCAGCTTGCCGCTGACCGTGTCGCGCAGGTCGGCAAAGCGCGGCTTGTGCTGGTCCTGGGCCAGGCTGGCTTCGATCTCGGCCTGCTTGGCCGCCGCTGCGGCCTCGCCGTACAGCCGCGCGAGCACCGCCCTCGCCTGCTGCTGGCACCCCTTCAGGACCAGGAAGCGCGGGCTTTCCGGAATCACCAGCAACAACAGCAGGAACAGCCCCGACGGCAGCGCCTGCATCCAGAACATCCAGCGCCAGGCCTCATGACCCAGCCACAACGGCTCGGTCGACGCCCCGGCGGCGCGGGCCAGCAGGTAGTTGCTGAGGAACGCCGCGAACAGGCCGCAGATGATCGCCATCTGCTGCACGGTGGCCAGGCGCCCGCGATAGCGCGCCGACGCCACCTCGGCGATGTAGGCCGGCGACATCACGCTGGCCGCCCCTACTGCAAAGCCGCCCAGCACGCGGGCCGCGATGAACAGCCACGAGGCGTGGGCTGCGCCGGCGCCCAGCGCCGAGACCAGGAACATCAGCGCCGACACGATCAGGACGCCGCGGCGTCCCAGGCGGTCGCCCAGCCAGCCGGCCAGGAACGCACCGATCGCGCAGCCCAGCAGCATCGAGGCGACTTCGAAACCGAGCGCCGCCTCGCTGGAGTTGAAGGCCTGGCGCAGGCCATCGACGGTGCCATTGATGACACCACTGTCGAAGCCGAACAGGAATCCACCGAGCGTGGCCACGCAGCTGATCAGGACGATGAATGCAGTGTTCTCACCGCCATGGGGTGCGATGCTGGGCTTGGCTGGCGACATTGACGATCCTGCTGGGAAGGGGGCCGGCCACCCGACGCAGCCGGCTGACCCGCAGCGTCGCACAGGCCCCGCCCTGCCGCCAATGACTGCCACGGTCGCGCCTGCCAGACGCCCGATTTCCGCCCCGCGCCGACACCGGGGGCCAACCTGTTCTAGAATTGGCGGGTTCAGGAATCGATCCACCCCCAGCCCATGCCCTTTGTCGTCACCGAAAACTGCATCAAGTGCAAACACACCGATTGCGTGGAAGTGTGCCCCGTGGATTGCTTCCACGAAGGCCCGAACTTCCTGGTGATCGACCCGGATGAGTGCATCGACTGCACCCTCTGCGAGCCGGAGTGCCCGGTCAATGCGATCTTCCCGGAGGACGATGTCCCCGCCGGCCAGGAAGGCTTCGTCGCCCTCAACGCCGAGCTGGCGAAGGAGTGGCCGGTGCTGACCGTGCGCAAGGACCCGCCCGCCGACGCCGGCGAATGGGATGGCAAGCCGGACAAGCTGAAGCTGCTGGAGCGCTGAGAAGCGCCCACGGCGGCAACGAAAAGGGCGCCCACGGGCGCCCTTTTCTGTTTTCCGGTGAACGCCAACCGCAAGATCCGGCATGCCAGCCTTGCGATCCGGCATGCCAACCTCGCGATACGGCATGCCAACCTTGCGATCCGGTAGGTGCCAACCTTGGTTGGCACAGAAGCGCCGACCAAGGTCAGCCTCTACCAGAGGCAGCCCTTACTGGGCCAGCTTCGCCTTCAGCGCAGCGATCAGCTTCACCGGCGCTTCGGCGGTGGCCGGCAGGCCACGCGGGTCGACCGCGGAGATGTAGGCGCCGGCATCGACGGCGACCACGCGGACCAGGAAGTTGCTGCCTTCGTAGGCCACGTCATACGAGCCGAGCAGCTGGGCGCGGCTGGCGATGGTCACGCCCTCCACGCCTTCCAGCGCGGTACCGACCTTGGCGAAGGCTTCATCCTTGCCACCGGCGATGGTGAAACCGGTATTGCCAACGGCCGGAGCCGCAGCCGCCGGCGCTGCCGGCTTGGTGGCCGACACCAGCGCCGGCACCTTGTTGTCACCGGTGGTGGCCGGCAGGTTGAGGTCCGGCGGCACTTCCAGCGGACGCATTTCCGGGGCCAGGGCATAGTCGCCCTTGACGCCACGCTTGAAGCAGCCGGTGGTGCCGGCGGCAACGGCCACCGCAAGCAGGGCGTAGGACAGCACGCGGACAGTGGAAACGGATTGACGCATGTGAATCTCCTGGGTCAGACCAAGACGAAAGGTCAGTGGCTGGAAAGGGCTTCAAGGGCGGCGATGTCGCCGGCAAGATGGTCGGCGGCCGCGTGGTGCGGCGCCGACAGCGGCAGCAGCGGCAGGCGCAGGTCATGGCCGATGCCGATGCGGCGCAGCAGCGCCTTGACCGGAATCGGGTTCGGTTCAACACCGCAGAAATCATGGAACGGCTGCAGGCGCGCATCCCAGGACTCGGTGGCTTCGTGGTCATGGGCGGCGGCCAGCTCGCACATGCGGCGGTAGGCGCCGGGCAGCACGTTGGAGCCGACCGAGATCAGGCCGTCGATACCGGCCCGGATCGAACGCGCGGCCGTACCGTCGTCGCCGCTGAGCACGGCGAACTGCGGGCTGCGCAGTGCGAGCAGCGCCTGCACCCGGCCGGTGTCGCCCACCGCCTCCTTGATGCCGACGATGTTGGGGTGGCTGGCCAGTTCGGCCACGGTCTCCGGCTGCATGTCGCAACCGGTACGGCCGGGCACGTTGTACAGCACGATCGGCAACCCGCCCTGGTCGGCGACCGCACGATAATGGGCAATCAGGCCGGCCTGGGTCGGCCTCACGTAAGGCGGGGTGACCACCAGTGCATGGCTGGCGCCAAGCGCGGCCGCACGACGGGTCTGATCGATGGTTTTGGCGGTACCGGACAGGCCGGTGCCGGCCATGACCGGGATGCGGCCGCCAATGCGTTCGACCGCGCTGGCCAGCAGCAGGTCGTACTCGGCATCGGTGAGGGTTGCCGCTTCGCCGGTCGAGCCGGCAACGACAACGCCATGGACGCCACCTTCCAGTTGCAGGTGCAGCAGGCGCTGCCAACCGTCGGGATCGAGAGCGCCGTCGGCCCGGAACGGGGTCGCCAGCGCGGTGATGAGGCCGGAAAGGGACAAGGACGTGCTGCTCTTGGCTGGAAAGGGAAAACGCCCGCCACGAAAGGCCGGGGGCGACCTGAATGTTACTTGCGGCGCGAAAGCACGGGCAAGTATGCTGGACACCGGTGGATCCCCGCCTCTGGCGGGCATTCAGACTAACGCATGCATTACCCGGAATCGCCTTGACCGACACCACCCCGCGCCCCGCGCCGAGCGAAAACCACCTCCTGATCAACGCCTATACGACGCATCCGGAGTCCCCCCTGCTGTCCGTCACCCGCCGCATCGCCGACAGCGGCTGCAATCTGGTGGACGCACGCCTGGCCACGGTCGGCCGCGATGTCTCGGTCACCGCCCTGGCCACCGGCTCCTGGGACTCGGTGGCCAAGCTGGAGGCGATGCTGACCCGGCTGGAGCGCGAGGAAGGCCTGAAGCTGGTCTGGTACCGCACCGCGGCCAAGCAGGCGCAGTCCAACCTGCTGCCGTACATTGTCGAAGTGATCGCCGCCGACAAGCCGGGCATCCTGTTCCAGCTGGCCGATTTCTTCGACCGCCAGGGCATCACCATCGAGAACCTGCAGAGCACGCGCTACCGCGCCATGCAGACCGGTGCGGAAATGTTCAGTGCACAGGTCACCATCGGCGTGCCGGCCAACATGCACATCGCCGCGCTGCGCGACGATTTCCTTGAGTTCTGCGACCACCTGAACCTGGACGCGATCATGGACCCGATGAAATTCTGATTGGGAGTGCGGATTTTTCGCGCGCCTCTCACGGGCGCGTGGCGTTTCATGCAATTGTCGTAGAAACAACCCAGGCTCGACAGAAGGACCTCATGAACAACGGCGATACCCTGGACAGCACCACCCTCTCCCTGCCGCTGGCGCTGTCCGGTGGCGACCAGGCCACTCTCGGCGACTATGCCGGCCAGTGGCTGGTGCTGTACTTCTACCCCAAGGACAGCACTCCCGGCTGCACCACCGAAGGCATCGACTTCAACGCCCTGCTGCCGAAGTTCAAGAAGGCCGGCGCGGTCGTGCTCGGCGTCTCTCGCGACTCGGTGAAGTCGCACGACAACTTCTGTGCCAGGCAGGGCTTCAACTTCCCGCTGGTCAGCGATGGCGACGAAGCGCTGTGCACCGCCTTCGACGTGATCAGGATGAAGAACATGTACGGCAAGCAGGTACGTGGCATCGAACGCAGCACCTTCCTGATTTCCCCCGACAGCCGCATCGTGCAGTCCTGGCGCAAGGTCAAGGTTGCCGGCCATGCCGATGCCGTTCTCGCCGAACTGAAGGCCTCCCAGTCCAAGTGAGTCCCACTGCCTACTGTGTCTGCCATCACCCTGCCCCGCAGCAGGCCGTGGTGGTTTTTCCCTGTCCGTAACCAGGAATCGACGATGACCCGAGGCAAGCGCATCTACGTGCTGGATACCAACGTGCTGATGCACGATCCGACCGCGCTGTTCAAATTCGAGGAGCACGACATCTACCTGCCCATGCAGGTGATCGAGGAGCTGGACAACGGCAAGAAGGGCACCTCCGAAGCGAGCCGCAACGCCCGCCAGGTGAGCCGCTTCCTCAACGAGCTGGTGCAGGAATCCGGCCTGGACAACCTGGCCGACGGCATTCCGCTGCAGCGCCCCAACGGCCTGCAGCTGCGCGGCAAGCAGAGCGCCGGCAAGCTGCGCTTCCAGACCAGCCACTTCGACGCGGGCAAGAGCTTTGGAAAGGTCATTCCCGACAATGCCATCCTTGGCGCGATCCTGGCGCTGAAGGAAGAAACGCCGGACCTGCCGGTGGTGTTCGTTTCCAAGGACATCAACCTGCGGATCAAGGCCGCCATCGCCGGCATCGTGTCCGAGGACTACGAAAACGACCGCGCGCTGGACGATTTCAGCCTGCTCTACACCGGCGCCACCGAGCTGCCGGAAGACTTCTGGAAGCGCCACGGCGACGACCTGCGCAGCTGGAGCGACAAGGGCCGCAGCCATTACGAAATCCAGGCGCAGGACGGCGAGGAGTGGTACCCGAACCAGTACGTCTACCTGCCCGGCGAAGACGAAGTCGAACTGCGCGTCAGCCGCGTGGTCGGCGACGGCAAGGTAGTGCTGTCGCTGGTCGATGATTTCCGCCACGGCAGCCACGCCGTCTGGGGTATCAGTGCGCGCAACCGCGAGCAGAACTTCGCGCTCAACGCACTGATGGATCCGGAGATCGACTTCGTCACCCTGCTGGGCACCGCCGGTACCGGCAAGACCCTGCTGGCACTGGCCGCCGGCCTGGCGCAGACGATGGACCAGCAGCGCTACCGCGAGATCATCATGACCCGCGCCACGGTCAGCGTCGGCGAGGACATCGGTTTCCTGCCGGGCACCGAGGAGGAGAAGATGACGCCGTGGATGGGCGCGCTGACCGACAACCTGGAAGTGCTCACGCACAACCAGGAAGGCGGCACCTGGGGCCGCCAGGCCACCAACGACCTGCTGGCCAGCCGCATTAAGATCCGCTCGATGAACTTCATGCGCGGCCGTACCTTCCTGTCGCGCTACCTGATCCTGGACGAGGCGCAGAACCTCACCCCGAAGCAGATGAAGACGCTGATCACCCGTGCCGGCCCCGGCACCAAGATCGTCTGCCTGGGCAACGTCGAGCAGATCGACACCCCGTACCTGACCGAGACCACCTCGGGCCTGACCTACGCGGTGGATCGTTTCAAGAACTGGCCGCATAGCGCGCACATCACGCTGCGCCGAGGCGAACGCTCGCGCCTGGCCGATTACGCTTCGGAGGTGTTGTGAACCGCTGCACCCGCCTGCTGCTGCCCACGGCTGCGATCACCCTCGCAGCCGTGCTCGGCGCCTGCACCACCACGCGTGGCCCGGCCAGTGTGCCGACCGCCGAGCGCACCGGCCAGTCCTGGGTGGTCACCCGCCCGATCATCGCCGCGCAGGTGCTCGACACCTGTTCGCGCGCCAGCCCCGGCCGCGAGCCCGGGCGGGTCAGCGGCTACTGGGCCCCCAGCCGGCAGCAGATCGATCAGCTGGAGGCACAGCTGTCGTCGCTGGAGGCACAGGTACCGAAGGTGCTGGACTTCGACCGCCAGTACGTCGGCATCGAAAGCGCCGGCAAGCGGCTGATCTACGTCAACGCCTTCCACCTGCCCGACGACAGTGGCATCAATCCGGCCCGTGAAGCGATCCGCGTCTGCGATGGCGGCGCGCAGTTCTGGGGCGCGGTGTTCGACCCGGCCAGCAACACCTTCAGCGAGCTGCAGTTCAACGGCGGCTTCGGCGGGCCCTGAGGGGCCCCGCCGATGGGAATACGCCTGCCCACCTGGGTCTGGATCGGCGCGGTCGCGCTCTCGTGCGTGGCCGGCATGGTCAACGTGGTCGGCTTCCTCGGTTTCGAGCACCAGGCGGTCAGCCACATGACCGGCAGTACCAGCCAGTTGGGCATGGCGCTGGCGCAGGGGGACTGGCGCGCCGTCGGGCACCTGTGGGGGCTGTTGATCGCGTTCTCGCTGGGCGCGATGCTCAGCGGCCTGCTGATCCAGGACAGCACCCTGCAGCTGGGCCGGCGCTACGGCGTGGCGCTGGCACTGGAATCGGCGCTGCTGCTGGTCGCCATTCCACTGTTCGAACAGCACCAGATCTGGGGCGCGCTGGCCGCCGCCATGGCCTGCGGCCTGCAGAACGCGATGGCCACCACCTTCAGTGGCGCGGTGGTGCGCACCACCCACCTCAGCGGCATGTTCACCGACCTCGGCATCGGCCTGGGCCACCTGCTGCGTGGGCTGCCGTTGCAGCTGCGACGGCTGACCCTCAGCGGCCTGATCATCAGCGGCTTCCTCGCCGGCGGCATCATCGGCGCCTGGTTGTTCATGCGCTGGCAGTACGACGCCCTGCTCGCCCCGGCCCTGCTGACCGGCCTGACCGGGCTGGGTTATGTGCTGTACCAGCAGTGGGCGCGTTGGCGGCATTGAATCAAGGACATCCACGCATGGCGTGGATCTACCTTCCCCTCCGGGACCACGGCACAATCAACTGATGAGCCCGACCACTCCCGTTTCCGCCCTCACCATCGCCGGCTCCGACTCCGGCGGTGGCGCCGGCATCCAGTCCGACCTGAAGGCCTTCGCCGCGCACCGCGTGCATGGCCTCTCGGCGATCGCTGCACTGACCGCGCAGAACACCCGCGGCGTCATCGCCGTGCACGTGCCACCCATCGAGTTCCTGCGCGCGCAGCTGGATGCCTGCTTCGACGACTTCGACATCCACGCGGTGAAGCTGGGGATGCTGGCCAACGCCGAAGTGATCCATGCCGTCGCCGAAGCGTTGGAGCGCCACCGCCCACCACATGTGGTGCTGGACCCGGTGATGGTCGCCACCAGTGGGGCACGCCTGCTGGAAGACAGCGCATTGCAGGCCATGCGTGAGCGCCTGATCCCGCTGGCCACGCTGATCACCCCCAATACGCCGGAAGCGGAACTACTGGTCGGCCGGAAGATCAGCAACGGTGAAGACGCAGAACAGGCCGCCTCCGCCCTGCTCGACCTGGGGGCCGGTGCGGTGCTGCTGAAAGGTGGCCACCTGCATGAAGGCAACCGCGTGATCGACCGCTACTTCGACGGCGTGAGCAGCGAAGAGTTCATCCATGCCCGCCTGCCGCTGGACGCACATGGCACCGGCTGCACGCTGGCCTCGGCCATCGCCGCGCAGTTGTGCAACGGCTTGAGCCTGGCCAATGCCTGCGAAGCCGGTATCGACTACGTTGCACGCGGCCTGCAGCAGGGCTATGCCCCCGGCCGCAGCGAGGTGCTGGTGCTGGATCACTTCGGCGCGGCACCACACGCATGAGCCTCACACCCGGCGTCGTTGCCGTGCAGTGCGCTGATGGCCATCGCTACGAAGTGATCGCCTGCGTGCCCGCACAGCCCATCGCACGCCTGCTGTGGCTGCCGGCACTGGGCGTGGCGGCGCGCCACTACCTGCCACTGGCTTTGGCGCTGGCGGCGAAGGGCGTGGCGGTGTACCTGCACGAGTGGCGCGGCAACGGCAGCAGTTCGCTGCGCCCATCGCGCACGCAGGACTGGGGCTATCGCGAGGTACTCGAACAGGATCTGCCGACCAGCCAGGCCGTCCTGGCCGCAGCGGATGACGAAGGCGACGCCCTGCCCTGGATCATCGGCGGCCATAGCCTGGGCGGGCAGCTGGCCTGCGTGCATGCCGGCCGCAACCCGCAGCACTTCAACCGGCTGTGGCTGGCCGCCAGCGGCTCACCGTTCTGGCGCGGATTCCCACCACCGCGTGGCTGGCTGCTGCCGCTGGTCTACCGCTTCCTGCCGTGGATCGCACAGCACCAGGGCGTGCTGCATGGCCGTCGCCTCGGCTTCGGTGGCACCGAAGCGCGCGGGCTGATCGCCGACTGGGCGCGCGTTGGCCTGAACAACCATTACGCCGCCGTCGGCATGGACGAAGACCTCGATGCGCAGATGGCGCGTGTGCATGGCAGCGCACAGGCGGTGCTGATGGAGCACGACTGGTTGGCCCCCACCGGATCGATGCAGACGCTGCTGGCGAAGCTGCCGAATGTGGACGCGCAGCTGCGCGTGCTGTCCGCGCAGGAACTGGGCACGCGCGCCGATCATTTCGCGTGGCTGAAGGCCCCTGATGCCGTGGCTGACAGCTTTTTCATTCAGTTGGATGAAAATTTTCACAAAACTGTTGACGGTACGCGCCGACATCCGCATAATTCCGCTCCTGTCGCAGGGCGCCCGTAGCTCAGTTGGATAGAGTACCTGGCTACGAACCAGGCGGTCGGGAGTTCGAATCTCTCCGGGCGCACCACTCGACAGGTTTCCAGCATCCGCCGCTGGAAATGCAGTAAAATTTGATTGTGTACCGCGCGCCCGTAGCTCAGTTGGATAGAGTACCTGGCTACGAACCAGGCGGTCGGGAGTTCGAATCTCTCCGGGCGCACCATACACAGTCAGCACAACAAGTTCATGTAATTGGCGCCCGTAGCTCAGTTGGATAGAGTACCTGGCTACGAACCAGGCGGTCGGGAGTTCGAATCTCTCCGGGCGCACCATTACACCGAAACAGCAGGCCTCGGCCTGCTGTTTTTTTATGTGTGTTTTTCGGCAGGGCTGCGCCCTGCCCCCTGGTAGTGCCGGCCGCTGGCGGGCAACCTCAACGGCCACGACAAAAGCTGGCATTCCGTGGGATGGCGGGGCGGTGTCGGAGTGCGGGGACGCCGCAAGTACGTCCATGTAGGCTTGGCAGCCGCATCCATGCGGCTGACACCCCGCACTCCGACACCGCCCCGCCTCTGACAGATTTCCGCGATCTGATGGATCCACGCCATGCGTGGATGAATCTCCATCGAGTTCGAACATTTCGACAATTGATCGAAGAGCATCCACGCATGGCGTGGATCTACCGTGTCGACCAAGATCGACACCTACCAGAGCAGTACGCCGTTCCGACAGATCGCGGAAAACTGTCGAAGGCGGGGTGGGTCCGGTTGCGGGAGTGTCCGCGGCATGGATGCCGCGGCCAAGCCCCCAAGGACGGGTTTACGGCGTCTCCCGCAACCGGACCCACCCCGCCATCCCTCAGGAAACCAGCTTCTGCTGTTGCAGTTGCTGTTGCTGTTGCTGTTGCTCTGGATCGTAGCGGGTGCAGGGCGCAGCCCTGCCGTACACCTACCCCCTGGCCATCGCCTGCCACCACTGCGACAACAGCTCCGGCCTGCGCAGGCGCTCGCGCCACCAGCGCAGTGCGGCGCCATCCTCTCCGGTGCGCCAGGCCAGCCAGAAGGTCTCTTCCGGCTTGTGTTCCTCCACCTCGCGGATCACCAGCTGGCCGCGCGCCACCGCAGCGCGTGCGCACGGCTCGGGCAGGAAGCCGAATCCCACGCCTTCGCACTGCAACTTCAATTTGCTGGCCATGTCCGGCACCGTCAGCATCTCCTGCCCCATCAACAAGCCGACCGTGCGCGGCAGCAGCCTGCGCGCGGAATCAGAAACCGCGATCGCGCAGTGCTCGACCAGCTGCTCGCGACCGAGCACGCCTGGCACTGCGGCCAACGGATGACCGGGCGCGACCGCGAACACGAACTCCACCGTGCCCAGCGGCTCGACCACGTAACCACCGCCACTGGGGCCCTCACCCGGCGCGCCGACCAGCAGGTCGGCACGGCGGTCCAGCAGGGCCTCCCAGGTGCCGGACAGGGCCTCGCCGATCAATCGCAGCCGGGTCGGTGCCTCGGCCTCACGAAACGCGGCGATGTCCGGACCGAGCAGCCAGGTCGGGAACACCGAGTCCACCGCCAGCGTCAGTTCAGTCTCCCAGCCCGACGCCACCCGGCGCACCCGCAGTTCCAACTCGCGGGCGGCGCGCAGCAGGTGCCGGCCCTCGTCCAGCAGCGCGCGGCCGGCCTCGGTCGGTTCGGCGCGCGGGCCGACCCGGTCGAACAGCTGAACACCCAGGTCCTCCTCCAGCTTGGCCACGGTGTAGGAGATGGTCGAGGGCACTTTGTGCAGGGCCTTGCCGGCGCCGGCAAACGAGCCGCGGCGGTCGATGGCATCCAGGATCTGCAGGGCATCGAGGCTGAGCTTGAGCATTCGAATTTTTCGATGATGGACGTCAAAACTATCCGTTTTTCAAACCCCGGGCGCAAGCAGATACTTCTCTCCAACGGGGAAACACAGCGGCTACTGGCCCACCCCACCCCATCGAAACCATCGAACAAGGAGATTCCATCATGCTGCAGATCCGCAAGAGCGCTACCCGTGGCCTGGCCGAGCATGGCTGGCTGTCCTCGCGCCATACCTTCTCCTTCGCCAACTACTACGACCCGCGCTACGTCAGCTTCGGCCCGCTGCGGGTGATCAACGAAGACAAGGTGATCGGCGGCCAGGGCTTCGGCACCCACGGCCACAGCAACATGGAAATCATCTCCTACGTGCTGGGCGGTGCGCTGGAACACAAGGACTCGATGGGCACCGGCTCAGTGCTGCGCTACGGCGACGTGCAGCGCATGAGCGCCGGCAGCGGCGTCACCCACAGCGAGTTCAACCACTCGGCCGACGAGACCGTGCACTTCCTGCAGATCTGGATCTTCCCGGACACCGAGAACATCACGCCGTCCTACGAGGAGACCCACTTCGCACCGGAGACCAAGCGCGGCCAGCTGCGCCTGATCGCTTCGCCGGACGGCGCCGACGGTTCGCTGCGCATCCACCAGGATGCCCGCATCTTCGCCACCATCCTCGACGGCGGCCAGAAGCTGCACCATGCCCTTGGCAACGGTCGTGGCGCCTATGTGCAGGTGGCCCGTGGGCAGCTGCAGGTCAACGGCATCACCCTGGAAGCCGGTGATGCGCTGCAGGTCAGCGACGAAGCCCAGCTGACGCTGGAAAACGGCAACGATGCCGAAGTGCTGGTGTTCGACCTGCCGCTGTAACCACATCGCCCGCGATGCTGCAGAGCATCGCGGGCGCATCTGCGTCAGAACCTGTAATTCAAGCTCAACCGCACGTTGCGCGGCTCGCCCCAGGCGTAGGTGCTGTACCAGTTGAAGATCGTGTAGTAACGCTTGTCGAGCAGGTTGTTGACGTTGACCGTGGCCGACAGGCGATCGTTGAACTGGTAGCGCGCCATCGCATCCAGCAACCAGTACGGCTGCGTGCGATGCACCACCTTGGCCCGCGTGGCCGGGTTGGTAATCTCGCCGAAAGTCGAATCCTGCCAGCGTGCGCCACCACCCAGCGTCAGCCCCTGCCAGGCGCCACGCAGGCGGTAGCGGGTGTGCAGGCTGAACTGGTTCTCCGGTTCCAGCGTGGTCACCTTGGTGCCCGCCTGGCGGGCGATCTTGTGGGAGAACCCACCCTGCACCTGCCAGCCCTCGGCCAGCTGACCCGACATTTCAAGCTCGAAACCCTTGGTGCGCACGCCCATCAAGGTGCGGTAGGCATCCTGGCCATCCGGTGTCTTGCCGCCGGTGGGCTGAGCGAAGTTGTCCTGATCAAGCTGGAACAGCGCCGCACTGGCATTGAGGCGTCCATCGAAGAACTCGGCCTTCAGCCCCATCTCGTAGCTGCGGCCTTCGAGCGGATCCAGCGCCTTGCCCTGCTCGTCACGCTCGCCCTGCGGCTTGAAGATGGTGCTGTAGCTGGCATACACCGAGTAATGCTCGCCGAGGTCGTAGACCACGCCGGCATAGGGCACATGGACGCCGGTCTCGCGCGTGTCCGGCGAGCGGTAGCTGGCCAGGCGGCTGCCGACGATCAGCTTCAACGGATCGGCCACGTCGAAGCGGCCAACCACGTACAGCCCGTTCTCACGGGTCATTTCATTGTTGTCATAGGTGCGCTGCCACTGCGGTTCGGCAATGTCGCCATTCCAGCTGCGGTAGTCCGGCACGGTATCCGGGAACCCCGCCTGAGGGCCGTAGCCGGTATTGGTCCAGCGCTTGCGCGAGGCACTGCCACCAACCACCAGCTCATGCTCGCGGCCGAACAGGCCGAAATGCCCACTCACATAGAAGTCGGCGGCATTGCTGACGGTCTTGCCGACGTACTTGCCGAGCCACAGGCTGACGCCCTCGCCGGTCAACGGATCGGGATTGCCGGCGGCGGCACCGGCCAGTGCGGCGTCATAGCCGTTGACCTGATGATTGAGCTGCAGCTTGGCAATCCAATCGTTGGCGAACGTGTGCTCCAACGTGGCGAAACCGGTACGCACGTACTGGCGCCAGCCGGCCCATTGCGCACCATTGTTGAACGAGCGCGGCATGCGGTTGAAGTTGCCGGCGCTGTCCAGCAGCGGAATGCCGCCCCACGTGGAGCCTTTCGGGTCGCTGTCCATCACGTCGCCACCGATCGACAACAGCGTGCGTTCGCCCAGATCGGCTTCCAGCACGGCATAGCCGACCTTGCTGGTTCGCTGGTAGTTGTCCAGGTTGGAGCGCTTGTCTTCCCAGGCACCCACGGCACGGCCACGCACGCGGCCATCGGCAGTCAGCGGGCCACCCACATCGAGCTCGGCGCGGTAGTCGTCCCAGCGGCCGACACCCAGTGAGGCACTGCCGGCGAAGTCCTTGCCCGGCTTCTTGCGCACCAGGTTGATGGTCGCACCCGGATCGCCCATGCCGGTCAGCAGGCCGGTCGCGCCCTTGAGCACCTCGATGCGGTCGTAGATGGCGGTATCGCTGAGCGTGTTGCCGGCGGAGTACGCCGAGTTGCGCGACATCGGAATGCCGTCGTACTGGAAGTTCTGGATCGCGAAACCGCGCGCGTAGTACTCGGTGCGTTCGCTGTCGTAGGTGACGATGCTGATGCCGGGGGTCACCCGCATCACGTCGTCGATGCCGTGCAGGCCGAAGTCATCCATCTGTGCGCGGGTGATCACGCTGATGGTCTGCGGGGTCTGCCGTGGCGTCAGCACCAGGCGGGTCGCGGTGGCAATGGTGCCGGGCGTATAGGCGTCGCTGCCCTCGGTGATGGTACCGAGCAGGTTGGCGGTGACCTGTACGGTCTGCAGGGTCTGTGATGCAGGCGCCTGCGAATCCTTGGCTGGATCCGTACTGGACTGCGCAACAGCAATACCGCTGCTGCCCAGAGCAGCGATCAGCAACCCCCGGGCCAGCGCCTGCGGCAACGCGCGGCGACGCGGCAAGGGGGACGGCGTATGGACAACAGGCACAGGCAGCACGACGGGACCTCCACGATAGGGTGGGATCCTCTGGCGGCGGCTGGAGGGAAGAGAGGGACGCGGCCGGACAGCCGCGGCGCAGGAGTGTACTCCCCTGCGCCGCGGCTGTCGTGCGGAGTGCTGGCGCGGGATCAGCCGCCAATGGCGGCGCAGGCCTCCAGGATCAGCGCGGTCACTTCCTTCGGCTGCGAAGCCAGCGAGGCATGGCTGGCATCCAGCTCCAGCAGGCGCCTGGGCTGCATCCTTGCGGCCATGGCCTTCTGGTTTTCCGGCGCGATCATGTGGTCGTGGCGGGACAGCTGGTACCAGCTCGGCATGTGCTTCCACGCCGGGTCGCTGACCGCATCACCGAAGGTGCTGGCCAGCGGTGCCTTCTGGGTAACGGCCATCACCCGGCCTTCGTCCTCGCTCAGATCCTGGCAGAAGCTCTCATGAAACTTGTCCGCACGCAGCCACAGGTAGCCATCACTGTCAGGTGCCAGGTTCGGCGCCGCCTCCGGCAGGTGCTGCTGGGTGATCCCACCGGGACTCTCGCCGGCATCAGGCGCGAACGCGGCGATGTAGACCAGGCCCTTCACGTTGGGCTCGTTACCGGCCTGGCTGATCACCGCGCCGCCATAGGAGTGGCCGACCAGCAGCACCGGCCCGTCGATCTGCCGGATCATTTTCCGGGTGCGCCCTGCGTCGTCGGCCAGCGAGGTCAGCGGCAGTTCCACCGCCTGCACACGGTCGTGGCCGTTGCGATGCAGTTCCAGGATCACCTTGGCCCAGTGTGCGGCCCCGCCCCAGAAGCCATGGACGAGGAGGATGGTCGGTGTCGTGCTCATGTAGAGGTCTCCGGCAGCGGCCGGCGGAATGCAGACCGTGCAGCCACTGTCCGTGCGTCGCGTTAATCGCTGGTGACGCAATCGGGTCACTGCAATCGTATGCGTCGCCCGATGTCACGCATGGCACTTGCCGAGTCAGTCTGAAATCGTTTTCATGGCTGTTCCCTGGAGCTTCGCATCGCGCATGACGCCTTCATCCCCCCGTGCCCAGCAGCACGCCACCCGCGCCGCCTTCTTCATTCCCGGATTCGCCACCGCCGCATGGGCGCCGATGGTGCCCTACGCCAAGGCCAAGGCCGGGCTGTCCGACGCCAGCCTCGGCGCCGTGCTGCTGTGCCTTGGACTCGGCTCGCTGCTGGCGATGCCGTTGGCGGGCGCGCTGACCGGGCGGCTGGGCTGCCGCCGGGTGATGGTGATCACCTGCGCGATGATGCTGTGCGCCCTGCCCTTGCTGGTGCTGGCGCCCTCGCCGGTGGCGCTGGGTGCGGCGCTGTTCGTGTTCGGCGCCGGCGTCGGTGCGCTGGATTGTGCGATGAACATGCAGGCGGTCGCGGTCGAGCGCGACGCCGGGCGCGCGATGATGTCCGGCTTCCACGCCTTCTACAGCATCGGTGGCTTCGTCGGCGCCGGCTGCATGACCGGCCTGCTGATCCTGGGTACACCGCTGTGGCTGGCCGCACTGGTTTCGGTGGCGGCACTGCTGCTGGTCGCGGTGCTGTCGGCGCCGCACTGGCGCCCGCAACGGATCCTGCACGAGGGCCCACTGCTGGCGCTGCCGCACGGCGTGGTGCTGTTCATCGGCGTGCTGGCCTTCGTGGTGTTCCTCGCCGAGGGCTCGATGCTGGACTGGAGCGCGGTGTTCCTGGCCGAAGTGCGGCAGGTGCCGCGTGACCAGGCCGGCGCCGGCTTCGCGCTGTTCACCCTGGCGATGACCGCGATGCGCCTGTTCGGCGACGGCATCGTCGAGCGCCTCGGCCGCACCCGCACCCTGGTCTTCGGCGGCATCACCGCCGCAGCAGGCTTCACCCTGGCCACGCTGGTGCCCTCGTTCCCGGTGGCGCTGGCGGGGTATGTACTGGTCGGGCTGGGCTGCGCCAACATCGTGCCGGCACTGTTCTCGATGGCCGGCCAGCAGCGGGTGATGCCGGAGAGCATCGCCATCACCGCAGTCACCACGCTGGGTTACGCCGGCATCCTCGCCGGCCCGGCAGCGATCGGTGCACTGGCACACGGCACCAGCCTCGGCTTCGCCTTCCTGTGCGTGGCCGCGCTGCTGCTGGGCGTCGCGGCGTCTGCCCGCTCGCTGGCACGACGGGTGGCCTGACAGAAAAAGGGGACGGAGGGGATTAAGTCGTTTATGGCCCAGCTGTGCGGGAAACGACTTAATCCCCTCCGTCCCCTTTTTTTCAGCGGTGGGCCAGCCACTCGGCCTGGGCCGGCAGCTGTGGGGCCGGACAGGCGCTCTTCGGGTGGTGCTCATCGCGCGCCATCCAGTCATCGACCACTCCGGCCAGCAGGTCCAGCCGCAGCGGCAGTGTAATGTGGTCCTCGCCGCGCATCTCGATGTAATGCGCGCGCGGGTTGGCCTGGGCCAGTTCGCGGCCCTGGCTGACCGGAATGTGCTGGTCGCCCTGGCCGTGCAGCAGCAGCACGCAGGCGCGGGTATCGGCCAGCGCGCGCGCTACATCCACGCGGTCCAGATCGACGTCGATACGGCGGCTGGCGGCGGCGATCACCTGGTTGATGTCCTGGCCGCCGTAGCGCCAGCGCGCGTACGACGCCATCGCCTGCGCCTTCAGGCCTTCCGGCTGCAGTCCCATCAGGTGCGGAATCATCGTGCGGATCGCCACACCGGCATTGGCGAACGATTCCATCGCCACCACCCCTTCCACCTGGTCGCCGAGTTTGTCGGCGGTGAATACCGCTGTGGCGGCGCCATAGGACACGCCGAACAGGTACAGCGGGCCGGTTACTTCACCACGGGCGCGCAGCTCGCCGATCACATCCACCACATCGTCGGATTCATAGGTGCCATAACCCGACGGCCCGGTACCGGACTGTCCATGATTACGCAGGTCGAGCGTGACCACGCGGTAGCCGGATTCGGCCAACTGCAACGACCACGGCAGCATCGAATCACCGTTCATCATCCAGCCGTGCAGCAGCACCACGGTACCGCGCGGTGCCTGCGCGCGGAACGGCTGCGGTACTGCCAGGCTCAGGCCGGTATCCAGCGGCAGGCCGTTCTCGTGGCGCTGCGGCAGGTAGTGGTAACGCGCGCCGTAATCGCCAGGATCGAACACACGCCAGAAGATCGGCACGCCATCGCGGCCCGGCGCGAAGCCGTGGCGATTGGGCAGTTCGGCGATGGCCGCAGCAATGCGCGGACGATCGAGCAGGGTCGATACGCCACCCGGCGCGATCAGCCGATCGGCGAGCGAGGTGGACGAGGCATTGATCGAGGACGAGCATGCAGCCAGCCACAGGCCGGCGCACGCCAGCAACAACAGCAGCAGGCGCTTCATGGGCAATCGGGGAAAAGGTGCGACAGCGTGGCAGGTTAGCGACGCGCGCGTGGGCCATCTATCGCGCATGGATGACGGCTTGATGACAACGCAGGAACGATTCAGCTTGGTGTACAAGCTGTATCTGTTCAGTCATTGATCCGGATCAATGAACGCGCGCGCGGGATTGCCCACAGTGCCGCCATGCGCACCTCGTTCAAGCTCGCCATTGCCCTGGCCGCCACGCTGGCCGCCGCCTACGGCGTCGCCCGCACCACGCCCTACTGGTTCGCACCGCGACAGGCCGCGCAGGTCGACATCCACGATCCGGCATTGATCGCGCAGGGACAATACCTGTCGCGCGCGGCCGACTGCGCGGCCTGCCACACCGCGCCCGGCGGCAAGCCGTTCGCCGGTGGCCTCGGCATGCAGACGCCGATGGGCACGATCTACTCGACCAACATCACGCCCGATCCGGACACCGGCATTGGCGCCTACGACTACGCCGACTTCGAGCGCGCGGTGCGTCGCGGCATCCGCCATGATGGGCAGCCGTTGTATCCGGCCATGCCGTACGCCTCGTACGTGATCGCCAGCGACGCCGAGATCAAGGCGCTGTACGCCTACTTCATGGGCTCGGTGCAACCGGTGGAGCAGAACAACGCCGACAGCACGATCCCGTGGCCGGCCAACATGCGCTGGCCACTGGCCTGGTGGCAGCTGCTGTTCGCACGCCCGCGCACGTTCAACCCGGATCCGTCGCTGGATGCCAGCCAGCAGCGCGGCGCCGAACTGGTGGAAGGCCTGGCCCACTGCGGCGCCTGCCACACGCCACGCGGGTTGGCGTTCCAGGAAAAGGCGATGGCCGATGATGGCAGCCGCCAGTTCCTGTCCGGCTCGGTGCTGGAAGGCTGGTATGCGAAGAACCTGCGCAATGAATCGACCGGCCTGGCCAGCTGGAGCGAGGGCGAGATCGTCGACTTCCTGCGTACCGGCCGCACCGATCGATCGGCGGCCTTCGGCGGCATGGCCGACGTGGTCGAGCACAGCACGCAGTACCTGTCCGACACCGACCTGCTGGCGATGGCCCGCTACCTGAAGCAGCTGCCCGCCCGCGAAGGACGCAGCGCACAGTGGTCGCCCGGTACCGACACCACCACCGCCGCACTGCGCAGCGGCGACTACCGCGTGGCAGGTTCGCTGGCCTATGCCGAGCACTGCCAGGCCTGCCACCGCGCCGACGGGCGCGGCATGCCGCGCGTCTATCCAGCCCTGGCCGGCAACTCGATCGTGTTCGCCGATGACCCCAGCTCGCTGGTGCAGGTGACCCTGATCGGCGGCCGCACGCCGCATACCCCGCATGACCGCATGGCCTTCACCATGCCCGGCTTCGAGCAGCTGCCAAACGCGCAGCTGGCACAGATCCTGACCTTCATCCGCAGCAGCTGGGGCAACCAGGCCAGTGCCGTGAGCGAGGTCGACGTGGCGCGCATGCGCCGGGTGGTGCGCGACAAGCCGGTGCACTACGTTCCGCAGGAGGCCGCACGATGAAACGTTCGCGCAAACGCTCCCGCCTGCTGATCGGCAGTGCGATCACCCTCGTGATGCTCGCCGGGGCCGGTACCCTCGCTTACCGTCATCTGTATCCGGACCTGGATGCCGCCGTGGCCAGCACGATCGATATCCTCGATGCGCAGGGCAAGGTGGTCGGGCACTACCATGCGCCCAGCGCCGAAGAAATCGCCGGGCTCGGCAATGCCGAATCGGTGATGCTCGGCCGCCGTATCCTCAACGAGACCGCACGGCTGCTGCCGGACAATGTCGGCAACGATCTGAACTGCAACTCGTGCCACATGGCCGAGGGCAAGCGGCCTTTCGGCAATCACTACTTCAATACCGGCGGCGGCGCCTATCCGCGCTACATGCCGCGTCCGGGCAAGGTGATCGGGCTGACCGAGCGCATCAACGGCTGCCTGCAGCGTTCGATGAACGGCAAGCCGCTGCCGGAGGACTCGCCGCAGATGCGCGCGATGCTCGATTACATGGCGTGGCTGAGCAGTCCGGTGCCAGAGGGTGCAAAGGTGGCCGCCCCCAGTGAGGGGCCGATCGACAGCACGCTGACCCCGGACCCGGTCCGCGGCCAGGCGCTGTACGCCGTGCAGTGCGCCGCCTGCCATGGCGACAACGGCGAAGGACGGCGCGACGCCGGCGGTGACATCGCCTTCCCGCCGCTATGGGGCGACCACAGCTTCAACATCGGCGCCGGCATGGCGCGCCTGTACAAGGCCGCCGGCTTCGTCAAGCACAACATGCCACCGGCGGTGACCCGCGAGCCGCCACTGGGCCAGCAGGCGATGCCCGACCAGGATGCGGTGGACATCGCCAGCTACTTCATCAACCAGCCCCGGCCGGACTTCGCCAACAAGGCCAAGGACTGGCCGCGCGACCCGAAACCCAAGGACGCGCGGTACTGACAGGCAGGCGGCCGGGGGCGTCGGCCGTCACAACACGGTTCCTGCATCTCTACGTCATGTCGATGTCATTGGTGCTGTCGACACTCGGGGGCTTCTCTCCCCCCAAGGTCCGGTATCGATGCGAACGATTGCGCGCTTTCCCCGTGTTTCGCTGCTTGCCCTGCTGATCGCCCCCGCGCTGGACGCCCTCGCAGAAGCACCGCAGGGCGATACGGGCGAAGCGCGCAGCAGCGATGCCCGCACCCTCGACCAGGTGCAGGTGATCGGCCAGGCCACCAGCTACGCCAAGACGTCGGTGCGCGCAGAAACACTGAACCGGCAGACGGTGATGAGCAGCGTCAACGACGCGCTGAACGAAGTACCCGGCGTGGTGGTCAGCGAGGCCGACGCCACCGGCTCGTCGGTGTGGGGCACGCAGATCAGCATGCGCGGGTTCGTCACCAATCGTGATACCCAGCAGATCGGCACCACCATCGACGGTCTGCCCAACGGCGGCTCCGGCTACGGCGGCGGCTCGCTGGCCAACCGCTACATCGACACCCTGGACCTGGAAACGGTGGAAGTCAGCCAGGGCACCGCTGACATCTCCTCGCGCTCGAACGAAGCCCTCGGCGGCACGCTCAACTTCCTCACCAGCGACCCGATGCAGGACAGCCGCCTGCGCTTCGTGGTCGGTGCCGGTGACAACGAGGCGCGCAAGTACTACGTGCGCTACGACACCGGCCTGCTCGGCGGCCACACCCGCGCGTGGATCAGCGCCTCCTCGTCGAAGGTGCACGACTGGATCGACGGCACCGGCCACGCCAGCAACGACCACATCGCCGGCAAGTTCATCACCGAACTGGATCGCTGGACGCTGACCGGCTACCTGTCCTACAACGACGCCGACGAGCCCGAATACACCAGCGTTTCGCCGACGGGCTTTGCCACCAATCCGGATCGCGACAACCTGGTCGGCACCCTCACCGGCATTCCGTATCTGGACCAGAACTACCGTTCCGGCTCGCGTGCGCTGCGCGAGAACACCTTCGGCTACCTGCGCGCAGCCTTTGACGGCGGCAATGGTTTCAAAGCGTCGGTGGCCGCCTATGGGCATCGCATGCAGGGCCGCGGTGACTGGCTGCCGCCGTACCTGGCGCAGGTCAGCGACGATGGCGCGGGCCGCCCCGAGTCGGAGTACCTCGGTGGCGAGACCGTGTACGGCGGCAGCAACCGCGGCCAGATCTTCTTCGTCAATCCTGATGGCAGCGCGGCACAGCGGCTGGCCAGCTGCACGCCACGGTTGGGCTTCACCGCCGAGTACGATCCGAACTGCTACGCCGGCAACGTGCTGGGCGCGCAGTCGTATCGCCACACCCACTACGACAACGATCGCATGGGCGTGACCGCCGACGTCGAGTGGCGGCAGACCTTCGGCGCGGTCGACAACACGATCCGCGGCGGCCTGTGGGTGGAGAAGCTGGACCGTTCGGCACGCCGTGACTGGCACCGCCTGCTCAATGTCGGCCAGGACATCGCCTTCGACCACCAGCCGTACTGGGTGCAGTTCGAAGACAAGTACAAGGTCGACGAGCAGATGTACTACGTGGAGGACGTGGCGCGCTTCGGGCCGTTCAGTGCACGCCTGGGCGTGAAGCAGTTCTTCGTCGACCAGTCGCGTCGCCGCGTGATCGGCGCCAGCGAACACGTGACCTCCGATTCCAGGTCCGACCCGTTGCTGTCGACCGGTTTCACCTGGGCGCCGGGCGTGGAAGGCATGGAGCTGTTCGCCGGCTTCTCGCAGAACTTCGCCGCCATTCCCTCCGGCGTGCTCGGCGAGACCGACCCGCAGCGCTTCCGCAACGTCGAACCGGAGACCGCCGACAACATCGAAGTGGGCATGCGCATCAGCCGCTGGCCGCTGACCGCCTCGGTGACCCTGTACAACATCAAGTTCGACAACCGCATCGTCTACCTTCCGGCAGGTTTCGTCAGTGGCATCGACTATCTCGGCGAGACCGACGGTGTCTACGAGAACTTCGGCGGCGTGGAAAGCAACGGCCTGGAAGCGGCGTTCGGCTACGGTTGGGACAACGGCTGGCGCCTCAACGCCGCCTATACCTACAACCGCTCCAAGTACCTGGGCAGCGGCGATGCCGCGCGCGACACCCAGCTGGGCATCGTCGATGGCGCCAAGGTGATCGGCCAGCCCGAACAGACCCTGGTGCTGTCGGCGGACTGGCAGGGCGAGAACTGGAACTTCGGCCTGTCCGGCCGTTACCTGGGCACGCGCTATCTCGACGCCGCCAACGTCAACAAGCTGCCCTCGGCCACCGTGTTCAACGCCAACATCGGTTTCGACCTGCAGGGCCTGTCGCCGCGCCTGAAGGGCATGGGTGCCAACCTGGTGGTGAGCAACCTCACCGATAAGCGGTATCTTGCGGGGGTGGACGGCCGCGACAACGCCTTCATCGGCGCCCCGCGCACCGTCGGCATCTCCTTCCGCGTGGACCTGTGAGTGAGCCCGTGACCGATATCGGCCGACGCCGGTTGTTGCAGGCCGGCGTTGCCGCCGGCCTTTCTCCGCTGCTGCCCAGCATCGCCCGGGCCGCAGCGATCGCCCCCGCCGCGCAGACGCGCAGCCTCGAAGACCTGCAGCACATCGTGGTGTTCATGCAGGAGAACCGTTCGTTCGACCACTACTTCGGCACGCTGCCGGGTGTACGTGGTTTCGGCGACCGCTTCGTGGCCCCGGCCGCCGCGCTGCAGGCCGGTGGCCGCGCGCGCAGCCTGTGGCTGCAGCCCGATGCCAGTGGCACGCGGGCGATCGCACCGTTCCCGCTGGATACCGCCGCGCACTTCGGCTACATGCGGGTGGAAGGCACGCCGCACACCTGGCCCGATGCGCAGCGCGCCTGGGACCACGGCCGCATGGGGCACTGGCCGAAGGCCAAGCAGAACCACTCCATGGGCTACTTCCAGCGCAGCGACATGCCGTTCCAGTTCGCGCTGGCCGATGCGTTCACGATCTGCGACGCCTACCACTGCGCGATGCAGGCCGGTACCAACCCGAACCGGGTGTTCCTGTGGACCGGCCACAACGATGCACAGGCCCGCGCCGGCGGCCCGGTGATCGCCAACTCGCATGACAACTTCCCCGAACACGGCGGGCATCCGGCGTCATACCGCTGGACCAGCTATGTCGAGCGCCTGCAGAAGGCCGGCGTGTCCTGGCAGATCTACCAGGACATGGCGGACAACTTCACCGACAACCCGCTGGCCGGCTTCGAGGCGTTCCGTCGAGCGTACAGTGCTGCACCCGGGCATGACCCGCAACTGCGCGCACGCGGGGTCAGCACCCGTGGCCTGCCACAGCTGCGCCAGGACGTACTCGACGGGCGCCTGCCGCAGGTCAGCTTCATCATCGCCGACGCGGCCGGCAGCGAGCACCCCGGACCCTCCAGTCCGGCGCAGGGCGCGGCCTATACCGCGCGCGTGCTGGATGCGCTGACTGCCGATCCGGAAGTCTGGAGCCGCACCGCCCTGCTGCTGATGTTCGATGAGAACGACGGCTTCTTCGACCACATGCCGCCACCGGCACCGCCTTCGCCGGTGGATGGCGGCTGGGCGGGTGCGTCCTCGGTCAGTACCGAGGGCGAATACCACCGCCATCCCGCACCGGGCGACGAGAAGTACGATGCCGCCGAACTGCGCGGCCGCCCGTATGGACTGGGCCCGCGCGTGCCGCTGTATGTGATCTCGCCGTGGAGTCGGGGTGGCTGGGTCGACTCGCAGGTGTACGACCACACCTCGGTCATTCGACTGATCGAACGCCGCTTCGGTGTGGCGGCACCGGACATCTCGCCGTGGCGCCGCGCGGTCTGCGGCGACCTCAGCAACGCCTTCGACTTCGCCCAGCGCGATACCCGCCCGTTCGTGCGCGGCCTGCCCGACGTGAGCGCGGTGGCCGCACGCGCCGCTGCGTTGCCAGGGCGAACCGTGCCGGCGCTGCCGGAGGGGCTGAAACCAGCGAAGCAGGAAGTCGGCATACGCCCGGCGCGCGCCCTGCCCTATCGGCCGCAGGCATCGATGGCTGCGGTGGACGCCTCGGGCGTGGATCTGGCGCTATCCTGCGAAGGCGCGGCGGCAGTGCTGCATGTCTACGACCGGCTGCGGCTGGATGCGGTGCCGCGCCGCTACACGCTGCTCCCGGGCATGGCGCTGCGCGAGCGCTGGCCGCTTGATGCCCAGGGCCGCTATGACCTGTGGCTGCTGGGCCCGAACGGCTTCCACCGCCACTTCCAGGGGGCGGCCAAGGATCCTGCGCTGCAGGCTTCAATTGATCGCACGGATGGCCAACTGCGGCTGCGGCTGCGCAACCTGGGTGACGGCGCGCAGCAGGTGCGTGTGCAGCCTGGTGCCTATGCCGGGCACATGCCCGATCAGGCGCTGGTACTACCCGCACACGCAGAAACCGCGTTGGCGTGGGACGCAACGCCCACGGCGGGCTGGTATGACCTGCAGATCGGCGCGGGCGAGAGCATGCTGCGCCTGGCCGGTCGCGCCGAGGATGGGCGCCCCGGCACCAGTGACCCGGCGATGGGCAGCGAACCACTGCGGTTCGAGCAGGATTGAAGGATCTCTGTAGAGCGGTAGATTCAGGCCTCCTGCAGCCCCGGCCGGCCGTGCTCCACCGCATAGCGCTTCCAGCTCTGCACCGCGCCATTCGGCTGCATCACGGTATCCAGCGTCTTCATGTCGCCGATCCACGCATCGCGGGTGACATCGCACAGCACGTAGCCACGCTTGTCGGTGGTCGCCTTCAGATAGGGACTGTGCGCAAGCTGGTTCCTGGCATACGCGTCCACACCCTGGCCATCGGCGCCGGAGGTGATCGACGTGGCGAGGAACTCGCTGGAGACCACGCCCGAGTCACGGTGGTCCTGCACCAGATCGCTGGCATAGTGGCGATGCGCGTCGCCGCAGGCGGTCACCACGTTGCCGAAGCCCACCTTCTGGATGTGGTCGAGCAGGCGCCGGCGGCTGTCCAGATAGCCCGACCACTGGTCGTCGGACGACTGCACCACCCCATCCTTCTCGCGCATGTAGTTGCCCAGCGCCACCTGGTGGGCGATGGTGTGCCAGCGCGGTGCGGCATCGGCCAGGCCGTCGAAGAGCCAGCGCTCCTGCTTCGCCCCCACAATGCTGCGCTCCGGCGATTCCACCTCCTCACGCAGCGCCATGTTCACCTGCTTGCTGCGGTACTGGCGGGTGTCGAGCAGGTGCAGGTCCATCAGCGTGCCGTAGCGTGCACGTCGGTACATCTGCATGTGGCCATCGCGCGGGAATGCCGAACGGCGCAGTGGCATGTTCTCGTAGTAGGCCTGGAACGCCTGTGCGCGGCGCAGCAGGAATACTTCGCTGGGCGTGTCATCCTGGTCCTCGGCGCCGGCCCAGTTGTTGTCCACTTCATGGTCGTCAAAGGTGACGAACCACGGTGCCGCCGCATGCGCGGCCTGCAGGTCGGCATCGCTCTTGTACTGGGCGTAGCGGCGGCGGTAATCATCCAGCGTGTAGATCTGCGGGCCGACGTGGTTGCGCAGGTTGGTGAACGGCTGGCCGTTCATCTTCCGCAGACCCGGCTGGCTTTCGCCTTCGTAGATGTAGTCACCATAGTGGAAGACGAAATCAAGCGGTTCCTCGGCAATGCGCCGCCACGCAGTGTAGTGGCCTTCTTCGTAGTGCTGGCAACCGGCCACCGCAAAGCGCACGCGATCCACCGCGGCCGTGGCTGCGGGCAGCGTGCGGGTGCAACCGACCGCACTGGCGTGGCTACCGACGCTGAAGCGGTACCAGTAGGGCCGTCCGGGCGCCAACCCGTCCAGCTCCACGTGCACGGCGTGGCCGAGTTCGGGATGCGCCATCGCCGCCCCCTGGCGTACCACCCTGCGCATGCCTTCGTCTGCGGCCAGTTGCCACTCGACCAGCATCGGCCGGGTCGGCATGCCGCCGCCGAACACCAGCGGTTCGGTCGCCAGGCGCGTCCACAGCACCATGCCATCGGCCGAGGGATCACCCGAGGCCACGCCCAGGGTGAAGGGTGTGCTGGCAAAGCGCGGCTTGGCCAGCAGGTTGCGCGGGTTCAGCGCGGTGGCATCGGCCTGCGCGGCCAGCGCGTGTGCCGTGCCCATCCAGGCACCGGCAGCGGACAGGCCGGCCATGGCCAGGAATCGCCTGCGATTGATCGTCTCCACGGCTGTGCCCTCAGTTGTAGATGATGTGGAAGTAGAAGAAGCGGCCGTAGTCGTCGATCTCGGTACGGAAGCGCCCGTTCGGGCCGGTGCTGTAGGTCGGCTGGGTGTTGAACAGGTTCTTGGCCTCGTACTTCAGCGTCACGTGCTTGCTGACCTTGTGGCTGAAGCCCATGTTGAAGGTCATGTACGGGTCGTAGTACGAATCCAGCCACTGGGTGTCGCCGAAGTCGACCAGCATCCGGCTGCGGTAGGTGCCGGACAGGCGCAGCTGCGCGCTCTTCCACGGCATGCGCCAGATCACCGAACCGTTGAGCGACCAGTCCGGCTGGTACAGCAGCCGGTCCAGGCGGCGTTCGGTACCATCACTGATGCGGTAGTTGGTCTGGCCTTCCAGCCGCGTGGCGTTGAAGTACATGTCGAAGCGCTGGCGGCCCCACTGCAGGTTGCGGTTGGCCACAGCGAACTCGACACCGCGCAGCTTGGACTCATCGGTGTTCATCGGCTGGGTCACCCGGTAGCGGGTATCACCCACGTTCTCGAAGGTGGTCAGGGTGTAGATGTCGTCCTTGATCACCTTGTCGAACAGCGCCACCGAGACCAGGGCGTTGTTGCCGTTGAAATACAGGTCCCACGCCAGGTCGATGTTGGTGGAACGGCGCGGCTGCAGGTCGGCATTGCCCTGCTTTATGCTGCAGAAGCCCCTGCCCTCCTCGTCATCGCCACAGCTGGTGCTGGTGGCCTGGGCGATGTTGCTCGGCGTCGGCCGGCCCAGCGTGCGGCTGGCGGAGAAGCGCAGGCGCTGGTCCTCGGTGAGCTTGAAGGTTGCGTTCAACGAGGGCAGCAGATTGTTGTAGCCACCGCTCGTGTTGCGGAACGCAGAGGTATAGGTAGTGCCGCCATCATCGCTGAACGGACTGTAGGCATCGAAGCGGGTGTGGTCGTAGCGCAGGCCGCCGATCAGCAGCAGCCGGTCCCAGGCGTAGTGCGCGGACACATAGGCATTGGTGATGTCCTCCACGTACTTGTAGTCACTGGTGAAGTTGGCATTCGGATACGCCGCATTGTTGCTGCCCAGTTTCGGCAGCAGTTGCTCGTTCCACTTGCGGTTGTCGATCAGCGGGAAGCCCGGCACGCTGCCCAGCAGCGTCGAACCCGGATACAGGTAGTCGTTGAGCGTGGCACTGCTCTTGAAATAGTCGAAGTCGATGTCCTGCCAGATCTTCAGGTGGCGGTACTCGGCGCCGGCGGCCAGTCCGAAACCTCTCGCATCGGCGTCGATGTTGTAGCTGAAGTCGGCGCGCAGGTTGTCGATGCTCTCCTTGGCATCGCGCGGGGAGACGTAGGCTTGCGCCGGATTGAGCTTGAATGCGGAACTGGTCAGCAGACTGGAATCGGAAACGGCCACCGCGTTGGGGAATCCGTGGCTGTCGTTCTCGTAGTCGACGAACAGGTTGCTCGGGTAGGCGCGTACCCCCCAGTAGACCTGGCTGTTGTGGAAGGTCTCTTCGGTATGGCCACCGCGCAGGGTCAGCCGCGAACGGTCACCCATGTCCCAGTTGAAGCTGGCGATGGCGCCACGATTGCTGCGGTCCCAGCGGTCGTGGCGGTTCTTGATGTAGATGCTGTTGATCTGGGTGGTGCCGCTGTCTTCGGTCTGGTTGCGGACCGGAAACTTGGCGTTGCCGTACAGATCCGTCTTGTTCATCGTCGAGTTCTCGTAGAACCGGTACGAATACACAAGCAGCGATGCGTAGAACGGATCATCCGAGGGCTTCCACTCAAGCTTGGCGGAGCCACCGAAGTTGGTGATGAAGTTGGTATAGGTGCCAGTGCTGAAGTTGCCAGGCGCACGCAGCCCGTTCCAGCCCTTGGCCTGGTCCGGGCCCGTGGTACCGTCGGTGAGGTATTTGCCAGCGTCGTTGTAGTAGTAGTTCGACTCCACCCAGCGCTTGACGCTGTTGCGCGAACGCTGCTCGTAGCGTGCCACCGCAACGATGCCGAACTGCTGGTCGACACCAAACTGGTTGGAGAACACCATCTTGGCGCTCTTGCCGAAGTGGCCCAGGGTCTCGTGGTTGCCACCAGCGCTGCGCTCGACGTTGGTCTCGGCGGTGGAATAGATGCCTGCCACATCGGCAAACACGTACTTGCCGGACCGGTCGAAGGCACTGCGGCTGATGATGTCGATCACGCCGCCGATCGCATCCGGTGCCTGCTCGGCACTGAAGCTCTTGTAGATGTCGGTACGGGTGCCGATGTCGCTGGGAATCAGCTGCAGGTTGTTCATGCGCTCGCCGGAGCCACTGCCCCCCACGCTGGCAATCGCAATGCCATCGATGGTGGTGTAGTTGAGGTTGGCCTGTACGCCGCGCACGGTCACGTAACGTGGCTCGCCGGCATCCTCCACCGCACTCAGCCCTGGAGCGGCCATCAGGCTCTCGGCCAGGGTCTCGTCGCCGTAGCTATCCATCTCGTCATACACCACCGAATCCTTGATCACCGGCGACGACTTCTTCTGGTCGATGACCTCATGTGCGGCAATCACCTTCACCGTGTCCAGGGTGGGCGCCACCATTGCCTCGGCCTCGCGCGGCTTCGGCGCGGCCGGCTTCGGTTGGTTGCGAGCTGGCGCCGGATCGATGGCGATGACATTGCCATCCACCACGGTGTACCCCAGGCCGGTACCGGCCAGCAGCGCGTCCAGCGCCTGCCTGACGGTGGCACCGCGCGGCACCGCACCGGCCATGCGGGCATCACCGCCGGCCGAGTACAGGAACTGCACCCCGGAACCGCGCGACAGCTGCTCCAGCGCACGCGCCAACGGCTGCGCCGCGATCGGCGTGGATACACGCGCCTCCAGGCCATCGGCACCGGCGGCGAAGGCCAGCGGCACGCTGCAGGGAGACAGGGCGAGGATGATCGACAGGTAGAGCGTGTTGCGCATCACGGGTCCTTGGAAGAGAGAAGGCAGCAGGCGCCGCTGCGTGGCTCGGCAGCGGCTTCTCCCAAGTAAGAGCCCGCATCCGCCGAAGTGGAGAACGCGGATTCGATGAATTTTTTCTGACAGTCCACGACCACGTCGGCCTCAGCGACTGCCAACCCGCACGGTGTCGCCTTCGCGCCTCACCACGAAACGCGGGTCGCGTTCGAGGAAGGCCTGCAGCGCACCGATGCGATGCGCATCGAGGCTGCCGGACAACCGTGCCGATGCCGCACCTTCGTCCAGCACGCGAACCTGCACCTGGTTGTGCCGGTTGAAGGAAGCGGCCACCTCGTCCAGCCGCTCGTCGAGGAAGGACACTTTGCGCTGCTGCCAGTCCAGCAGCATCGACAATGGCAGATCCAATGACTCGACCGCATGGCTGCGCACGTCGACCTGCACCACCCGGCCTTCGCGCAGTTGCGCAAGACGCCGGGGGTCCACACCCTGGCTCCATACCTCCACCTCGCCGGAGACCACGCCGATGCGCGTGCTCTGCAGCCGTCGCGATACATCGAACATCGTGCCGATGTCGCGGATCTCCAGGCCGTTCACCGCCACCTCGAACGGACGGCGGTCGCGGGCGATGTCGAATGTGGCCTCACCCTGCAGCAGCTCCACCTTGCGGCTGAACCAGCCCATGCATACCCGCAGGCGGCTGTCCGCGTTGAGCCGCACCTGGGTCTGGTCAGGCAGCACCAGGTCGCGAAGTTCACCCTGTCCGGCACTGTAAAGCTGCTCGGTGGGCATCACCTGCGGAACCAGGCCCACGCCGAGCAGGGTGATACAGGCTGCGGCAGCCGCCACCCCCCAGCGCGCACGACCGCGACGCGGCACAGCGCGCGGCGGCGCGTGCACGCTACCGAACAGCGGCACCACCTTGGCGGCGACCTGCGGCGGTGGAACCGCCGCGTCGTCTGGCAACGGCGATTGCAGCGCCTCGCCCACCTGCCGGTGCAACGCAAGGGCGTGCATGTAGGCGCGCACGTGATCCGGCGAGCGCTTCATCCAGTCCAGGAACGCGAGGCGCCCGGCCTCATCCAGCGCCCCCTCGCGATTGCGCAGGAACCAGTCCATGGCCTCGCAGGCGATCGTGTCGTCGGCCACGGGCGATGAGGTCCGGTTCATGTGAGCTCCCTGGCGCCCAGCGCCTTCCTGCAGGCCTCCAGCCCCTTGCCGATGTGCTTGCGCACCATGTGCACCGACACCTGCAGCTGCTGGCTGATTGCCGGGCAGTCCAGCCCGTCGCGGTAGTGCAGCTCCATCACCCGCCGCGTGGTCGCCGGCAGTCGTGCGATGGTGCTGCGGATATCGTTCCAGCGCTGCGCGCGCTCGAATTCACCTTCGATGTCTTCTTCGCTTTTCAGCACTTCGGCCAGCAGGTCGACGTCTTCCAGCGGCGGCAGCGACGACCGCGCGCGCACATGCTCGCGCGCCAGGTTGGCCGCCACGGTGAACAGGTAGGCTTCCGGGTTCTCGACCGCATCGGCATCCTCGCCGGTGCTGCGCAGCAGGCGCAGGTAGACCTCCTGCGCCAGGTCTTCGGCATCCTCGCTGGCCGAACCGCGACGCAGGAAGAAGCCACGCAGCAGCCGGCGCCGCAGCGCGTAGCTCTTCTCCCAGATCCTCACGCTGTTCACGGCCGGCCAACCACCCCGAGGCTGGAAAGCCCCGCAGGGTGACCGCCATCGATGACAGTGGCGTTTCAACGACCGGCAGGCAGCCGCTAGAATGCGGCCCCTGCAATGTCCCGGCAGCCCGCACAAGGAGTGCTCCCATCAACGCACGCACCGCCATCAACACCCTCAGCAGCCTGCTGTTCCTGCTGCTGGTCGCCCACACCACCGCCTACCAGCAGCAGATGTGGCCGCCCAGCCGGGTCATCCATGTGCATCCGGTGATCGTCGTCCTCGCCTATGCGCTGGCTGTGCTCACGCTGCTGTTGTGGATCGGCGGTCGTCGTGCACCGGAACCCGCCCAACGCCTGGCGCGCTGGTTGCCCATCGTCGCCTGGTGCCTGCTGGGCGTCGGCGTGGCGATCATCCCGGTGTTCCTGCCGGGGCTGTCCCCGGCCTGATCAGCGGCCGCGCCCAGCGCATCGGCCCATGATACGGCGCGCGGCACCAACCCTTGCTTGCCAGAGACCCAAGCCCCGCCCGCCTACCGAAGCGTGGGGGGGCAGGCCTACGCTTGTCTTCTCGGTGGCCGCCACGGTCGCCCTTCGCGTCACGGCGCCCGCCGTTGCGACCCCGCTCCAGTGCTGTGCGCCCTGCCGGTGTTGTCGCCCAGGCAGACGTCCGACCGGCGCCCTCTGGAGACAGCCATGAACCAAGCCCTCATTCCCTTCGATACCGATCCACTGGAAACCCAGGAGTGGCGTGAATCGCTGGAGGCGGTGATGCAGGCCGGCGGCCGGCCGCGCGCGCACTACCTGATCGACCAGCTGAGCGATCTGGACGCCCGGCAGCACGGCGACCTGCATACCCGTGCCTGGACCGCCTACGTCAACACCATCCCACCCGAGCGCCAGCCGGCCTACCCGGGTGACCTGGCCATCGAGCGCCGCCTGAACGCGATGATCCGCTGGAACGCGATGGTGATGGTGCTGCGTGCCGGCAAGCACTCCAACGTCGGCGGCCACATCGCCACCTACCAGTCAGCGGCAGTGCTGTACGACGTGGGCTTCGATCATTTCTTCCGTGGCCGTACCGACACATTCGACGGCGACATGATCTACATCCAGGGCCACTCCGCGCCGGGGATCTACGGCCGCGCGTACGTGGAAGGCCGCATCGATCCGGCACGGATGGACAACTTCCGCCGCGAAGCCGGCCGCGAAGGCCTGTCCTCGTATCCGCACCCGCGCCTGATGCCGGAGTTCTGGCAGTTCCCCACTGTGTCGATGGGACTGGGCCCGCTGACCGCCGCCTACCAGGCGCGCTACATGCGCTACCTGGAATACCGCGGCCTGAAAGAACACCAGGGCCGCAAGGTCTGGGCCTTCCTCGGCGACGGCGAGATGGACCAGCCCGAATCGCTGGCGGCAATTTCCCTGGCCGGCCGCGAGCGGCTGGACAACATCGTGTTCGTGGTCAACTGCAACCTGCAGCGCCTGGACGGTCCGGTACGCGGCAACGCCAAGGTCATCCAGGAACTGGAAGGCACCTTCCGCGCGGCCGGATGGAACGTGATCAAGCTGATCTGGGGCAGTGGCTGGGACGACCTGCTGGCCCGCGACCACAGCGGCCTGCTGCGCCAGCGCATGATGGAATGCGTGGACGGCGACTACCAGACCTTCAAGTCGCAGAGCGGCGCCTACGTGCGCGAGCATTTCTTCGGCCGCTACCCGGAGCTGCTGGAGCTGGTCGCGCACATGAGCGACGACGACATCTGGGCGCTGGCACGTGGTGGCCACGATCCGCAGAAGGTGTACGCCGCCTACCAGCAGGCGGTGAACACCAGCGGCCGGCCGACGGTGATCCTGGCCAAGACGGTCAAGGGTTTCGGCATGGGCGAAGCCGGCGAAGGCCAGAACATCAACCACCAGCTGAAGAAGATGAGCGCCGACGCGGTGCGCGCTTTCCGCGACCGCTTCAACCTGCCGGTCAGCGACGACCAGCTGGAGGAGATGCCCTATCTGCGCCCGGAACCGGGCAGCGCCGAAGCGGCCTACTTCGCCGAGCGCCGCCGCATCCAGGGTGGGCAGCTCCCGGCGCGCCTGGCCAAGGTCGATCCGCTACCGCTGCCGCCGCTGTCGATCTTCAACACCCAGCTGCAGGGCAGCGGCGATCGCGGCCAATCCACCACCATGGGCTTCGTGCGCATCCTCACCAGCCTGCTGAAGGACCCGGTGCTGGGCAAGCTGGTGATTCCGATCGTGCCCGATGAATCGCGCACCTTCGGCATGGAAGGCCTGTTCCGCCAGATCGGCATCCACTCCTACCTGGGCCAGCTGTACACCCCGCAGGACGCCGGCCAGCTGAGCTATTACAAGGAAGCCAAGGACGGCCAGATCCTGCAGGAAGGCATCAATGAATCCGGTGCGATCTGTTCGTGGATCGCCGCCGGTACCGCCTACAGCAACCACGGCCTGGCCACGATCCCCTTCTACATCTTCTATTCGATGTTCGGCCTGCAGCGCGTCGGTGACCTGGCCTGGGCCGCTGCCGATGCGCGTACCCGCGGCTTCCTGCTCGGTGCCACGTCGGGCCGCACCACGCTGATGGGCGAAGGCCTGCAGCACGATGACGGCCACAGCCACGTGCTGTCGTCGGTGATTCCCAGCTGCGTGTCCTACGACCCGACCTACAACTACGAGCTGGCGGTGATCATCCATGACGGCCTGCGCCGCATGTATGTCGACCAGGAAGACATCTACTACTACATCACCGTACTCAACGAGAACTACCCGCAGCCGGCACTGCCCGAAGGCGCCGAGGCCGGCATCCTGAAGGGCCTCCACCTGCTGCGTCCGGCAGCCGCCGATGCCGCCTCGCAGCCACGCGTGCAGCTGATGGGCGCAGGCTCGATCCTGCGCGAGGTGGAAGCTGCGGCAGAACTGCTGCAGCAGGACTTCGGCATCGCCAGCGATGTGTGGAGCGCGACCAGCCTGACCGAACTGCGCCGCGATGGCCTGGCCACCGAACGCTGGAACCTGCTGCACCCGGCTGAGGAACCGCGCGTACCCTACGTGCAGGAGTGCCTGCAGGGCTATGACGGCCCGGTGGTGGTGGCCACCGACTACATGAAGATCGTCGGCGACCAGATCCGTCCCTTCATCAACGACCGCCGCTTCATCGCACTCGGTACCGATGGCTTCGGCCGTTCCGACACGCGTGAGTCGCTGCGCACGTTCTTCGAAGTGGATCGCCACTTCATCGTGCTGGCCGCCCTGAAGTCGCTGGCCGACGAAGGCCGCATCGAGCGCTCGCGGATGCAGGAGGCCATCGACAAGTACGGCATCGACACCGCCAAGCGCGACCCGGCCGCGTTGTGAGGCTGCCGGTGCCATGCCCGCGGATTCCCTCCCCGTGGGCATGGCGCAGGCGGCGCCGCTACGGTATCCGCTTGAACAGGTTGGTCTGCAGGATCGGCGTGCCGTCGTGGCCGTAGAACGCCTTGGTCTCGGTCATCGTCGTACGGTCGGCCGCCACGGTATAGATGCGGGTGGAGGCCGGCGTACCATGGTCCACCAGCTGCATCACCAGGGTATTAGGCGCCGGCAGTTTAAGGTTGGCTTTGTCCGCGCCGTAGGTGCCGGACAAGGGCCCCGGCGTACCGTCGAGCGCCAACGTGCCGTCGGATTTCATGGTCTTGCCGTCGTGCAGGACGATGTCAACGTGTGAACTCCACCGACCCGCACCGGCGTCCTTGAACTCCAGCACCACCTGCTTCGGGCGCTGTGCTTCGGGTAACGCAGACGTGGCGATATCCAGCGACCAGCGCCCCAGCAGCGGTGAGGGCGAAGCTTCCACCGCCAGCGCCGGAACGGCGGAGAGCGAAAGCGCAGACAACAACACAGCGGACAACAGCTTCATACGGGGCTCCGTTTGAATGAGGAAGCTCTGCGTGGGGCGTTGCGGGGCAGTGCCCAGATCGTGCCGGTCGCCAGCAGCACGCGCAAGGCGGTGCGCTGAACGAGGGAGACTCCGTCCCATTCCGAGAGGCCAAAGCACCCTGCCCCATTGAATCGAGGCGGTTTCCGCTCTTGTTGACCCGAAGAGTTACGTTATAACATTTCACGTCAATTTCACGGACCGTGCCATGCGTCGCCATCTCCTTGCTACCGCCCTTCTGTTCGCCGTCCACAGCGCCCAGGCCGCGGACGAACCCACCCTCCCCACCCTCCAGGTCCAGGCCAGCCAGCCCTCCCGTATCGACAGCCGGGTCACCGTCGACAACCCACAGGCGCAGAACCGCACCCTGGGCGGCCTGCTCGAACACGTCTCCGGCGTGCAGAACAGTGCTTTCGGGCCGAACGCGGGTGCCCCGGTCATCCGCAGCCTCAGTGGCAACCGCGTGCAGATCCTGCAGGACGGCCAGTCCATCCTCGGGATGAACGCGATCAGCGGCGACATCAACATCCCGTTCGATCCGCTGTTCGTACGCAGTGTCACCGTCAACAAGTCTTCCGACACCGTGCGCTACGGCGGCAATGCGATCGGTGGCAGCGTGGAGATCGATTCGGGCCTGATCTCGCGCCGCATGGAAGACAAGGACCAGTCGATGGAGCTGGTCCTGCGCAAGGGCTTCAATGCAGCCGACGCGCAGGGCTTCCGGATGAACTTCAACAACCAGCGCAATATCTCAACCAACCTGCAGGTCTCGCGTCAGCGCATCTCGCACTACGACATCCCCGGCAACAGCAAGGCCAGTGTCTGCAACACGCGCCTGTTCCCCCCGACCGGCGGCGTGAACTCTGCGCTGGCCGACAGCTGCCAGAAGGAAGCGCGCGTGCAGCAGATCTACAACAAGGCCTCGCAGCCTTACATCGACCAGTTCATGACCGAGAACCCGGACTGGGCCGACGGTGATTTCTCGTTCTACACCAACAACCCGACTTCGGTCTGGCAGCGTCGCACCTACATCAATCCGGTCAACCCGGCCTACGTACCCGGCACGCCTTCGTACGTGCAGGAGCAGATCAACAACGACGTGACGCCCGATTACCATCACCGGTTGGGCAACAGCTACGCGAGAAATTCGCAGGTGGCGCTCGGGTCGACCCTGTTCTTCGACCGTGGTTACGTGGGTATCAGCATCGATGCCAAGGACAGCGAGTACGGCGTGCCGGGGTTCTCGATGCAGAACCTGTCGTTCGGCTCCAACTATGCCAACGGGCTGCCGGTGGGGGTGGTGATCAAGCAGGAACGCTATGCACTGGAAGCCCTGCTGCGCGATCCGCTGCCGTGGTTCGAGCGCGCCGAACTGCGCGTTTCCAAGCTGGACAACACCTCGGGCGAGCGGCTGGGTGCCACCCGCGCCAACGACTACGATTTCGAGAGCACCCAGGCCGAGGTGCTGCTCAGCCATCAGCGCGTCGGTCCGCTCAGCGGTATGCTGGGTTTCAGCCACCAGTCGCGTGATGTCACCGGCAGTGGCTCGCTGCGCTACCTGCCTGACGTCGACACCCGCAGCAACGCGGTGTTCCTGAAGGAGACGCTGGACTTCGGCTGGGCCAGTTTCGACGCTGGCGTGCGCCACGAGCGGGTTGACCATGACCTGCAACCAAGCCGCTTCAAGACCGCGCGCAATGCCGCCAACGCGAAACTGCAGGACCGCGACTACCGGCTCAACAGCTACAGCCTGGGATCGTATGTCGAGCTCGGTCCGTTGTTCGCCGCCAAGGTGCGCTACTCGTCCTCGCAGCGCGCACCTGAGATCAACGAGTTGTACGCGAGCAATGCTCACTATTCGGTGATGACCCAGGAAGAAGGCAACCAGAACCTCGAGCCGGAACGCGCGAAGAACCTGGAACTGACCGGCCTGTTCCACCTCGGTGGTTTCGAACTGTTGGCCACCGCGTACCGGATGAAGTACGAGAACTACCTGTACCTGGGTTACTCGGGCATGCAGACCGCCAACCGCCTGCCGCTGAAGTACTGGAAGCAGACCGACACCACGGTGAAGGGCTTCGAGATCGATGCCTCGCAGGCATTGGACCTGGGCCGCTACGGCACGTTGAACGTGTCCGCCTTCGCCGACCTGGTGAAGAACAAGGCCGACCGCCCCGATTCGCTGCGTGCCCACAATGACGGCGAGTACCTGCCGAACATGCCGACCAACCGCTACGGCGCCAGCCTGCAGTGGCAGCGCGAGGGCTGGAAGGCGCGGCTGTCCAGCACCTACTACGACACGCAGAAGTACCTCGGCCGCAACGTGAGCGAGGAAGTGCCGCTGGATGCATTCAACCTGGTCGACCTGCAGGTCAGCCGTGAGCTGCCGGTACGCAACAGCTACATCGCCGGCATGGAGGTGTTCGTCAACGGCAGCAACCTGCTCAATCAAGAAGCACGGCCGCACAACTCGCCGCTGAAGTACATCGCGCCGCTGCCCGGGCGCGGTTTCCAGGTGGGCGTGACGGTGAAGCTCTGAGGATCGAACGCATCGGTACGCGCCTGCGGGCAAATGGCCTGCAGGCGTTCTCCCCCGCCCCCCCTGCGTGGTTGCGCCACACGCGCCGGTTGATTCACCATCGGCAAAAGAGGAGAGCGTGATGAACTGGAAGCATGCGGTTTCACTGGCGCTGTTGTTGTCCGTTTCATCAGCCGCAAGTGCTGCGTCTGCGATCACCTACGACAAGGATGGCCGCTACGGCTATTCGATGAACCAGTCTTCCCTCACCACTGCGATGCAGCAGTCGCTGCACTACTGCGCAGCGCGATCGCGCAATTGCGGTCAGTCCGCCAGCACCACCAGCGAAGGCTATTCGGCCATAGCGACCGGCACGATCGCGTTGGGCTTTGCACTGGGTGAGAAGACGGCGGACGCCGCGCAGCGGAAGGCCGAAAGAATGTGCAGGGAACGTGCCAACGACTGCACGCTTGCGTTGCTGTGGCGGGAAATTCCACCTCGCCACATTGAACCGCCACAGCTGCCGGGTACACCCGCTCCGGCACCGGCGACGACACCCGCGCCCATGCCAACGCCTGCCTCCCGCACCAATCAGCCAGGATAGTCAGCTCCACGCTGCGAGTGTCGGATAAAGAAAAACGCCTGCAGATCGAGGATCTGCAGGCGCTTCTTTGTATCTGGCGGAGTGAGAGGGATTCGAACCCTCGATAGAGCTTTTGACCCTATACTCCCTTAGCAGGGGAGCCCCTTCGGCCACTCGGGCATCACTCCGGGGTTTTCTCCGCGTCTGGTGCGTTGCACCTCAGCGGGGCGTGAATCATAACGTTAATCGAGTGCGAAGGTAAAGCGTTATTCGGCAGAATTTTCGCTACCGGTGCCACCGGCTTCGTCACCGCGCTGGATGCGCTGATAGATCTCTTCGCGATGCACAGCAACGTCCTTCGGCGCGGTGATGCCGATACGCACCTGGTTACCCTTGACGCCAAGCACGGTGACGCTCACCGAGTCTCCGATCATCAGGGTTTCGCCGACGCGGCGAGTCAGGATCAACATTTTTGTAAGTCTCCATGGAACCGTGTGGAAGGGTATCCCCCACCGGCTTGACGCTCCGTCAAGAAGCGCTACCACGACAAAGGGAAAAGATTCGCAATGGTACCGTCAGCCGTCCCGCTCCTACAAGGAGGGGGACGGCCAGGTTCATCACAGGCGGGGGCTGACCCATTCGACGACTGCAGCCAGCGCAGTGGCAAGGGCGGGCCCGTCCTCGCCACCACCCTGGGCGAGGTCCGGGCGTCCGCCGCCCTTGCCCCCGATCTGACTGGCGATATGGGACAACAGTTCCCCGGCCTTGACCTTGCCCATTGCACTGCCGTTCACACCCGCGACCAAGGCGGCCTTGCCGTCCTGGGCGCCGGCCAGCACGATCACCGCGTCGCCCAGCTGCTGCTTGAGGCGGTCCATGGCGTCACGCAGGGCCTTGGCGTCGAAGCCCTCCAGGCGGGCAGCCAGTACCTTCACGCCAGCAACCTCGACGGCCTGGCCGGACAGATCGGCCGTGGCACCGGCGGCGACCTTGGCCTTCACGGCCTCCAGTTCGCGCTCCAGCTGCTTCTGGCGCTGGCCGAGGGCACGGATCTTCTCGACCACGTCGGCAGCGCTGCCACCGAGCAGTTCTGCGGCCTCGGCCAGGCGGGCCTCTTCGGCGTCCACGTAATCCAGCGCACCCTGGCCGGTAACAGCCTCGATGCGGCGCACGCCCGCGGAGACGCCGCCCTCGGAGGTGATCTTGAACAGGCCGATGTCGCCGGTACGGTTGACGTGGGTACCACCGCACAGCTCGGTGGAGTAGTCACCCATCTTCAACACGCGCACGTGCTCGCCGTACTTCTCGCCGAACAGGGCCATCGCGCCGAAGTCCAGCGCTTCCTGCATGCCCATGTTGTGTACTTCGGCGGCGTTGTTGGCGCGCACCTGCTGGTTGACCTTGCGCTCGATCACGGCAAGCTCTTCCGCGCTGATCGGCTGGAAGTGCGAGAAGTCGAAACGCAGGCGGTCCGGAGCGACCAGCGAGCCCTTCTGCTGCACGTGGGTGCCCAGCACTTCGCGCAGGGCGGCGTGCAGCAGGTGGGTGGCCGAGTGGTTGAGGATGGTGGCGCCACGGCGCTCGCCATCGACCTGGCCGGAGAGCACGTCGCCGACCTTCAGGCCGCCTTCGGACAGGGTGCCGACATGGCCATGGAACTGGCCGGCGAACTTCTGGGTGTCGTCCACCGCCAGGCGCACGCCGTTGCCGGTCAGTACGCCGGTGTCACCGACCTGGCCGCCGGACTCGGCGTAGAACGGGGTCTGGTTGGTGATGACGATGACTGCGTCACCGGCATCGGCCGACTGCACCGGACGGCCGTCCTTGAGCAGGGCCAGCACGGTCAGGCCGTCAGCCTGCAGGCGGTCGTAGCCCAGGAACAGGGTCGGGCTCAGGGTCGCCACCAGCTCGGCGGGCAGGGTCACGCCACCACCGAACTTGCCGGCCGCGCGCGCGGTCTCGCGCTGCTGCTCCATCGCGGCATCGAAGCCGGCAATGTCGACGGTCAGGTCGCGCTCGCGGGCGATGTCCTGGGTCAGGTCGAGCGGGAAACCATAGGTGTCGTACAGGCGGAAGGCGTCAACGCCCGGGATCACGCCATTGCTGGCCTTGCCCGCCACGTCCTCGAAGATCTTCATGCCGGCGTCGAGGGTTTCGGCGAAACGCTCTTCTTCGGCCTGCAGCGCACGGGTGACGGTGTCCACCGCAGCCGGCAGTTCCGGATAGGCTTCGCCCATCTGCTCGACCAGGGTCGGCACCAGCTTGCTGAAGAACGGCTGGCGCACGCCCAGCATCCAGCCGTGGCGCAGTGCGCGGCGGATGATACGGCGCAGCACGTAACCGCGGCCTTCGTTGGACGGCAGCACGCCATCGACGATCAGGAACGAACAGGCACGGATGTGGTCGGCGATCACGCGCAGCGACTTGTTTTCCAGGTCGGCGGTGCCGGTCAGCTCGGAGGCCTTGCGGATCAGGGCCTGGAACAGGTCGATCTCATAGTTGGTGTGCACGTGCTGCAGGATCGCCGCCAGGCGCTCCAGGCCCATGCCGGTATCCACGCACGGCGCCGGCAGTGGCACCAGGGTGCCGTCGGGCTGGCGGTCGAACTGCATGAACACCAGGTTCCAGATTTCGATGAAGCGGTCGCCGTCTTCATCAGGGGAACCCGGGGGGCCACCGGCGATATGGTCACCGTGGTCGTAGAAGATTTCGGTGCACGGGCCGCACGGGCCGGTGTCGGCCATCTGCCAGAAGTTGTCCGAAGCGAACGGTGCGCCCTTGTTGTCGCCGATGCGCACGATGCGCTCTTCCGGCACGCCGACCATGTCGCGCCACAGCTCGTAGGCTTCGTCATCGGTCTGGTAGACGGTGACCAGCAGGCGTTCGGCCGGCAGCTTCCAGACCTGGG
Source organism: Stenotrophomonas sp. YJH_SMC_120 (assembly GCF_059368675.1). NCBI lineage: Bacteria > Pseudomonadati > Pseudomonadota > Gammaproteobacteria > Lysobacterales > Lysobacteraceae > Stenotrophomonas > Stenotrophomonas sp. YJH_SMC_120. The sequence goes on from NZ_JCAFRY010000001.1 coordinate 133,703, forward strand.
TCAGCAGTTCCCAGGCCCAGGCGATCGCGTCCTTCTTGAAGTAGTCGCCGAACGACCAGTTGCCCAGCATTTCGAAGAAAGTGTGGTGGCGCGCGGTGTAGCCGACCTGGTCGAGGTCGTTGTGCTTACCGCCCGCGCGCAGGCAGCGCTGGACGTCGGCCGCGCGCACGTAGCTGCGCTTTTCCGCGCCAAGGAACACGTCCTTGAACTGCACCATGCCGGAGTTGGTGAACAGCAGGGTCGGATCATTGCCCGGCACCAGCGGCGCCGACGGCACGATGGTGTGGCCTTTGCCCTTGAAGAATTCAAGGAAGTCGCTGCGGATCTGGGAAGTCGTGAATTTGGCGGATGCGTTCATTGGGGGCTGGCAGTCTGCGGGCCGGCGGACCCGGACCACCGGCCGCGTTGGCCAGGGTCGCGAGGGACCGCCGAAAACCTAAAGGGTATCAGGCCCGGCGCCGCCAGTCTCAGTCATCCGGGTCGTAGCGGGTCGCGCGGCGGATGCTGTCGCCGTCGAAGCCCCGTCGGGCCAGCAGATCGGCAGCCTTGCGCCGCTGTGTCAGGTCCTGCGGACCGGCCTCGCCAAAGCGCCGGCGGACCAGATCACGGGCGTTTTCCTGCCAGTCGCCTTCGTAGCTGTCCATCGCTGCGGCAATCGCGGCACTGTCCAGGCCGTGGGTCCCCAGCTCGGCGCGGACATGGATCGGCCCATAACCGGTGTTGGCGCGCATCCTCACCAGGTTCTCGGCAAAACGGGTGTCGTCCTGCCAGCCGGCCTCGGTCAACTTGGCGACAGCGGCCTGCGCGGCTTCGTCTTCGATGCCACGGGCGGTCAGCTTGCGGGTGAGTTCCTTGCGCGAGTGCTCGCGGCGGACCAGCAGGCCCAGTGCCCGTTGCACGGGGGTCTGCTCACGCGGCCGGCGCTTGCGGCCGGTCGGAATGTCTTCGGCGTCGGACATGGGTACTCCAAGGGTGGCGCCATCCGTGGCGCCCAGCCCATCCCTGGGCGATTCGAACCTGCGGGACAGGGCGACGTCACTGACGGCGCCACCCTGCCCCACAGCAAGCCTTATTCGTCTTCGCCTTCGTCGTCGCCTTCCTCGCGGGCCGCTTCGGCCGGCTGGAATTTCTCGCGCAGCTCGGCCTCGAGCTTGGCGGCGACAGTCGGGTTGTCGCGCAGGTAGCCGCGGGCGTTGTCCTTGCCCTGGCCAATGCGTTCTTCACCGTAGCTGTACCAGGCGCCAGCCTTCTCGACCAGCTTGGCATCCACACCCATGTCGATCAGCTCGCCTTCACGGCTGATGCCTTCGCCATACAGGATCTCGGTGATGACCTGCTTGAACGGAGGTGCCAGCTTGTTCTTGACGACCTTGATCTTGGTCTGGTTACCGATGATCTCGTCACCCTTCTTGATCGCGCCGATACGGCGGATGTCCAGGCGGACCGAGGCGTAGAACTTCAGCGCGTTGCCACCCGTGGTGGTTTCCGGGCTCTGGCCCGGCATCATCACGCCGATCTTCATGCGCAGCTGGTTGATGAAGATCACCAGGGTGTTGGAGCGCTTGATGTTGCCGGTCAGCTTGCGCAGCGCCTGGCTCATCAGGCGGGCCTGCAGGCCGGGCAGCTGGTCGCCCATCTCGCCTTCGATTTCGGCCTTCGGGGTCAGCGCGGCAACCGAGTCGATCACCAGGATGTCGACCGAACCCGAACGGACCAGCATGTCGGCGATTTCCAGCGCCTGCTCACCGGTGTCCGGCTGCGACAGCAGCAGGTCGTCCACGTTCACGCCCAGTTTGGCGGCGTAGATCGGGTCCAGCGCGTGCTCGGCGTCGATGAAGGCCGCGGTACCGCCCATCTTCTGGCATTCGGCGATGGCCTGCAGGGTCAAGGTGGTCTTGCCCGAGGATTCCGGCCCGTAGATCTCAACGACACGGCCCTTCGGCAGACCACCAATGCCCAGCGCGATGTCGAGCATCAGCGAACCGGTCGGGATGGCTTCGACGGGTTCGACCACGCGGTCGCCCATGCGCATCACCGAGCCCTTGCCGAACTGCTTTTCGATCTGGCCCAGAGCTGCAGCGAGGGCGCGCTTCTTGTTCTCGTCCATCGGATTGGTCCTTGCAGAGGTCGTGTCGTTGGAGGTGCTGTCTTTGGGGGTCTTCTTTGCCATGGGTTCACTTTAAGTCGGACGTATCGCACAGGCTGAGATTCTGCCCGGCGCTCTGAAAAGAATTATCGGACATCCGTACCAACCTCAGTGGAACCAGAGAATCGCCACAAAAGACCGCGGGGTAATGCGCTATGGAACGGGTCAACGGTTGGGCCGCAGCAGGCCGCAATAGAGGCCCTCGATCGCGAAGTCCTGATCCGGCAGTACCTCGATCGGCTTGTAGTCGGGATTGCGCGGCAGCAGGCGGATACGATCCTTGGCGATCTTCAGCAACTTGACCGTGATCTCGTCATCGATGCGGGCCACCACGATCTGCCCGGAATGGGCGTCGCGGGTGCGATGCACGCCGATCAGGTCACCGTCGAAGATGCCCTCGTCGATCATCGAATCGCCCTGCACCTTCAGCAGGTAGTCCGGCGCTGGCGAGAAAAACACCCGGTCCAGCACCACGAAATCGTCCGAGCCGATGTCGGCGCCGATCGGGAGGCCGGCCGCAACCCGGCCCAGCACCGGCAGGCGCAGCACACTGTCGGGCAGGCCCGGCTCGGCCAGCTTCTCGACCGGCGGCGCCTGCACCAGGCGGATGCCGCGGGCCTGGCCCGGGATGCGACGGATCGCACCGGCCTGCTCCAGGGCTTCCAGGTGGTACTGGGCCGCGCGCACGCCCTTGAAGCCGAACGCACGTGCGATTTCAGTCTGCGAGGGCGGCGCGCCTTCGCTCTCGATACGCTCGGCGATCAACTGCAGGATCGCCTGCTGGGTGTCGGTCAGGTCCATGGTTAGTAGTATTACTACTAATATCCGGGACTGCAAGTGCCGGGGGCGACACGGCAACATCTGTAGTGCGAGCCATACTCGGCAGTCGGGCGAATGGCCGGGCGGCAAAGGCGAATGCAAGGGCGAAAGCAGCCGACCAGCGGTCGGCTCTACAGGAATCGTTGCGCGATTCCGCGGTTCCCGCTGGGAACCGCTGCGGTAAACACACTCACGTGTGTTTACCGCTTCTCCATATCGAGAACAGGATCCACACGCCGCAGAAGCCGGCGCCGATGAAGCCGCAGACGCCCAGCGCCAGCAGCCAGCGGCTGGAGACGCCGCCGACGCTGTGCATCACGATCGAGGAACCGATGATCAGCGCAGCAGTGACGATGCCCATCACCAACCGGTTCGCTGCGCGGTTCACCTGTTCGCCAAAGCCTTGCAGCGCCGTGGTTTCCACCTTCAACTGCAGGCGTCCCCGGCGCGCCGCCTGCACCAGCTTGCGCAGGTCGCGGGGAAGCTCACCGGCGAAGTCGACCAGGCCCAGCAGGCTGCGGCGGCCGCGCTTGAGCAGCGCCTTGGGCGCGTAGCGCTGCAGCACCACCCGCTCCAGGAACGGGCGCGCGGCACTGGCCATGTCGAAATCCGGGTCCAGCTGCCGGCCCATGCCCTCCAGGGTCAGGAACGCCTTGATCATCAGCGCCAGGTCAGCCGGCAGGGTCAGGCTGTAGCTGCGCAGCAGCTGGGTGATGTCGCCCAGCATCAGGCCGATGCGCAGGTCCTTCAGCGGCACGCCACGGTATTGATCTACGAACTGGCTGATGTCGTGCTGCAGCCGGTTCTCGTCCACCTCAACACCGCCGGCCCAGTCCAGCAGCACGTCGGCCACGCCCTGCGGGTCCTGCTCGACCAGCCCGTGCAGCAGCTGAGCCACCTGGAAACGCCGCACTTCCGACAAGGCGCCGACCATGCCGAAATCGATCACGCCGATGCGGCCGTCACGCAGGTAGATGATGTTGCCGGGGTGCGGGTCGGCGTGGAAGCTGCCGTCCTCCAGCACCATCTTCAGCACGATGCCGGCGCCACGCCGTGCCAGCTCGCGCCGGTCCAGGCCCGCCGCATCGACGCCGGCCAGGTCTCGGCCAGGAATGCCGTCGACGAAGTCCTGCACGTTCAGGCTCTCGCAGGTCCACTGCCAGTGCACCTTCGGAATCAGTATGTCGTCACGGCCGCTGAAGTTGCGCGCGATGCGCTCGGCATTGCGGCATTCGGCAGCGAAATCCAGTTCGCGGCGCAGCGACACGGTGAACTGCTGCACGACTTCGGCCGGGCGGTAACGACGCAGGTCCGGCAGTCGCGCTTCAACGATCTCGGCCAGGCGGGCCAGCAGCCGCAGGTCGGCCTCGACCACATCGCGGATGCCGGGGCGCCGCACCTTCAGCACCACCTCGCGACCATCATGCAGGCGCGCGCGATGGGCCTGCGCCAGCGAGGCGGCAGCCATCGGGGTTTCATCGAGGAACGCGAACACCTCTGCAGGCGGTGCGCCAAGGTCGGCCTCAAGCTGCTCACGGATGTCCGCATACGGCAGCGCAGGTACCGCGTTCTGCAGTTCGGACAGCTCAGCGATCCATTCCGGCGGCAGCAGGTCAACGCGCGTCGCCAGCACCTGCCCGAGCTTGACGAAAGTGGGACCGAGATCCTGCATCGCGCTGCGCACGCGCACCGGTGCGGTCATCCGCAGCAGTTCCTGCCGCTCCTCGTTCCAGTGCAGGAGGCGCCCTGCCCGCTCCAATGTGCTGGCCAGGCCGATGCGCCGCACCACGTCGCCGAAGCCATAGCGGATCAGGACGACGGCAATTTCCTGCAGTCGGCCCAGGTCACGGACCGTGCCCAGCGTTTCCCACATCATGCGTGCTCCGGACGATTACCGGAGCAGCATGTCACAGCTGGGCGTCGATACCGCGCAATGCCGCCGCCACGGTTTGCCGGCGGATGGCTTCGCGGTCGCCATCGAACTGGAACAGCTCGGCGCGGGCATAGCCGCCCCGGCGCTTCCAGCCAATCCAGACGCTGCCGACCGGCTTGTCCGGGCTGCCGCCGCCGGGACCGGCGATGCCCGTCACCGCGACGGCGATGCCGGCACCCGAATTGACCAGCGCACCGGACACCATTTCCAGCACGGTTTCGCGGCTGACCGCGCCGAACTGCTCCAGCGTCTGCGCGCGCACACCCAGCAGGCGCTGCTTGGCCTCGTAGCTGTAGACCACCATACCGCAGTCGAAGAACGCCGAGGAACCGGCAATGTCGGTCATGCATTTGGCGATCCAGCCACCACTGCAGCTTTCAGCGGTCACCAGCTGCAGCGAAGCCTGCTGCAGGCGCTGCCCGAGCGCGGCGGACTGGGCGTTGAGGTCGGCGTCGGTGGGAATGGACATCGGCATGACGGTGGGGTGAAGAACCTGCACGTTGTACCGCAGATGACAGGCGGATGTCGCGCCCCTCCAGCACGGTGGTTGCCGGCCAGCGGCCGGCACTACCGGGGATTGGCCGCTACCTCACCACTCCGGCAGCTTCTCCGGCAGCAGCGCCCGGATCGGCGCGCCGTCGGCACTGGCGGCCAGCTTTTCGGCTTCGGCGATCGGCAGGTCGACCTGCAGCAGCCAGCCGTCTTCATCGGCCTGCTCGCTGCGGATCACTTCCAGCTGGTGCAGGCGCGCGCGCAGGCGGCCGGCATCGGGTGGCAGGCGCAGTTCGCCGGTCACGTGCTGCAGGCCCAGGCGCTTGCCCAGCACCGCCTGCAGCAGCTCCAGGCCCTGCCCGTCGCGTGCGGAAATCCACACCCGCTCGCGGCGCGATTCGTCCGGGATGCCATCCTGGCCGTCGTGGCGGACGTCGGCACCGTCGATGCGGTCGATCTTGTTGAACACCAGCAGCTGCGGCAGGTCGCCGGCACCGACCGCGGTCAGCACCTCGTCGACCTGGGCGATGCGCTCCTCGCGATGCGGATCGGCGGCGTCGACCACGTGCAGCAGGAAATCGGCCTCGCGCGCTTCGGACAGGGTCGAACGGAACGCGGCGACCAGGTCATGTGGCAGGTCGCGGACGAAACCGACGGTGTCGGCCAGCACCACGTTGCCCCCCGGCACGGCAATGCGGCGCACGGTTGGGTCCAGCGTCGCGAACAGCTGGTCGGCGGCATAAGCCTCGGCGCCGGTCATGGCGTTGAACAGGGTCGACTTGCCGGCGTTGGTGTAGCCCACCAGGGCCACGCGCGGCAGTTCGCTGCGCACGCGTGCACGGCGCATCTGGGTGCGCTGCACTTCCACCTTTTCCAGGCGTTTCTGCAGCTGTTCGACCCGCTTCTGCAGCAGGCGGCGGTCGGTTTCCAGCTGAGTTTCACCCGGGCCACGCAGGCCGATCGAACCACCGCGCTGGCGCTCCAGATGGGTCCAGCCGCGCACCAGCCGCGTGGCCAGGTGACGCAGCTGCGCCAGTTCGACCTGCAGCTTGCCTTCGTGGCTGTGTGCACGCTGGGCGAAGATGTCCAGGATCAGGCCGGTACGGTCGATCACCCGGCGCTCGAGGAAACGTTCCAGGTTGCGTTCCTGGCCCGGGCTCAACGCATGGTTGACCAGGATCAGGTCGGCACCGCTGGCATCTGCCGCAGCCTTGATCTCGTCCAGCTTGCCGCTGCCGATCAGGGTCGACGGATTCGGTCGGTCCAGGCGCGCAGTGATCGTCGCGGCGATGCTGGCCCCAGCCGAGCGGGCCAGATCACCGAATTCTTCCAGCACATCGTCTTCCAGCTTGCCGAAATGGGGCTGGATCAACAGGGCGTGTTCACCCTTTTTCGAGCGGTCAAACATTCACCGCTCCGGTCTTACTCGTCTGCTTCATCACCTGCCTGACCACCTTCACCCGACTGCACGTAACCACCGCCCGGGCCAACCTTCACGTTGCGTGCCGGAACGACCGTGGAAATGGCATGCTTGTAGACCATCTGACTGACCGTGTTGCGCAGCAGGACCACGAACTGGTCGAACGACTCGATCGTGCCCTGCAGCTTGATGCCGTTGACCAGGTACACCGAAACCGGCACGCGCTCGCGCCGAAGTGCGTTCAAGAAAGGATCCTGCAGCGATTGCCCCTTGGACATTGCACACTCCTGATTATTGTTCTTATTGGGTTGCCGACGGTTGCCACGGCCCCCGAGCCGCCCGCCGACCGATGATGTTACACGGCTGGCGGGGGTTCAGCGTGCGACGAAGGTCGACACCGCGCCGGCGAGGCGCTCCCCATCGACATGGGGGTCGAACCAGCGCGCATCAAGCTCGCCGCGCAGCCAGGTCAGCTGGCGCTTGGCCAGCTGCCGGGTGGCGAAGATCGCCTTGTCACGGAAACGGGCAGCATCACCCTCCCCGTCCAGGTATTCCCAGGCCTGGCGATAGCCAACCGCGCGCACCGCCGGCAGGTCCAGCGGCGCCGTCACGGCGGCCATTTCCGGCATTGCACGCAGTGCCCGCACCTCGTCCAGGAAGCCCTGCGCCAACATGGCGTCGAAGCGCGCCTCGATGCGCTGGTGCAGTACCGCGCGGTCACGCGGGGCGAGGATCAGCTTGAGGGTGCGCACCGGCAATGGCGCGACGCCGGGCCGGCGCTGCCATTCACTGATCGGCGTGCCGGTGAGGCGATAGACCTCCAACGCCCGCTGGATGCGTTGCGGGTCGGTGGCATGGATACGTGCGGCTGCGGCTGGATCGACCATGGCCAGTTCTGCGTGCAGTGCCGCCCAGCCCCGCTCGGCCGCCTCGGTGCTGAGTGCTTCGCGCATCACCGGGTCGGCCTCCGGCATCGGCGACAGGCCCTGCAGCAGGGCCCGGAAGTACAGCCCCGTGCCACCTGCCAGGATCGGCGTTTTGCCGCGTGCCACGATGTCGGCCACGACGCGGCCGGCATCGGCGGCGAACTCGGCCGCCGAATAGGTCTGCCACGGATCGCGCAGGTCCAGCAGATGGTGCGGCGCCTGCGCCCGCTCGGCCGCATCCGGCTTGGCCGAGCCGATATCCAGATGCCGGTAGACCAGCGCCGAATCGACGCTGACGATCTCGCCATCCAGCTGCTTCGCCAGGGCGATCGCGGTGGCGGTCTTGCCACTGGCGGTCGGCCCCATCACGGCGATCGCCAGTGGCCGCCGGTCGATGCCCATCAGTCTACGTCCGGCCAGCGGATCGTCGGCGTGGCGTCGGCGCGCGGCGTTGGCACGGCCTCGACTGCCTGCCAGATCTTCAGCGCATCGATGGTGGCGGCCACGTCATGCACGCGCACGATGCGTGCGCCGCGCTGCACCGCGATCAGGTGCGCGGCCACCGAGGCGGCCACGCGCTCGGACGGCGTGTCGCGACCGGTCAGTTCGCCCAGGCTGCGCTTGCGCGACAGGCCAGCCAGCATCGGCAGGCCCAGCTCCAGGAACCGCTCGGAGCGTGCCAGCAGGGTCATGTTGTGGGCAGTGGTTTTGCCGAAACCGAAACCGAGATCGATCAGCAGGTTCTTCTTCGCAATGCCCGCCATCTCGGCAGCGAACAGGCGCTGGACCAGGAAGCCGTGCACCTCGGCGACCACGTCGTCGTAATGTGGATCGGCCTGCATGTGGCCTGGCTCGCCCTGCATGTGCATCAGCACCACCGGCACGCCGGTTGCAGCGGCGGCGTCCAGCGCCCCTTCCTGACGCAGGCCGTAGATGTCATTGATCATGCCGGCGCCAGCCGCCACCGCCGCGCGCATCACTTCCGGCTTGAAGGTGTCGATGCTGATCGGCACCCGGGTGCGTGCGGCCAGCTGCTCGATCACCGGAATCACCCGGCGCAGTTCCTCCTCCACCGATACCGGCGCAGCGCCCGGCCGGGTCGATTCGCCGCCGATGTCCAGCAGGTCCGCGCCCTCCTCGACCAGCTTCAGGCCATGGGCGACCGCAGCCTCGGTGGTGTCGTGCGCGCCGCCATCGGAGAACGAGTCCGGGGTGACGTTGACGATGCCCATGACCTGGGCACGATCGAGGCGCAGGATGCGGCCGGCGCAATCGAGCTGGGGCGAGGTATCGAACATGGGCAATCCTGCAGGGACAACGGCGGGTAGTTTAGTTCGGCAGGGCGGCGCCCTGCACCCGCAGAGGCAACGGCCAAAGCTAATGCGGCTCTGGATTGCTGATGGTCTGGCGGGACGGTGTGGGGCTGCAGGACACGCCGTAAACCCGTCCTTGGGGGCTCGATGGCGCCATCCATGGCGCCAACGGTCCTGCAGCCCCACACCGCCCCACCTCCGACAGATTCCCGGTGACGGTTGGATGGGGACCGGTAGATCCACGCCATGCGTGGATGCTCTTCGTTCAATTCTCGAGATACTCGAGTTCGATGGAGATTCATCCACGCATGGCGTGGATCTACGTGTCGACCAAGGTCGACACCTACCAACAGCAGCAGGAATCTGTCAGAGGTGGGGCGGTGTCGGAGTGCGGGGTGTCAGCCGCATGGATGCGGCTGCCAAGCTTACAGGGACGTACTTGCAGCGCCCCCGCCCTCCGACACCGCCCCGCCATCCTACGGAAAGCCCGCTGTTGCTGTTGCTGTTGCTGTTGAGGTTGCCGGCCAGCGGCCGGCACTACCACGGGTGCAGGGCGAAGCCCTCCCGACACCCCCTCAACGGCGGCGGCGCTTGCGGTCCACGTACAGGGTCCTGGCAATGCTCAGCACGATGCCGACTCCGATACCCACCACGCAGCCCAGCAGCAGGTTGTCGGCCCCCAGGCCCACACCCACGCCGACCACGGTGGCGATCACCATTTCGGCAGTGTGGGAAATCGGTTCGGGCTTCGGGGCGGACATGCGGGCTCCAGCGTCAGATCGGTTCTTCGGGATGGGCCAGTGGCCCGGAAACGACGAAGCCGGGTTGCCCCGGCCTCGTCTGGTGTCACCTGCAGCGGGCCGTCAGTGCGATTCGGCCGGGCCTGCGATCGGCGGCAGCGGACGGGCGTCGCCGCCCTTGTCGTTGCCGCCATCCTTGTTCGACTTGCTCCAGCCCGCCGGCGGCGGCGGATCGCGGCCTTCCATGATCGCGTCGATCTGCGGCGCGTCGATGGTCTCGTACTGCAGCAGCAGCTGCGACATCGCGTGCAGCTTGTCGATGTTCTCGGTCAGCAGCTGGGTCGTGCGGGCGTAGGCCTTGTCGAGGATGTTGCGCACTTCCTCGTCGATCCGGCGCGCCGTGTCGTTGGACACGCTCTTGTGCTGGGTGACCGAACGGCCCAGGAACACCTCGTCGTCCTCTTCGCCATAGGCGATCGGGCCGAGCTGCTCGGACAGGCCCCACTTGGTGACCATGTTGCGGGCCATCTTTGTGGCACGCTCGATGTCGTTGGAGGCGCCGGTGGTGACCTTGTCCTCGCCGAAGATCAGTTCTTCAGCGACGCGGCCGCCGTACAGCGAGCACAGCTGCGACTGGATCGCCACGCGGTTCATCGAGTACTTGTCGCCTTCCGGCAGGTACATGGTCACACCCAGCGCACGGCCGCGCGGAATGATGGTCACCTTGTAGACCGGGTCGTGCTCGGGCACCAGGCGGCCGACGATGGCGTGGCCGGCCTCGTGGTACGCGGTCAGGGTCTTCTCGTCCTCGCTCATGGCCATCGAGCGGCGCTCGGCACCCATCAGGATCTTGTCGCGGGCACGGTCGAAGTGGTCCATGCGGACTTCCTTCTCGTTGCCACGCGCGGCAAACAGGGCCGCCTCGTTGCAGAGGTTGGCCAGGTCCGCACCGGAGAAGCCCGGGGTACCACGCGCGATCACCATCGGCTCGACGTCGTCAGCCAACGGCAGCTTGCGCATGTGGACCTTGAGGATGTGCTCGCGGCCCTTCACGTCCGGCAGGCCGACCACGACCTGGCGGTCGAAACGGCCCGGGCGCAGCAGCGCCGGGTCCAGCACGTCCGGACGGTTGGTCGCAGCGATCACGATCACGCCTTCGCCGCCTTCAAAACCGTCCATCTCGACCAGCAGCTGGTTCAGGGTCTGCTCGCGCTCGTCGTGACCGCCGCCCAGGCCGGCGCCACGGTGGCGGCCGACGGCGTCGATTTCGTCGATGAAGATGATGCACGGCGCGTGCTTCTTGGCCTGCTCGAACATGTCACGCACGCGGCTGGCGCCGACGCCGACGAACATTTCCACGAAGTCCGAACCGGAGATCGAGAAGAACGGCACCTTGGCTTCGCCGGCGATGGCCTTGGCCAGCAGCGTCTTGCCGGTACCCGGCGGGCCCACCATCAGCACGCCGCGCGGAATCTTGCCACCCAGCTTGGTGAACTTGGACGGGTCGCGCAGGAAGTCGACCAGTTCGCCCACTTCTTCCTTGGCCTCGTCACAGCCGGCGACGTCGGCGAAGGTGACCTTGATCTGGTCTTCGCCCTGCAGCTTGGCGCGCGACTTGCCGAAGGACATCGCGCCCTTGGCACCGCCGCCACCGCCCTGCATCTGGCGCATGATGAACAACCAGAAGCCGATGATCAGGATGACCGGAAGGAAATTCATCAGGATCGCGCCGAGGGAAATGCCGCTGGACGGCTCCTCCTGCACGATCTCCACGTTCTTGGTACGCAGCACGTTGATCAGGTCACGATCGAACGGCGCGGTGATGGTGGACGACTGCCCACCGCGGGTGGTGTAGGTCAGCTGGCTGGTACCGCCGCGCATGTCGCCGCCAAAGGCGACCTTCTGCACGTTGCCGCTGTCCACCTGGTCCAGGAACTGCGAGTAAGACGCGCCCTGCGCGCCGGCGCCGGAGGACTTCGGCGAGAAGCTCTGGAAGACCACCATCAGCACGACGGCGACGACCACCCATAGCAGGAGGTTCTTGGTCAAGTCGTTCATCCTCATTGGCTCCGGTGTTCCTCTCAGTGCTGGCGTTGCGTTGGGGTCGAACTTGCGTACGTTGCGAGCTTACTTCATGTGGGCGCGTTTTCCCTGACCCAAGGCATACACCTCGGGAGAGCGCTTGCGCGAAGCTTCCGGCTTGCGGATGGAGACCTTGTCGTACCGGCGACGCATGTCGCGCACGTAGTCGTCAAAGCCTTCACCCTGGAACAGCTTGATCAGGAACGCCCCACCGGTCTTCAGGTGGTTGTCGGCAAAATCCAGGGCCAGCTCCGCCAGGTGCATCATCCGCGGCTGGTCGACCGCGCCTACACCACTCTTATTGGGGGCCATGTCCGACAGCACAAGGTCTACCGGCTGATCCCCGAGCATGGCTTCAAACTGCGATAGAACGGCTTCTTCCCTGAAGTCACCATGAAGGAACTCCACGCCGGCCAGCGGCGGCATGTCCAGGATGTCCAGCGCCAGCACGCGACCGGTGTCGCCGATCTGTCTCCGCACCTGCTGAGACCAGCCGCCCGGGGCGGCACCGAGGTCGACCACCACCATGTGCGGCTTCAGCAACCGGTCACGTTCCAGCAGCTCTTCGAGCTTGTAGGCGGCGCGCGAGCGCATGCCTTCGGCCTGGGCCTTCTTCACGAAGGGGTCGGAGAAGTGTTCCTTGAGCCAGCGCTGGCTGCTTTTGCTGCGGGTAGCCATTGAAAATAGGGGCTGATGGGGTCCTCATGATACCCTGATCGCCCCATTCAACCGTGTTTTCCTGCATGTCCATCGCCCTGACCGCCTCCCAGACCCGTTTCCTGCGCGGCCAAGCCCACGACCTGAAGGCCCTGCTGCAGACCGGCGGCAAGGGTGTGACCCCGGCCTTCATCGCTGAGCTGAACGAAGTGCTGGAGCGCCACGAGCTGGTCAAGGTGAAGGTCGCTGCTGAAGACCGCGACGCCCGTGACGTGATGATCGGCGAGATCGTCGAAGCCACCGAAAGCGCGCTGGTGCAGCGCATCGGCCACGTCGCCGTGCTGTACCGCCCGAGCAAGGAACAGCGCCAGATCGTGCTGCCGCGCGGCTGATCGCCCTACTGCCATGCAGCTGAACCACGAACCGCCGGATTACGCCTATAGCCTCCGTGCCGCCGATGGCCGCTCGGCCAAGGTGAATGACCAGGCGCTGGGCAGCAGTTTCTTCCTGACCCCGGACCAGCTGGTCACGCAATGGCCGGTGGTGAGCGCCACTGCGCTGCAGGTGGCTGACCTGGAGCCGATCCTGGCGCTGAATCCGGCGCTGATCGTGCTCGGCACGGGTGACCGTCAGGTGTTCCCGCCGGCGGTGGTGATGGCCGCCTGCCTGTCACGCGGCATCGGCCTGGAAGTGATGAACAATCCAGCCGCCGCGCGCACCTTCAACATCCTGGCGGGCGAAGGCCGCAAGGTCGCCGCCGCCTTCATTCTGGAAGGCTGAGGTCGAGTCGCCGGGTGGCTCCCGGCCAGCTGCGCGAAGGTGTGCAGCGGAATGCCGAGAACGCCTTGAGCCGGCCAATCAGGTTGCCGCCCTGCCCCCAGCGGATATCCATGACCTTCCAGTCCCGGTCCTGCCGCTGCAGCAGGACCCGGTCGGTCCAGCGGTAGTCGCCCACGGCCATGTCGACATGGATCCAGGTGGCGTCACCGCTCGATCCGGGCATTCCCACGGATATCGTTTCCGGTCGATCCGGCGCCAGCAGATACGGGCTCTGGTCCAGCATGTGCGGCTTTTCATCGGGCGCCGCCAGTGCGGTGCAGGCCTGTTCATATGCACGCTGCGCAGCGATGGCTGAGCGGAGGGCCGCACCCAGCAGCGGGGAAATGGCCGTTTCGTTCGACGTCGGTGCCTGGATGGCGTCGTAGAGACGGGTGACCACGTCACGTGGATCGCTGCTGGCGGCGGCCGCCAATGGCGCGACGATGAGCAGCACGAAAAGGGCTGTTGGGCGAGACATGCGGCACCGGATTGAGGGGGCCGTTGAAGCATGCCGCTTCCCTGGCTTGCCGGGAAGCTTGAGATGCGCCACTCATGGTCGCAAATGGCCACCCACGGCAGCCAGCGTACAGCGAGTCGAGCATGGCTCGACGCTACAGGTCGGGAACGCCGAGCATTGCCCGGCGCCACCCGATCCCACGGCCTCAACGCGCCGGCAGGTACTGCTGCGGGTCGACCGGATTGCCGTTACAGCGGGTGAGCCGAGGGCGTTTGCGGCCCATGGGCCGCACCGTCGGCGAACGCCCGGCGCGCTGCGCCGGGCCGGGGATCCGCCCAGATGGCGAATCGACGATCAGCGTGCCGGCAGGTACTGCTGCGGGTCCACCGGCTTGCCGTTATAGCGGATCTCGAAGTGGACCATGTCGCGGTTCGCACCGGTGCGGCCCATCTCGGCGATCTGCTCACCGGCCTTCACGCTCTGTCCTTCATTCACCAGGCGCTTGCGGTTGTGGCCATAGGCCGACAGCCACTGGTCGCTGTGCTTGATGATGATCAGCTCGCCGTAGCCAACCAGGCCGGCGCCGGAGTACACCACCACACCGTTGGCGGTGGCCTTGACCGGCTGGCCGCTGGTACCGGCGATGTCCACGCCCTGCTTGGTCGCGTCACCGGCCACGTAGCGGCCGACGATCGCGCCATCGGCCGGCCAGCGCCAAGCGATGTTGCTCTTCACCGGACCCACCGGCGCCGGGGCCGGGACCGATGTGGTGCTGCCGCCGCTGCTGCCACCCGAGCGCGGCGGGGTGACCACCGTGGTCGGCGCGCGGCCGCCGCTGGCACCGGCCGGATACAGTCGGATCACCTGCCCCGGATGGATGGTCGAAGGGTTGTCCAGGCTGTTCCAGGCAATCAGGTCGGCCGGGGTGATGTCATGGATGCGGGCCAGCGCATAGATGGTATCGCCCTTGCGCACCACCACGGTCTGCCCGGGCTTGGGCACCGAGGTCTTCGGCGTGGTCACACCACCGCCGGTGCTGCCACCACCAGGACGAACCACGGTGGCGGTGCCGCAGGCGGCCAAGGTGGAAACCAGCAACGCCAGCGCGCCGATGCGCACTCCCTTGCTCAGACGATCAGGATTCATGCGAACTTCGACCTCCATACAAGCCAGGCGATCAGCACCACCACCAACGCGGTGGCGATCCAGCCCAGCGGTTCAATCCAGCGACGCAGTGCCGCTTCAGCACGCGCACCACCGATACGGATGACCGCAGCCAGCACGAACACGCGCTTGCCGCGACCGATCAGCATGCTCAACAGGTACTGCGGCATCGGCACGCCGACGATACCCGATGCCCACGTGAAGACCTTCATCGGGATGGGCATGAAGCCGCCCAGCACCAGGAAGGTGAACACCGCCCACGGCGACTCGGCCATCTTGGCCTGCACGGTGGTGATGCCCTGCTCGATGGCCGGCAGCATGCCCAGTGCTTCGAACAACGGCTTGATCGCTTCGAAGGCATAATGACCCAATGCATAGCCAATCAGCGCGCCGACCATCGAGCCGGCCAGGCTGAGGGTGGCGAACCACCAGCCGCGTTTCGGCTGGGCCACGCACATCGGCGCCAGCATCACTTCCGGCATCACCGGAAAGATGATCGCCTCGAAGAAGCTCAACACCGTCAGGTAGGTCGGCGCGCGTTCGTGCGCCGCCCACTTCATCGCCCGCTCGTACAGCGGCCCGAAAATCTTCATGCAACCCTGCTCCGTGGATTAGTCGAGCATGCCGGACAGCAGCGGCACGAAGGTGACCGGCGCCAGCACGCGTTGTTCGATGCTGCCGTCAGCCCTGCGGTCCAGCTGCACCAGCGACTGCCCACCCGGCCCGCCGACCGGCGCCACCAGGCGGCCGCCCTCGGCCAGCTGCCCGACCAGTTCATCGACCAGTGCAGGCGCCGCGGCGGTGACGACGATGGCATCGAACGGGCCGTGCTCGGCCCAGCCGGCGCGGCCATCATCATGCTTGGTGCGGATATTCATGCCCAGCGCACGGAAGCGCTTGCGCGCCTGTCGCAGCAGGTCGCCGATGCGTTCGACGGTGTAGATCTCCAGGCCCAGCGCGCCGAGCACGGCGGCCTGGTAGCCGGAGCCGGTACCGACTTCCAGCACTTTCTTTGGCGAGACCTGCAGCACGGCTTCGGTCATGCGCGCCACCACCCACGGCTGCGAGATGGTCTGGCCGTGGCCGATCGGCAGGGCGGTGTCTTCATATGCGCGTGACGCCAGCGCTTCGTCGATGAACAGATGACGTGGCACCACCCGGATCGCATTCAAGGTCGACTCGTCGACGATGCCAGCCTCGCGCAGGCGATCGACCAGACGGTCGCGCACGCGCTGCGAGGTCATGCCGATGCCGACGGCTTCCGGTTGCAGGCGCAGGCGTGGGCTCATGCCGGCTGGTCCAGCGCGGCGCTGAGGCCGCCGACCCAGCTGGCCACTTTCTCCAGTGCCTGGTAGCGGGTCAGGTCGACCTGGATCGGGGTGATCGAGATATGCCCGGTGCGCACCGCGTGGAAGTCGGTGCCGGGGCCGGAGTCCTGCTCACGACCGGCCGGGCCGATCCAGTACACCTCGTTGCCGCGTGGGTCCTTCTGCGCGATGCAGCCTTCTGCACGATGGCGGTTGCCCAGGCGGGTGACCTCGAAGCCCTTGACCTCGCTCCACGGCAGGTCCGGCACGTTGACGTTGAGGATGGTGTCAGCCGGCAACGGATCGGCCTTGAGCCGGGCGACGATCTCCACCGCAGCGCGCGCGGCGGTCTCGAAGTGTTTCGGATCGTGGTTGCGGGTGACCAGCGAGACCGCCACCGCCGGCAGGCCGAGGAAGCGACCTTCCATCGCCGCCGAGACGGTGCCGGAATAGATCACGTCATCGCCGAGGTTGGCGGCGTTGTTGATGCCGGACACGACAATGTCGGGTTCGAACTCGAGCAGCCCGGTCAGCGCCAGGTGCACGCAGTCGGTCGGGGTACCGGCCACCGAGACGGTGTAATGGTCGATGCGCTTGAGGCGGATCGGCAGGTCCAGGGTCAGCGAATTGCTGGCGCCGGAGCGATCGCGGTCGGGCGCGACCACCGTGACTTCGTGACCGGCCTCACGCAGCACCGAAGCAAGCATCCGGATGCCTGCGGCGTCGACGCCATCGTCGTTACTGACCAGGATTCGCATCTTCGATTTAACCGCTTGATTTTCCAAGAATTCGATTCCATCACCGTGCAGTGTGGGCGGGACCGTCGTACTCCCCTGCGGAAGCCGTCGACCCTGCAAGGGCATCGTCTATTGTGCCGCATGCGAGCCGCCGGTCCTACCCTGCCGGCGGTCATGACCGACATCGAACCGTCATAGGCAGACCTGCGCCAGCGGTTTACCCTGTGCGCATGTCGCACCCTGAAGACGAAGATCCGGCCGCGTTGTTCCGCGCGGCCATCGGCGAAGTGACGCCGCTGCGCAAGGATGCCGAGCCGGCACCGGCTGCGCCCCGGCCGAAGCCGCGCGCGCGCATGGCCGAACGTGACGAGGCCGAAGCCGCCGGCGAGTTCGCCCGGCTGCTGCGCGACAGCACGCCACTGGAAGCCGGCGACGTGGCCAGCTATCGCCGCGACAACCTGCCACCTCGCCTGTTCCAGCGCCTCAAGCGTGGCCAGTATTCGGTGCAGGACGAACTGGACCTGCATGGCGCCACCGCCGCGCAGGCCGAGACGCTGCTGCGCCAGTTCCTGCTGGAAGCGCATGCACACGAGTATGGCTGCGTGCGCATCATCCACGGCAAGGGATTGCAGTCCGACGGCGGTGCACCGGTACTGAAGAACCTGGTCGACCGCCTGCTGCGGCTGCGCAACGACGTACTGGCATTCCATTCGGCGCCGACCGGGCAAGGCGGCACCGGCGCGGTGCTGGTGCTGCTGGCGCGGCGCTGAAAAAAGGGGACGCCATGAGTCCAGGTAGAGTCGACTGTCAGTCGACTGCTCTTCCAGCGGCAAGCGAATACCCCGCGCTGCGCGCGCAAGTCGACTGACAGTCGACTCTACCGCGCGCCCTGCTCAGGCCTGCGAGGCGTCTTCGACCGGGCCGAGCTCGTGCAGTACGGCGGTGGCGTAGCAGCCCGGCGGCAGCGCGAACCATAGCTCCAGCACGTCGTCGGCCAGCCACTGGTGCTGCAGCAGCGCCGGACGCAGGCGCAGCGCGCGGCGCTCCTGCTTCAGGCGCGCGTCTTCCAGCCCGGCCCGCAGTGCCTTCGATTCCTCGTCGTCGAGTGCGGCCAGCTCCAGCTCGCGTGCCACTTCGGTGCTGCGCAGCTCCCCTTCGCCCCACAGCGGTGCGCTGGGATGGATGTCGAACCGCGCGAGGCGCTCGGCCAGCACGTCGGTGTACGGCTCCGGGCCGAACACGCTGCGGCTGCCGTCCAGCATCCACACCTCGCCGTCCAGTGGCTGATCCCAGTTGCCCTGCTCCACGCGCGCCGCCAGCACGCGGTTGAACAGCGCCGATCGGGCGGCAGACAGCAGCAGTGAACGCTGGTCCTTGCGCATGCGGCGGCCACCGAACATCGCCAGTGCCGCCGGCACGTTGCCGCCGTCACGGCCAAAGCGCTGCTCGCCAAACCAGTTCGGCAGGCCGCGCCCGGCAATCTGCTGCAGGCGTTCGCTGATCGCTGCGGCATCGCCCCGCACCTCGCGCAGCACCAGCTTGAAGCGGTTGCCGGCCAGTGCGCCACGCTGCAGCTTGCGGTTGTGCCAGGTCGCTTCGAGCACTTCGATCTCGTCACTGGCCAGCTCGGCCAGGTCCGGCGCAATGCGCTTGGGCAGGTGCACGCTGAAACGCTGGGTGGTGACCGCGTGGCGGTCTTTCATGCCGGCGTAACTCACCGCCATTTCCGGCAGGCCCGCCCACTTGGCCAGCACCTTGGCCACATGCACGGTGTTGGCACCGCGCTTTCGGATGTGCAGCAACAGGTGCTCGCCTTCGCCGGTGGCCTCGAAGGCCGGCAGCTCGTCAACCTGGAAATCGTCTGGCGTGGTGCGGATGCGCGCCGTCAACAACGGCGCACCAAATGCCAACGGCAGCGGAATCATGCCGCCACCAGCAACACGACCGCCTGTGCGGCAATGCCTTCACCACGGCCGGTGAAGCCCAGTTTTTCCGAGGTGGTGGCCTTGACGCTGACTGCATCCAGCGGCAACTGCAGCAGGCCGCCGATGCGCTCACGCATCGCCAGCGCATGCGGGCCAACCTTCGGCCGCTCGCAGATCACGGTGATGTCGGTGTTGCCGACGCGCCAGCCGCGCTCGCGCAGCAGGCTGTCGCAATGACGCACGAAGTCGCTGCTGTCGGCGCCCTTCCAGCGGTCGTCACTGGGTGGGAAATGCTGGCCGATGTCGCCCAGCGCCAGCGCACCGAGCATCGCATCGCACAAGGCGTGCAGGATCACGTCGCCATCGCTGTGCGCAAGCACGCCACAGCTGTGTGGAACGTTCACGCCGCCAAGCATGATGTGATCGCCTTCGCCGAAGGCATGGACGTCGTAGCCCTGGCCGATGCGGACGGGCGGGAACGGTGCGGTGCTCATGGATGCAACCCTTGCAGCAGGGCCACGCGGACGGTCAGCCGGCGCGGCGGGAAAGTACGAATTCGAACCGGTCCAGATCGGCCGGGGTGGTGACCTTGAAGTTGTCCTCGCTACCTTCCACCAGCAGCGGGCGCTGGCCCTGGCGCTCCATGGCCATCGCCTCGTCGGTGACTTCAACACCGGCGGCAGCGGCGTCGGACAGCGCGCGGCTGAGCTGGTGGCGGCGGAACAGCTGCGGGGTCAGTGCACGCCAGAGGCGCTCACGCGGCTCGGTGCCATCAATGCCACCGTCGTCGCCTGCACGCTTGAGCGTGTCACGTACCGGTGCGGCCAGGATCGCCCCCACCGGGTCGGTACGACCGACTTCAAGCAGGCGGCCGAGATCGGCCGGCGACAGGTTCGGCCGCGCGGCATCGTGGACCAGTACGAACTCATCAGCGCGCACCGTCTCCGGCAGCGCCTGCAGGCCAGCCAGCACCGAAGCGGCACGGGTCGCGCCACCGATGCAGGTCAGCACCGGCTTGCCCGCCCACTCGTTCCAGCCGGGCCAGTCGGCGTCGTCCTGGCCGATCACCACCATCGCCCCGGCCACGGCCGGGTGCGCCAGCAGGGCGTCCAGGGTATGGGCAAGCAGGATCTGTCCCCCTGCCTGCAGGTATTGCTTCGGCAACGGCGCGCCGAAGCGGGTGCCACGGCCCGCAGCCGGAACCACGACCCAGATGGCCGCACTCATGGCACGTCCGCCGGGTGGTCGCCAACCTGCGCACTGACACCTGCCGCAGGCTGCGCCGGATGGACCGGCGCATCCTCGACCACACGATAGAACTTCTCGCCGGGCTTGATCATGCCCAGCTCGCTGCGTGCGCGCTCCTCGATGGCGGACTGACCTTCCTTGAGGTCCTTCACTTCGGCAGCGAGCGCGTCGTTGCGCTGCTGCAGACCCTCATTGTCCCGCTCCTGGTTGGCGACCTGGGCTTCGAGCATCATCACTTCGCCCGAATTGCCCGGACCGAACCAGAAGCGGTACTGCAGCCAGCCCAGCAGCAGGGCCAGCACCAGCAGCATCCAGCGCCAGTCGCGCATCGGCTCAGCGCTTCAGCGAAACGAACGCGTCACGACCGGCGTAACGCGCGCCGGCGCCGAGGGCTTCCTCGATGCGCAGCAGCTGGTTGTACTTGGCCACGCGATCGCTGCGGCACAGCGAACCGGTCTTGATCTGGGTGGCGGTGGTAGCCACTGCGATGTCGGCGATGGTGGTGTCTTCGGTTTCGCCCGAACGGTGCGAGACCACAGCGGCATAACCGGCGCGGTCGGCCATGGCGATCGCTTCCAGGGTTTCGCTCAGGGTGCCGATCTGGTTGACCTTGATCAGGATCGCGTTGGCGGTGCCCGAGTCGATGCCTTCCTGGAAGATCTTCGGGTTGGTCACGAACAGGTCGTCACCGACCAGCTGCACCTTCTTGCCGATGCGATCGGTCAGCAGCTTCCAGCCGGCCCAGTCGTTCTCGGCCAGGCCGTCTTCGATCGTGATGATCGGGTACTGCGCGGCCCAGTCGGCGAGGAAGTCGACGAACTGCTCGGAGGTCAGGCGCTTGTTCTCGCCGACCAGGTTGTACTTGCCGTTCTCGAAGAATTCGCTGGAGGCGACGTCCAGGCCCAGCAGCACGTCTTCACCGGCGGTGTAGCCGGCCTTGCCGATCGCTTCAAGGATGGTGTCCAGCGCTTCGACGTTGCTGCGGAAGTCCGGAGCAAAGCCGCCTTCGTCGCCGACCGCCGTGCTCAGGCCGTGGCCCTTCAGCACCGACTTCAGCGAATGGAAGATTTCGGTACCGGCACGCAGCGCTTCGGAGAACGAGGTGAAGCCGACCGGCAGCACCATGAATTCCTGGAAGTCGACGTTGTTGTCGGCGTGCGCGCCGCCGTTGATGATGTTCATCATCGGCACCGGCAGCGACGGGGTCACGCCGGTCCTGGCGGCCAGGTACTGCCACAGCGCCTGCTTGTTCGATGCGGCGGCGGCGTGCGCAGCGGCCATCGAAACACCCAGCAGTGCGTTGGCGCCCAGGCGGCCCTTGTTCTCGGTGCCGTCGAGGTCGATCAGGCGACGGTCGAGGCCGGCCTGGTCGGTGGCTTCAAAACCCTTCAGCGCGGCGGCAATCGTGGTGTTGACGTTGTCGACGGCCTTGCGCACGCCCTTGCCCAGGTAACGGGTCTTGTCGCCGTCACGCAGCTCGACCGCTTCCTTGGTGCCGGTCGAGGCGCCGGAGGGAACCGCGGCACGACCGAACGAACCGTCCTCCAGGATGACTTCGGCTTCCAGCGTGGGGTTGCCACGACTGTCGAGGATTTCACGGGCGTGGATGCTGCGGATCGTGCTCATGGTCGGACCGGTTACCTGTCTGGAGAGGGGGAGACAAAACGAATGCCGCGTGATTATCCCCGGCTGCCCGCCACTTGCCAAATGGCGTGGGCGGCTTCAGCCCCAGCTGGACCCGATCACGATCAGGACCATCGACACCAGCATCACCAGCAATGCACCAGCAAGCGCCGCCAGGTTGGGGCCACGCCGCCGTCGCCAGGCCAGCACCATCGCCACCAGGCTGCCCAGGAAGGACAGCACCATCGTGACCAGTGCGCCCAGCAACCACCATTGCGTGGCCTGCACGCCGTTGTTCCCGTCCCCCGGCGGCCGGAAACCGGCGGTGAAGGCCAGTACGCCCACCACCAGGGCGATCCAGGTCAACACGGACAGCCCCAGGGCGATCAGGCCCCAGGGCCAGCCTCGCGCCGATGTGGTCGCATTCATCAAAGCACTCCGTAGAACAGGGCGCCGAGCCACAGCGAGAGCAGGATGATCGCCAGGCCAGCGGCCACCTTGCCGCGATTCAGCCTCCAGGCCTGCACAGCAGCAGCGACGCATCCCACTGCACCGAGCAGCTCTGCCACCAGCAGCGCAATGAAGTACGCGCGCAGATCGAGTGCGCTGCTGCCATCACCCGGCGGCCGCACGGACGCGGCACCGATCAGCACCAGACCGAACATGCCCACAGTGAACAGCACGGCCAGGCCCAGTGCGATCAGGCCCCACGGCCACTGTTTCCAATGCCGGCGGCGGCGCTGGGTTTCCAGCGCCAGCCACGGGTCACGACTCACGCGAAGCGCGAGAAGCCGTGCTTCTTGGTCACTGCGTCGAGTTCCATCAAGGTCTCAAGCAGTGCTTCCATCTGGTCCAGCGGCCACGCATTGGGGCCATCGGACAGCGCCTTGGACGGATCCGGATGGGTCTCGGCGAACAAGCCGGAGATGCCCACCGCCACGGCGGCACGCGCCAGCACCGGCACGTGCTCGCGCTGGCCACCGGAACTGGTGCCCTGCCCGCCCGGCAGCTGCACCGAATGGGTGGCGTCGAACACCACCGGGCAACCGGTGTCGCGCATCACCGCCAGCGAACGCATGTCGCTGACCAGGTTGTTGTAGCCGAAGCTGGCACCACGTTCGCAGACCATGATCTGCTCGTTGCCGGTGGCCTTGGCCTTCTCCACGACCGGCTTCATGTCCCACGGCGCCAGGAACTGGCCCTTCTTGATGTTGACCGGCTTGCCGGCCGAGCACACCTTGCGGATGAAGTCGGTCTGGCGGACCAGGAACGCCGGGGTCTGCAGCACGTCCACCACCGAGGCCACTTCGTCCATCGGGGTGTATTCGTGGACGTCGGTCAGCACCGGCACGCCGATCTGCTTCCTGACCTCGGCCAGGACCTTCAGGCCCTCTTCCATGCCCGGGCCACGGAACGCGGTGCCCGAAGTACGGTTGGCCTTGTCGAAGCTGGACTTGAAGATGAAGTTGACGCCGAGCTTGTCGGTGACTTCCTTCAACTTGCCGGCGGTATCGAGCTGCAGCTGCATCGACTCGATCACGCAGGGGCCGGCGATCAGGAACAGGGGCTGGTCCAGCCCGACCTCGAATCCACACAGTTTCATGGCGTTTCCTTGTTGTCCGCAGCACCGGTCGGGCCGGTGCGCTGGGGGTTGAAGCATGCAGGATGGGGGCCGAAGCCCCCATTCACAAGTCAGGCGCGCGCTTCGGAAAGCAGCTTGCCGCCGGCCTTGCGCTCGCGTGCGGCGCGGATGAAACCGATGAACAGCGGATGGCCGTCACGCGGCGTGGACAGGAATTCCGGGTGCGCCTGGCAGGCCAGGAACCACGGGTGCGCGTCGCGCGGCAGTTCGACCACTTCCACCAGGGTGTCGTCCATCGACTTGCCGGCGATCACCAGGCCGGCATCTTCCAGCTGGGTGCGGTAACGGTTGTTGAACTCGTAACGGTGGCGGTGACGCTCGGCGACGACGTCCTTGCCATACAGCTCGCGGGCCAGCGTGCCCGGCTTCAGGCGCTGTTCCTGCAGGCCCAGGCGCATGGTGCCGCCGAGGTCGCTCTTGTCGTCGCGCTTTTCCACGTCACCGGTCGCGGTGCGCCATTCGGTGATCAGGCCGATCACCGGGTTCGGCGACTGGCGGTCGTTCTCGGTGCTGTTGGCACCTTCCAGGCCGACCACGTTGCGCGCGTAGTCGACCACGGCCGCCTGCATGCCGTAGCAGATGCCGAAGTACGGCACCTGCTGCTCGCGGGCGAACTTCGAGGACAACACCTTGCCTTCGAAACCACGGTCACCGAAACCACCCGGCACCAGGATGCCGTCGACATCGGCCAGTGCGGCCATGTCGGTGCCTTCCAGGTCCTGTGCTTCCAGCCACTTCAGGTTGACCTTGGTGCGCTGGCGCAGGCCACCGTGTTTGAGGGCTTCGCCAACCGACTTGTAGGCATCCTGGTGATCGACGTACTTGCCAACCACGGCGATGGTCACTTCGTCCAGCGGATGCAGGGTCGCGTCGACCGCGTCTTCCCACATCGACAGGTCGACCGGGCCGGCCTTGTCGGCCAGCTTCAGCTGGTTGACCACGATCTCGTCCAGGCCCTGCGCGTGCAGGCCCGACGGAATGCGGTACAGCACGTCCACGTCCGGCACGCTGATCACCGCGCGTTCGGAGACATTGGTGAACTGGGCGATCTTGCGGCGCTCCGAATCCGGCACCGCCTGCTCGGAGCGGCACAGCAGCACGTCCGGCTGGATGCCGATCGAGCGCAGCTCCTTCACCGAATGCTGGGTCGGCTTGGTCTTCAGCTCGCCGGCGGCGCCGATGTACGGCACCAGGGTAAGGTGCATGAACAGCGCCTTCTCCGGGCCACGCTCGGTGCGCACCTGGCGGATCGCTTCCAGGAACGGCAGCGACTCGATGTCGCCGACAGTACCGCCGATCTCGACCAGCGCCACGTCGTAGCCTTCGGTGGCTTCATCGATGCAGCGGCGGATCTCGTCGGTGATGTGCGGAATGACCTGCACCGTCGCGCCCAGGTAGTCGCCACGGCGCTCCTTGCGGATCACGTTCTCGTAGATGCGGCCGGTGGTGACCGAGTTCTTGCGGCTCAGGCGGGTGCGCACGAAGCGCTCGTAGTGGCCCAGGTCGAGGTCGGTCTCGGCGCCGTCGTCGGTGACGTAGACCTCACCGTGCTGGAACGGGCTCATGGTGCCCGGGTCGACGTTGATGTACGGGTCGAGCTTCATCATCGTGACCTTCAGGCCACGGGCTTCGAGAATGGCGGCCAGTGACGCAGCGGCAATGCCTTTGCCGAGCGAGGACACCACGCCGCCGGTTACGAAAATCAAGGGAGTCATGGCTGCAAGCATCCTGTCTGGAAATGGAAAACGGCAGCACCACGCGCACCCGGAGGGCGGGCATGGAGCTTGAAGGGGGTTTTCCGGTTCGCTGGGGCAGCGAGGGAGGTGCTGGGCCGTGCGGCGGCAGGCGCCGGACGGGGACCACCCTGCGAGGTCGGGGCGGCCGTGCCGGTCAAATCGACCGTCACCTGCGACCCGCATTGCTGGCGACCACGCATGGCCGTGCCAGCCCATTCGCAAAGGGTGGACACGCACTTACTCCCGGAAAGCCATAGTTTACAGATTGATGGCCGCCAACCCAAGGGGCAGTTGCGGCCATCACCCAAAAGAAACGCCCCGCTGGGCGGGGCGTCGGGGGGCGAATCCCTTGCGGCAAGGGCTTCGGAGGGCGGAAGAACTACTTCTTCTTCCGCGCCTCTTCTTCCTCTTCCTGCTGCGGGGCCGGCTGGCCCTGCGCCTTCATTTCGGCATTGGCCTGGGCGCGGCGCTTGGCCTTGGCATCGGCTTCGGCCTGCGCCTTGTCGGCCTGGCCACCCTGCTGCGGGGCCGGCTGGCCGGCGTTCTGCGCCACCACCAGCGGCACTGCAACGGCGGCAGCGGCCAGGATCGCAATGGTCAGCAACTTCTTCATGAGGTCCTCCTCGCGGTATGGCTTGGATGTTTCGACCCAACGGGGGTCGCCGGCATTCAGATTCCAGCGGCTGCCATTTTACCCCCTCTGCGTCGCCGAGACTGAACCGCAGGCGTGCAAAATCCCGTGCCAGACCCCACACTTGCCCGTCGCTCCAAGCTTTCGAAGACAGATGAACGCCCGCTATAACGCCGCCGATATTGAAGTCCTGTCCGGCCTTGACCCGGTCAAGCGCCGTCCCGGCATGTATACCGACACCGCGCGCCCGAACCACCTGGCGCAGGAAGTGATCGACAACTCGGTGGACGAGGCCCTCGCCGGCCACGCCCGCTCGATCGAGATCACCCTGTACAAGGACGGCAGCGTGGAGGTCAGCGATGACGGCCGCGGCATGCCGGTGGACATCCACCCGGAAGAGAAGATCCCGGGTGTCGAGCTGATCCTCACCCGCCTGCATGCGGGCGGCAAGTTCAGCAACAACAACTACACCTTCTCCGGCGGTCTGCATGGCGTCGGCGTCAGCGTGGTCAATGCGCTGTCGACCCTGGTGGAAGTGCACATCAAGCGCGAAGGTGCCGAGCACCGCATCACCTTCCGCAACGGCGACCGCGCCACGCCGCTGGAAGTGGTCGGTAGTGTCGGCAAGAAGAACACCGGCACCCGCGTGCGCTTCTGGCCTGACCCGAAATACTTCGACACGCCCAAGTTCGCGGTGCGCGCGCTGAAGCACCTGCTGCGTGCCAAGGCCGTGCTGTGCCCGGGGCTGACGGTCAAGCTGACCGATGAGGCCACCGGTGAAGTCGACACCTGGTACTACGAAGACGGCCTGCGCGATTACCTGAAGCTGGAACTGGGCGAACGCGAATCGCTGCCGGCCGACCTGTTCGTCGGCAACCTGAAGAAGGACACCGAGGTGGTGGACTGGGCCGTGGCCTGGCTGCCGGAAGGCGAGCTGGTGCAGGAAAGCTACGTCAACCTGATTCCCACCGCCCAGCACGGCACCCACGTCAACGGCCTGCGTACCGGCCTGACCGAGGCGCTGCGCGAGTTCTGCGACTTCCGCAACCTGCTGCCGCGCGGCGTCAAGCTGGCCCCCGAAGACGTGTGGGACCGCGTGTCGTTCGTGCTGTCGCTGAAGATGACCGACCCGCAGTTCAGTGGCCAGACCAAGGAACGCCTGTCCTCGCGCCAGGCCGCCGGCTTCGTTGAAGGCGCCGCCCACGATGCCTTCAGCCTGCTGTTGAACCAGAACGTCGAGCTGGGCGAGAAAATCGCGCAGATCGCCATCGAGCGCGCCAGCGCACGCCTGAAGACCGAGAAGCTGGTCGTCCGCAAGAAGGTCACCCAGGGCCCGGCCCTGCCCGGCAAGCTGGCCGACTGCATCAGCCAGGACCTGTCGCGCACCGAGCTGTTCCTGGTGGAAGGTGACTCGGCAGGGGGCAGCGCCAAGCAGGCCCGCGACAAGGACTTCCAGGCCATCATGCCGTTGCGCGGCAAGATCCTGAACACCTGGGAAGTCTCGTCCAACAGCGTGCTGGCCTCGGAGGAAGTACACAACCTGGCCATCGCCATCGGCTGCGACCCCGGCAAGGACGACATCAGCGGCCTGCGTTACGGCAAGGTCATCATCCTGGCCGACGCGGACTCCGACGGCCTGCACATCGCAACGCTGCTGACCGCACTGTTCCTGAAGCACTTCCCGGCGCTGGTCGATGCCGGCCACGTGTTCGTGGCGATGCCGCCGCTGTTCCGCATCGACGTGGGCAAGCAGGTGTTCTACGCCCTGGACGAGGAAGAAAAGCGCTCGATGCTGGACAAGATCGAACGCGAGAAGATCAAGGGCGCGATCAACGTGACCCGCTTCAAGGGCCTGGGCGAGATGAATCCGCCGCAGCTGCGCGAATCGACCATCCACCCGGATACGCGCCGCCTGGTGCAGCTGACCGTGGACGATCGCGAGCAGACGAGCTCGCTGATGGACATGCTGCTGGCCAAGAAGCGCGCCTCCGACCGCAAGGGCTGGCTGGAGAGCAAGGGCGACCTGGCGTCGCTGGAAGTCTGATCCCGGCACGGGGTCGGATCCCTTTGTGGCAAAGGGCTCTGACCCGGTTGCCCGGTAGTGCCGGCTGCTGGCCGGCAACCTCGACTGCCGTCCAGCGGCCGGCATTACCGGCTCATGCGCCCTTGGCATTACGCCGCCATCGGCAAACCCGGCGGCGGCATAATGCGCGTCCACCCGTGTGGACCATCGTATTGGCCAGCCACTCGCTGCTGTTCCCCGCCCTGCCGCTGCACAGCGCGCGGTTGGTGCTGAGCCCGATCCGCCGTGACGACGCGGCCGCGCTTTTCGCGCTGCAATCCAATCCGGACGTGATGCGCTGGTGGAACCATCCGGCCTGGACACGACCGGCCGAAGCCCGCGAACAGATCGACGACGATCTTGCCGCGCACGCGATCGGCACCCAGTTGAAGCTGGCCCTGCGCGAATCACCCAACGGCCCACTGCTGGGCGTCTGCGTCGCATTCGCCATTGATCGTGAGGCCATGCGGGCCGAGATCGGCTATCTGCTGGCGCCCGACCGCCAGGGCCAGGGCTACATGCATGAGGCCCTGCAGCAGATGCTGGGCTATCTGTTCCACACCCTGCACCTGCACCGCATCGAAGCCGAGATCGATCCACGCAACGTACCCTCGGCACATGTGCTTGACCGCCTCGGCTTCCACCGCGAGGGGGTGCTACGCCAGCGCTGGCGCATTCAGGGCGAGCTTTCGGACTCGGCCGTCTATGGCCTGCTGGCCAACGACGAAGCGGCAGCCGCCCTGCCCGTTTGATCCAATCTGGCCGCAAGCCGCTGCAGAACGTGGCCATGCCTTTGGACACATACGGCGTGGTGCTCCACCGGCCTAGCATCGGAACCCCCTTCCGCTGCCGATCCGGTGCCATGAAGTCCCTGCTGCACACTGCCGCGCTCTGCGTCGGCCTGCTCATCGCCCCCACCAGCGTGCTGGCCGCGCCCGCCGCTGACACCAAGCCCGATTCGAAAGACGACAGGACCGACGCGCCTGCGCTGCCCGCCGATGCGTCGGCGCGCCAGAGCATGCGCCTGGCCGGCCGCACCCTGGACTACACCGCCACCGTCGGCACCCTGCCGGTGCGCGATGAGAAGGGCAAGGTCATCGCCGATGTGGTGTTCACTGCGTACACGATGCCGGGCAAGGACCGGCCGGTGACGTTCGCGCTCAATGGCGGGCCCGGTGCCTCGTCGGTGTACCTCAACATGGGCGCGATCGGGCCCAAGGTGGTCACCTTCGGTTCGGAAGGCGACAGCGCCTCGGCGCCCGCCACCCTGCATGACAACCCGGGCACCTGGCTGGATTTCACCGACCTGGTATTCATCGACCCGGTCGGCACTGGTTTCAGCCGCGCGCGCATCGGCGATGACGAGGCGAAGAAGCAGCTGTACAACCCCGGCGCCGACATCGAGTACCTGTCGCGCTCGATCTACGACTGGCTGCTGCGCAACCAGCGCATGGCGTCACGCAAGTACCTGACCGGCGAGAGCTACGGCGGCTATCGCGGCCCGCGCATCACCCATTTCCTGCAGACCCGGCTGGGCGTGGCGATGAACGGCCTGGTACTGGTCTCGCCGTACCTGAGCCCGACGCTGGAAGACAACGCCGACGTCTCGCCGATGGCATGGATGCAGACGCTGCCGTCAATCGCCGCGGCGCACCTGGAGCGCCAGGGCAGGCTCACCGACGCGGCAATGCGCGAGGTGGTGGAGTACACCCGTGGCGATTACGCCACCGCGTTGATGAAGGGCCGCAGCGATCCGCAGGCGACCGAGGCGATGCTGCGCCGGGTGACCGAGCTGACCGGGCTTGACCCGCAGTTCGTGCGCCGTGCCGGTGGCCGTCTTGAAACCCAGGCCTACCTGCGCGAAGTATTCCGCGACAAGGGCACGCTGGGCAGCCGCTACGACTCCAATGTGACCGCGTTCGATCCATTCCCGAATGACCCGGAGCAGCGCGCCAATGATCCGCTGCTGGACAGCATCATTGCGCCGACCACCACGGCGATGGTCGACTTCGTGACGCGCGTGGTCGGCTGGAAGGTGGATGCACGCTACCAGGCGCTGAACTACGACGTGAATCGTTTGTGGGACCGCAACGGCGAGCTGCGCCAGGGTGCGGTGACCCAGCTGCGCCAGGCGGTGGCGATCGATCCGCATCTGCAGGTGCTGATCGTGCATGGCTGGAACGACCTGTCGTGCCCGTTCATGGGTTCGATCCTGACGGTGGACCAGATGCCGGCGATGGGCAGCAACCCGGACCGGGTGCAGGTGCGGAGCTATCCGGGCGGGCACATGTTCTACAGCCGGGCGGACAGCCAGGCGGCGTTCCGGAAGGATGTGCAGGCGCTGTTCCAGCGTAATTGAGGGGTTCGGCCGGGCCTGCGGCCCGGCACCCGCCGGATCAACGGCAACGGCAACGTCGAAAGCCGGATTTCCGTGGGCTGGCGAGGTGGGGTGGATATGCAGGACACGCCGTAAACCCGTCCATGGGGGCTCGATGGCGCCATCCATGGCGCCAACGGTCCTGCATATCCACCCCACCCCGCCGCTGACAGGTTCCCGCTGCTGTTGGTGGGTGCCGACCGTTGGTCGGCACGGGACCGGATCCCTGTTTCTGCTCTGGTAGGTGTCGACCTTGGTCGACACGATGTGTGCGGAAGAATTCTCTGCCCATGAAAAAGCCCGCCGGATACCGGCGGGCTTTTTCGTTTGCAACCCTGGCGTGGCGATCAGGTCCAGCCGAACAGCTCGAACAGCTTCAGGATCAGGTACGCACAGCCGCCGGCTGCCGGGATGGTCAGGATCCAGGCCCAGACGATGCGTTCGATCACGCCGAACTTCAGCGAGCGCGGGTTCTTGGCGAAGCCGACGCCCATGATCGCAGTGGAGATGCTGTGCGTGGTCGAGACCGGCATGCCGAAGTGGGCGGCCAGGGTCAGGATGGTGGCCGAGCTGGTCTCCGCGGCGAAGCCGTGGATCGGGTGCAGCTTGACCATCTTGTGGCCCAGGGTCTTGATGATCTTCCAGCCACCCGAGGCGGTACCGGCAGCCATCACCACCGCACAGGTCAGCACGATCCACATCGCGATGCCGTCACCGGCATGCGCATCCGGGTGCATGAAGGCCAGCCAGGACGGCAGGTCATCCAGTGCGCCGGCGGCTTCTGCACCGATCAGTGTCATGGCGATGATGCCCATGGTCTTCTGCGCATCGTTGTGGCCGTGGGCAAAGCCCATGTAGGCCGCCGAGGCGATCTGCGCCTTGCCGAAGAACGCGTTGACGATGCGCGGGCGGGCCAAGCGGCCGATGGCGCCACCGATCCTGGCCAGGCCGGCAATCAGGCCCCACAGCAGCACCATCACCACGATGCCGAGCAGGAAGCCGGCGATCGGCGAGGTGATCATCGGCACGAACACCTTCCACAGCAGGCCCTTGTTCTGCGCCCAGCTGCCCAGGCGCTCGGACCAGATCAGCGCGTCCCAGTTGTTGTGGGCGGCCGCCAGGCCGGCGCCGCAGAGGCCACCGATCAGCGCATGCGAGGACGAGGACGGCAGGCCCTTCCACCAGGTGATCAGGTTCCAGATGATGCCGCCCAGCAGCGCGCACAGGATTACCTGCGGGGTGACCTCGACCACGTTGGTGTTGAGCAGGCCCGAAGCGATGGTCAGCGCCACCGCGGTGCCGGTCAGCGCACCGATGAGATTCATGAAGGCGGCCAGCATCACCGCCCAGCCAGGCGAGAGCACCTTGGTCGCGACCACGGTGGCAATGGAATTGGCGGTGTCGTGGAAGCCGTTGATGAACTCGAAGACGAGTGCGGCCAGGATCACCACCAGGACAAGGGTCAACATGCGGCGGCGTCCGTCAGCTGTTCTTCAACACGATCTGGTACGCAACCACGCCGGCCTCGCGGCAACGGTCGATGGCCTTTTCCAGGATCTCGAAGAATTCCTTCAGCAGGAACATCTGCAGGTTGTCCAGGCGGCCGGAATAGATGTCGCGGTACAGCTCGAGCATCAGGCGGTCGGCCTCGTTCTCAAGCGAGCGCAGCTTCTCGTTCAGCGCGGTCATCCGGTCCAGGTTCATGTGGCGCAGGTCGGCCACCATCTCCACCACCACGCCGGCGGCCTGTTCCAGCATCGCCGCGCGCGGCGCGAAGTCGATGTGTTCCAGATGGGTCGTGGCCAGCGAATAGCGATCGGCGAACTTCTCGATCTGCTTCGGAATCTTGTACAGGGCCGAGCCCAGCGCTTCGATGTCTTCACGCTCGATCGGGGTCATGAAGCTGTCCACCAGCGCCTGGCTGATCTTGTCCGAGGCCGCGCGTTCGCGCAGGCGAGCCAGCTTGAAGGCGTCCAGCGCGGGCTGGCGGTCGGCCTCGCGCAGCATGGAATGCAGCGCCTTGGCGGCGTCGGAGGCCGCGACGGCAGCCTCATCGAGCAGGGTGTAGAACTGTTTGCCGGAACCGAAAATGGTCTGCAGAGAGAACATTGAGAAACCTGTCAGCCGTCGCGGGAAGGACGGCACCAGACGGAATTATGACGGCTAGATGACCATCTCGGGTATCCCCGCCCCCTTTCCGGGCATCGAGACCCCAAACCTGAACAGGCGGTTGCCACCCTGCCACGCCCCTTTGCTAAGATGCCAGCGCGCCTTCGGGCGCACCTTATGGACGACGACCCTTATCCCCCAGCGCCGCGCCGGACCCCGTTCCTGAGCGCCTGCCGCCATCGCAAGCACCCGCCCTCCCTGCCACCAACCGGGGACGACGCCCGTGTTTGAAATGATCCTGATTGTCTTCGCGCTTGTTCTGTTGAACGGCTTCTTCGCCATGTCCGAGATGTCGGTCATGACCTCGCGCAAGAGCCGCCTGAAGCAGATGGCTGCCACCTCCAAGCGCGCCGCCAAGGCGCTGGAACTGTCCGAGAAGCCGGAGAGCTTCCTGTCCACCGTGCAGATCGGCATCACCGTGATCGGCGTGCTGACCGGCTACCTCGGTGGTGAAGCGCTGGGCGAAGCCTTCGCCGGCTGGATCCAGGGTCTGATGCCGGGCTTCGCTTACGCCGGCAACATCGGCACCGCGCTGGCGGTCAGCCTGATCACCTTCATCACGCTGATCTTCGGCGAACTGGTGCCCAAGCGCCTGGCGCTGACCCGTTCGGAGGCCATTGCCGGCCTGGTCGCGATGCCGATGAGCTGGCTGGCCAAGCTCGCCCTGCCCTTCGTCTGGCTGCTGTCCAGGACCACCCAGCTGGTGCTGCGCCTGTTCGGCCTGGGCAAGGATGAAGTCGCCTCGGTGACCGAAGAAGAGATCCGCATGCTGGTCGCCGAAAGCCACGAGGCCGGCGTGATCGATGCCCACGAGCGCGACATGATGAACCGCGTCATGCGCCTGGGCGACCGCACCGCCGACAGCCTGATGACCCCGCGCAACCGCATCGCGTGGCTGGATACCCAGGCCGGGCTGGAGCGCAACCTGGAAATCATGGCCGAACACGAGTTCTCCCGGTACCCGGTGTACCGCGACAACGACATGGACGTGGTCGGCGTGCTCGAACTGAAATCGCTGGCCACGCGCATGGCTCGCGGCGACAACGCGCTGTTCCAGACCCTGCGCGAACCCCTGTACGTCTCCGAATCGACCCACGCGATGAAGCTGCTGGAAATCTTCCGCGAGGAACAGCAGTCGATGGCACTGGTGGTGGACGAGTACGGCGAGATCCAGGGCCTGGTGACCATCAGCGACCTGATGGGCGCAGTGGTTGGCCGTCTGCAGGCGGTGGAGAACGCCGACGAGGACGCGCTGGTGGTGACCCGCGAAGACGGCTCGCTGCTGGTGGACGGATCGCTGCCGATCGAAGACGTGCGCGAACTGATCGGCAGCAACGACCTGCCCGACGCCGAGGACGGCGACTACTACACGCTGGCCGGCATGTGCATCCATTACTTCGGCCGCATTCCGCACGCGGGCGAGTACTTCGACTGGGCTGGCTGGCGCTTCGAAGTGGTCGACCTCGACGGTGCGCGCGTGGACAAGCTGCTGCTGCGCACGTTGTCCGACGAGCAGGCCGATGAGCTCACCGCCTGAGGCCGGCCAGGGTCCGGGCGCCGAGCGCCCGACCTACCGCAACGAGGGCATCCGCACCCTGCTGGAGATGTTTGCCTCCGGTGATCCGGCCGAGCACATGCCGCTTGGCCGGATCCTGTGCAACCTGCAGCAGAGCGCGTTCGGCGTGTTCCTGTTCGTGGCGATCCTGCCGTCGTTCATTCCGATTCCGGGCATGGGCGGTGCGGTCAGCGGGCCGCTGGTGATCCTGATCGGCCTGCAGATGCTGTGCTGCCTGCGCCGTCCCTGGCTGCCCGGCTTCATTGCCCGGCGCGGGCCGAAGCGCGGCACCATGCACCGTTTCCTGGACCGCATCGACCGCCCGCTGCGGCGGTTGGACAAGATGCTGAAACCGCGCCTGCCGCAGCTGCTGACACCGCTGCCCGCCCACGCCTTCACCGGCCTGCTGCTGGTGCTGCTGGGCCTGCTGCTGTCGCTGCCGATTCCCTTCACCAACTTCCTGTTCGGCTTCCAGTTGCTGCTGTTCGCGCTGGCGCTGCTGGAGCGCGATGGCGCGCTGATGCTGTTCAACTGGATCGCGGCGCTGGCGGCAATCGCCTTCTTCGGTTTCAGCTCGGGGCAGCTGGTGGGCTATACGGTGGAACTGTTCCAGCGCTGGTTCTGAGCCGGAATCCGGTAGAGCCGGCCGCTGGCCGGCTGCCACGTTTCCAGGTTTGCCGGCCAGCGGCCGGCACTACCCATACCGGACATCGGTCATCACCGAAGGTCGATGAACCCGTTGTCGGCCAACGCCGCCGGTTCGTCCTGCACCGCCGACAGCACGAACGTCAACGCCTTGCCCAGCAGCGTGCCCGGACCGTCCCAGTACTCGGCACTGTCGGCGCGCACATGGATCAGGCGAAGGTTGGGGTCATCTTTGCCACCGGGGAAGAACAGCTTCATCGCCGGTGACCACAGCGCCTCGATCTTCGCGCGATCGTCGACCACGCGTGCCCGCCCCGCCACCGACACATAGGTGTTCTTCGAGGGCGAGGCATACGCCACGTTGACCCGCGGGTCGAGCGCGATCTCGGCCACCTTGGGGCTGTCGCCGGTGATCACGAACCACAGGTCACCGTCGAAGGCGACCTGCTGGGTGGCCAACGGCCGGCTGTAGAGGCGGCCGTCGACGCCGGTGGTGGTGAACATCGCCACCTCCACGTCCTTGATCAGTTCGGCCAGCTGGGCGATGTGTTCGGCACGGGTGTCGGCCATGTGGGGGCTCCTTCGATATGAGCCCCCATCAGACGCGGTTCGGCCGCAATGGGCCGTGACGCAATTGTTCAGCCCGCGTGGCGGGCGTGCCAGGCCTGCATGGTGAGTTCGAACGACCGCAGGCGCGCGCGGTGGTCGTACAGGTTGGCGGTGACCATCAGCTCGTCGGGCTTGTGCCGTTCGACGAACGCGGCAATGCCCTCCGCCACCTGCTGCGGATCGCCCAGCACGGTGCAGGCCAGCGCCCGCTCCACGCCCAGTTTTTCGTGCGGCTCCCAGAAGGACTCGATGTCGTCGATCGGTGCCGGAATCTTGCCCGGTCGGCCGCGACGCAGGTTCACGAAACTCTGCTGCTGGCTGGTGAACAGGCGCCGCGATTCGGTTTCGCTGTCGCTGGCAACGACGTTCAGGGCCAGCATCGCGTGCGGCTGCTTCAGCGTGGCCGAGGGGCGGAACTCGCGGCGGTACACGGCAAGGGCTTCATCCATCGCGTCGGGTGCGAAGTGCGAGGCGAACGCATACGGCAGGCCCATCGAGGCGGCCATGCGCGCACCGAACAGGCTCGAACCGAGGATCCAGGTCGGCACCCGCAGGCCGCCACCCGGAACCGCCTGCACCGCCTGCCCGGGTTGTACCGGCTCGAAGTAATGCAGCAGCTCGCGCACGTCCTGCGGGAACTGGTCGGCGCTGTCGAAGTAGCGGCGCAGCGCACGCGCGGTCGGCTGGTCGGTACCGGGTGCACGGCCCAGGCCGAGGTCGATGCGGTCCGGATACAGCGAAGCCAGCGTGCCGAACTGCTCGGCCACCTGCAGCGGGGCATGGTTGGGCAGCATGATGCCGCCGGCACCGACGCGGATGCGCTTTGTGCCACCGGCGACGTGGCCGATCAGCACGGCGGTGGCCGCACTGGCGATGCCCGGCATGTTGTGGTGTTCGGCCAGCCAGTAGCGGCGGTAGCCCAGCGCATCGGCGTGCTGGGCCAGTTCCAGCATGTTGGCGAAAGCGGCGGTGGTGTCACTGCCCTCGCAGACCGGGGCCAGGTCAAGGATCGACAACGGGATCATCAGGCGTTTTTCCGTCACAGGATCCCCCATGCATGGGGTCGGCCAGGCGCCGCGGCCAGTGACGGTGGCGGAATGCTGATTCCCGTGTGGCGGGTTCAGGGCTGACCGGGCCGATCCGGGGTGCCCTGATCCGCGCCAAGCGCGATTGGTAGTGCCGGCCGCTGGCCGGCATACAGGTAGATGGCTTCGCAGCCGGCCAGCGGCCGGCTCTACCGCGGAAGCGTCAGAACGCGCTGGGGCGCGGCTCCGGCAGCGGCTGGTCGACCATCGGCTTCAGCTCGGCATCCAGTGCCACGCGCTCATCGAACACGAAGCAACGCCCCTCGTAGCCTTCGCCGCCCACCTCCTCGAAGTAACCGAGGATGCCACCGTCCAGCTGCAGCACGTTGTCCATGCCGTCGTTGACCATCCACAGCGCCGCCTTCTCGCAGCGGATGCCGCCGGTGCAGAAACTGACCACGGTGCTGTCTTTCAGCGCCTCGCGGTGCGGCGCCAGCGCCTCGGGCAGGTCGGTGAACTTGTGAATCGGCAGCACCAGCGCATCCTTGAAGGTGCCGTACTCCACTTCCTGCAGGTTGCGGGTATCGAGCATCACCACCGGCTTGCCGGCGTCGTCATGCCCCTGCCGCAACCAGCGTTGCACCGTGGCCGGATCGACCGCCGGCGCGCGCGGATAGTCCAGCGGCTGACCGTCGTCACGGCGGAAGCTGATGATCTCGTCCTTCACCTTGGCCTTCAGCCGCGCGAACGGCTGATGTTCACTGAAGCTGGTCTTGACCCGCATATCGGCAAACCGCACGTCAGAACGCAGCGCCGCGTAGAAACCCTCGACCGCCTCCGGCGCACCCGCCAGGAACAGGTTCAGCCCCTCGCCCGCCACCAGGATCGTGCCCCGCAACTGCGCCGCCTCGGCACGCGCCAGCAACTGGTCGCACAGGGCCTGGGGAGCGTCGATGACGGCGAAATGATAGGCAGCGGTATTGGCGATCATCCTGGCATTTTAGCGCCTCCCGCCCCTCCGGGCAGATTCAGGGGTCAGAGCCCTCTGCGCAGCAGAGGGACCCGACCCCAAGCCCGGCAAACAACCGGAATCTGTCATGGGTGGGGCGGTGTGGGCAGGCGGGGGCGCAGAGCGCCATGGATGGCGCTCTACGAGGCACGCAGGAGCAGCTTTTGCCGTCCCCCGCCTGTCCACACCGCCCCGCCCTCCCACTGAAGCCCGGCTTTTGACGTTGCTGTTGCCGTTGCGTCTGCGGGTGCCGGGTGCAACCCGGCCAGAAGCCCCATTACCCCCGCAACAGCACGAACGGCAGCAGCACCAGCGCCGCCGCACCGGCCATCCCCAGCAGCACCAGCACCACGTAGACCGGCCGCCGCCGGAACAGGCTGCCGAAGGTCTCCGCCGTGCCATCACGCAATGCCTGCTCACGCTCGGCACGGATGCGCGGCCCGCGTTCGGCCTGGTATTCCGCCATCAGCGCCTTCGCTCGTGGATGATCAGCGTCCTCGCGCAGCCACAGGCCACCATTGGAGATGCCCCAGGGGCTGGGTTCGGTGCGATACCAGGCGATGCCGTGCTGGTCGAGCAGCGTGCAGACATCGGCATATTCGTCGTCGCCGACATTGCGCAGATTGAGCAGGAGTTTTGCCATGCCCCCATGATACCTGGCGCCGATGCGCTACCCTTGCCGCCCTCGCCCTGCGCCCTTCCGGAGACGCCCGATGCGCCGCCTGCTGCTTCCCCTGCTGCTGTCCCTCGCCGCCGCTGGCTGCACAACCGAACCGTCCGGCCCACCGCCCGGCGGCACCCTGACCACCTTTGAGCGCATCGATACCGTGCCCGGCACCGGCACCGAAGCCGTTGCCGGCAGCAAGGTCACCGTGCACTACACCGGCTGGATCTACGACAACCGCACCGAAACCAAGCACGGCAAGACCTTCGACAGCTCCTTCAAGCACGGCGAACCGTTCACCTTCGCACTCGGCGCCGGCCAGGTCATCCGCGGCTGGGATGAGGGCGTGGCCGGCATGAAGGTCGGCGGCAAGCGCACCCTGATGATCCCGCCGGATTACGGCTACGGCGACCGCCGGGTTGGCCCGATTCCGGCCGGCTCGTCGCTGGTGTTCGATGTCGAGCTGCTCGATGTCAAACCGTAATGCCGCACCGCTTCCGCGGGTCGCCGTCATCGGCGGCGGCCCGGCCGGCCTGTTCGCCGCCGAGCGCCTGCGCGCCGCCGGTCTGGAGGTGGACCTGTACGAGGCCAAAGGTTCGCCCGGCCGCAAGTTCCTGATCGCCGGCAAGGGCGGGCTCAACCTTACCCATTCCGATCCGCGTCCGCTGTTCGACAGCCGCTACCGCGAGCAGTCCACGACCGTGGGCCGCTGGCTGGATGGCTTCGATGCGCAGGCATTGCGCGACTGGGCCGGCGGTTTTGGCGTGGAGACCTATGTGGGCAGCTCCGGCCGCGTGTTCCCGGTCGACCGCAAGGCCGCGCCGCTGCTGCGTGGCTGGGTGCGCCGGCTGAAGGAACAGGGCGTGCGCCTGCATGCCAACCACCGTTGGATCGGCTGGAGCAACGACGGCGCGCTGCGCTTCGCCACCGAAGCCGGCGAGATCGATGTCCACGCCGATGCCACCGTGTTGGCGATGGGCGGCGGCAGCTGGCCGCAGCTGGGCAGCGACGGCGCCTGGGTTGCCCCGCTGCAGGCCCGTGGCGTGGACATCACGCCACTGCAGTCAGCCAACTGCGGCTTCGACGTGGACTGGACCCCGTTCTTCGCCCAGCGCAATGCCGGTGCACCGCTGAAGCCGGTGGTCGCGCACTGGATCGACCTGGCCGGACAGCCACAGTCGCTGCAGGGCGAATGCGTGGCCAGCGAGTACGGCATCGAAGGCAGCCTGATCTATGCGTTGGCGGCGGACCTGCGCGAGACCATCAACCGCGATGGCCACGCGATGCTGTGGCTGGATCTGGTGCCGGGCCGCGACGAGGCGCGCCTGCTGGCCGATCTGTCACGCCCGCGCAAGGGCCGCAGCTTCGGCGAGCACCTGCGTCGCCAGGCGGGCCTTGATGCGGTGAAGGCCGCACTGGTGTTCGAGATTCTGGGTAAGGAAGCCGGCAACGACCTGCCTGCCGTGGCGGCTACGCTCAAGCGCCTGCCGCTGCGCCTGCTGCGTCCCCGGCCGATGGCCGAGGTGATCAGCACCGCCGGCGGCGTGCGCCTGGATGCGCTGGATGATGGCCTGATGCTGCGGGCCGTGCCCGGCGTGTTCTGCGCCGGCGAGATGCTGGACTGGGAGGCGCCTACAGGTGGCTACCTGTTGACCGCGTGCTACGCCAGTGGCCTGCGTGCCGCCGAGGGCGTAATCAGGTGGCTGGCCGGGCGGTGACGCCTGCATTGTAGAGTCGAGCCATCCTCGACTGCCTTACAGTCCCCGGGCGCTCACCATGGCCTGCGCATGCTCACCGAAGCCAGCGCCACGCCGCTGGGATGCGGATAGACCTCTTCGCGCACGCTGATGAATCCCTGCCGTTGGTAGAACGGCACCGCGTTGAGCGAGGCCGACAGCACCACCTCACGCTCACGATCGGCCATTGCCAGCAGGCGCTGCATCAGCGCCTGGCCGATTCCCTGGCCGCCACGATCAGGATCAACGAACAACGCGTCGACTTCATTGGCATCGGCATCGAACACACCGAAGCCAAGAAGGCCGCCCTGCCCATCCTCGGCCACCACGCAGCCGCCCTGCCCCAGCAACCGCGCGTACTGCGACGGCGGCGGCGAGGCCGACCAGGGCGCAATCACTTCGGGCGGATAATGGCTGCTGCAGGTCTCGCGCACGCAACGCGTGCGCAACGCCCACAGCGTGGCCACGTCATCCGTGGTGCCGATCCGGAACCGCATGGCATCTCCTTGCAGCGTCGAGCCATGCTCGACGGTTCTTCGTTCCAACATCGCGATGAGAGAAGCAGCCGAGCATGGGCTCGGTTCTACAGCAACACGTTATCGCGACTTGCTGGCCCGCAGCGCCTGGATCTTCGGCGGCGGCTGGAAGGAATCGCTGCGCGCATCGGCCCAGAACGCATGGAACACGGCGTGGTCCGGCACCTTGTGCAGCAGCTCGCCCGGTTCCAGGTAGCGGTACAGCGAGGCCAGCGAACGGATCTCAACAGGCGAAACCCGACGCAGGATATGCTCCGGACCCAGTTCCGCCGGGTCGTTCAGGCCCGCGGCACACAGCAGTTCCTTCAAGGCATGCAGCGTGTGCTCGTGGTAGCTGTACACACGGGTGGCCTTGTCCGGTGCATCCAGATGCTTCCAGCGCGCCGGGTCCTGGGTCGCGATGCCGGTGGGGCACTTGTCGGTATGGCAGCTCAACGACTGGATGCAGCCCAGCGCGAACATGAAGCCGCGGCCGGCATTGCACCAGTCGGCACCCAGCGCGATGGTGCGCGCGATGTCGAACGCACTGGTGATCTTGCCGGCTGCACCGATGCGGATGCGCTCGCGCAGATCGAGGCCGACCAGGGTGTTGTGCACCAGCAGCAGCGCTTCGTGCATCGGCACGCCGACATGATCGACGAACTCGGCCGGCGCCGCGCCGGTGCCCCCTTCGGCACCGTCCACCACGATGAAATCCGGCAGCAACCCGGTTTCCTGCATCGCCTTGGCAATGCCGAACCACTCCCACGGGTGGCCGATCGCCAGCTTGAAACCGACCGGCTTGCCACCGGACAGCTCGCGCAGGCGGGCGACGAACTGCAGCAGCTCGACCGGTGTCGAGAACGCCGAGTGACGCGACGGCGACACGCAGTCCACGCCCATCGGCACGCCACGGGTCACCGAGATCTCGGCAGTCACCTTCGGCGCTGGCAGCACGCCGCCATGACCCGGCTTGGCACCCTGCGACAGCTTGATCTCGATCATCCTGACCTGGTCATGGGTGGCATTGGCAACGAAGCGTTCCTCGCTGAAACCACCCTTCTCGTCGCGGCAACCGAAGTAGCCCGAGCCGATTTCCCAGACCAGATCGCCGCCCATCTCACGGTGATAGGGCGAGATCGAACCTTCGCCGGTGTCGTGGTAGAAACCACCACGCCGTGCGCCTTCGTTCAGTGCGCGGATGGCATTGGCCGACAGTGAACCGAAGCTCATCGCCGAGATGTTGAACACGCTGGCCGAATAGGGCTTGGCACAGTTCGGACCGACCAGCACGCGGAAGTCATGCTTGGCGATGGCGGTTGGCGCCAGCGAATGGTTGATCCACTCGTAGTCCACCGCATAGGTGCTGCGCAGGGTACCGAACGGCACCGTGTCCATCTCGTTCTTGGCGCGCTGGTAGATCAGTGCACGTTGCTGGCGCGAGAACGGCACATCCTCCAGGTCACTCTGCACGAAGTACTGGCGGATCTCCGGGCCGATCGATTCCAGCCCGTAGCGGAAGTGCGCCATCACCGGATAGTTGCGGCGCAGCGTGCTGCGTTTCTGCAGCAGGTCCCAGGTCCCCAATGCCACCATCGCGGCAGTCAGGCCGACGCCCCAGTACCAGGCCGGCCAGATCGTGGCCAGCCACAGGCATATCGGGAACATCAGGATGGCGAGCAGGTAGACGATGTACCGGTGCATGGCTTTCCTCGGTTGCAACTGTTCCCGAGTCTACCGCGCCGCTCGCTGCCAAGGCTTACAAACGATCGTCAACCACGTTGCGCGGCCAGGCCGATTTGACGTCGTAGACCAGGCCGCCTGGCGCCAGCAGC
This sequence comes from Stenotrophomonas sp. YJH_SMC_120, assembly GCF_059368675.1. Taxonomy (NCBI): domain Bacteria; kingdom Pseudomonadati; phylum Pseudomonadota; class Gammaproteobacteria; order Lysobacterales; family Lysobacteraceae; genus Stenotrophomonas; species Stenotrophomonas sp. YJH_SMC_120. Next base: position 175,721 of record NZ_JCAFRY010000001.1, read on the forward strand.
GCCCGGATTGCGTCTTCATCCATTGCCTTGAAACGGGCGTGGGCCACCGCCAGCACCACCGCGTCATAGCGCCCTGCCCCGGGTTCGGCCAGCCAATCCAGGCCCTCGCCGGTCAATGCCGCCGGGCCGACCCACGGGTCGCTCACCTCCACCTGCGCCCCCGCATCGCGCAGGCGCTGGGCCAGTTCCAGCGCGCGGCTGTTGCGCAGGTCCGGGCAATCCTCCTTGAAGGTCACGCCCAGCACCAGGATGCGTGCCTCCGCCGGTGCACGGCCACGCTCGGCCAGCATCGCCAGCACGCGCGCCGCCACGTGCTCGCCGACGCGGTTGTTGACCTGCCGCGCGGTGTGGATCAGGTCCGGGTGGTAGCCCACGCTTTCGGACTTGTGCAGCAGATAGTACGGATCGACGCCGATGCAGTGACCGCCAACCAGGCCTGGCCGGAACGGCAGGAAATTCCACTTGCTGCCGGCGGCGTCCAGTACGTCCTGGGTATCGATGCCGAGCCGGTCGAAGATCAGCGCCAGCTCGTTGACCAGCGCGATGTTGACGTCGCGCTGGATGTTCTCGACCACCTTGGCTGCTTCGGCCACGCGCATCGACGGCGCCGGGAACGTACCGGCGTCGATGATGCGCTGGTAGAGACCATCGATCACCGCAGCGACTTCCGGGGTCGAACCAGACGTGATCTTGCGGATGTCGGCCAGGCGCCGCTGGCGGTCACCGGGACTGACCCGTTCCGGGCTGTAGCCGCAATAGAAGTCTTCGTTGAAGCCCAGGCCCGAACCCTGTTCCAGCAGCGGCACGCACACTTCCTCGGTGGTGCCGGGGTACACCGTGGACTCGTAGATCACCAGATCGCCGGCGCGAAGATGACTGGCAATCAGCCGTGTCGCCGAACGCAGGGGCTCCAGGTCGGGCTGCTCGTATGCATCGATCGGGGTCGGCACGGTGACGATATAGACGTTGCAGGCATCGAGCAGCGAAGGATCGCTGCCGTACTGCAGATGCGTGGCTTCGGCCAGCTCGTCGGCCTCCATCTCCAGCGTGTGATCGCGGCCACCGCGCAGCTCCGCGATGCGGCCGGCATCGATGTCAAAGCCCAGTGTCGGCCAGTGCCGGCCAAACGCCACGGCCAATGGCAGGCCGACGTAACCCAGGCCGATCACGGCGAAACGCGGCGTCACCGCCGCCGCAACGGGCACGCTCATCGGCATGTCCCGTGCACCGGGCGAAACCGGATGCGTGCCGCCATGGCTTGGGCCAACCCACTCATTCGCTGTACCACTCCGGAAAACCCGCACCAGAAAGGCTACAGCCTACCGGCCCCGGTACCCCGCCGCCAAGGCGGGCTCAGGAACCCAGCGCGACCGCAGCGGGTTCCAGCTCGCCGTCGGCACCGGTCCAGGCCTGCAGCAGGCGCTCGAAACCACCGCTGCCAAGCAGGAAACCCGGCCACGCCGCGTCAACGATCTGGGTCAGCAGGTCCGCATCGATCCGCCGCGTCCCCATCGACCAGCGCGGGAACGCACGCTGCACCACCGGCGCGCGGCACAACAGCCTCATCTGCGCGTGGCTGCGTGCATTGAAGATGCGCTGGAACACCGAATCGATGCCATCTTCGGGGCCTTCCAGATACTGCAGGAAGCGGCTGCCGTCGAACATCAGGACACCGGTGACACCGGCTACACGATTGAATGCCGTGGCGTCGGCCAGCAGGCGATCAAGATCGGTTGTCCGCAGATCGGCGCGGGCCTCACTGGCATAGGCAATCGCGTGCAGCGACATCGGGTGGCTCCCCCCCTGGGAACGGTGGCTGGGACTATGACATGAACAGGGATAACAGTTAAGCACGTCGCTCACGCGCAATCCGGCTGCAGCGACACGGGTAGGCTACAATCGGCGCCGCGCTGCAGGCCCGGATGGCGAAACTGGTAGACGCATCGGACTTAAAATCCGCCGGGGGCAACCCCATGCCGGTTCGATTCCGGCTCCGGGCACCACACGCATGCAGCACATCCCGCTTTCAGATCGCCCGCGAGTAACGTGGCTGCTCATGTGCGGCACGCAGATACGGGTCGAAGCACATTGCCAGCAACCGCAGCAACGGTCGCCCGGGTTCGCTCGCACGCACCACGCCATCGCGGTATTCGGCCAGGCCATCTTCCTGCAGCCGCTGTACCGAACGCAGGTCCTCGGCGAAGTACTGCTGGAAATCCACGCCGTGGCGCTGCCCCAGCACCGCACCATCCACCTCGCCCTGGCACATCAGCTGCTGGATCAGCTCCGCGCGCAGCTGGTCGTCGGCACTCAGCGCGACACCGCGCCAGACCGGCAACTGCCCCTGGTCCACCGCGTCCTCCCAGCACGCCAGGTCACGTGGATTCTGGCTGTAGGTGGCGCCGATATGGCTGATCGCACTTACGCCCAGGCCGAGCAGATCGGTATCGGCGTGGGTGGTGTAACCCATGAAGTTGCGATGCAGCTGGCCGGCACGCTGCGCGCGTGACAGATCCTCTTCCGGCAATGCGAAATGATCCATGCCGATGTACTGGTAGCCGGCCGCGGAGAGCTTCTCCACCGCCAGGCCCAGCAGCGCCAGCTTGTCTTCCGGCGACGGCAACCGGCTTTCGTCGATCTGCTTCTGCGCCCGGAACAGATGCGGCAGGTGCGCGTAGCCATACACCGCCAGGCGGTCCGGGCGCAGCGCCAGCACCCGTTCGAGGGTGCGGCCGAATCCTTCCAGGCTCTGCCCGGGCAGGCCGTAGATCAGGTCGACGTTGACCGAACGCATGCCGCTGTCGCGGCAGGCGCGCAGGATGTCCAGTGTCTGCTGCACGCCCTGTATGCGGTTGATCGATTCCTGCACCTGCGGGTCGAAATCCTGCACGCCCAGGCTGGCCCGGTTGAAGCCCAGGCGCGCCAGCATGGCGACGTCACGGGTGTCGATGAAGCGTGGATCGAGTTCGATCGAGAAATCGCGCTGCGGTGAATCGCTGAAATCGAAGCGCCGGCGCAACCCTTCCACCAGTGTGGTCATCGCCTCGGCATCGAGGAAGTTCGGCGTACCACCGCCCAGATGCAGCTGGATGACCTCGCGACCGTCCTCGAACTGTGGTGCCAGCAGATCGGCCTCGGCCAGCACGCGCGACACATAGCTGTGGCCACGGCCGCGATCGCGGGTGATCACCCGGTTGCAGCCGCAGTAGAAGCACGGGCTGGAACAGAACGGCACATGCACGTACAACGACAGCGCGCGGGCCAGCTGGTTGCTGTCGGCGATCGCCTGGCGCAGCGCCGGCGCGTCGAACCCATCATGGAAATGCGGCGCGGTCGGGTACGAGGTGTAGCGCGGGCCCGGCCGGTCGTGCCGGCGCAGAAGGTCGGGGTCGAAGGTCCAGGCCAGGCCACCAGCGGCGGGAGAGAACGTGTCCATGGCGCCAGCATCGCGCCGGGCGGCCTGCGCCGCCTTGACCCAGATCAATCCTTGGCGGGCATCCCCAGCACCGGCAGGCCGACCTGCGGCCATCGCAGCATCTGGTAGCGCTTCCAGAAGGTGTCACCGATGCGCGCAGCCACGTCGTTGGCAAGCTCCTGCATCGGCGGGTTGTTGCATTCGGCGGTGGTGATCCGGAACAGCACCAGCCAGCGGTCGAACAGATCCTTGTCCAGCTCGATTGCCATGTGCTTGGACATCGGCGAACCCTTGAAGCGCCGGGTGCCGCGCAGCATCGCCGACCAGAAGTCGACCAGCTGGGCCAGATGCTCCGGCCAGTCGTGGACGTGGGCCTCGAACACCGGCCCCAATCGCTCCTCCCCGCGCACGCGGGCGTAGAAGTCGTGGACCAGGCGGGTCACTTCCTGCTCGGTGCACAGCTCGGGCGAGGCGACAGGAAGGACAGGCGGCGTTGCGTTCATCGGGGTACCCAAAGCGTGCCGGCAGTGTGCCGCAGCCGGCCGGCACCACCGTTGATCCAGATCAATGTCGGCGCAGTCCGCTGCACCTAGGCTGGCACGCTTGCAGGAAGCATGCCCTGCGGATGCCGCGCCAACCCAGGCGAGTATACGCGCCGCCCACTTTTCGATCCGGGACAGCATGAACAGACCCTCTCCCAACCGTCGCCAGCAGTTGATCCAGCAATGGGGCGCGATCCTCTGGCCCAGCTTCATCGCTACCGGCCTGGCCAGCGTGGTGTTCTTCGCCTTCGTCGACCCGCTGCGGTTGCAGGCCATCAGTTTCCCGGGCACGCAGATCAGCCGTGAAATGGGCTACACGGTTGGCTTCTTCATGTTCTGGACGGTGACTGCGCTGTCCAGCGCGATCACCTGGTACCTGCAGCGACCGATGCCCAGCGGCGACGACGACGAGCTGCCGCTGGGATGAGTACGACCTGCACACCGAGACCACGGCACTGGCGCGGCACGCTCAGCGCCGCCTTGCTGGTGCTGTTCTACGCATTGCCATGGCTGCGCTGGGACGGCCGCCAGGCCTTGCTGCTGGATATCAACGCCCGCCGCTTCGATCTGTTCGGCTGGACGCTGTGGCCGGGAGACGTCGGGGTGCTGGTCGGCCTGCTGGCGGTGCTCGCGGTGGGGCTGGCACTGCTCACCCACCTCGCCGGGCGCATCTGGTGCGGCCACGCCTGCCCGCAGACACTGTGGCGCCGTGCCTTCGACTGGATCGCCGACGGCGTGGCCCGCGCGCTTCCGGCACGCGTTGCGCGCGCGGCCACACAGCTGGCCTGGGGGCTGCTCTCGTTGTGGACCGGCATCACCTTCGTGGGCCTGTTCAGCCCCATCGCCGAGCTGGTGATCGCAGCGCCGCGCGCCGGCTGGAGCGGCTGGGAAACGTTCTGGGTGCTGTTCTATGCCGCCGCCACCTGGGCAAACGCCGGCTTCCTGCGCGAGCAGGTCTGCCGTTCGCTGTGCCCGTTCGCACGCATGCAGCCGCTGCTGACCGATCCACATACGCCGCGCATGCTGTACGACGCCCGCCGCGGCGAGCCACGCGGACCTCGCCCATCCGGCCTGGGCGGCGTGCTGGGCCGTGGCCGCGGCCTGCTCGATTCGACCACTGCACAGGACTACGTGTTCCGCGCCGCGCATCCGCTGCTGGCCGGACCGATGCCGACCTTCAGCGCCGACCGTCTTGGCGACTGCACCGATTGCGCGGCCTGCATCAGCGCCTGCCCGATGCAGTTGGACATCCGCCAGGGGCCGCAGGCCGACTGCCTGGCCTGCGGCGCCTGTCTGGAAGCCTGCGCACAGCAACAGCACCGGGCCGGGTTCGGTCCGGGGCTGGTGCGCTACTGCAGTCCGCAGGCGATGGCCGGGCAACCGAAGCGCTGGTGGCGACCCCGGACCCTGGCCCTGCTGTCTTTGCTGCTTGCGCTGCTTGCCTGCGGCGCCTGGCGCCTGCTCTGAATCAACGCGGCCCGTCGGCGTGCGGTGGTACCAGCTGCGCGCGTCGGACAATGCCCAGCTGCTCGATGATCAGCGCCATTTCGTTGGTGAACTCGGTACGCTCGGTCCCCTGCGGGACGAGCCGGTCCAGCACCTGCTGGTAGGTATCCCAGAACGCCGGACCGCATCCGTGTTTGTGATAGCTGGCTTCCAGTTCGCGGCGTACCCGTTCAGCCAAGCCATGCATGCCGTATTCCATACGACCTCCGTTGGACTTGTTCTGCATCGTTGACGGTCTACCGACTCACTTGCGTGCTACTGAAAGACTCCCAGGCTTCACGCCCGGTTGATCCAAATTAGTCACAGATTTCACGACAGGTCAATTACATGCAGCGACTTTCGCGATTGAAATTATTAATCGTTCACGAAACCACATACGGGACCCCGCCCCTCCCGGATGGGGTGAAGCCGACAACGCGCCCCAGGCACCTGTCCGGCAGCCGGTAGGCCTCGACAATAGGTACTGCCAATACGATCAGTTTTTCCTATTTTGCTAATTGTACTTAACAGAATGCGCTTAGCACGCTAAATGCGACAAAAGGCGGCGTAATTCAGGCGGATTCGACTTCGGCGGCGCCAGTTGCGGGGAACAGGTTCGGGTAGCGCTGATGCAGGATGTACTGCCGCAGAGCGGGGATCGGGAAGTCTTTCGGCCATTGCGATACCGCGGAACGGCTGATGCCGAAGAAGCGCGCCAGCTCCGCATCGGTCTGGAACCCCAGCCGCGTGCGCACCTGCCGCTTGTTCCAGAATTCGGTCATGGTCTGCCCTTTTGTTAACCAGACTTATTCTTGCGGCAAGGATTCTTCGCATTCCACGCGTTAAGCTGGCTTGCATAGATGAATACTCTCGGCCAACGACTCGCCGCCGCCATGAAGAAAGCCGGGCACCCCCGCCCGGCCGATCTGGCCCGCGCCGCCAAATCCACCACGGCAACCATCAGCAACTGGCTCAACGACCATGTCAGTGCGTCCCATGTGAAAGCCGAGCAGCTGTTCCGCATCGCCGATGCGGCCAAGCTGGACGCACGCGAGCTGCTGTATGGAGTGAACGGGCGCGGCGTCGGGGAGCCGGGTAACGCCTACATTCCCAGCCAGGCCCACCTTGACGTCTGGCAGGACGCCTACGAGCTGGTCAGTCACCTGGTGGCCGAGAATGGCCTGGAAATCGACCACCGCCGCCACGCGGCGCTGGACCTGCTCGCGTTCGAACTGCTGATGGATGGCTTCAGCCGCAGCAAGGTGGCCCGCGTGCTGACCACCTCAATGACGTGAATGCACCGCCGCTGGTAGCATGGACCGCGATGGGGATGGGGCTCCCCCGATAACCGCCTGAGAAGGCTGATGGCTCCTGCCAGGACGAACCCGGTGTTCGTCGACGGCAGGTCGTGCCTGCCCTCGGCGTTCGCCATTGACCCTGCGAACCCGCATTCGAGGCACGCCATGCAAGCATTGAACAACTATTTCCTGGTCTTCGTCGGCGGCGGCATCGGTGCCTGCCTGCGCCACGCCTGCAACCTGATCGGCGCCCGAGTGGCCGTCGGTAGCCCCTGGCCATGGTCGACCTTCCTGATCAACATCAGCGGCGCCCTGCTGATGGGCGTGGTGGTCGAGGTCTTCGCGATGCGCAATGGTGCCTCGCCGCAGCTTCGCCTGTTGCTCGCCACCGGCATCCTTGGCGGCTACACCACGTTCTCTACCTATGCGCTGGAGATCGGCCTGCTGCTGCAGCGCGGCCAGCACGGACTGGCCGCGCTGTATGCCGGTGGCTCGGTGGCGCTGGGCCTGGCCGGCCTGTTCGGTGGCATGAAGCTGGCCCGGCTGGTGCTCGGCTGAGGCTCAGGCCGTGCCAGCACGCGCCTGTCCGCGCCATTCGCGTGGTGACTGCCCCGTGTGCGCCTTGAACGCGCGCGAGAGTGCCGCCTCGCTGCCATAGCCCACCTCGTCGGCAATCCGCTTCAGCGGCCGGCCCTGGCGCAGCGCCTGCTGTGCCAGCCCGACCCGCCAGCCTTGCAGGTACTGGCCCGGGGTGGTCCCCATCGCTTCGCGGAAGCTGGCGGCGAACACGCTGCGTGACATGCCGGCCACCTCGGCCAGATCCTCCAGCGTCCACCCCTGCGCCGGGGCTTCGTGCATCGCCACCAGCGCCAGCCGCAATCGCGGGTGGCCAAGCCCAGCGAACAGACCGCCGCGCATTTTGCCACCTTCCATCAGCTGGCGCAGCACCTGGATCATCACCACCTCGAACAGGCGGTTGACCATCGCCGCGCGCCCGCAACGCTGCTCGAACGCTTCTTCGAACAACAACTCCAGCGCTGCGTTGCCGCCATACAGCCCAGCCAGCGGCAGGCAGATGAAATCCGGCAACGCGGCGCTGATCGGATTGAGCCGGCCGCCTTCGAAATGCAGGTTCGCGCAGGCCATGTCGGCGCCCTGCTGTGGGTCGGTACTGAAGCGGTGCGGCATCGGCCGCGGATACAGCAGCAGGCTGGGCACATCCACCTGTACGGTCTGCTGGGCATGACTGACCTGCAGCGGCCCACGTCGCACCAGGTGCAGCTGCCCGGCTTCATCCTCACCCTCCAGCGTGTTGATGCCGCACAGCGCACCGGCATGGAACACCGAGGCGGTGACCGCGAAGCGTTCAAGCAGAATGGCGAGACGGTCGACCATGACGGGACTCCGGGTCAAGCGAGATAAGCTCAATGTGACAGATCGTATCGGAATCAGCACTGGAAAGGACGGCACTGGCCGCGTGATCTGGCGGGCGCTATACAGGCCGCACATTCCCGCGCATGGAGGCACCGATGTCACTCCGCATCGCCCTGGCCCTGTTGCCGCTGCTGCTCGCGGCCCCGCACGCGCTATCCGCCTCACCCTCGAAGATCGAACACCTGGCCTGGCTGGCCGGTTGCTGGCAGCTTGATGGGCAGCCACCCGGTGCCGGCGAGCAATGGACCAGCCTGGCTGGAAACACCCTGTTCGGCAGCAGCCGCAGCCTGCGTGAAGGGCGAACCGTCGGCTTCGAGTTCATGCAACTGCGCCAGCACGATGATGGGCGCCTGGTGCTGACTACCCTGCCCTCTGGCCAGAACGCCACGGACTTCGTTGCCACCCGGGTCGATGCCAACGAGGCGGTCTTCGAGAATCCTGCCAACGACTTCCCACAACGTATCCGCTACCGGCGCCTCGACGACCAGCGCGCACATGCGCGCATCGAGATCGCGCAGGACAATCCGAAGCAGGCAATGGACTTTCCCATGCATCGCGTCGCCTGCGGTGCACCGACGCCCGCACCCTGACACGCAGACGCCCCGGACCGGCCGGGGCGCCTGCATGCGGTCAACGCCACACGGGCATTCACCCGGCCAGCGTGGTTTCCAGGGCCTTCAGGCCATCGCGATAGATGCCCTCGAACAGCGCGGACGCTTCTTCGTTGCTGACGCCCACCGGAGTGAACTCACCGGACCAGTCGATCCGCGAACCGTCGCCCTGCTCGACCACACGCAGGGTGGATCGATAGCCGCTGACCGGGAACGGGGCCTGCAGGATCGAGTAGGTGTAGCTGCGATCGGCCTGGTCGAAGGCTTCCAGGCGCTCGACGATGGCATCGCCATCGGGATTGGCCAGATGGCGCACGCGACCGCCTTCACTGAGCGTGCTCTGGGGAATGTACGGAAGCCAGTCGGGCAATGAATCGAAGCCGCCGATGAGGTTCCAGACCTGGTCGGCCGGGGTCGGCACGGTGATGGATACAGAAGCAGTTACCATGGGAATGTCTCCTTCGGGACTCAGATGTTGTCGATCGGCAGCGGGGCGTTGGCCGCGACCAGGCCCTGGGCGCGCAGCGCCTGCCAGAACCCGGCCGGGATGATTTCCTTCAGTGCGGCGTAGTCTTCGGCGATGCGCTCGGGACGGCTGGCGCCCGGAATCACCGCAGCCACTGCCGGGTTGGCCAGCGAGAACTGCAACGCGGCCGCCTTGATGCTGATGCCGTACTCGGCCGCGATGGCCTTGATGCGCTCGACCTTGGCCAGGATCTCCGGCGACGCCTTCTGGTACTCGAAGTGGCTGCCACCGGCCAGCACGCCGGAGCTGTACGGACCGCCGACCACGACGCCGGTGTTGCGCTCGGCCGCCTTGGGCATCACCCGCTGCAGCGCACGCTCGTGGTCGAGCAGCGAGTAGCGGCCTGCCAGCAGGAAGCCATCCGGACGGGCTTCGTCCAGGTCCAGGGTCAGCTCGATCGGCTCGACACGGTTGACGCCCAGGCCCCAGGCCTTGATCACGCCCTCCTCGCGCAGGCGGGTCAGCACCTTGAAGGCGCCGCGGCGTGCGGTCTCGAAGTACGACAGCCACTCATCGCCGTAGAAGTCCTGTGCGATGTCGTGCACCCAGACGATGTCCAGGCGATCGGTCTTCAGGCGCTTGAGGCTGTCGTCGATCGAACGCAGGGTGGCATCGGCCGAGTAATCGTTGACCAGCTTGTTGGGGCGGCCGGCGACGAACAGGCCGCCCTTCTCGCCAAGGTCGCGGGCGCTGGTGTCTTCCACTTCGTCCAGGATCAGGCGGCCGACCTTGGTGCTGAACACGAAGTCATCGCGGTTGCGCTTGGCCAGCGCGTCGCCAAGGCGGATCTCGGCCAGGCCTGCGCCATAGAACGGGGCGGTATCGAAGTAGCGGGTGCCCTGTTCCCAGGCCGCGTCCACCGTGGCCTGGGCCTCGGCTTCCGGGATGTCACGGAACATGTTGCCCAGCGGCGCGGTACCGAAGCCGAGGGTCTTGCCAGCCAGCAGCGTGTTGATGCTCATGGGTTCCCCCTTGGGGAGGTTGTTGAAGTTGAGGCACAGGCTAGGCTTGCCCGATAAGACTGTCCAAGACATAATTTAATTATCTTGAGTCCCGCAGGGTCTTATGCTTGACCTCCGCCAACTGCGCTACTTCGTGGCCGTCGCCGAAGATGAACACGTCGGCCGCGCTGCCGAGCGCCTTCACATCTCCCAATCCCCGCTCAGCCGGCAGATCGCCCAGCTGGAGGAACGGCTGGAACTGCAGCTGTTCGAACGCTCGCAGCAGCGCATCCGGCTGACCGCCGATGGCCGTACCTTCCTGGCCGAGGCGCGGGCCCTGCTGACCCATGCCAACCGGCTGGAATCGCTGGCACGCCGGCTCGGCCGCGGCGACGAAGGCGGCCTGTGCATCGGCTATCTGGAGTACGCGATGCACTCCGGCGTATTGCCCACCGCCCTGCGCGAACTGCGCGGCGATCGCCCGGCAGTGCATATCGCGCTCTACAACCAGCAGTCGGACGTGCAGCTGGAAGGCCTGCGCCAACGCAGCCTGGACATCGCCCTGGTCTGCGAACCACCGGCGTTCGACGATCCAGACCTGGAAGCCACGCAGGTGCTGAACGATCCGATGCTGCTGGCGCTGCCGGCCGGCCACCCATTGGCCACTGCAGAGACCATCACGCCCGAGGATCTGGCCAGCCAGCAGTGGATCGGCGTGATGCACAGGGAAAACGCACTGCGCCACGACACCTTCATCGCCGCGTGTGCGAAAGCCGGGTTCACCCCGACCATCGCCATGGAAGCGACCGAGCCACTGGCCGCGCTTGGCCTGGTTGCCGCCGGCCTGGGCCTGGCCACCGTCCAGCAGAGCCTGGATCACCAGGCGCCGGACGGCGTGGTGCTGCGCGAGCTGCCGTGGTTCAGCTACCGCACACCGCTGTGGGCGGCCTGGCACCGCATCAACCTGCGCCCCCTGGTCGAGACCTTCCGCAGGACGCTCGTGCGCACCGCCACCGAAGGCAAGCCGGCATTCGGCGACTGAGCCGACCGCGCTATGCCGGGCCTGCCTCGGTGTAGCGCATCACCATGAAACCCTCTTCTGCGGCCGGTGCAACGAAGTGGCGGGTGATCTGCTCGAATTCCTCATCGCTGGCCTGGAAGGGATGCTCGCCGCATGCATTGCGTGCACGCAGCCGCGCCTTGCAGACCTCGTCGGCGATATCGAGGAAGTGCAGTTGATGCGCGGCGCCCACTGGCGAGAACACCTCACGTGCCCACCCGCGGGTTGCGGGCGTGTTGAAGGGGAAATCGAGCACCACCGAGACGCCGGCCCGCAGCAGCGTACGCAGATGATCGGTCAGCACGCTGCGCAGCGTGGCTGCGCGCTGCAGATAATCGGCGACGGAGTGGATTTCACCCGGGTGCAGCGTGGCCAACCAGGCATCTTCGCTGATCAATACGTGGCGAGGATTGGCCGCCAGCTGTTGCGACAACGTCGATTTTCCTGCGCCGATCTTGCCGCACAGCAGGTGCAGGGTTGCGCCGCCATCGGCGGATGAAGGGTGTTGCATCTGCGATCTCCTCGGTGGATTCCAGTTCCCGGGAGAGCGCTGCATGCAATCCGCCTTCCCGGGCGGGTTGCAGGGCCGTGACGACCGCGCGCTACCCCGCCTTCCCGTGGGGAATGCGGATAATCGACGCGGTGACGTGCGGAGCCATGCCACCAGCGTAGAGCGCCGCCTGTACGGCCCGCAATCCCCTGCGGCAGTGCAGCGCGCGCAACATTCCGCTGGCATCTATGCTCTGCGCCATTCCCGCATGGAATGACCACGATGCGCCCCTTGCTTCGATGTGCCCTCGCCCTTGGCCTGCTGCATGCTTCGACGGCATCGCTGGCAGCACCAACCACGGCACCACGCACGCTCAGCGGCGAGCTGCAGGGCGCCCCCTGGCGGCTGGATGTACCGGCAGACTGGAACGGCGACCTGGTGATGCTGGCCCATGGCTATGAGCCCGTGGGCGTGCCACGCACCACGCCGATGGCCGCCGGTGACAGCACCGCAGCACTGCTGGGCGCGGGCTACGCCGTCGCGCAGAGCGCGTATTCCAGCCAAGGCTGGGCGGTGGCCGAGGCGATCACCGACATGGAACACCTGCGACAGCATGCCCTGGGTGAACTCAAGCGCGTGCGACACACCTGGATGCTGGGCTTCTCGATGGGTGGTGCCGTAACCATTGGCAGCCTCGAGCGTTTCCCGCAGCACTATGCCGGTGGTGTGTCGCTGTGCGGCGCCAATCTCAGTGGCGAACAGATCGCGGCCGACCTGCTGACCACACTGGTCGCGTTCGATTATTTCTTCCCCAAGGCTGAGGGGTTGCCGGCCACCGGGTTGGCGTCGCGCGAAGCAGCCATGCTGGCCCAGAGCGAGCTTTACCAGGGCATCGCCACCACGCTGCAACGCGACCCGGCGCATGCCGCGTTGCTGGCGCAGCGGCTGCAGGTTTCCCCCGATGAAGTGGCCGGCACGATCAGCCTGCACGCCCTGGTGCTGCACGAGCTGGCCACACGCAGCGGTGGCATGCCGGTCGGCAACAGGGGCACGGTCTACAGCGGCTTCGGCGATGACGCCGCATTCAACGCCGGGGTGCGGCGCATCGATGCTGTACCTGCCGCGCAGGCCAGGGTGCGCGCGGCGCTGGCGCTGACCGGCGCACTGCAGCGCCCGCTGGTGATCCAGTTCAACCACAACGACCCCACCATCGTGCCGCACATGCAGACGGTGTATCCGCAGTTGGCCGCACACGCCGGTGCGCGGCCAGCGCCACGGGTACTGCCATCGGTGGGCGAAGGACATTGTGGCTTCTCTGAAGCACAGGTTGTCGATGCCTTGAAGACAGTGCAACGCTGAGTCCATCGCGTAGCGAAACGTGTCCGCCAGGCTGGCAACGCTTACGGTGCAGGGACCCGCGCAGCATGTGTCGCCTCCCCTCGATCCGACCGCGCACCTGTTCGGCATGCCCGAAGGCGAGTGGCTGGGCTTCGACATGTCGGTGCCGTTTGCCCACCCCGGTGTCGGCCGACCAGCACAGTGCCGTTCGATGCGCGCGGTCAGATCGGCGCGCTCGGCCAGGTCTTGGCCGTGCGCCCGTAGCCGCAGCAGGCGGGGATCAGCCGCCCAGCGTGCCCATCGTGAAGGTGTAGCCCGAGCTCATCAAGAATTCGCGCATGCGCATTTCCGCGCGCCGCGGTGAGGCCAGGTTGGCCGGCGCATACAGGGCGTACACCAGGCCCGATCCCTCGATATGCTCGCGGCGGACCTCGCAGCGGGCAGTTTCCGAGGCTATCACCCATCCGTCCTTCAGCCGCTCCGGCCCGATGGATTGCCCGTTCTTCAACCGAAAGGTCAGCCAACGCACATCTGCCATGATTTTGCTCATTTCCGATTCGCTCCGTGCCCGAAGCGACCCGTGATGTCCTTGCTCGCCATTGCAGCTCCCTGAGACGTGGAACTCGACCATAACGCCTTGCCATGTCGCGGGTGGCTGAGACTGGCCGCGCCGCTCAGGTCGCCAGGTTGAAGAGCCGCCACAACGCCTCGCGCCCGGGTGGCGTCAGCCGCAGTTCGCGCCGGCCCTCGACGCGCCGCAGCCAATCGTTGTTCACGAAACTGTCCAGCATCGCCCCACCGACCAGCCCTGCCAGGTGTGGCCGCCGTTCGGTGCAGTCCAGGCAGCCACGGCAGTAGCGCGCCGGCTTGGCCGCCACCGGCTGCTGCAGGAGCTCGCGCAACGGCAGGCCCAGTCCGGCAAGGAATGCGGCGCCTCCAGCGCTGATCTGCCAATGCCCTTCGCATGGCAGTACATGCCCCGCCTGCAGCAGGCGATCGGTGATGGCGACCGCGTGCACGCCGGCCAGGTGCCGATAGCAGGAACGCGCCTCGCGCAGTGCAGGCATGCTGCGCGCGGCCGCAGCGGTACAGGAAGGGGTACGGTCGGCCACGCGCAGCATGCCTTCGAGCATCTCTGCCACCTCGCTTGATGCCAGCCGGTGGTAGCGATGACGCCCCTGCGCCACCGCCACCAGCAGGTCACCCTCGACCAGCCTGCGCAGGTGCGTGCTCGCCGTCTGCGGCGTTACCCCGGCCACGCGCGCCAGCTCCATCGCGGTGTAAGCCCGTCCATCCATCAACTGCAGCAGCATGGCGGCACGCGCCTGGTCCCCGACCAGGGCACCGACACTGACAAGGGAACCGGAGGTGTGGACCATGCCCCATTGTGGCATGCCGTCATCTGCCAACAGTTCGATGCAGGCCGAAGCGTCAGCAGCCGACTGCGCGGCACAGTGCTCGCCCGCAACCGCGAGACCTGCCGTGAAGACCGCTTCGATCCATCGCCGCCGCATCACCCCTTCGGTCCTGTACCCAGGTACGCCCGTGCTGCTGATGACCACGTTGAATGACGATGGCAGCAGCAACATCAGCCCGCTTTCTTCGTTCTGGGCGCTGGGCAACCGGGTAGTGCTGGGTCTCGGTACGCAGGGCCAGGGCTATCGCAACCTGCAACTGCGCAACGAGTGCGTGCTGAACTTCCCCTCATCCGCGCAGGCCGCACAGGTCGAGGCGATCGCGCGGGCAACCGGCTGTAACCCGGCGCCGACCGCCAAGCAGGCGATGGGCTACGTGCACGTGCGCGACAAGTTCGCACTGGGCGGATTCACCGCCGCCGTGTCGACGCATGTTGCTCCGCTGGCCATTGCCGAGTGCCCGCTGCAGGTGGAGGCCACCGTCATGGCGATGCATCCACCCGGCGAGGATGATGGCCAGGGCTTCGTGATCGTCGAAGGCCGCATCCGCTGCGTGCATGCGCACGAAGACATCACCGTGCACGGCACCCAGCACATCGATGTGACGCGCTGGAAACCGCTGATCTACCTGTTCCGGCACTACCTGGGCGTGAGCGCGCCGGTTGGGCGGAACTTCCGTGCGGAGACACCCATGCGCCTTCCCGCCTAGCGGGAACGACTCATGGCGTACCCGCGGGTACGTTGCTGAACTTGTCGCGCACCGAGCGCTCGCGTTCACGCCGGGTCGAGGCGCACCGTTCGCGCGCACTCGCCATCTGTGTATCCGCCGCCATCCGCTCGGCACTCAACGATTGCTGCAGGCTGGCAATCTGCGTACGGATGCCCGAGTCACGGGTTGCGCCGGCCAGGTTGTTGCTCGACGCGGCCATCTGCCGGTTCAACTCGGCGATCTGCCGACCGATCTGCTGGCTGCGCGACTCCAGCGGACCGTAGATGCGCGAGCGCTCGCCCTGCACGCAGTTGCGCTCGGCGATACCGGCGTCGGCCAGTTCGGTGTTCTGGTACACCGCCGCGCGGTTCGATGCCTCCCCCGCCGTTTCCGTGGAGGAACGGCTGGAACGCAGCTTCATGGGTTCAGCGCCGGCAGCACAGGGATTCTGGCTGTATACCGTTTCACCGGAAGCGCCCTTGCACTTGTAGACCTGAGCCGATGCCAGCGGGAAACACCCCAGCAGCATCATCGCCATCACTACCTTCCCCTTCATCCTGCACCGCTCCCTGGTTCATTGGACAACCGCCACGATACGGTGGTTTGGTGGTGACTGCACGCTGGCGCCGTTCAGACCGTTTCGCCCTGCAGATCGAGCAAGGCCGTGGTCCAGCGGCGCGCTCCCAGCGTGGCCACCATGCCGCCGCGGTAGACGAACCTGCGTACGTGGCCGTCTTCAATGAAGCAGGTCTCGTTCTGCATCGGCACATAGCCCACAGAGGCATAGTGCCGATGATCCAGGGCGAACAGCACGGCGAAATCGATACCGTGCCGGCACAGCTCTGCATGGGCCGCTTCGATCAACCGCGAGGCAACGCCCTGCCGGCGAACGTCGGCACGCACCACCACGCCGCCAATCAAGCCCATGCGTTCCGGCTCGCCGTCCAGCAGTACGTTGCGTTCGTACAGCGCGAGATGTGCGACAACGTGATCACCTCCCATCGCCAGGACCAGAGCGACCGGCCCCGGGATGGCGTAGCCCTCGCCCTGCATGTCCGGGAAAGCCTGGCGAAGCAGATCCACCGCCTGCTGACGGTGTTGCGGCGCTACGCTTTGCCAGCGGCATACCTGAACGTGCATTGCCCCATCTTCGTCGAATGAATGTGTGTCCAGGCCCATCGTGCCACGGAAACATGACCGGGCTCGCAGTAACGTTTCACTGTCAGTGCAATGTGATCCAGTACGAGACGATATCCGTGTAGATGCCCTCGCGCTTGACTGCGCGCGGCTCCCTGCCGAGTACGCTGAAACCCAGCGATTCATACAGCCCGCGCGCAGCAGCATTGTCCGCCAGCACCGTGAGGGTGAGCGATTCAATGCCCTCAGCGCGCGCAGATGCAAACGCAGCAAGAAGAAGCTGGCGGGCGATACCCTGGCCACGGTGGCCGGTGCCCACATGGACACTGTGCACTTCCGCCGTATGCCGTCGCGCCATCCGCATCGGGCGTACGTAGCGCAGGGAACCCGCAAGCTTGCCGTCGATGAAAGCGCCGAAGTAACGCGTCCCGGGATCAGCAAGCTGGGCGCGCATCACGTCTGCTGTCTCATTCTGCGCCTCGGCCAGCGTGGACAGGAACGCAGCGGGCGACTCGCGAAGCGCCTGCAACCGCGCCTGCCAGAGAATGTCGGCGTCGTCAGCACCAAGTTGCCGGATGACCATGCGACACACCCGCGAGGTTGTTGATGCACAGGTGCCCAGCCTAGCGCGGGTTCGCCTGATGCGGCGTGCATGCAAGAATGAAAACCGTCCCTCCTTCATTCACCGCCATGACTGAACTGCAGATTCCCCGCGTTGGATGCGGCGCCGTCGTCCGTGATGCCGACGGCCGCATCCTGCTGATCCAGCGCGGACGCGATCCGGAGCGCGGGTATTGGGGCCTGCCTGGCGGCAAAGTCGACTGGATGGAAACGGTGGAGGCTGCCGTGGTCCGCGAAGTCCGCGAGGAGACCGCCTTGGAAGTGCAGCTGCTGCGCCTGCTGTGCGTGGCCGATCATTTCGAGCCGGCGCTTGTGCAGCACTGGGTCGCGCCCATCTACGAGGCACGGGCACTTGCGGGTGCCGAGGCTTCCATCCAGGAGCCGGGCGTGCAGACCGGGCTGGGCTGGTTCGCGCGGGATGCTCTGCCCCAGCCGCTGACCCAGGCCACGGTGCAGGCGCTGGCCCGGTTGTAGCGGGTATCGATCCGGGCGCGGGCCGGCATCCAGCCAAACAAAAAAGCCCTGACCGAAGTCAGGGCTTTTCAATTGGAGGCCTCAAGCGGAATCGAACCGCTGTAAACGGATTTGCAATCCGGTGCATAGCCACTCTGCCATGAGGCCAACGTACTGCGCGCCAGGAACTGGGCCCTGACAAGACAAAACCCCATGATGGGGCCTGTCGGAACATGGAGCGGGAAACGAGACTCGAACTCGCGACCTCAACCTTGGCAAGGTTGCGCTCTACCAACTGAGCTATTCCCGCGTAAGCCGACATGCTACCGGAAATCCGGAAAACACACCAGCGATTTCACTTTTCTGACTGCGCGCAAAGCCTTGTGGCCCAACGTGCCCCGCCTTGCCGTGGCGGGAGAAAAACAAGGCCCCTGCCGGGGCCCTGTAGAATCTGGAGCGGGAAACGAGACTCGAACTCGCGACCTCAACCTTGGCAAGGTTGCGCTCTACCAACTGAGCTATTCCCGCAGATTCCGTTCGACCTGCGTCGAAGGAGCGCTATTGTGTCCAAATTCCTTCACGCCGTCAACAGTCTTCACATCATGCGGTCACGGACGTCCGCAGTGGGGTACGCTGCCCCGCCCGGCCCCGTTCGCCCATGCTCCTTCGCGGCACGCCTCTGTTGATCGCCCTGCTGCTGCATCTGCTGGTGGCCCTGCTGTACTGGGCGCTGATGCCGATGGGAATGAACTGGTATCGCGACCATTTCGGCTTTGCTTCACATCGTGACATCGGCCTGGGCATCGCCCAGTTCTATCTGTTCTGGATGTTCATTGGCGCCCAGCCGCTGATCGCGGTGCTGCGGCCACTGTTTGCCAAGCTGCTGGTGCTGGCGATTCCCCTGGCGTTCGCGAGTTGGACACTGATGCACAACCATCCGCTGCGCCTGCTGTACTTCACCCTCGGGCCCGGCCTGCTGGCACTGGCCGCGATCGCCATTTCCGCGTGGTATGCATCACGCAACCGCCTGCCTGCCGCCACGGACACCGCCGATGCCTAGACGCTACGTCCGCCTATTCTGGTTGCTGGTTGCGTTGACCTGGCTGGCGCTGATCGCCGCACTGGTCAATGCCGGCTTCACCCCAGACTACTGGCTGCTGCATCACCTGGAAGGCGCCGAGTCGCCCTACCCGACCAGCACTGTCATCGTGTTCGCGTTGCTGGGCACCGTCGAACTGGTGGTGGCCGCCTTGATCGTGCGGCCGTGGCGACTGAAACGACTGTGGCTGCGCCTGCTGATCGCCTTCGCCCTGCTGCTGGCATGGTCGGTGCCGTGGATGCTGTCAGCCATGCACCAGCCGCCGGTACACGGCATGCATCTGCTGTGGTTGTTGCTGCTGGACGTGGGACTGCTGCTGGCGCTGTGCATGGTGTCGGCGGTGAGCGCATGGCGGGCGCTCAGGCGTCGAGGGCGCGCGGATGCGCCCCCGCCGCAGCACTAGGCTTACTTCCGGAACTCCACCCGCACATGCTGGCCGAAGCGCGCCTTGGCCTCGCCATCGAACTCCAGCACGCACTCCACCACCTTGGCCACGCCACGCCCAGCGTCTTCAGGCAGGCGTGCCTGTGCGAACACCGGGCTGATGCGTACCACGCGTGCGGGCGGCAGCGTGCTGGTGTTTTCGGCGCCATCGCTGTCCGGAACGACGGTAGCCTTCATGCCGACCTGCACGGCATCGGCGTAGGCCGCGCTGAGTTCGGCACGTACCTGCAGCGGGCGCGCGGGCAGCAGGGAGATTGCCGGCTTGCCGGCCTGCACGAATGCGCCAACGCCCGGCACCTGGCCGACCACGGTGCCAGCTTCCGGCGCGCTCAGCGACATCTGCTGCAGTTTCAGCCTGGCGTGTTCCAGCTTGTGCTGGGCCAGGTCGACCTGCGCACTGGCCACGTCGACATCGGCGCGCACACCCGCCAGCTGCTGCTTGGCCGCATCGGCCTGCTGGTTGGACGACACGCCCTCGCTGGCGCCCGTGGACAGGCGGGTAACGTTGCGCTCCAGTTCGCGCAGCTGCGCCTGGCTGCCCTTCAGGCGATCATTGGCCAGGGCGAGATCGGCGCTGGCCATCGCCACCTCCTGCTGCAGCAAGGCACCATCCAGCGACAGCAGCAGCTGCCCCTTCTTCACCGTGGCGCCTTCCTTCACCGGCGCGGCAGTGATCGAGCCGTCCACCGGCGGTGCCAGCGCGATCAGGCCACCCTCGACATCGATGATGCCGCGTGCCACCGCAACCTTGCCGGCGGCGGTTGCACCGGCCTTGCCCGAAGGCGACTGTGCAGGCGCAGGCGCGTCCCTGGAACAGGCGCCGAGCAGCAGTGCCGCGGACAGGGCCAGGCTGAGGGGGAGCAGGTGCGACGTCTTGGTCATGGGGCGGACTCTACAGTTTCGTTCTGGCGGCGGTCATCACGGACCATGCCGTCTTCCATGGCGATCACCCGATCGGCATGCCGGATCAGGCGCGGATCGTGGCTCACGCACAGCACGGTGGCGCCATGCGCACGTGCGTAGCGATGCAGGATGTCGATCACGCGCTGGCCGTTCTCGGCGTCCAGCGCGCTGGTGGGTTCGTCTGCGAAGATCAGCGTCGGCGACTTGGCGAAGGCGCGGGCAACGGCCACACGCTGCTTCTCGCCGCCGGACAGCTGCGCCGGGCGCATGTGGCTGCGGTGGCTGAGGCCCACTTCTTCCAGCGCCTTGCGCGCCAGCGGTTCGCTTTCGCGATTGCGCATGCCGCGGTAGCCCAGCGGCAGCTGCACCTGCTCCAGCGCAGTCAGTGCCGGGAACAGATTGAAGCCCTGGAACACGAAACCGACATGGTGCAGGCGGAAGCGCTCCACCTCGCTTCGGGTCATGTGCCCCACGTCCTGGCCAAGTGCGTGCACGCGGCCACCATCGGGCGCGGACAGGCCGGACAGCAGCGACAACAGCGTGCTCTTGCCGCAACCCGACGGGCCCGATACCAGGGTCAGCTCGCCAGGATAGATGTCCAGCGACAGGCCACGTAGCACCGGCACCTGCACGTCGCCGGACAGGAAGCCCTTTTCAAGTGCATCGGCCCGCAGGGTCGGGGCGACGGCGCGTGTGGAAGTCATCGGCCGGTCCTCAACGCAGCAGCAACGATGGATCGGAGCGGACGACACTGCGCACCGCCATGATGCTGGAGAGCATGGCCATCACCGCAACCAGCGCCACGCAGCCGAGGATCACCATCGGTGTCAGCTGCACCGGCACGCGCTGGGTCTGCGCGATCAACAGCACCACGGTGCTGAAGGCCGCCGCCAGCAACATGCCCACGCCACCGATCAGCAACGCCTGCTCGAACACCACCCGTGCCAGCGCATAGCGGCCTGCACCGAGTGCATTGAGCGTGGCGTACTCGCGAACCGAGCCAGCCACCACCGACGCGAACGACTGGTTGGTGATCACCGCGCCGACGAAGCAGACGATGACGGCCATGAACAACACCGCGATGCCGGCGCCGGTATCGAACAGCCAATACTGCTGCGAGCGGCTGGCGAACTCCGGCGCGGTCCAGAACTCGACCGGCGTGGCCCGGCCCATCGACGCGGACAAGCGGTCACGCACACGATCGGCCAGGTCCGGCGAGCGCAGGCCCGCCACGAAGTAGGTACTGCCCTCGTGTGGGTCGGTACCGGCGATGGCGCGCGCGGTATCCAGCGAAGCCAGTACGTTGACACCACCAAGGCCACGCAGGCCCGGCTGCGCGGCAACCACGCGCACGGCCTTGCCATTGATCCAGGCGCGGTTGTTCTGCAGGTCCACGCCCAGCGTATCCAGGTCGGCGCTGTCGACGATCACCGCACCCGGTTCGCGCAGCTGTGCACGCAGGTCGGCAGGCAGGATGCGCGCGAACATCATTGCATCGTCGCGGGTGGAGATGCCGGACAGATACACCGACACGTTGCCGGTACCCTGCGCGCTGGAGCGCCATTCGCCATCCACCCACTCGTAAGGTTCGACGCGGGTGACATCCGGATCCATGCGCAGGTGGCTTTCCACATCGGCGCTGATCGCGTGGCCGTAGTTGACGCTCTGGGTGCCGGGGAAACCGGCCCAGATATCGGCCGAAGATGCCTTCACATAGATCGCGGCGGTACCGAAGATGCCCAGCACCAGCGCCGCCTGCACGATCAGCAGCACGCCGGCGAAGCACATCGCCAGCACCACCGGCAGGAACCGGCGCCACTCATAGGCCAGGGTCTTGCGGGCCAGCGCGATCATTGCGGTTCGCCCTCAGCCTCGACCGGCAGCGGTGCGCCACCAAGCGCGCGGTACAGCGACGCAAAAGCCAGCACGCGCGCGCCCTGCGCACCGATCAGATCCGCCTGCGAAGCGAGCGCGGCACGTTGCGTGTCCAGCCCATCGAACTCGCTGGACAGGCCCAGCTGCACCTGCCGCACCTGGCGCTTGACCTGCTGGTTGGCGGCATCATTGGCCGCACGCAGCGATTGGATGCTGCTGTCCTGGCGCGCCAGGCTGCCCAGCGCGCCTTCCACTTCGCTCACGCCTTCCAGCACGGCCTTGCGATACCCGAGCAGCGCGGCGTCCAGTTGCTTCTCATCGGCATGGAAACGCGCACGGCGTTGGCCCCAGTCCCACAGCGGAATATCGACGTATGGACCGATCGACGGACTGGAGTCGGAATTGGAGCGCGCGTTCTGGGTGAGGTTGTAGGCATACAGAATGGAGCCGCCGAGGCTGATCCGCGGGTACATCGCGGCGCGCGCCGAGCCCTTGCTGGCGGCGGCCTGCATCACCTCCGATTCGGCCAGCAGGATCTGCGGACGATGGCGCAACAGGTCCGCTGGGACCTGCTGCAACGAGAACGTGCCCAGCGTCGGCGGCGTTCGGTACGCACGCCAGGTCGGATCCGGGCCATCGCGGCCCAGCAGCAATGCCAGGGCGCGGGCCGCGTTGTCGGCGTTTTTCCCGGGCCTGTGCCGTGGCGGCGCGGGTGGCGGCCTGGCGTGCACGCAGGCGATCCAGTTCGCCCGGCTCATCCAGGCGAAGTCGCTGGCGGACCCGCGCCAGTTGTTCGCCGCGGTCGTCCACGGCCTGCTGGCGCATCAGCAGATCCTGCTGGGCCTGCGCCACGGTCAGGTCCAGATAGCTGCGCACCACGTCGGCAATCACCGCTACCTGCGCGGCATTGCGTAGCGCCTCGGCATTGCCGGCCGAGGCCTGCGCGCTCAGCTGCGCACTCTCGGCGGCGCCGAACAGGCCCAGGTCCCAGATCGCTTCAATGCCGGCATGGAAGTAGGTATCGACAGCGGCGGCGTCCTGCACCTGCTTGGCGCTGGCGGAGATTTCCGGCAGGAAACGCGAGTCGGACGTGCCAGCGACGATCCGAACGGCCTGCAGGCGCAAGGTGGCCTGCTGCAGGTCGAGATTGCCGGCGACCGCCTGATCGACCAGGCCATCCAGCGCCGGGTCGGCCAGCACCTTCCACCACTGCCTGGCGTCCACCGCCACGCCCTGGCCCTGCGGTACCTGGGTCCAGGCGCTGGGTGTGCGATCAGGCAGGTCCGGGACGGGCACCGACATGCAGCCGGCCAAGGCCAGGGTTGCCAAAAACGCACCGGGGCGCAGCACTGCCTGCAGGGAGAGTCCGCGCCCTGTCCTGGGCACTGCCACTGAAGTGATACGCCTGACCACCAGCCCGCCAACGTGTAGAAGGAGCATGAAGGCTACCGTGCGATTGTGGAGCGAACATGGAGAAATGGTCCGAAAAAGGTCACAGCACGCGTGCGGTTCAGGCAACGATGGCGTTGGCCTTTCGCCAGCCTTTCACTGCATGCGACGCACGGAACGCTGGTGCGACATCCGGGCCATTGCGTCTTCTTGCCAACTTCCCCGAGCCCCGCCCCTGCGGTCATCCCCACGACCGATACGCCCCGCCATTCCGATTGCAACACTAACGCTGGAATCGTCCCGCCAGGCCGTCGATATCACGCCCGCCATGACGATGCCATGGCGCGACTGTAGCGCCCCGTGCCGCCAACGTCATGACAAACGAAAGACGCCCCCTTTCGGGAGCGTTCTTCTTGAATCTGGAGCGGGAAACGAGACTCGAACTCGCGACCTCAACCTTGGCAAGGTTGCGCTCTACCAACTGAGCTATTCCCGCAGATTTCGTTCGACCTGCGTCGAAGGAGCGCTATTGTGTCGATATTGCTGCACGGCGTCAACAGGAATTTTCGCCCGCATTGCGGGGAGGCGTTCAGGCCCCCAGGACCGATACCTCAGGTTCGCAGGCCACGGCGGTGGAAGTAGACCTGCTCGGCGATGCGCCGCGTGGCCGCCGTGTGCAGCAGTGCATTGAGCGGCCAGTCCGCCTGCAGATGGTCCATCGCCCAGCGCAGCAGGCGCTTGCCATGGAATGCCGGCGCCACCCGCCGCGCCACCCGTTCCGCTTCCGGCCCTTGCCCACGCAGATGGCGGGCAATCGCCTCGCCGACCGCCCAGCCGTGCCGCCACGAGGAGTGGATGCCCCCGGCGGACAGCGGCGAGACGATGCCCGCCGCGTCGCCGGTCAGGATCAGCCGCTGGCCGGTGATCGGCCCATCCGGCCGGCCGCAGGGGACCAAGCCGGCGCGGGTGGCCGAGGAACGCGCCGAAGGCGGAATGTCGACCACATCGCGCACGTGGTCGAGGAAGCCATCGATATCCGGCGGCCGCACCTGTTGCGGGTCATGACGCAGCGCCAATCCCACCTGCAGCCCGGTCGGATTCTGTGCGACCCAGCCGATGTAGCCCGGTGCGTAGTGCTTGCTGACGAAGCAATGCAGCGCGTCGCCCTGCGGCAAATGCAGGCCGGCGAACTCACGCTCGACGCCGTAGAGGTTGTCACGCACCTGGCCAAGTCCGGTGCGATGTGCCACGCGTGAGCGTGCGCCATCAGCACCAACCAGATAGGCGCATCGCCCTGCCCCATCCACCTGCCAGCCGTCACCACTGCGATGGGCATCGGTGAAAGACCGTTGCAGGCGCAGGTCGACACTATTCGCGCGCAGCTCGCTGGCCAGCCAGCGCATCAGGTTCGGCGTATCGGTGGTGAGGAAGTAATAGCCCGGCGCGACCAGCAACACGTTGCGCAGGTTCGGCGCATACAGGCGCACGTTGGCGACGCGCTGCACCAGATGCTCGGGCATGCGCCCCAACCAGGTCTGCTCCATCGCTTCTTTCACCACGATGCCGGTGGTGTGCAGGCGCTCGCCGGGGTCGGCCTTGCGTTCAAGCACGCAGACGCGCAGACCGTACTGGGCGGCAGCCAATGCGCAGGCGGCACCGGCGAAACTGGCGCCGACGATGACCACGTCGTGGTCGTAGGCGGGGGAAGTGTGAGGCATTGCGGCATCGCCGTGGAGCGTCGGAGATGCAGCTTCGAACTGCCGCGTGGTGAGGCGAAGGAGTGGCGGTGAAGTGAGGATGAAGCGTGGAACACGCAAACGAAAAACGCCCCCTTGCGGGAGCGTTTTTCTTGAATCTGGAGCGGGAAACGAGACTCGAACTCGCGACCTCAACCTTGGCAAGGTTGCGCTCTACCAACTGAGCTATTCCCGCTTGGGAGGCGAAATTTTACCTATTCCAAGGATGGCGTCAAGCGCTTTTTTCAGGGTCTGCCGAGGCACCTGGCACCGCGTATCCACGCATGGCGTGGATCTACTGCAGCGTCTCCGCAAACTGATGGATCCGCCCCCTCCTTGGATGCGGCATTTCCAGTAGATCCACGCCATGCGTGGATGGCAGCAACCGTGGGGTCAGAGCCCTTTCCTGCGGAAAGGGATCCGACCCCGGGCTCAGTTGCCCAGCTTCTTCTGCCGCGCACGCTCGCGCGCAGCGCGCTCGTCATCGCGCAGGCTCGGCCAGGCGACGTGCAGGTACTGCAGGCCCGACCACAGGGTCAGCACCGCGGCAATGGCCAGGGTCCAGTCGCCGATATGGAACACCGGCCAGCCCATCCAGATGTCTTCCACCGGCACGTTCGGGGCCACCGAGTACAGCAGGCACAGCAACGCGACCATCTGCGCGGTGGTCTTGATCTTGCCGATCATCGCCACGCGCACCTTCGCACGCTGGCCCAGCTCGGCCATCCATTCGCGCAGCGCCGATACCGCGATCTCACGGCCGACGATGACCGCCGCCCAGAACGCCATCCACGGCGTCGGATGGCCCTGCACGATCAGGAACAGTGCCACTGCCACCATCAGCTTGTCCGCGACCGGGTCGAGGAAGGCACCGAAGGCCGACTCCAGCTGGTAACGGCGTGCGATCCAGCCATCGAGCCAGTCGGTGATCGCGGCCAGGCCGAAGATCGCCGCCGAAGCGAAGTTGGTCCAGGTGTAGGGCAGGTAGAACACCAGCACCAGCACCGGGATCATCACGATCCGCAACAACGTCAGCCAGGTGGGCAGGGTCAACTTCATGCTTGCGTGCTTCTCTCTCTACTCGGCCGCATCAGGCGTGGCCAACCCGTGCAGGTTAGCGTAGATACGTGCCGCGAGGGCGTCATTGATGCCTTCCACCTTGGCGATTTCCGCTTCGCCAGCGGCTTTCAGGCCCACCAGGCCGCCGAAATGCTTGAGCAGGCTGGCGCGGCGGCGCGGCCCGATGCCGGGGATATCCTCCAGCTTGCTGGTCATCCGCGCCTTCTGGCGGCGCCCCCTGTGGCCGGTGATGGCAAAGCGATGCGCCTCGTCGCGCACCTGCTGGATGAACTGCAGCGCCGGGTTGGCCGCGCCCGGGCGCAGCTCGCGGCCATCGGGCATCACCAGCGCTTCGTGGCCGGCGCGGCGCTCCACGCCTTTGGCCACGCCCACCAGCAGCACGCCTTCCACGCCCAGGTCGGCCAGCGCGGCCTGCGCCTGCGCCAGCTGACCGGCACCACCGTCGATCAGCAGTACGTCCGGCAGCACGCCCTGCTCTTCCACCGCACGGCGGAAGCGCCGATCGATGGCCTGGCGCATCGCAGCGTAGTCGTCGCCCGGCTCGATGCCGCTGATGTTGAAGCGGCGGTACTGCGCGCGTACCGGACCGGCGGCGTCGAACACCACGCACGAGGCCACGGTAGCCTCGCCAAGCGTATGGCTGATATCGAAGCACTCGACCCGCTTGACCGGCTCGGCCAGGCCCAGCATCTCGCGCAGTGCATCGCTGCGCGCGTGCTGCGCATTGCGGCTGTTGAGTTCGGTGGTCAGGGTCAGCTGCGCGTTGCGGCTGGCCAGTTCCACGTAGCCGGCGCGCTCGCCGCGCACGTTCCACTTCAGCTGCACCTTGCGCTCGGCCGAGGCCGACAACGCGGCGACCAGCAGGTCGGCATCGGGGATCTCGCGGTCCAGCAGGATCTCGCGCGGTGGCTCGAATTCGATGTAGTACTGCGAGACAAACGCGGCCAGCACTTCCTCCGGGCTTTCTTCACCATTGGTGCGCGGAAAGAACGGGCGGGTGCCGAGGTTGCGGCCATCACGGAAGGCCAGCAGCAGTACGCAGGCCTGCGAGCCCTGCATGGCCACCGCCAGCACGTCCAGGTCGGCAGCACGGCCATCCACGTACTGGCGGGTCTGCATGCTGCGCAGCGAGGAAATCAGGTCACGCAGGCGCGCGGCCTGCTCGAATTCCAGTGCCTCGCTGGCGGCCTGCATCTGCTCGCCCAGCTCGCGGGTCAGTTCGTCGCTCTTGCCTTCCAGGAACAATGCAGCGCGACGCACCGATTCGGCGTACTCGGCAGGCGCCACCAGCTCCACGCAGGGCGCGCTGCAACGCCCGATCTGGTACTGCAGGCACGGTCGCGAACGGTTGCGGAACACGCTGTCCTCGCAGCTGCGCAGCTTGAACAGCTTGTGCATCAGGTTCAGCGTTTCGCGCACCGCAGTGACGCCGGGATACGGCCCGAAGTAGCGGCCGGGAATGGCGCGCGGGCCGCGGTGCAGGGCGATGCGCGGCCAGTCCTCGCGGGTCAGCAGCACATGCGGATAGGTCTTGTCGTCGCGCAGCGAGACGTTGTAACGCGGCGACAGCGACTTGATCAGCTGGTTTTCCAGCAGCAGCGCCTCGGCTTCCGAGCGCGTCACCGTCACGTCCATGCGCACGATCTGCGAGATCATCGACATGATCCGCGCATTCTTCGGACTGCCGTTGAAATAGCTGCCGACTCGGTTGCGCAGCGCACGCGCCTTGCCGACATACAGCAGGGTGTCGTCGGCCGCGTACATGCGGTACACACCGGGGGCGGTACTGAGCTGGGCCGCGAAGGCCTTGCCGTCGAAGGCCGGGGCGGGAACGTCGGTCATTCGCTGATCGGCACTTCGCTGAGCACGCCGCTTTCGGGGTCGAATCGCAGTATGGCGTGGGCGTCGGTCTCGGCGATCCACACCGCACCGGCACCCACGGCCAACCCGGCCGGGCCGTGCAGGCGGCGCGGCAGCGGCTGGGTGGTCAGTTCGCCACCGCCCAGGCGCAGCGTGCGCAGGCGGCCATTGCCGGTATCGGCAATCCATAGCAGCGGCGCATCCGGACTCAGCGCGATCGCCTGTGGGAACTGCAGGCTGGCCTGCGCGCGCGGGCCATCTTCGTCACCGAAACGCCAGGGGCCCTGCCCGACCAGCGTCTGCACAAGATCCCCGCGCAGCTGCAGTGCACGGATCGAGGAGCCCAGCGCATCGGCCACGTACAGCACCTGCTGCACCACGGCCAGCGCGGTCGGTTGGGCAAAGGCAGCCAGATGGCCGCTGCCGTCACGCTCGTCGATGGCACCGCTGCCGGCGCGCCACTGCAGGCTGCGCTGACCCAGGTGGTAGCTCCAGATGCGGTTGTCGCCGGCCATGGCGATGTGCAGCTGGTTATCGGCGATGGCGAGGCCGGCCGGGTGGTCCAGCGAGACCTGCCGCGCCTGTGCTACCGGGCCCTCCACCGGCGCACCGGGGCGGCCATTGCCGCACAGCGTGTCGACGATGCCGGTCAGCAGGTTGATGCGGCGCACGGCATGGTTGCCGGTGTCGGCCACGTACAGCGCGTCGCGCTCAAGCACCAGCGCCTGCGGGCGATGGAACGCCGCTTCGGCGAGGTTGCCGTCCATGAAATCGGCCGTCCCCAACCCGAACTGGCGCAGGATGCGGCCGCCGTGGCTGCATTCGAGGATGCGGTGATGGCCACTGTCGGCGACGTACAGGCGTTCGGTGCTGACCGCCAGGCCCAGCGGAAAACGCAGGGCCTGCCGCGGCTCCGGATGCAGCTCGGTACCGCCGCGCGGCGGTGCCGACGGCGCACCGTGGCACAGCGCATTCAACGCACGCTCAAGCTCTCCCGGAGCCCCCAGCCCGACCAGCCGCTGCTGCTCGCGACCCTGCGCGTCCAGCAGCACCACGGTCGGCCACGATGTGATGCCGAAGCGACGCCAGCCATCCCAGTCGGCATCGAGCAGGACCGGCATTGACAGCCCTTGGCGGCGCAGCAGTTTGAGTGCGGCGCCGGCGTCACGCTCGAAATCGAAGCGGGGTACCTGCAGGACCAGCGGCTGCAGCATGCCAGGGTGACGCGACAGCCATTGACTGAATTCGGCCAGGCGCTGCGCGCTCCAGGCAGAAGCGGCGTTGACGAACAACAGGGCCACCGGCCGACCGCGCAGTTCGGTCAGGGTACAGGGAGCGGCATTGAGCCAGGTGGCGAACTCGGGCAGGTCCGGGACGGGCTGGACGTTCATGGCCCGATTATGCCGGAGTCGGCGTCATGCAACAGTCGTGCCACTGCACGTTTTGCAGCATTGTCGACCAGCGTCCAGACCTGTTCAAAGTGATCGCTGCCGCCGGTGTAGGGATCCGGGATGGCCGCCTGCCCCTCCCCGCCCGACCAGGGCAGGTACAGCGCCAGCCGCTCACGCTGGGCGGGTGCCACCAAGCGTCCCGCGTCCCGCAGGTTCGCCTCGTCGGCGCACAGGATCCAGTCGAAGCGGTCGAAATCAGCGGCGTGCAGCTGGCGCGCACGCAGGCCGCCGATGTCCACGCCGTGCCCGGCCGCGCAGGTGATCGCACGCCGGTCCGGCGGCTCGCCCACATGCCAGTCACCGGTGCCGGCCGAATCCACCTGCACGCGCCCCGCCAGTGGCGAAGCGTCCAGGCGTGCGCGGAGCGCGCCTTCGGCCATCGGCGAACGGCAGATGTTGCCGAGGCAGACGACCAGCAGCTTCATCGGGCAGCCAGCGTCTGCAGCAGTGCTTCGGCGCGCTCCAGGTCCTCGGGCGTGTCGATGCCCGCCGGGAACGGTTCAGGCGAGATCGCCACGCTGATCGGGTAGCCGGCCTCGAGCACGCGCAGCTGCTCCAGCGATTCGACCTGCTCCAGCCGGCCCGGGGGCATCGCCGCGAACTGCTGCAGGAAACCGGCGCGGTAGCCGTAGATGCCGATGTGGCGCAGCCAGGCATGCCCTTCCGGCAGCACGTCGCGGCTGCGCGCGAAGCCATCGCGGTGCCAGGCAATCGGCGCGCGGCTGAAGTACATCGCCTCGTTGCGCACGTTGCGCACCAGCTTGACCACGTTCGGATCGAACAGGGTTTCTGCATCCTCCACGGCGGTCGCCAGCGTCGACATCGGCGCATTGCCTTCAACCAGCGCCTGGGCCACCGCACGGATTCCCGCAGCCGGCGCGAACGGTTCATCACCCTGCAGGTTGACCACTACGGTGTCGTCGGCCCAGCCGGCGATGCGCGCGCACTCGGCCAGGCGGTCGGTACCGGAGGCATGCGAGGTGGCGGTCATGGCCACCTTCACCTCGGCCAGCCCGGACAGCGCGTCGGCGATGCGTTGATCGTCGGTAGCGACCCAGACCTCGCCAGCGCCGGCCTGCAGCGCGCGGCGCGCCACGTGCAGCACCAGCGGCTCACCACCCAGC
The DNA here is from genome assembly GCF_059368675.1 of Stenotrophomonas sp. YJH_SMC_120. NCBI lineage: Bacteria > Pseudomonadati > Pseudomonadota > Gammaproteobacteria > Lysobacterales > Lysobacteraceae > Stenotrophomonas > Stenotrophomonas sp. YJH_SMC_120. The sequence goes on from NZ_JCAFRY010000001.1 coordinate 206,157, forward strand.
AGGCGCAGCGGCTTGCCCGGCAGCCGCGAGGCGGCATAGCGGGCCGGAATGGCGACGACGAATTCGGTCATGGGGCAATACTCGGCAGGCTCGTTACAACGGGGATGCGGCCGGCGGCGCTTGAATGCAAGCGCCGCCGCGCCGCTCAGTTCGGTCGCAGCTTGTCCAGGCGGTCGGTCAGCGCCACCCAGAACGCGGCAGGCAGCTCGGCACGCAACGGCACCGCGTAATGCCAATCGTTGCCGAACGCGCGGCATTTCACCGCATCCTTCTCGGTCATCAGCACCGGCAGCTGGCTGCCGAACGACAGGTCCTGCGGTTGGTAGGCCTGGTGGTCGGCAAAGGCGTGCGGCACCACGCCGATGCCACGCGCGCGCAGCATGTCGAAGAAGCGCTGCGGATGGGCGATGCCGGCCACCGCATGAACACGCTGGCCCTTGAAGTACGACAACGGGCGCGCGCGGCCACCGGCCAGCGGCTGCGCACTGTCGATGTGCAGGGCCATCGGCCACTGGCCGAAACCGCAGGCCTGTGCCGCGCTTTCCTCATCGGCCTGGCCCAGGTTGACCACGCGGAAATCGCATTCGCCGGCACGGCTGACCGGCTCGCGCAGCGGTCCGGCGGGAATCATCCGGCCGTTGCCGTAGCGCCGCTGGGCATCGACCACTTCGATCTCGATGTCGCGCGCCAGCCGGTAATGCTGCAGGCCGTCATCGCAGACGATCACATCGCAGCCGGCCTGGATCAGTGCCCTGCCTGCGGCCACGCGGTCAGCGTCCACGCGCACCGGCACGCCGGTCTTCCAGGCGATCAGCACCGGTTCGTCACCGCCCTTGGCGGTCGGCGTGTCGGCCTGCACCCACAGCGGCTTGTCAGCGTCTTCACGGCCATAGCCACGGCTGGCGACGCCCGGCTTCCAGCCGGCCGCACGCAGGCGCTCGACCAGGGCGATGGTCAGCGGCGTCTTGCCGGTGCCGCCGGCGGTGATGTTGCCAACCACGATGACCGGCACCGGCAGCGCGTAGCGCTTGCGCCATCCACGCCGGTAGGCACGGCGGCGCAGCGCGGTGACGCCGGCATACAGCGGCGCCAGCAGGCGCATCGCCCATGGAACCGGGCTGCCGTCGTACCAGTACGGCGGGGTCTGGGTACCCTTGCCAGCCATCAGTCCTGCCTTTCGCGGAACTGCATGCTGTGCAGATGCTGGTACAGGCCACCCATGGCAAGCAGCTCCCTGTGGGTACCCCGTTCAACGATGCGGCCGTGGTCCATCACCAGCACCTGATCGGCATGCTCGATGGTCGACAGGCGGTGCGCGATGACCAGCGTGGTGCGTTCGGGCATCAGGCGCTGCAGCGCATCCTGCACCAGTCGCTCGGATTCGTTGTCCAGCGCGGCAGTGGCTTCGTCGAGGATCAGGATCGGCGCGTCACGCAGGATCGCGCGGGCGATCGCCAGGCGCTGGCGCTGGCCGCCGGACAGCAGCGCGCCGTTCTCGCCGACCGGGGTCTGCAGCTGCTGCGGCATGCGCGCGATGAACTCCCACGCATTGGCCGCTTCGGCCGCCGCACGGATCTGTTCCTCGCTCGCTTCCATGCCATAGGCGATGTTGGCCGCGATGGTGTCATCGAACAGCATGACCTTCTGCCCGACCATCGCCACCTGCCGACGCAGGTCGGCCAACGGATAGTCATCCAGCGCGACGCCATCGAGGGTGATCACACCACCGCTGGGCTCATAGAAGCGCGGCACCAGCCGGATCAGGCTGGTCTTGCCACTGCCGGAACGACCCACGATGGCGGTGACCGTACCCGGCTTCGCCACGAAACTGATGTCGTCCAGGGCAATGCCGCTGTCCTCGCGGTAGCGCAGCATGACGTGGTCGAAGGCCAGCTCGCCGCGCACGCGCTGCACGTTGTTGCGGCCCTCGTCACGCTCGACCTGCATGTCGAGGATGCCGAACAGGCGTTCGGCGGCGGACACACCGCGGGAGATCGAGGACTGCACGCTGGTCAGGCGGCGCAGCGACGGGATGATCGCTGTCATGGAGATCATCAGGCCCATGAACTGGCCGGCATTGAGGCGGCCTGCCAGTGCTTCACGGGTCGATACCCAGACGATCACCGCCAGCGCCAGCGCGGCCAGGAACTGGACCACGCTGGATGCACCGGCACGGGTGATTTCCACCTTCATGTTCAGCGCCAGCATGCGGTTGGCCAGGCGCGAATAGCGCGACATTTCGTGTTGCTGGGTGCCGTGCACCTTCACTTCCTGCTGGGCCGCCAGCGACTGTTCGGCGGTCTGCGCCATCGTGCCCATGCCGTCCTGGATGCCGCGGCTGATACGGCGGTAGCGCTTGCCAACATAGGACACGATCACGCCGATCATCGGCACCACCACCAGCATCGCCACGGTCACCTTGACACTCATCTGCAGCATCACCGCCAGCATGGCGATGATGGTCAGGGTGTCGGCAACCACGGTCTTGAGCGCATCGGCACTGGCCTGGGTGACCTGCTCGGTATCGAAGTTGAGGCGGCTGACCATCACCGGCGTCGATTCGGTATCAAAATGCGAGGACGGCAGATGTAGGTACTTGGCCAGCACCTGCTCACGCAGGTCGCGCACCACGCTGCGGCCGGTCTTGGCCAGCGCGTAGTCGCTCACCCAGGTGGCAGCGCTGCGCATCAGGAACAGGCCGAGGATGGTCAGCGGCAGGATCACCGCCATTTTCGGTTCGGGATTAACGAAGCCACGGTTGACGAGCGGCTCCATCAGCTTGGTGAAGTGGTAGCCGGCCACCGACTCCACCGCCATGGCGATGACGGCGGCGACCATCATGCCCCAGTAGGCACGGGTGTATCCCAGCAGACGTTTGTAGATCGGCCACACCGGCGCGTGTTTGGAACTCATGGACGCACCTCGGGTGCTGTTGCAATGGCAATACGGCGGAAGCCGAGCTGACCCAGCGCGTCCTGCGCGGTCACCACGGCCTGGTAGGGAGTGCGTGCGTCTGCACGCAGCAGCACGGTCTGCTCGCGATCGCTGCCGGCCACGGCGGCGATGGTCTGCTTGACCGACTCCACGTCGCTGCGCAGCACTTCCTGGTCGTTGATGAAGTAACGGCCTTCGGCGTTGATCAGCACGCTGAGCGAGCGCGGCGGCTCGTTGGTCTGCTGCTGGCTGGCGGTCGGCAACTGCACCTGCAGCGTCGAACGCGCGTCGAAGGTGGTGGTGACCACGAAGAAGATGATCAGCACCAGGATGACGTCGATCAGCGGCACCAGGTCGATATGCGGCTCATCCTGGGATCGGTCGTTGCCGATACGCATCGATCAGGCCTTCGCCGTGGCGGCGCCGGACTGGCGCGCGGCCGGGGCCGGGTTCATCACCCCGGGGCGGCCGTCGAGCGTATCCAGCAGGGCGCTGGCTTCCTGCTCCATCTCCACCACGTAGCCGTGGATGCGGCCCTTGAAGTAGCGATGGAACATCAGCGCCGGAATCGCCACGATCATGCCGGTGGCGGTGCACACCAGCGCCTTGCCGATGCCGCCGGCCAGCTGGTTCACGTCGCCCACGCCGTGGTCGAGGATGCCCAGGAACATCTGGATCATGCCGATCACCGTGCCGAGCAGGCCCAGCAGCGGGCCGGCCGAGGCAATGGTGCCCAGTGCGTTCAGGAATCGCTCCATGCGGTGCACCAGGTGGCGGCCGGTGTCTTCGATGCGCTCGCGGATCTGGTCGCGCGGGCGGTTGCGGGCTTCCAGTGCGGCAGCCAGCAGCGCGCCCAGCGGCGAGTTCGCCCGCAGGGTCTGCAGGTGGGCCGGGTCGAGCTTGCCGCGGGCGGCCCAGTTGCGCACTTCCTGGCCGAGGCCGGGCGGCAGCACTTCAGTCCGCCGAAGGGACCAGAAACGCTCCAGGATGATCGCCAAAGCCAGTACGCCCAGCAGCAGCAGCGGCACCATCGGCCAGCCACCGGCCTTGACCAGTTCCCACACGTTTCAACCCTCCGGCCCAACGGCCGCTTGTTCGATCGGCGATAGGATAGCAGCCGACCGCGCCCGCCCAGCGGCATCCCACCACCGGGATGCATGGATGCGCTGTTCACGCAGCTGCAGGCCTTGTGCGCCAAGCCATACGCGGATCGCCCCGGAGTCGGCCGTGGCCAGCACCTCCGCGCCTTGCGCCTGCCAGCGCTGGACCACATCCTGGCGCGGGTGGCCGAAGCGGTTCCGGTGCCCGGCCGAGACCACCGCCAACCGCGGCGCCACCGCCGCAACCCACGGCGCACTGGAGCTGCCGCCGCTGCCATGGTGCGGCACCAGTACCACGTCCGCCCTCAGCGCGTGCGGGTACGCCTGCAGCAGCGCCCCCTCGGCCGGTCGACCGATGTCACCCGGCAGCAGGACCACGCCGTGACGGCTGGCGATGCGCAGCACGCAGCTGTCCTCGTTTTCGGCTTGCCGGCTGCCCGGCGCCGGGTGCAGGACCTGGAAATCAACCCCGTCCCACTCCCAGCGCATCCCCTGCTGGCAGGGCGTGGCGCCGCCGATGGTGCTGCCCGGTGGCGCCAGCAGCTGCAGCCCGGGCAACTGCCGTCGCAGGCTGGGCAGGCTGCCGGTGTGATCCAGGTGGTCATGGCTGAGCATCACCTGCCGGGGCGGCCCCTGGCCGAGCGCGCGCAGGGCCGGGACCAGGATGCGTTCGTTGCCCTCGCCGCCAGTCGGCGGCCCCACGTCGTACCAGAGCGCGTGCCGCGCCGTGCGCACCAGCACCGCCGTGCCCTGGCCGACATCGTGCACCAGCAGCTCCAGCTCCCCCGCGGCCGGTGCATGCCGGGCCGGCCACAGCAGCGGCAGGCACAGCAGCAGGCCCGCCAGGCCACCGCCGGCGCCGCGCGGCAGCAGCCACCAGAACACGCCCAGCAAGGCCACGGGTAGCGCCCAGCGCGGCGCCTCGGCCAGCCACCACATCGCCTGCGGATGCAGCGCCAACGGCTGCAGGGCCCCCCAGCTGAGCTCGAACAGCCAGGCCGCGGCACGCCAGGCCCAACGCCCCGCGCCGTCATGCAGCACGTGCAGGCCGGTACCGAGCAGCGACAGCGGAACAACCAGCATTGTCCACCACGGGATGATCGGCAGGTTGACCAGCGGCCCCAGCCGCGCGGTCCCGCCGAACAAGGCGATGCACAGCGGCAGCAGCCCAAGGCTGGCAACACCCTGCGCGGCAAGGAACCCGCGCAGCCCGCCACCGATTCCCTCCGGCCCCGTCCTCGGCAGGCACCAGAGCAGCCACAGCACGCCACCGAAGCTCAGCCAGAATCCAGCCGAGAGCACCGACAGCGGCGCAGGCAACAGCATCACCATCGCGGCCAACGCCAGCCCCTGCCCTGCGCCCACCGGGCGACGCCCGGCCCTGGCCAGTGCGACCAGCCCGATCATCAGCGCCGCGCGCACCGTCGGCAGCGCACCACCCGCCGCCACGGCATAGGTGGCTGCGGCCAGCGCCGCTCCCCATGCGGCGGCCTGCGGCCGTGGCCAGTACCGTCCCAGCAGCGGGCACAGCCACCACCACAAGCGGCACAGCAGTACACCGAAGCCAGCCACCACGCCCACGTGGAAACCGGAGATGGCGACCAGATGGGTCAGGCCCAGCGCGCGCAGGTGTTCCCAGTCGGCATCGGACAGGCCGCGGGTATCGCCCAGTGCCAGCGCCTGCACGAACCGCGCGGCAGGATGTGCCACCTGCATGGCGATCGCCTCACTGCTGCGTTCCCGCCAGGCCTGCAGGCCCTGCGCCGGCAGCCACTCCCGCGCACGGGCCGGATCACGCACCGAGGCATTACCGGAGATGCCCCGCAGCACGGCGTGGCGCTCGCCATCGAAGCCGCCGGGATTGATCCGCGAGCGTGGCGCGCGCACGCGCAACGACAACTGCCAATGCGATCCTGCGCGAACCGCATGGCGCCCGCCCTCCGCCTCGTGCGCTGGCGATCCGCGCCACGGATCGTTCCAGGTCACCTGCAGGCGCTTGCCACGCAGCGATGGCAGCGCGCCGGCATCTTCGACATGCAGCACGAAACGCGTGTAGCCGGGCCCCTGCTGGGGAAGGTCGGCAACCCGGCCCCGCACCTGCACATCCTGCGCTGGCGCGCCGGGTGGCAGCTGGCCATGCAGGACCCAGTGCCCGTGCACCGTTGCCCAGGCCAGGCCGAGCAGGGCCGCGGCCCAGGCACGGCCGCGCCAGGGCAACAGCCAGCCGCCGGCGCCGGCGATCGCCATCGGCACACTCAGCCACAGCGGCAGCAACATCGGCATCTGCACGCAGGCCAGCGCCCCCAGCACCAGGCCTGCAGCGCAGCCAAAGCCAAACAGGGCCGGGGCGGATCGATCGGGAACCATTTCCCCAGCCTGCCGCTGGAGGTCGCAGGCTGCCTATCGGGCCTTTCCCCGTGCGCCTGTCAGCGCCGTACGGTACCGCGGTGGAAATTGACTCTGAAGCTGGCGCCGCCGCCAGCCGCTTCGCCAACGCTGACCGAGCCACCGTGGTGCTGCACGATTTCCTTCACCAGGTGCAGGCCCAGGCCACTGCCGCTGCCGGCTGCACGCAGGCGGTGGAAGGGCTCGAAGATCGCTTCGCGGTCGCCGACCGGAATGCCGGCGCCCTGGTCGCTGACCTCTAGCAGGCCGCGTGCATCGAGGCGCACGCAGATCGTGCCGCGCCCGCCGCCATGGACGATGGCGTTGTGCACCAGGTTGGCGATCACACGCCCCAGCGCCAGGCTGTCGCCATGGATCCACACGGGCGACTCCGGCGCATCCACCTCGAAGCCATAACCGGCGCCGACCACCAGCGGCGCCAGATCGGCGGCCGCCTCGCGCACCAGCAACGCCAGGTCCAGCCGCTGCAGCGCGCCGACATTGCGATCGAGACGCTGCAGGTCGAGCAGGTGCTCAGCCACGTTGCCGAGGCGGGCGACGTCGGTCAGCAACTGCGATTTCAGTTCACCCTGCGGCAGCTGCGACAGGCGCGCCTGCACCACCGCGATCGGTACGCGCAGCTCATGCGCGGCATCGGCGAGGAACTTGTCGCGCGCTGCATAGCCCTGCTGCACCTTGTCGATCGCATCGTTGAACGCTTCCACCAGTGGTGCGACCTCGGTGGACACCAGCTGCGCATCCAGGCGCGCGCCCGGCTGGCCGATGTCCAGTTCCTTGGCCTGCTGCGCGGAGCGGCGCACGCCGCGCATCGCGCGATGGATCACCGTCGGCATCACCAGCAGCGTGACCACGATCAACGGCAGGAAGAACCACAGGCCGATCAGGCGCAGCACCATCAGCGCGCCATCCAGCAACCCGCCCTTTGGAGCGCCACCGACCATCACCGTGATGCGGCGCCCCTCTTCGTTGCGGATCATCACCCGCGCCACATCCAGGTACGGCGGCACCAGCGAACCAAGTTCGGTCGCGCCCAGCGTCGGCAACCGCGCCAGCAGCGGCGCGTGGATCGCCGGAATCGTGCCGCGCTCCAACCAGACACCCTTGTCGTCGACTGCCGCGAACCAGAGGTTGCCGCCTGCACTGGCATCGAGCTTTTCCCAGCGCGCCTGGTCCAGCACCAGTCGGCCCCCCTCGCTGTGCACTGCCTTGGCCACTGCCTCGGCCATGAACATGTCCATGCCCCAGGTGTCCTTGTCACCCCAGGTCAGGATCAACGCGACCACCGCGAACAGCACGGTGAAGGCCTGTGCAAGGAACAGGCGCCAGGCCAGGCCCAGGGTGATGGAACGGATCGGACGTGCCATCTCAGGCCTCCGCCAGCAGGTAGCCGACACCGCGGATCACATGGATCTCCACGCCGGCCCCCGCCTGTTGCAGCGCCTTGCGCAGCTTGGAGATATGCGCGTCCAGTGCATTGGACTGGATCTCGTCATCGAAGCCGTACACTGCCGCCTCCAAGGCACTGCGGGTGACGGTGCGTCCCTGCCGCATCGCCAGCGCCTGCAGCACCAGCACCTGCCGGCGCGGCAGCGCCAGCAGCTGGCCATCGACCTGCGCCTGCAGCGATTCGAAATCGAATTCCAGCCGGCCCAGTCGCAGGCTGGGTGTCACCATCGCAGACGGCCGCCGCGACACCGCACGGATGCGCGCCATCAGCTCCTCGATCGCCACCGGCTTGACCAGATAGTCATCGGCGCCGACATCCAGGCCCTCGACCTTGTCCGACAGCGTGCCCTTGGCAGTCAGCATGATCACCGCCAGGTTCGGGCGCAGGGCCCGCGCAACGGCAACGAAGCCAGCGCCGTCGCCATCAGGCAACTGGCGGTCGAGCAGCATCAGCTGGTGCACGGGTTCGCGCAGCGCGATGGCCGCTTCGGCCAGGCAACCAACCACATCGGCGACCACGCCCTGCCGCTCCAGTCCCGATTGCAGGGCTCGGGACAGATCAGGATCGTCTTCGACCAGGAGGATGCGCATCGGGGGCTCGGCTACCGGAAACGGTGCCGATCATAGTGCCTGGCGCCCACTTTTTCCGCTTCGGCCTGCCGGATGCGCCGACGCAATGTTCTGACAATGTTGCCCCGCCATCATGCGCAGCCATCCCCCGCAAAGTCGCTGATCGATGCCGTCACTGTCCTCGACCCTGCTGCGCCCGCTGCTGTTCTCCGCTGCATTCGGCCTGCCGGTGTTCGCGCAGGCCGCCGACCGCAACCCGGGCGTGCAGGCCGGCATCAGCGCTGGCGCAACCTCGGGCGCGTATGCGCACTACGACGTCAAACCACTGGTGGTTCCGTCCATTGCCTGGCAGGGCCAGCGCTTCTTCGCCAGCCCCGGCTCGCTGGGGATGTACCTGTACAAGGGCCAGGGCCTGCGCCTTTCGACGGCGCTCACGCCCTACACGCTGCGCTTCAAGACCGATGACGTGAATGATCCGCAGCTGCGCCGCCTGCACAGCCGGCAGATGTCGGCCATGGCCGGCATCAACGGCGAATACAGCGCCGACTGGGGCATCATCGAAGCTGGGGTGATGCGTGAGATCACCGGCCACGGCGGCGGTTTCGAATCGCGCCTGCACTACAGCTATCCGATCCAGGCCGGCCGCTTCACCTGGGTCCCCAAGGTGGGCGTGGTGCGCTCCAGCGCACGCTTGCTGGATTACTACTACGGCATCAGCGATGAGGAAGCGCTGCGCTCCGGACTGGCCGCCTACCGGCCGGGCAGCACGACATCGCCAAGCCTGCAGATCGCCGTCAGCACGCCGCTGGGCACGAAGTGGCGCGCGACCGGCGTCGTCGCCAACCAGTGGTTTGGCGATGCGGTGAAGGACAGCCCGATGGCACGACGCGGCACACAGTCGTCGGCCTTCATTTCCCTGATGCGCTCGTTCTGAACGAGCACCCGCTACGGACAAGGACTCCCCATGGCCTCCGTCTCCCCCACTTCCGAAGCACACGCGATCCTGCGAGCCCCCGATCTGGACAGCGCCGAACGCGTCTACCTTGGCCTGATGCCCGACCTTGAGCACGTAAGCGCGCTTGCACGTCGCGCGCTCGGCCAGTCGCGCGTTGCCGACGCGGCCCGGGGATACGCGCTTTCGATGACCCTGGTCGGGCTGCGCCTGCAGGAACTGGAGATGGGCGAGGCCAGCGCGAAAGAGCACCGGCAGGCCACCCTGCGCAGCCTGCGCCAGGCCTTCAGCGCCTGAGCACCGGCCAGCCGCAACGCTGCCGCAGTGCCGCGCAGCCGCTCAGCGGAACGTGGTCCAGGCCAGCACAGCGGACAACAGGGCGACCCAGATCACTGCCTTGAACGTACCTTCCAGCATGTTGCCGCCGAACAGCACTTCAAAGAACGGATTGGGCCTGGAAACCGGCACATGATCGCTCATCGTTGAAAGATCCTGGGGATGGGTGGAGGGCATGCACGCAAGCCTGCGCGGGCACAACTCTAGTACATGTGCTCCGTCGGAGGATGCGCCGGGAACATCCGCTTAACAACCTGCGCGCCAGTTCGGGTATGTTCGACCCAACGCTGTGTTCAAGGATGATCGATGCTCAAGCGCGTCCTGTTCCCCGTTGTCGCCCTGCTGCTGTCCGTGCTGGTCATCGCGCTCGGATGGCAGAACCGCCAGCTGCGGCAGATCAATGAGCAGATGGCCACGCAGCTGCAGGACATGCGTCTTGCAGCACATGGCCTCGAACTGGGCAGTCGCCCGGATGCGCTGGCGCTGCGCACCACGCAGCAGACCTTCGTCGATATCGGCGGCGCGCGCGAGGTTCCGCAGATCCTCTATTTCTTCTCCACCGCATGCCGCTACTGCCTGGCCTCGGTACCGCAGCTGCAACAGATCGCCGCGGCCCGCGGCAACAGCGAACTGGTCGGTGTCGGCATGCCGCCATACGACCAGCTGGGGGACTACGCCGGCAAACATGCACTGCGCTTCCCGATCGCCATCGACAACGAAGCCGCCGCGTCCACGCGCTATCGCGCCACCGTCACGCCGATGCTGATGGTGCTGGCTGCCGATGGCCGCGTTGCCTACAAGCATGTCGGCCAGCTCGACGCCCAGGTCGTGCAGGCTGTCGTCGCCTCGCTCGCACCGAGGCCGGCGCTGCCCTGATCCCGCGTGCCGCGCATTGCGTCGCGGCCCCCTGTTACCGCATTCGCGCCACAACCGGCACTCCCGTGCCTTCGGCAACTGCAACTCCACAACGCCAACCAAGGAGATACACATGATCGGAAAGAAAGTGCTTTCGTCCGTCGCCGGTATCGTCGTTGTCGCGGCCATGGCCTTCGGCGCCAGCCAGGCCTTCGCCGTCTCGCCCAAGACCGGATATGCACCGGGCTGCGAACCACACCCGCAGTGCCCGTTCGGCAACGCGGGCAAGCACGGCCAGCTGCTGTGCTGCGATCCGTTGTAACCGGATCCGTGCATGGGGTCGGCATCGCTGACCTGCCACACCCGCCGCGGAGCTGAGCCAGCGCCGCGGCCATGACCGGGCCACCCCGCAGTGGCCCACCACGCCGGGCCGCCTTGAAGCGCGGCCCGGCACTTCCTGGCCCGGATTCATCCTTCCCGCAGCGACTTGGCGGACGCTTTTCCGGCTTTCGTCGCATACCGGTTTCACAGCGCAGGGGGCAGTGCCACGCTGGACTCCCTTCTCCGGAGCACCGTGCCATGCCGATGCTTGCCCTGCTGTTGTTGTGCGCTGGCCTGTTCGGCCGCGATGCCGACGCCGGGGATGCCTCCCTGCGCAGCCAGATCCTGCAGGCCGACGCCGGTCAGGCAGAAACATCCTCGGTGCCGGATCGGAAAGCGGCCCCGGCCACCCTGCAGCTGTACCGGCTACGCCAGGATCGCGTATTGCGCGTGGGCAATCAGCCGCTGCAGGCCGACGCCCCGCAGCGGCAAGCCGGCTCGGCGCGCTTCGCGCAGGTCTGGGAACGCGTGGACGGCCACTGGCGGCTGCAGCGCATGATCAGCATCGACGAATGGGTTGCCCAGCGCTGACGCTCGGCACCGGCAACCGTCGTAAACGAGAAAGCCGGCCCAGGGCCGGCTTTCATCGTGATCCACCGCTGCACCGGCAATGCCGGGAGCCAGGTGGTGGGCGGTACAGGGTTCGAACCTGTGACCCCTACCATGTCAAGGTAGTGCTCTACCGCTGAGCTAACCGCCCATCTTGTTCCTGCCGCCCGAAAGCTGGCCTTGCTACGTAAAAACCCGGCGCCAGGGCCGGGCTCTTCAGTTCACGACAGCCTCCTTCCGGAGACTTCGTGGTGGGCGGTACAGGGTTCGAACCTGTGACCCCTACCATGTCAAGGTAGTGCTCTACCGCTGAGCTAACCGCCCGTTTTTGCTTCTGAACGTCCGCGATTGCGTCGGTGCAGGCCGCGTATATTACGGATGCCGGCCGTGAAGCGCAACACTTTTGTGAAGAAGATGCTGCACCGCCGCGTTCAGCCCAGACTCGCTTCCTTCAGCTGCCGGATCTGGTCACGCACCCGTGCGGCATCCTCGAATTCCAGGTCCTTGGCGTGCTGGTACATCTGCTGTTCGAGCGCCTTGAGACGCGCCGCCAGCTGGGCCGGACCGAGCGAACGGTAATCGGCTCCGTCCTCGGCAACACCCGCCCTGCCCTTGCCCTTGCCCTTCTTGGCTTCCTTCTCCGCCGCATCCGAACGCGCACCTTCGAGGACGTCGACGATCGGGCGCGCCACCGAGCGCGGCACGATGCCGTGTTCTTCGTTGTACTCGACCTGCTTGGCGCGGCGGCGGTCGGTCTCGTCGATCGCTGCCTGCATCGAGCGGGTCACCTTGTCCGCATACAGGATCGCCTTGCCGCGCACATTGCGGGCGGCGCGGCCGATGGTCTGGATCAGCGAACCGGTGGAGCGCAGGAAGCCTTCCTTGTCGGCGTCGAGGATCGCCACCAGCGACACCTCGGGCATGTCCAGGCCTTCGCGCAGCAGGTTGATGCCGACCAGCACGTCGAACTTGCCCAGGCGCAGGTCGCGGATGATCTCCACGCGCTCGACCGTATCCACGTCCGAGTGCAGGTAGCGCACGCGGATACCGTGTTCGGTGAGGTACTCGGTGAGGTTTTCAGCCATGCGCTTGGTCAGCGTGGTGACCAGCACGCGGTCGCCCGCCTTGATGCGCGCGTTGGCCTCGCTCATCAGATCGTCGACCTGGGTACCGACCGGCCGGATCTCCACCACCGGGTCGATCAGGCCGGTTGGGCGCACCACCAGTTCGGTGATCTCGTCACCGGCTTCACGCAGTTCATAGGGCCCGGGCGTGGCCGACACGTAGATGCTGCGCGGGCAGCGCTCCTCCCATTCCTCGAAGCGCAGCGGGCGGTTGTCCAGCGCCGACGGCAGGCGGAAACCGAACTCAACCAGGGTTTCCTTGCGCGAGCGGTCACCCTTGAACATGGCGCCGATCTGCGGAATGGTCACATGCGATTCGTCGATGACCAGCAGCGCGTCCGGCGGCAGGTAGTCGAACAGGGTCGGTGGCGGCTCGCCGGCGTTCTTGCCGGTCAGGTGCCGCGAGTAGTTCTCGATACCGTTGCAGAACCCGACCTCGGCCATCATCTCGATGTCGAACTGCGTGCGCTGTGCCAGGCGCTGCGCCTCCACCAGCTTGTTTTCCGCGTACAGCTGCTCAAGCCGCTCCTTCAACTCCACCTTGATCGTTTCCACCGCGGCCAGCACGCGCTCGCGGGTGGTGGCGTAGTGGGTCTTGGGGTAGACGGTGAAACGCTGCATGTTGCGCATCGTCTCACCGGTGAGCGGGTCGAACAGGGTGATCTTCTCGACCTCGCCGTCGAACAGCTCGATACGCAGCGCTTCGCTGTCCGACTCGGCCGGGAACACGTCGATCACTTCGCCACGCACGCGGAACGTGCCGCGCTGAAGCTCGTACTCATTGCGCGTGTACTGCAGCTGGGTCAGGTGATTGATCAGGTCGCGCTGGTCGATGCGCTCGCCCTTGGACAGGATCAGGCGCAGCGACAGGTAGTCCTCCGGCGCACCCAGGCCATAGATCGCCGACACCGTGGCCACCACGATCGCATCCGGGCGCGACAGCAGGGTCTTGGTCGCGGCCAGCCGCATCTGCTCGATGTGCTCGTTGATCGAACTGTCCTTCTCGATGAAGGTGTCCGACGAAGGCACGTAGGCCTCCGGCTGGTAGTAGTCGTAGTAGCTGACGAAATACTCGACCGCGTTGTGCGGGAAGAACGCCTTGAACTCACCATACAGCTGCGCCGCCAGCGTCTTGTTCGGCGCCATGATCAGCGTCGGTTTCTGCACGTTCTGGATGACGTTGGCGATGGTGTAGGTCTTGCCCGAGCCGGTGACGCCCAGCAGGGTCTGCTTGGCGATGCCCGCCTCGAAGTTGCTGGTCAGCTTCGCGATGGCATCAGGCTGGTCGCCCGCCGGCGAATACGGCGAGACGAGTTCGAAACGGTCGCTCATGGTGTTGCCAGTTCCCGGGAAGGACAAGTATACGGGGCAAGGGGTGACGGCCGGCTGAGGGCTTTCCGGGCAGGCGGGCGCGGCAGTGCCTGATGGCGGCCGTCCCGCTGCGGCGCGAGGCTTGATGCCATGCATCGCACTCCCGCCCACTGTCGTTCAGCATCACGCGGCGTGCATCTGGTCGAGATGCTGGTGGTGATCGCCATCCTTTCCGTTCTGCTGGCCGTGGGCTGGCCGGCCCTGCGCCCGGTGCTGTTGCGGCAACGCGCCGACGCCCTGCAGCTGACCCTGCATGCCAGTCTTTCCAGCGCCAGAAGCGAGGCCCTGAAGCGCCGCGAACTGATCGGGCTGTGCGCCAGCGACGACGGTGAGCAGTGCTCCCGCGACTGGAGCGCAGGGTGGATCATCTATCGCAGCGGCAGGCACCGGGGGACACCAGCATCCGCCCAGGACATCCTGATCCACCATCAAGGCCGGACCGACATCGCCATCGTCGCCCAGGCCAGCGGTGGACGGCCGCTGCTGTTCTTCCAGCCTGACGGGCGCAGTCCCGGTGCCAATCTGACGCTGCGCATCTGCGCAGGAGACCGGCTGCATGGCAGGTTGGTCATCAACAACGGCGGCCGCATCCGCAGCGAGCGTGTCGACCGCACCCTTCCCTGCTGACGGGCCAAAACGACAAAAGCCGCGATTTCTCGCGGCTTTTGCAGTATCTGGCGCCCGAAGTTGGACTCGAACCAACGACCCCCTGATTAACAGTCAAGTGCTCTAACCGGCTGAGCTATTCGGGCGGGGAGGCGCATTGTACTGGGCGTTCAGAGGAAGATCAACACCTGATTTACCAGCAATCGGAAACCGTGCCGCTGGCCGTTTTGCGGTTGGCCTGGTCCACGCTCAGCGTCCCGCAGCTGTCCTTGGTCTGGTTGCCCTGGGGCGTCGCAGTCAGCGTGAACGAGGACGCCTTGCCATCGAACGTGATCGCGTACCGTGTGGTCCCGCCCTCGCGCGGCGACACCTTGCTGGGCAGCGCGAAGCCCGAGTAGGTGTTGTTCACCGAGTAGTAGCGCTCGGCACGCTGCGCGTATTCCACCAGGTCCGCCTTGGCCACGCCCCGGTGCGACTGGCGGATGTACTGCTGGTACGACGGAACGACAATCGCGGCCAGGATGCCGAGCACGATCACCACGATCATCAGTTCGATGAGGGAGAAACCGTGCTGCTTGCCGGGACGACGCAGGGTACGGGAAAGAGTGTTCAGGCTCATGGGCATGTCTTCGTTACTGGATCTGGCGCCAGGATTGGCGACCGCAGGGATAAGGCACGTACATCGTCGGAGCACCCGCCACGTTGACCGCCATCCAGCAGGCACGTCCGCCTCGATCGGCACCCTTTGCCAGGCGCGGCATCACCGAGACATTGACGTCCTTCACCGGTGCGGTGCCGCCGGTGTCGAGACTGACGCCAGCCGTGCCCGCTCCGTAGGGCGTACCGGTAATGGACCCGACCCGCGCCTGCTCCAGCGATGCAACGCCCGAGATCGGATTGAGGCCAAACAGCCAGTTGCTTCCCTCGGTCGAACAGCCACGGCCACCCGCGGTGGGCATGTAGGTAGGCATGAACACCGTTCCCGACGCCACGGCAGGATTACCAACAAAGCGCTCACCTGCGCCGGGCAGTGCAATGCTCCATCCGCGCGCCGCGCCGGAGAAGGGTGTGGCCGTGACCGTGCGCAACTTGTTGGTGGTGGTCACTGTATAGGCCACCAGATTGGCGGGCACGATCGTGGCCTCCGGCTGGTCCTTGCTGGTGTCGTTGACACCGTACAGCGACTGCGCGGTGAGATCCTGGGGGTCATTGTCGAAGGAGAAGCTGCCGGTACCCAGCACCAGCATCACGCCACCACCGGGTCCGGTCACGGCGGTCATGCCACCGGTAATCGGCTGGCGATACACCTGGTTGTTGTTGTTGGTCTGGCGCGCCGTGGTGAACACCGGCGTGGTGACCGAGGTCGCCGTGCTTTCCAGGTCGAACTTCCACAGCGCGCCGCGCTGGTCGGCCGCATAGATCGTGTCCGCCAGGCCGTCACGGCCACGTACACGCCCCGTCCCACCGGCGCTGTCGGCGCGCCAACGGTCGACAGCCACGATGTTGCCCAGGCCATTGTCACCGGCAGGTGCGGTTGCTGCGGCCTCGGTAGCAGTGATCATCCGCACCGCGCCCGATCCCAGGTCGACCACGAACAGCACGGCCTTGCGGCTGAGGCTGTTGTAACCGTTGCCGAAGATCGCTTTCCACGCCACCCCGGTCCCTTCCTTCACCGGCACGATCACCGGCTTGCCAAGGACATGGCCGATGTTCGCCTTTACGGTGCTATCGAGCCCCGGCGCCACGTCACTGATTTCCCACAGGCGATTGCCGGTACCGAAGCTGGACGGCGTGGTCACATCCAGCGCGAACACCGAGCGCCCACCGGCGCCGGCCGTACCGACCAGTGCCGTGGCCCAGTTGCCACCGATCTGCGCGTCCGCCACCGCGATCGGTCCATCCACGTAGTAGCGATGACGGAAGCGCTGGTCGGACTTGTTGGCCGCCACGTAGGGATACAGCAGGTTGGCCATGTGGCCCAGCGCGGTTCCAGGGATGTAGGCGAAGGTCTCGCTGCCACCGGCACCGTCACTTACGCCACTGCCGTTCATGCCACCGTCGAAGGCATGCAGCATGCCGTCATTGGCACCGACATAGACCATGTAGCGGCCATTGTTGCGCTTGCGGGTCAGATACGTGGCATACGAGGTCGCCATCGCGGTGCTGATGCGCTGGTAGCCATAGTCGTCGCGGGGCGAACTGATCACCGGGCTGGAATTGACGATGTCGCCCAGCACGGTGGTACGGGTGCGATAGATGCCCCCTGAGTTGCGTACTTCGCGCGATGCGTCGCCGCGCAGATAAGCCATGGCCGTGGCGATGTCGCCGCCCAGCTTTTCAGCCTCGGTCGCAGAACAGCGCGCAATACCCGGATACTGCTTCTCGTCCTTGTTGCAGAGATCGGTGAAGGCGATGTTGGTGCTGCTGAAGTCAACTGCAGCATTGCCCTTGGTGGCGACGATGGTGCGCGAACGCTGCGCGCCCAGTTTCTCGGCCGCTTCCCACACCTGCGTGTACTCGGTCTGCTGCGTCTTGTCGTTCACCGCAAGCTTGGATGCCTTCAGGCGGCTGAACCAATCGGTTTCCTCGTTGGCTACTTCGAACTGGGGCGTGACCGCCAGCGACCCGGTACCGATACGCGCGCCGGTCAGGCCCTGGCTGCCCGAAGGCGCTGGCCCGGAGGTGACCGACGAGAGCACCCGGCGCATGGCCGTGGTGATGTCTGCCGGAGTACGCGCGTTGATGTACTCACCGCGGGTATTGGTCGCGGCGTGCCAGATGTCATCCACGGTGCTGGGGTTGTTGTTCTGACGTGGCGGCCAGTTGTTGTAGATGGCCGAATCGGTATACGGATTCTGCTGTTTGTCCGGATCGAACAGGTTGCCACGCGCACCCAGGGTGATCCCGTAGAAGTTGATATGCAGGTTCTTGTTGCAGTCCAGCGACTTGTCGGTACTGGTCGCGCACTGCTCCGGCACCGGCACATTGCCCTTGGGCATCGCGGTATCGGTGCGCAACGGATTGACGTAATAGTACGCCGCGATATCAGCCATCGTATCCGAGTTGCTGTCCTTGAACGGGGCACCCATGGCACCGTCAATGTTCCCTGGGGTGGGAATCGAACTCGATGGGAACCCGTTGCCGTTGTTGCTGTAGCCATCGGTGAACAGCATCACCGCGTTTTTCTGGCAGGAAAGCTTGATGGGGGCCGCATCGTCGGTTCGCATGAACTGCAGGCCGGCCGCATTGACCGCATTTCGGTTGGGCGTACCGCCATTGGCGGTCAGCGCAATCATGTCGCTGTACAGTTTCGCCTTTTGCGAGATCAGGCTCATGTCCTGGATCGCGAGACGCTTCGCATCATCCGACGAGCTGTTGTACTTCAGGAAGTCGTTGATCTTGAAGTAGCCGACATACATGTCGTTGACGTTCAACGCATGCGTCATGCCAGCGATCATCGCGCGGTTTCGGTTACCGTAGTAGGAGTACCAGTTGGCGAAATTCTGGAGCGCGGCGGCATCACCGGATGCGATGACATACTTCCACATGTCACAGCCTGGGCCACAGGCACCCGCAATTCTGGTGCGCTTCACGCCCGCATATGCATTGGTCGTCCCCGGCAGCTGGGGACGGGGGTCCGCATCACTGCTGTAGGGCATGAAGAATGTTGCCGGAACGTACCTGAGAGATGCGTAATCCGCCGAAGTCCAGCTTCGGCCAGCGCTATTGCCATTGCTGTTTTCGCTACCGAATGTATACGTTACGTTCCCCGAGCGATCCTCGTATCGGGTCACATTCGCATAGGCCTGCCCCTGCGGCGCAACCATGCCCTTCTGCATCCGTTGGACATCCCAACTGGATTTACCCAGGTAGCTCGCAGCAAGCGACAGCGAATTACCCGTGTCACGCGGATCAATGAGGGTGGCTGTCGTATTGGCCTGAGGATAGGACACGACCTCTTCCTTGACGATGTTCAGCCAAGGCTCGTACTTGATGTTCGGATCGTAGTACGCCGGATTGTAGGCGGCCGATCGCGCGAACCCGAATACGTCCAGCGCGGGAATGCCGCTGTTGTCGTTGATTCGGGCACCTGGCAGTACATAGAAGTAGTCGCACTCACCCGCGCCATAGATGGGATTTCCATAGCGATCGTAGCCACTGATGATGTCGTCAACGGTGTTCAGTACACCCTTGGATCTGAAGAAGCTCTGCCGGGCATAGTTCCAGCACGCCGTTCCGTCCTGCCCCGGGAACTGGGTCTGAAAGGTCATCGAACCCGAATCATCCACCGCCATGATGAATGACGGCGGCGCGGAGACCTTCAGGTTCATCGGGTGCTGCGACAATGTGCCCTGCGCCTGCGCGGCGAACAGGTTCATCGCAAGCCAGGTGCCGCCAGCCACCGCCAGCAACAGCCCGGAGCCGGCCAGGATCTTGATCTTTCGGGTCGCCATGACCGGGTTCCTCAAAGCTTGAAAACAGTGTCGACAGCCGCCGAGGAAGTACCCTCGTTGCTGGTGGCGGCATCGCGATCGGAGCCGAACGCGGTGATCTGGTAGACGCGGGTGGGCTCTTCGCTTTCCGGCGTGCCCATGCCCAGCGTCGATTCGCCCTGGATGCAGGCGTCGATGCGGCGCACGCTGACCACCGGCGCCGCCGACAGTTTCTGCTCTCCCACCCAGCGGGTGGGATCGAAGCCGTCATCGCAGATGCGCTTGATGGCGTCAGCCTTCAACGAGCCGCCGTCGCCGGTATTGTTGTCGATCTCCTCGATCGACCGCTCGGCGTCACGGACCGCCCGCTCGCTGGCCTGGAACGCCACGTTGGCGGCCCGGTAGTTGGAGGACATGCGCTCCTGCATGCTCGCCACCTGCATGCCGACCACGCCGATCAGCGACAGCAGGATCAACAGCATCAGAGCCACGTACAGCACCGCACCGCGCTGCTGCGTACGCCCCTGGAATCGACGGGAGACGGAGGGCTTCATGGGTCAGTTCCCGAACAGTCGGTTGCGCAGTGCCACGGACACCTCGTAGGAGGCACGGTAACGATCGTCGTAGGTCGTGGGCGGATTGAAGCCAACGCCGAGCACGCCCAGCTGGGCCACGGCCGTATTGGCCTGCTCGGCCGCGGCGCGCTGCGGGCTGCGCACCAGCAGTCCAAACTGCACCAGGCCAACCCGTCGCCACGCGGCGACAGCGGCAGCATCGGTACCGGTACTGACCCCGCTGGCAGTCTTCTGGAAGGCGATTACCCCGGTCGGCGGCGCGGTGCTGCTGATCGCCGTCTCGGTATCCTGGCCGTAGAGGAACTGCAGGCTCTCAATGCCTTCCACCAGCTCCTCACCGGTGGCGAACGTATTGTCGCCAGCGCCACGCGCGCGGTACAGCGCGGGTTCGCCGGCGGTATTCGTTGCCACGTAGTACGCCATCGATTCCACCCGATAGACCATGGTCACCGCGTTGTTGGCCGAATACGCCGAGAGATCGGCTTTGCTGGCCGTGATCGTGCTGCCGGCGATTTTTCCGGCAAACACGTCCACTTTGCTGCAATCGGCCACGGCAAACGCCGAGGGCGTGGTGACGGCACCGGCCGACAGGCGGGCCGCCGCGTCACTGGCGATCGTGATGTCCGGCGAAGTACCGGAGCCGATGGACAGCACCGGCGAGCCTTCCGGCGCCAGGTAGCGCATCACGATGATGTCGCTGCCGCCAAGCGGTTTGGGCTTCAGATTGGTGATCGCCGACGGCGTGCTGCCGGCAGCCCCCCAGCTTGCGCCGAGGGTCAGCTTGTTGCCAGGCGCGGTGCCCTGTGCCTCGTAACCCTGGATCGGCACCGAAAAGTCCATCGGGCTGCCATCACCCGACTTCACGCCGGCAATGTTGACCTTGATACTGTCCTGGGCGCGCACCAGGTGCGCCTGGTCATTCACGCAGCCCATGTGCCCGGCCATCCGGATGTCGCGCTCGAGGAACTCCAACGCGAATCGGGCGTTCTCCTGGGTGCGCGCGACACCTTCGGACAGCTGCGAGGCCGCCCGCGAAGCCATGAAGATCTGGGTCACGCCCAGCATCAGCACCAGGCCGATGACCAGCGAGATCAGCAGTTCAACCAGCGAGAGGCCAGCCGCATGGCTGGCAGCGGAAGGCGCGCGCTTCATAGACGGGTAACCAGGGTGAACGTGGTGATGCTGTCGGGATTGGCTGCGTTCCATCGCTCGTCTCCCCAGCCGATGCCCACCGTGACCAGACCATCATTGACGGTCACGTTGGCGCTGGCCTTGCCTCCCAGCACCTTGACGACCTGGCATTGCCAGCGCGCCACGTTCGCCTTGGAGGCTGTCACGTCGGCACTGTTGGGCCAGGTGCAGGGGCCAGCCGGCGCGGTGACCGAGCCGGCAGTGAAGGAGGCCTTGGTGTATTCGCCACCGTTGAGGGTTTCGCTGCGCTGTACGCGCATCAGCTCGATCAGATCGTAGGCCAGGCTGGTGGCCTGGGTGCGCTGGCTGGCGCTCTGCACGAACCGCACGTTCATGGTCTGCAGCAGCGCAAAGCCAAGCAGGCCGAACGCCAGCACCAGCAGCGCGATCAGCACCTCGATCAGGCTGAAGCCACGACTGCGGGCAGGCCCGCCCATGCCGGAACGACGACGTTTCATTTGCAGGTTCCTGCGGTGGAGCGGACCTGGCCGGAGAACAGGACGGTCAGGGTCCGCATGGGGTCACCCGTCTTGCAGCCTTGCGGCACCAGGCTCACGACCTGGTCGGCGGACGCGCGGCGGCGTCCCTGGGAATCGAAGGTGATGACGGTTGGGCTGGGAGCCTCGACCGCCAGGCTGCTGCTGCCCTTGGAGAAGCGCAGCACGCTTTCGCTGCCGCTGACGGAGCCATCGCCATCGGCGTCGCCCCAGGCCAGCATGCCCTTGCTCCACTCACCATCGCAGGACGTGCCGTTGCTGCTGCCGCACACCCCGCCACCATGGCGGTTGCGGATGGCCTCGCTGCGAGCGAGCGACAACAGACCGATCACCTCGTTGTTGGTGGTGGTCAGCCGGTTCGAGCGCATCGCGGTGCGGAAGCTGGGATAGGAGATGCTGGCCAGAATGACCAGGATGACCAGCGTGATCATCAACTCGACCAGCGTGAAGCCGTTTTGCCGGCGCAAAGACATTGGACGCTCCCCAGCGTGTTGGTGGCCACGATGGGCCATCGTCCCGCCACCGGCAAGCGGCGGCAGGATGAACGGTCAATCCAGGGCGACGGGCGTCAAAGCCTTGACGACCCGCACCTTCCCACCCCGGCCGGCGCGATCCCCATCGCACCGGCCCGGGCTCAGGCCAGCACCTGGTAGCAGGGCTGGTATTCGCCGGAGATCTTCATCCGGCGCTGCTCGACGAAAGCGCGCAGCAACGCGTCCAGCGCCTGCATCATGTCCGGGTCGCCATGGATCTGGAACGGTCCGAACTGTTCGATGCGACGCATGCCGTCTTCCTTCACGTTGCCGGCGACGATGCCCGAGAACGCCCGGCGCAGGTCGGCCGCCAGCGCATGCGGCGCACGCCCGTGGTGCAGGTCCAATGCGGCCATCGCCTCGTGGGTGGGCACGAACGGCTGCTGGTACTCCCACGGAATCTCGATCGACCAGTTGAAGAAGAACGAGTCCTTCTGCGCCAGGCGGTGCTCGCGCACGCGCTTGATGCCATTGGCCATCTTCTTCGCCACCGCCACCGGGTCGCCGATGATGATCTCGTAGCGCTCGGCGGCCGCGTCACCCAGGGTCAGGCGGATGAAGCGGTCGATCTGCTCGAAGTACGGCGCCGCCACGGTCGGTCCGGTCAGGATCAGCGGGAACGGCAGGTCGTTGTTTTCCTCGCGCAGCAGGATGCCGAGCAGGTACAGGATCTCCTCGGCGGTACCGACGCCACCGGCGAACACGATGATGCCGTGGCCGATGCGGACGAAGGCCTCCAGGCGCTTCTCGATGTCCGGCATGATCACCAGGTGGTTGACGATCGGGTTCGGCGACTCGGCGGCGATGATGCCCGGCTCGGTCAGGCCGATGTAGCGCGTCACGGTACGGCGCTGCTTGGCATGTGCGATCGTGGCACCCTTCATCGGACCCTTCATCGCGCCCGGGCCGCAGCCGGTGCAGATGTCCAGGCCGCGCAGGCCCAGTTCATAGCCCACCTGCTTGGTGTACAGATACTCGTCGCGCGAGATCGAGTGGCCGCCCCAGCACACCACCAGGTTCGGGTCACCCGGGTTGAGGATGCGCGCATTGCGCAGCAGGCCGAACACCGCGTTGGTGATGCCCTCGGACGACTCCAGCTCGGCCGCGTAGGCAGGGCCCATCTCGATGGCCATGTAGGCCAGGTCACGCACCACGGCGAACAGCAGTTCGGCAACACCGCGGATGATCTCGCCATCGACGAAGGCCATGGCCGGTGCGTTGACCAGGTCGATGCGCACGCCGCGATCCTGCTGCGCGACCTGGATGTCGAAATCGGGATACAGATCGCGCGCCGCGCGCGGATCGTCAGAGGCACTGCCGCTGGTCAGCACGGCCAGCGCGCAGCGGCGCAGCAGCTCGTGCATGCCGCCGGCAGAGGCATCGCGCAGGCGGGCCACTTCGGCCCGCGACAGCACATCCAGCCCACCGCGCGGGTAGATCCGTGCGTCCTGCACCGGCAGTGCGCGGGCTGATTTTTCGTTCGTGGTCATGTCCAATTTTTTGCTTCCTTCAAGGTTTCCGACTGTACTGCCGCCCCCTTAAAAAGCAAAACGGCCGGGAAGCCCGACCGTTGGATGTGTGCTCCCCGCGTTCGCCTTTCCGGGACCGCATCGGCGGCGTTGGCACCGCGCACATTTCCGGATGCTACGCCGATGCAGAGTGGCCTGCAAGGACTTTCGCCTGAACGGAAAACGGCCGGGTTTCCCCGGCCGTTTCCACTTACTGCTTCAGATTCTGACGGATCAGAACTTGTACTTCAGGGTCAGCTGCATCGACCAACGCGACACGGCGGTGTTGCCCTTGTCGTTGTTGTTTTCCTGGATCGAGGAATTGTCGGTACGGCCGGTGAAGTTGTACAGGTACTTGCCGGTAGCCGGGTCGATACCCGAGTAGTTGGCAACGCGACGGGTGGCGTAGAAGCCGTAGTCGTCGATCAGACCCCACTTCTTGTTCAGCAGGTTGCCGACATTCATGATGTCCAGGGCGACTTCACCCTTGTGACCCTTCACGAAGCCCGGGAATTCCTGGCTGATACGGACGTCGAAGCTGTTGACCCACTTGGCACGGTGCGAGTTGGCCGGGACCACGCTGCCACGGTAGGCCTCGAGTTCCGGATTCTGCGCCAGCCATTCGAAGAACTTCTTCTCCATGTCGGCGCCGCCGGTGAAGATCACGTCACCCGGGCCCTTCGGCACGTAGAACAGGTCGTTGGTACCGGCACCGTCGCCATTCACGTCGTTGTAGTAGACGTAGCTGTACGGACGGCCCGAACGGCCTTCATAGAACAGGCCAACGCGGGTGGCGTTGTCACCGAAGAAGTTGTGCTTCCACTCCAGGGTACCGGTGATGCGGTCCTTGATCGCGTAGCGCGAGTTGTACGCAACGTTGTCGTTGGCGTTCAGGCTCAGCGTGTTGTTCCAGTTCGAGGTGTTCTGCGAGCTGGACAGCGGGCTCACTTCCTTGGACTGGGTGTAGGTGTAACCCAGCGACCAGCCCCAGTTCTCGGTCAGCGGCTTGGCCAGCGAGAAGGTAGCCTGCGAACCGCGACCCTTGTCGGTATTGCGCAGCAGGATCACGTCGCCGATGTCACCCGGACGGTTGACGCGGTCACCCGGGCAGGTCCGATCGGTCGCCGAGCAGGCGCGACCATTCTTCTGGCCAGCCTGCATACCGTTCGGGCCGGCATTGGCACCATTCATGCCGTAGTCGTTCCAGTACAGCGCGCGACCGTCCTGACCGACCGAACGGTTGGCATTCGGGGTCATCACGTCCAGGCGGTCGAAGTACAGTCCATCCTTGACCTTGGTGAACAGCACTTCAGCCGACGCCACGATGCCGTACCACGGCAGCTCGTGGTCGAACGCCAGGTTGGCCTTCCACACCGACGGCAGACGGGTGCCCGGAGCGATCAGGTCAACGTTCTGGCGGGCCGAGGCCAGCGACGGGTTCGGGATGTACGGGTTGTCGGCGTCGAAGCTGAAGCCACCCGGGTTGCGGGTCAGGTTGTACTCGGAGTAGTTCAGGCCGGTGTTCTGGTAGGCACCTGCCAGCCACACGTTCGGAGCAGCGCCGCCGAACAGGCCAACGCCACCGCGCAGCTGGGTCGGACGATCGGTGTCGAAGGTGTAGTTGAAGCCGACGCGCGGCTGGAACAGCTTCTTGTCGACCAGCTGGGTGTTGTTGAAGCCGTACAGCTGTTCGATGCGCGGGTTGTACAGGCGCTGGGTGCTGAAGTCCGGCATGTCGATACGGATACCGAACATCAGGCTCAGGTTGTAGTTGATCGCCCAGGTGTCCTGGATGAACAGGCCGGTGTTCTTCAGGTGGAACTTGGCCGGAATGTCGTCAACGCTGCCGCCGGCGCGCGGGACGCGCACCTGGTAGGCCGACGGGGTACCGGCTTCAAACGCAGCCAGGTCGGCGAACTCGTACGCGCCGTACAGGTTGCGGCCGTAGAAGTTCATCAGGTCGTTGTCGGTGTAATCGAAACCGAACTTGACGGTGTGGTCACCGATGTACCAGGTACCGGCACCGAAGGCGCTCAGTTCCTTCGACTCGACGATGTTGGTGTGGGTGTTCTGCTCGGTACCCAGGTACAGCGAGTTGTTGCCGAAGCGCACGCGGATCTGCGGCAGGTGCGAGGCAGCAACGCGGTTGGACGAGTAGTCCTTGTGCGAAACCTTGAACTCGGTCGAGAAGTTCTCGGACCAGTCACTGAACAGTTCACCCATCCAGGTTTCGTACTGGGTCGGCTGGGTGTACCAGAAGTCACTCAGCGAGATGGCGCTGTTGTTGACCTGCGGGAAGCGGACGACGTCCTGCTTCATCTTGTTGTAGCGCAGGGCCGCGCGGTGGTTCTCGTTGATGTTCCAGTCGAGCTTGATCGCGTACTCTTCGATCGAGGTCTTGTTGTCCAGCGCGCCGATGCCGCCAACCGGGTAGCCCAGGTCGGACATGCGCTTCTGCACGCGGGCGATGTCGGCGTCGCTGATGCCGTTCGGCTTGTTGTACGGGGTTTCGCCGAGGCTCACGCCGCCGCCGCTACGCTCGTACTTTTCATAGTTGGTGAAGAAGAACAGCTTGTCCTTGACGATCGGGCCGCCCAGGGTCATGCCGTAGGTCTTCTCGTCCTTGAAGCCGTTGAAGTCCGTCGTGTCACCTTCCAGGCGCGTACGGATCATGTCCTTGTCGCGGTACGAACCGTACACGGTGCCGTGGAACTCATTGGTACCCGACTTGGTCACGGCGTTGATCACCGCACCGGTACCGCCGGCGATGGTGGTGTCGTAGTTGGCCAGGTCGATGTTGATTTCCTGGATGGCATCCATCGACACCGGCTGACGCTCGGTCGGCAGGTTGTTGGAGCCCAGGCCGAACGGATCGGAGGCGCTGATGCCGTCGATGCGGATGGCGTTGTAGCGGGTGTTCTGGCCACCGGCCGAGATCGCGCCGTCAGCCTTGCTGACCTGCGAGATGCGCGGGTCCAGGCGGATGTAGTCCTGGATGTTGCGGTTGGCCGACGGCAGCGCGTCCATCGTTTCGCGGGTCACGTTGCTGCCGGTGCCCATCTTGTTGGCGCTGAACAGGTCCAGGCCGCCGGCGGTCGCAACAACGTTCACCGCGTCCAGGTTGGTCGCAGCCAGGTCACCGCCCAGGTTGGCGTTGACCGTGTTGACCTGGTTCAGGTTCAGGTAGACACCCTCTTCGGTCTTGGTGCCTTCACCGGACTTGGTGATGGTGATGGTGTACGGACCACCCACGCGCAGGCCGCGCGCGTTGTATCGACCCGACGCATCGGTGGTGGCACGCGAAACGGTGCCCGACTCGGTGTGGGTGATGGTGACTTCAGCGCCGGCGACAGGCTGGCCTGCGGCGGACATCACCTGGCCGCCGACACCGGCAGAGGTGCTCTGGGCGAAGGCGGGAGCGGCGGCGAGCGCAGCCACGAGACCAAGGGTGAGCTTGGACATCCGGAGTGGGTGGGTCATTTTTCGGTAGCCTCGATGCGAGTTGGCGATGGCGGAAAAAAGCGCATCCAAACAGCCCTGCGGGTGGCTGGTCGGAGATTTATCTGGGGTTCCCTACCGCTTGGCTGAAGGCAGCCACAACGGTTAACACTAGATTAACACGCTACGCCATCAATGTGACGGTTGTGCGACAAACGGCACCGGATCGCAACGCAATCGTGACGGGTTCTTCACTCCGCCTTTCCCCCGGCCTCATTCCGGCAGGGGCGCCTCACTGGCGTCGAGAATCCGGCCCCGCCAGGCAAGCCCAGCGCTGGACAGCAGGGTCACGGCCGCCGCAGCGGCGGCCTCCGGGCCCCGGGCGGCCGGGTCCTGGTCGACGGAATAGGCCCTGGCGCGCAGCGCCGTGCGCAGGGGGCCCGGATACAGGCCGCTGACCCGCACCGGGCTGCGGCCGAGTTCGTCATGCAGGCTGGTGATCAGCCCGCGCAGGCCATGCTGGGCCACACCGTATCCACCCCAATAGGCCTGCCCCACCCGTTCGGAGGCATCGACCGCAAACACCAGGGCCGCGTCCTCGCGCTGCCGCAGCAGCGGCAGGCAGGCCTGGGCCAGCCACGCCGGGGCAGTGAGCGTGACATGCACCGCACGGGCGAAACTGGCCGGGTCGGCCAGTTCGAACGGGGTCAATCCGGGGAAATGGGCGGCACAGACCAGCACTCCATCCAGGCGCGCCAGCTCGCGCTGCAGGGCCTGGGCCAGTTCGGCATAGTCGTCGGGGCCCGCACCCTCCAGATCCAGCGGATACAGCAGCGGTTCCGGGCCGACGGCCTGGACCTGGGCGTAGACACGGTCCAGGCGGCGCGGCTTGCGGCCCAGCAGGACCACGGTGGCCCCGGCGGCGGCGGCGGCAACGGCCGCCGCACTGCCCAGCCCACCGCCGGCGCCGGCAACCAGCACCACGCGATCCTGCAACGGGCGGCCATCGAGCGCCCCGTTGGTCGGTGACGTCGATGGCCAGGCACTCATCCCTGGGTCGCCTCTTCGACGATGCGCTTGAGCTCGCCGGCTTCAAACAGTTCCAAGACGATGTCGCAGCCGCCGATCAGCTCTCCATTGATGAACAGCTGCGGGAAGGTCGGCAGGTTGGAGAACCGCGGCAGGTTGGCGCGGATCTCGGGTTCTTCCAGCACGTTGACGGTGCGCAGGGTGGCCGCGCCGGCTGCCATCAACGCCTGTACGGCGCGGCTGGAGAAACCGCACATCGGGTATTGCGGGGTGCCCTTCATGAACAGCACGAGCGGGTAACGATCGACCTCGGCCTGGATTTGCTGCATTACCGCCACAACCTCACTCCTTGCTTCGCCGGACAAACCGACCGCGGTGGTCGGCTAGACTGCCCACGGTAGCCGCCATTGTAAGCGGATGGAACCGGCTGCCGCCGCCCCTCTGGCCACGAACCTGTCCATGCCTGTCGAATTGCCTGCCCTGCCCTACCTTTCCGGCTCCCTGCAGCCGCACCTGTCCGCACAGACCCTGGAGCTGCACCACGGCCGCCACCATCGCGCCTACGTGGATGCGGTCAATGCCGGCATCCTCGGCACCGAGTGGGAAGACGCGTCACTGGAAGAGATCGTCCGCCAGGCCCAGGGCAAGCTGTTCGATGCGGCCGCCCAGGTGTGGAACCACGGCTTCTACTGGCAGTGCCTGCGACCGCGTGGCGGTGGCGAACCACAGGGTCGCCTGGGCGAGCTGGTGAAGCGCCAGTTCGGCGACGTGCAGCGCCTGCGCGAGGAATTCAACCGCACCGCGCTGGGCCTGTTCGGCTCCGGCTGGGTGTGGCTGGTGCAGCATCCGGGCGGACAGCTGGGCATCCAGGCGACCCGCAATGCCGGCACGCCGCTGACGGGTGAAAGCACGCCGCTGCTGTGCTGCGATGTCTGGGAGCACGCCTACTACACCGACTACCAGAATGATCGCGCGCGCTATCTGGACGCGTTCTGGCAGATGGTCAACTGGGAATTCGCTGAGAGCCAGCTACGCTGAGGCAACGGCTCCGCCCCGGGGTGGTGCCGGCCGCTGGCCGGCATCCCCATCGGTGTACAGAGATGGCGAATCTGCCGGCCAGCGGCCGGCACTACCGGAAAGCAGAGCGTGGCTTCACGCGTTCTCGTGCGCGGCCACCGCATCCATCACCCGCGCCGAGTACACCAGCGTCGCACCGGCATTGAGCGACACCGCCACACCCAGCGCCTCGGCGATTTCCTCGCGGTTGGCACCGTGCTTCAGCGCGGCATCCACGTGCACGGTGATGCAACCGTCGCAGCGGGTGGTCACCGCCACCGCCAACGCGATCAGCTCGCGGGTCTTCGCATCGAGGTGGTTGGTCTGCGCGCCAGCGTTGGCCAGGGTGGCGTAGCCCTTGACCGTATCCGGTGAGAGCTTGCCGATCTCACCGATACGGTCCTTCAGTTCCTTGCGGTAGGCATTCCAGTCGAGCATGGGGGTGACTCCTGTGAAAGGAGCTCCACGCTACCACCGGGAATGTTGCGCCGATGCCTGCACCGGCGCTTCACAGCGTTGCACTGCCGGCCAGCGGCCGGCACTACCGGACTCAGCGATTGCGCAGCGCGTGCACCGCCGGCGCCACCTGGGCCTGGCGATCCAGCTCCAGGCCGACCTGCTCCAGCGCATCGGCCAGCGCGGCAGCATCGTCATCGCGCAACGTGGCGTGGCCGACCTTGCGGCCTTCGCGCGGCTCCTTGCCATAGTCGTGCCAATGGCCGCTGGCCTGGCCCAGCACCGGTGCCGGGTCCGGCATCGCGCCCAGCCAGTTCAGCATGCAGGCGTGGCCGAGCATGCGGGTGCTGCCCAGCGGCAGGCCCAGCACGGC
This sequence comes from Stenotrophomonas sp. YJH_SMC_120, assembly GCF_059368675.1. Taxonomy (NCBI): domain Bacteria; kingdom Pseudomonadati; phylum Pseudomonadota; class Gammaproteobacteria; order Lysobacterales; family Lysobacteraceae; genus Stenotrophomonas; species Stenotrophomonas sp. YJH_SMC_120. The sequence goes on from NZ_JCAFRY010000001.1 coordinate 235,876, forward strand.
ACGCAGATGGTTCTCGAACTGCGAGGTCTCGCTGCCCTCGATGGTCCAGTGGCCGGAGTTGTGTACGCGCGGCGCCATCTCGTTGGCCAACAGCTCGCCATCGCGACAGAACAGCTCCAGCGCGAACACGCCGACGTACTGCAGGTGCTCGGCGACACGGCGGGCATAGCCGATCGCGGCCTGCTGCTCGGCATCGGACAGCACAGCCGGTGCCACGCTGGCCGACAGCACGCCGTCGACATGCCAGTTGCCGGTGACCGGCCAGGCTTCGAAGCTGCCATCGCGGCCACGCACGGCGACCACGCTGACCTCGCGCTGGAACGCCACGAAGCCTTCCAGGATCAGGCCGGTTCGCTCGACCTGCGCGCCCAGTGCATCCCACGCGGCGTCGATGTCGGACTCGCTGCGCAGGCGGAACTGGCCCTTGCCGTCATAACCAAGGCGGCGGGTCTTGAGGATGCACGGCAGGCCGAACTCAGCCGCCTTCGCAGCCAGCTCGTCACGGCTGCGGATATCAGCGAAGGCCGGCAGCGGGATGCCCAACTGCTGGAACAGGGTCTTCTCGCTCAACCGGTCCTGGGCCACCGCCAGCGCGGCCGGCGGCGGATAGACCGGCACGCGGTTGGCCAGGAACTGCGCGCTGTCTGCGGGCACGTTCTCGAAATCGAAAGTGACCACATCGACCTTGGCGGCGAACTCCGCCAGCGCGTGGCGGTCATCGAAGGCACCGACGGTGAGCGGCGCCAGCGGGCCACTGCAGGCGTCGGCCGCCGGGTCGTACAGCTGGAAGCGCAGTCCCAGCGGCGCACCGGCCAGGACCATCATGCGGGCGAGCTGGCCGCCGCCCAGGATGCCGACGGTCAGGCTCATTGGCGCGGATCGTCGTGGGCCATCACGTCTTCGGTCTGGCGTGCACGGAAGGCGTCGAGCGCCTGGCCGATCGACGGCTGGTCGCTGGCCAGCATCGCAGCAGCGAACAGCGCCGCGTTGGACGCTCCGGCATTGCCGATGGCGAAGGTGGCGACCGGGATGCCGGCCGGCATCTGCACGATCGACAGCAGCGAATCCATGCCGTTGAGGGCCTTGGACTGCACCGGCACGCCCAGCACCGGCACGGCGGTCTTGGCGGCGATCATGCCCGGCAGGTGGGCGGCCCCGCCGGCGCCGGCGATGATCGCGCGCAGGCCACGCGGACCCGCCTGCTCGGCGTAACTGAACAACACATCCGGCGTCCGATGCGCGGACACCACCTTCACTTCGAACGGAACACCCAGGGCTTCAAGCTTCTGGGCGGCGTGCTGCATGGTTTCCCAGTCGGAACGGGAACCCATGACGATGCCGACAAGCGGCGCGATCGGGTTGGGGGTCATTGGCCGTCACCTGCCTTAAAGACGTATTCTAGCCATCTTCCACGCAAGACGAAGAACCATGGATCGCAAGCTGCTCGACCTGCTGGTGTCGCCGGACACCCGCCAGCCCCTGTCCCTGCTGGATGGCAAGGGCCTGGAAGCCCTCAACAAGGCCATTTCCGTCGGCGCGGTGAACAAGGCCGATGGCAACCCGCTGGCGCAGCCGCTGCGCGAAGCGCTGGTCACCCGCGACCGCAAGCAGGTGTTCCGCGTTGACGACGGCATCCCGGTGCTGCTGGCCGAGGAAGCCATCCCGACCGCCCAGATCGCCGACTTCCCGGCCGCATGAGCGCGCTGCCGACGCCGGATGCGGCCGTTGTCGCCGCCGATGTCGCGCGTGCGCTGGCCGAGGACCTGGGCAGCGGCGACGTCACCGCCGCCCTGCTGCCCGACCAGGCCGACAGCGCTTACCTGCTGTGCAAGCAGGACGGGGTGATTGCCGGCCGTCCGTGGTTCGACGCCACCCACCGCGCACTCGACCCGGACGTGCGCATCGAATGGCGTGTCTCCGAAGGTGACGCGGTCACCGCAGGCACCGTGCTGGCCCTGCTGCACGGGCGCAGCCGCAGCCTGGTCAGCGCCGAGCGCACCTCGCTGAACTTCCTGCAGACGCTGTCTGGCACCGCCACCACCACTGCCCGCTACGTGGCGGCGGTGGCCGGTACCGGCACGCGCATCCTCGACACCCGCAAGACTCTGCCTGGCCTGCGCCTGGCGCAGAAGTACGCGGTGCGCTGTGGCGGCGGTGACAACCACCGCTTCGGCCTCTATGACACGGTGATGCTGAAGGAAAACCACATCCGTGCCGCCGGTTCGCTGGCCGCGGCGGTGGCCGCCGCGCGCCGGCAATGGCCCGCGCTGCCGCTGGTGGTCGAGGTCGAGGACCTGGCCCAGCTGCGCCAGGCGCTGGAAGCCGGTTGCGAGCGCATCCTGCTGGATGACTTCAGCCCCGACCTGCGCCGCGAGGCAGTGCGCATCACGGCGGGCCGCATTCCGCTGGAAGTATCCGGCAGCGTGGGCCTGGGTGGCCTGCGTTCGATCGCCGAGGACGGCGTTGACTGCATCTCCATCGGTGGACTGACCAAGCACGTGCAGGCCATCGATCTGTCGCTGAAGCTGGGCCCGCCGCCGGGTTGAGGCCTGGCGTGGGGGCCGATCCGTTGTCCATGGGAAAAGGGATCCGACCCCGTTCTCACACCCGGCGTTCACGACAGCGCTGCGACGCTGAGGTATCCCCCACAGGAGCCGCGCATGCGCCGGATGCTCTTGCCTGCCTGCCTGCTGCTGGCCGCGGCACCGTTGTCCGCAGCGGCCGCCGAAGCCTGCGATGTTCCGCCCCGCTTCGGCCTGAGTCCGTTGGCGGTGGCCATCCGCAACACCGCCTGCAATGAGCACCGGCTCTGGTACCGGCCCTTCATCGATCGTGAAGGCCGTGCCGCCAGCCTCAGCGTCACCGAGGCCGAAAGCGATCACCTGGCAGACAATGGCCTGATCGCCTGGCAGCGCGTGGCCGGCTACTGGCGCAACAGCGGCACACTCAATGCGATGGGCAGCATCGCGGGCGCCAGCAGCTGCCTGGCGCCGTTGGGCACGCGCTACACCGACAGCGACTGCCGCGCCTTCCTGATCGACAACCCATGGTCGGCCGCGTACATTTCCTGGGTGATGGTGCAGTCCGGCGTTCCTGGCTTCAATACGTCGCCACGCCACATCGACTACATCCGTGCCGCCTACCAGGGCGGCCCCTCGGGCGTGCCGTACCGGCTGGTCGACCCAGCCACGGCCAAACCCGCACCGGGCGACCTGCTGTGCTTCCTGCGCGACCGCAGCACCACGCTCAGCTACAGCGGGCTGGTGCAGGCACTGGGCAATGGCTCGGTGGGCCACTGGAAATCGCATTGCGAAGTGGTGGTGGCGGCCAACCTCGGCGGCGACCAGACCCTGTACCTGGTCGGTGGCAACGTGATGAACACCGTAGCGATGCGGTTGCTGCAGCTGGATCGTACGGGGCTGATCAAGCTGCCTCCGGCACGCGAACGCAACAGCACCGGCATCGACCCCGGCTGCACGCCAGGTCGCGAGGACGAATGCAGCTTCAACCGGCAGGACTGGGCAGCGCTGCTGCAGCTGACTGCAACCTCACCGCTGGTGATGCCCTCGCCCACTGCGACGCCGATGCAGCCCACTCCGGCACCTCAACCGGTCATCGTGCCCGCGCAGCCGATGTCCAGCGAACCGCAGCTGCGGCGGTGAGTGCAGCGCTTGATCCCGCGCGCGTTCGCCGCCATCTTTGCGGGATCGACCCCTGACGGCTGACGCCATGCCCACCCTGCTGCTGTTGCTGATTGCCGGCGGAATCATCTATTTCTTCTGGAACGCGGCGCGTTCGGCCGCCGAGCGCGCGGTCGAACTGGGGCGCAATGCCTGCCGTGCTGCCGACGTGCAATGGCTGGATCAGGCGGTGCACGCCACCGGCCTGCGCCTGTCGCGCGGCGAAGATGGCCGGCTCGGCTTCGAACGTACCTTCAAGTTCGAGTATTCCTACGACGGCATCGATCGCCACGTGGGCCGCATGGTGCTGCGCGGCGACCAGCTGATCTCATTCACTGGTCCGGGCGCGGCGCGGATCAGCCAGATCCGCGCGGATGTGGACGATGCCGAGGATGTGTAAGGGCTGAATGCGTGCCGACCAATGGTCGGCACCCACCGTTACCTGGTTACTTGACCACGCGCAGGTTCGGGCGCCCCTTCGGCGGCGGGCTGGCTGGCGGCGTATCGTCCGGCGGCGTGCCTTCCTCGTGCAGCAGCTCATCGCTGGTCGGAGCGGTCTCGTTGCCCGGGATGTCATCCGGTAGCGCCATGCCCTGCCCGGTCTCGCGGGCGTAGACGGCCAGCACGGCGCTGATCGGCACCTGCACCGGGTAGCTGGTACCGGAGAAGCGCGCCGAGAAGCTCACCATCTCGTTGTCGATCATCAGTCGCACGACAGCACGTTCGGCGATGTTGAGCACGACCCGGCCATCCTTGACCGCCGAAGGCGGGACCTGCACGCCGGGAACGCCGGCGTCGACCAGGATGTGCGGGGTCAGCTGGTTGTCGTTGATCCATTCCACCAGCGCCCGCAGCAGGTACGGGCGGTGGCTGGTCATGTGGAAGAAGTCTTCGGTCATGCGTGAAGTGTACGCGTCCGGCGCCCCGCCGGGGCGGATCACCTGCACGCCGGTCGGCGTGCAGACGGGTAACGCAGGCCCGGATCAGACCGGCAGATCGCGCAGCTTCTTTTCCTGATCGGTCAGGCTGCGGACGAAGCCCGGATGGCGGAAGATGCGGTTGCCGTAGTCCTCGATCGCCTTGCCGTCCTTCGGCAGCGGTACGTCCAGCGACTGCAGGCGCCAGATGATCGGCGCCATCGCGCAGTCGGCCAGGCTCATTTCCGGGTTGAGGAAGAACTTACTGGCCTTGAACAGCGGCAGCGAGGCGGTCAGCAGCTCCTTCAGGCGCTTGCGGCCAGCCTCGGCCTGGGTCTTGTTGCCGAGCTGGATGGCCTGCACCTGTGGCACCCAGTCGTGCTCGATGCGCAGCATCGCCAGGCGGATGCGCGCACGCGAGAGCGGATCGACCGGCATCAGCGGCGGATGCGGATAACGTTCGTCCAGGTACTCGCTGACCACTGATGCGGCGTACAGCACCAGCTCGCGTTCGACCAGGGTCGGCACCGAGTGATACGGATTGAGGTCGATCAGGTCTTCAGGCGGGTTCTGTGGATCGACCGGAACGAAGTCGAAGGTCACACCCTTGGCCGCCAGGACCAGGCGTACACGGTGGCACAGTACATCGTCGTTCGAGGAAAACAGCGTCAGTGTATTGCGCATGCGTACGCTCGCCGCCATCAAAGGCTCTCCCACGACAGGAGACCGCCTGCCGCATCGGCGCCGCCGGCACCGTGCCGGCGGTCTACTCCTCCCCGAGTGTGCAACCGACCATCACAAAAGCCAATAGGCCCGTGAGATGGCCGGCGGCAGATTCAGTGAACGTCCTTCCAGTATTCCTTCTTCAGCAGGTACAGCAGGAAGGTGAGCAGGGCCAGGAACAGGATCACCCACACGCCCAGCTGCTGGCGCTTGAGCGCGGCCGGTTCACCGGCATACTCGAGGAAGTTGGTGATGTCCCGCACCGCCTGGTCGTACTGCCCGGCATCGACCGACCCGGGCGTTTCGATCTTCAGGCCGGTCACCGGCGGGTCCATGCCGGGCGCTTCCGCCTTGCCGTGCACCGCATGCTGCAGGCCCTGCATCTCCCACAGCGGGTTGGGCATGGAGGCATTGGCGAACAGCGCGTTGTTCCAGCCCAGCGGGCGACTGCTGTCCAGATAGAACGACTTGAGGTAGGTGTAGACCCAGTCACTGCCCCGCACACGCGCGATCAGGCTGAGATCGGGCGGCATCTTGCCGAACCACTTCTCCGCGTTCTCCTTGGGCATCGCCACCGGAATCGGGTCGCCGATCGCCGAGCCGGTGAAGTTGAGGTTGTTCATCACCTCTTCCTCGGTCAGGCCCAGGTCCTGCGCCATCCGCGAATAGCGCAGGTACTTCAGCGCGTGGCAGCCGGAGCAGTAATTCATGTATAGCTGCGCGCCGCGCTGCAGCGAAGCGCGGTCGCCCAGATCGTTGCCGGCCTGCAGCAGCTTGGTGCCACCTTCGGCGGCGGAGGCCAGGAAACTGCCCAGCATCAGGGTGGCCGTCAGGGCCAACCGGACCATCCAGCGATCAGTCATGGGTGGTCACCCTCTCCGGTACCGGCTTGGTCTTGTCCAACCGCGTCCATAGCGGCATGGTGATGAAGAACGCGAAGTACAGGAAGGTCAGCACCCGCCCGATGTAGGTCTCGTGCACGTCGGTGCCCGGGCCGGAACCAATCACGCCCAGCCACACGAAGCACACCGCCAGCACGCCCAGCATCACCTTCGAGATCCAGCCGCGGTAGCGCACCGACTTCACCCTGGCCTTGTCCAGCCACGGCACCAGGAACAGGATCGCAATGGCCGAGAACATCACCAGCACGCCACCGAGCTTGTTCGGCACCACGCGCAACATCGCGTAGTAAGGCGTGTAGTACCAGACCGGCTTGATGTGTTCCGGGGTCACCAGGCGGTTGGCCTCGGTGAAGTTGTCGTGCTCCAGGAACAGGCCGCCGAAACCGGGCGCGAAGAAGATGATGAAGGCGGCGATGATCAGCAGGAAACCGGCGCCGACGCCATCCTTGAGCGTGTAGTACGGGTGGAACGGGATGCCATCGGCCGGTGCGTTCGGCGACCAGCGGTTGCCCTTCGGCCCCTTCTTGATCTCCACGCCATCGGGGTTGTTCGAACCCACTTCGTGCAGCGCGCCCAGATGCAGTACCACCAGCAGCAACAGCACCAGCGGCAGGGCGATGACATGCAGCGCGAAGAAACGGTTGAGCGTGGCGTCACTGGGCAGGTAATCGCCCATGATCCATTCGGTCAGGCCGTTGCCGATCACCGGTATCGCGCCGAACAGCGAGATGATCACCTTGGCGCCCCAGAACGACATCTGGCCCCACGGCAGCACGTAGCCCATGAAGGCTTCGGCCATCAACACCAGGTAGATCAGCATGCCGAGGATCCACACCAGCTCGCGCGGCTTCTGGTAACTGCCGTACAGCAGGCCACGGAACATGTGCAGGTAGACCACGATGAAGAACAGCGAGGCACCGGTGGAGTGCATGTAGCGGATCAGCCAGCCCCACTCCACATCGCGCATGATGTACTCGATGGAGCCGAACGCCTCGGCGGCGCTGGTCTTGTAGTGCATCGTCAGGAAGATGCCGGTGACGATCTGGTTGACCAGCACCAGCAGCGCCAGCGAACCGAAGTAGTACCAGATGTTGAAGTTCTTCGGCGCGTAGTACTCGCTGACGTGCTTCCGGTAGACCGGCATCAGGCCGGGCGCGCGGGCGTTGACCCAGTCGGCGACGCCGCTGGCGGTACGGGCGAGGATATTGGCCATCAGGCAGCCCCCTGCGGATCGACACCGATGATGATGGTGTTGTCGTCCTGGTAATGGTGCGCGGGCACCTTCAGGTTGATCGGCGCCGGCACGTCCTTGAAGACGCGTCCGGACATGTCGAAGCGCGACTTGTGGCAGGGGCAGAAGTAGCCACCCTTCCACTGCGGGTCGTAGGGCTCGGGCCGGATCTCGGCGACCATTTCCGGCGAGCAGCCCAGGTGCGTGCACAGGCCGACCAGCACGGAGATGTCCGGCTTGATCGAGCGCAGCTCGGGGTTCTGCTTCAGCACGTAGTCCGGCTGCTGGTCCTTCTCGCCGGACTCGGGGTCCTTGAGGCGGCCATCCAGCCCGTGCAGCGCGTCCAGGATCGCCTTGGACCGCTTGACGATCCAGATCGGCTGGCCACGCCATTCCACGATCAGGCGTTGGCCTTCCTGCAGGGCGCTGATGTCGGCCACCACCGGTGCGCCGGCAAGCTTGGCGCGGGCACTGGGGTTCCAGGATTTGATGAAAGGAACTGCGGTGAATCCGACGCCGACGGCGCCAACCACAGCAGTGGTGGCAGAAAGAAAACGCCGACGTCCGGTGTTGACTGGATCGTGTACCCCATCGTTGGCCATCCGGCACTCCGATATTGATTAGGTAGCTTTAAGGCTGCCAGCGGATCCGGTGGGGGCCAGAGCCGCATTGAATCACGGTCGAGTGTAGCGGAACCGTCGCGCGCCACACAACGCATTGCAACAACATTGATTGCGGGGTTGCCGGCCAGCGGCCGGCACTACCTTTCAAAGGAGTGCCGACCAACGGTCGGCACCTACTGGTGACTCAGGGCGGTGCGGTAACGCTCCGCCAGCTGCCCGACCCGGCGCACGTAGTACTGGGTCTCGCTGTAGGGCGGCACGCCACCGTGGCGGTCGACCGCGCCTTCGCCAGCGTTGTAGCCGGCTGCGGCAAGGGTCAGGTCGCCATTGAAGCGTTTCAGCAACCACGCAAGATACTGCACGCCGCCACGGATGTTCTGCCCGGCGTCATAGGAATCGCTTACGCCGAAGCGCGCGGCGGTCGGCGGCATCAGCTGCATCAGGCCCTGCGCGCCAGCACGGCTGAGCGCGGTCGGGTTGTAGGCCGACTCGGCATGGATGATGGCGCGCACCACCGCCTCCTCCACGCCGAACTCGCGCGCGGCCGAGGTGATCTCGGCCTGGAAGGCCGAGGTGTTCAGTCGCACGGTGCCGAAGTCCACGCGTGGATTGACCCCGCAGGCATAGCAGCGCTCCATGAAGCTGTAGCGGATGGTCCGGACCGGGCCGAGGTTGGCCACCTGTGTCGGGCGCGCACTGGTGTAGTGGCGCACGCCATCCTTCATGAAGGAATAGACCTGGCCGCTGACCATGCGGCCGCTGCGCGAGGCGACCGGCTGTGCGGGACCGGATGCCGGCACGGACGCAGGCGCGACCGTTGCCGGCGCTGCGGCACTCGCGGCAACGGCCACCGGGTTGCGTTCGATGCTGGCCACCGTGGTCGGTGCCGGCCTGGGCGCGGCCACCACCGGTCGAGGTGCCGGGCGGGTGTCACGGGTGTAGCTGATGGTGCTGCAGCGCGCGCCGGCCACCCGCTTGCTCACATAACTGGTGACGCCGTCAGCGCCCTGGCACTTGTACAGGGTTCCAGCGCTGGCCGGCGCAGCGGTCAGCGCAGCGATGATGATCGCCGTTGTCCCCAGTATCCCCTTCATGGCGGCGAGTGTCCCAGCTTCGCCGGGGCTTGCCAAGCGACGTGGCTCAGCCTGTGACCGGCGGCACAGCCAGCAGCTGGCCGAGGCCCGCCAGGCGCTGTGCCAGTTCGTCGCGCAGGCCCGGCGGGGTGGTCCAAAGCGCCACGGGTAGGCGGTCCAGGCTGAGAATCTGCGCCAGCATCATGCCGCGGCTCTCGGCGCCCATGCGTAGCAGGCAGTGGTCGGGGCCATCCGCTTCCAGCACTCCACACCACGGCGGGATGCGGCCTTCCAGCTCGGAATGGCTGCCGGACAGGCGGAGGATGGCCTGCAGCGCGAACGGCGCCTGGCTGACCGCCTGCCGCACCATCACATCGGGCGGCGCCGGGGTGCGCCGGTGCAGGCCCGGCCCGGCGCACTCACGTACGGCGCCCATGCGGTCCACGCGCAGGGTGCGCCAGTCCTGCCGCCCCAGGTCCCAGGCAAGCAGATACCAGCGTCGCCCGTAATTGACCAGGTGCTGGGCCTCGACCTCGCGCTGGGTGACGGCTTCCTGCGCGCTGCGGTACTCGAAGGCCAGCCGTGACGCCTGTCGGCAGTGCTGGGCCAGCCGCCCGAGCAGGCGTGCGTCGGTGGACGGAAGGTCGGACAGGGTGGCCGTCGCTGCATGCACCTCGCCGGCCTGCCGGCGACGACGGGTCGGCACCAGCGGATCGAGCTTGGACAACAGGCCACGCGCGGTGTCGTCGATCCCGGCAACGGTGGCCGAGGCTGCGCGCAGGGCGATGGCCAGGGTGGTCGCCTCCTCCTCGTCCAGCAGCATCGGCAGCACCGGGGCCCCGGCCCCCAACTGGTAGCCGCCGCCGACCCCGGACGAGGCCTGCACCGGATAGCCCAGCTCGCGCAGGCGCTCGATATCACGGCGGATGCTGCGCCGGTCCACGCCCATGCGCTCGGCCAGCTCGGCCCCGGACCACTGGCGGCGGGCCTGCAGCAGGGCGATCAGGCGCAGCAGACGATGGGCGGTATGGCGCATGAAGGATCGAGGACAGAAGTCGTCCGCAATAGTGCCCCAGGATGGCTCCAGTTCACCACCCACCGCAAGGAGCAATGCCATGAATTCACGCCAGATCACCCTGTACCACGCCGCCCGTTCCCGCTCGAGCGGCGCCGTGGCCCTGCTCGAAGCGCTGGGTGCCGACTACCGCATGCAGGTGCTGGACCTGAAAGCCGGCGCCAACCTGGCCCCGGCCTACCTGGCCATCAACCCGATGGGCAAGGTGCCGGCCATCGTCCACAACGGCGCACTGGTGACCGAGCAGGTGGCGATCTACCTGTACCTGGCCGACCTGTATCCGGAAGCCGGGCTGGCGCCGCCGATCGGTGACGCCCTGCGCGGGCCCTATCTGCGCTGGATGGCCTTCTATGGCGCCTGTTTCGAGCCGGCGATGATCGACAAGGCGATGCACCGCGAGCCGCCGCCGCGCCTGATGTCGCCGTACAACGATGCCGAGACCGTGCTGCAGGTGGTCGAGGCCCAGCTGGCGCAGGGCCCGTACCTGCTGGGCGAGGTCATGAGCGCCGCCGACGTGCTGTGGGGCAATGCACTGGCGTGGACCACGGCCTTTGGCCTGGTACAGCCGGCGCCGGCCACGGCTGACTACATCGCACGGATGAGCGCGATGACCGCGTTCGACCGTTCGCGGCAGATCGATGCGGAGCTGGTGGCGGCCTGAGGCGTGCCGGCGGGCGCGGCCGGGGGGCGGACCCGCAGTTCCAGTAGATCCTCGCCATGGGTGGATGAATACAGCCAGGCATGGCCTGGCTCTACTGGGCCGGCGCACGCGCCGGGATGCAGGTAGAATTGCCGGCTTTCCCGCCACCCGAATGGATTAAGCGCCATGACCGGGACGCCAGACGTCTTTCCGCCCGCCCCGCCGGGCGGTGCCCCGCTCGTTGCCCTGCCCGCCGGTCCGCGCAAGCCCGACCAGGTGAAAGGCAAGCTGTACATCAAGACCCACGGTTGCCAGATGAACGAGTACGACTCGGCCAAGATGGCCGACGTGCTCGCCGCCAGCGATGGCCTGGAACTGACCGATACCCCGGAAGACGCCGACGTCATCCTGGTCAACACCTGCTCCATCCGCGAGAAGGCGCAGGAGAAGGTGTTCAGCCAGCTCGGCGTCTGGAAGGGCCTGAAGAACAAGGGCCGCGAGGTCATCATCGGCGTGGGCGGCTGCGTTGCCTCGCAGGAAGGCGAGGCGATCATCAAGCGTGCGCCGTTCGTGGACCTTGTGTTCGGCCCGCAGACCCTGCACCGGCTGCCGGAGCTGATCCGCGCCCGCCGCGAGCAGAAGCGCCCGCAGGTGGACATCAGCTTCCCCGAGATCGAGAAGTTCGACCGTCTGCCGGAACCGCGTGCCGAAGGCGCTTCGGCGTTCGTGTCGATCATGGAAGGCTGCTCGAAGTACTGCTCGTTCTGCGTGGTGCCCTACACCCGCGGCACCGAAGTCAGCCGCCCGTTCGAGGACGTGGTGGTGGAAGTGGCGCAGCTGGCCGCGCAGGGCGTGCGCGAAATCAACCTGCTCGGGCAGAACGTCAATGCCTATCGCGGCCCCTATGGAGATGGCGAGTTCGCCGATCTCGGTCTGCTGATCCGGACCATCGCCGAGATCGACGGCGTCGGCCGCATCCGCTTCACCACCTCGCACCCGCTGGAGTTCAGCGACTCGCTGATCGATGCGTTCCGCGACGTGCCGCAGCTGGCCAACTTCCTGCACCTGCCGGTGCAGGCCGGCAGCGACCGCGTACTGTCGGCGATGAAGCGCGGCTATACCGCACTGGAATTCAAGTCGAAGATCCGCAAGCTGCGCGCGGTGCGCCCGGACATCTCGATCAGCTCGGACTTCATCGTCGGCTTCCCCGGCGAAACCGATGCCGATTTCGAGAAGACCATGAAGCTGATCGAGGACATCGGCTTCGACCACAGCTTCTCCTTCATCTATTCGCGCCGCCCGGGCACCCCGGCGGCCGACCTGGAGGACACGATCAGCGATGCCGAAAAGCACGCGCGCCTGTCGCGCCTGCAGGAGCGCATCAATGCGCACGCCGCCGGCATCTCCGAGAAGATGGTCGGTACCGTGCAGACCGTGCTGGTGGAAGGCCCTTCGCGCAAGAACCCGAACGAACTGACCGGCAAGACCGAGAACATGCGTTCGGTGAACTTCCCTGCGCCGGCGCGGCTGATCGGCCAGTTCGTGGATGTGGTGATTACCGAGGCGCTGACCAATTCGCTGCGCGCGCGCGTGGTGGCGGAATAAGGTGCGCCGACCAACGGTCGGCACCCACCGGGGTGGATGCCGACCGTTGGTCGGCATGCCTCAATCCAGTCGCTTGCGGAAACGCAGGATCGCCAGGGTCATCATCACCGCGATGAAGGCCAGCAGCGCCAGCGCGTCGTGCCACAGCTCCCACAGCGACGCTCCGCGCAGCATGATGCCGCGCACCAGGCGCAGGAAGTGGGTCAGCGGCAGTACTTCGGCCAGCCATTGCACCGGCCGCGGCATGCCCGCGAACGGGAACATGAAGCCCGACAGCAGGATCGACGGCAGGAACAGGAACAGGGTCATCTGCATCGCCTGGAACTGCGAGCGCGCGCGCGTGGAAATCAGCAGCCCCAGTGCGAGGTTGGCCAGCACCAGCAGCACCGCGGCCAGGTAGATATCGAGCAGGCTGCCGCGGATCGGCACCTGGAACAGCCAGGTGCCCAGCACCAGCACCAGCGTGGTCTGCAGCAGGCCGATGGCTGCATAGGGCAGCACCTTGCCCACCATCAGTTCGCTGCGCGACACCGGTGTGGCGATCAGCAGCTCCATGTTGCCGCGTTCGCGTTCACGCACCACCGCCACCGCCGTGAACATCACCAGGGTCATGGTCAGGATCACCCCGATCAGGCCTGGCACGATGTTCACCGCCGAACGCCGCTGCGGGTTGTAGAAGCTGGTCACGCTGATTGGACCATCGGCGATGCTGCCTTCGCGCAGCGGCCGCGTGTTGCTGGTCGGTCGCGTCTCCAGCGGCACCTGCGCCAGCTGGATCGCCGCGCTCTGCACCACGGTGTCGCTGCCATCAACCAGCACCTGCACCGCCTCGCGTCCATCGAAGCGACGGCGCTCGAAGTCGGCCGGCACCACGATGCCGACACTGATCTCGCCACGCCGCAGCGCCTGCATCAACTGGTCGGGCGTATAGGCTTCGCTGCGCGGCGTGATCACGCCGGTGGCGACCATGTCCTGCACCAGCGCGCGTGACGCCGCACTGTTGGCGTGGTCGGCGAAACCGGCGTCGAGGTGGCGCAGGTTGAGATTGATTGCGTAGCCGAACAGCAGCAGCTGCATCACCGGAATGCCGACGATCATCGCCAGCGTGATGCGGTCGCGGCGCAGCTGGCGCAATTCCTTGAGCATGATCGCCCACAGCCGGCGCAGGTTCATGCCGCTGGCTCCCGGCCACGGCCGCGGGTGGCGGCGACGAAGACGTCTTCCAGATTCGGCGCCACCGCCTCGATGCGGGCCTGCGGATCGGCGCTGGCCAGCGCGCGCCGCAACGCTGGCGTATCGGCGGCCCCCTCGCTGCACAGCACGCGCAGCTGCGTGCCGATCTGTGCCACGCTCAGCACGCCGGGCAGCTCAGACAACGCGCGGCTGACCTGCCGCGGCTGCGCCGACGTGACCTGCAACGTGCGGCCGTCCAGCTGTGCACACAGTTCGGCCGGCGTGCCATCGGCGACCAGCGCGCCTCGATCGAGGATCGCCAGCCGGTGGCAGCGCTCGGCTTCGTCCATGTAGTGGGTCGATACCAGCACGGTGGTACCGGCGTCGGCAAGTTCAAACAGGGCCTCCCAGAAATCGCGGCGTGACTCCGGGTCGACCGCGCTGGTCGGCTCGTCCAGGAACAACAGCTCGGGTGCGTGCACGACGGCGCCGGCCAGCGCCAGGCGCTGTTTCTGGCCACCACTGAGGGTGCCGGCCAGCTGTGGCTGCCGGTCCAGGAGACGGTACTGCTGCAGCAGTTCGTCGACCCGCTGCCGGGCCTGCGTACGCGGCAGGTCCTGGATGGCGGCGAGGAATTCCAGGTTCTCGCGCACCGAAAGGTCTTCATACAACGAGAAGCGCTGGGTCATGTAGCCGATGCGCCGGCGCAGTGCCTCGGCCTGCTCCGGCACGGCCAGGCCGAGCACCTCGATCTGGCCGGCGCTCGGTTCCAGCAGGCCGCACAGCATGCGGATGGTGGTCGACTTGCCCGACCCGTTCGGGCCCAGGAAGCCATAGACCTGGCCACGCGGCACGGTCAGGTCGACATTGTCCACGGCCAGCAGATCGCCGAAGCGGCGGGTCAGGCCCTGGGCATGCACCGCGATGTCGTTGCCGGTGTTCAGAAGGTCACCTGCACCGGCATTCCCGCCGGCAGCTTCTGCATGTCGGCGGCGTCGTCCACTTCGATCTCGGCGAGGTAGCTCAGGCGCGCGACGTCGTCACCGGTCAACGCGTAGTACGGCGTAAATGACGGCTCGCTGCGGATCGAGCGCACATGCCCCTTCAACGCAGTGCCCTGCCCTGCCAGGTGCACCTGCGCGACCTGCCCGACCTTGACCTGCAACCGCAATGGCTGCGGCAGGTAGACGCGCGCATAGGGGCGCTCGCCGACCAGCATCACCGCCAGCGGCGCGCCGACCGGCGCCTGGTCGCCCTGCCGGTAAGGCAAGGCATCGACCACGCCGTCGCGCGGCGCACGCAATTGCAGCTTCTGCAGGTTCACGGCCTGCACTGCCTGTTGCGCCTGCGCGGCATCGGCGGTGGCCTGGCCCTGGGCGATATCCTGCACACGGCTGCCGTGCACCCGCTCCAGCCAGGCCTGCTCGGCAGCACGCACGCTGGCCTCGGCATTGCCGGCGGCGGCACGTGCACGATCCAGCTCAGCGGCGGCAATCAAGCGCTGCTGTGCCAACGGCTGGACCCGTCGGTAATAGGCACTTGCTTCGGCAGCCTGCGCGCGCAGCGCGGCCAGTTGCGCCTGGGCCTGCGCGATCTGCTCCTGGCGTGGGCCGATCTTCAGTTCTTCCAGCTGCGCCTGCGCACGCGCCGTATCAGCCTGCGCTGCGGCGAACTGCGCGTCGCCGCGGGCCGGGTCGAGCTGCATCAGCACGGCGCCGGCCTTGACCTGCTGTCCCTCGCGCACCTCCACCGTGGCGATCACTTCGGCCGCCGGTGCCGGCACCGTGATCCGGTCCCACTCCAGCGTGCCCAGTGCAGTCGGTGTCGACTGCCCACACCCGGCAAGCAGGCCGATGCCCGCCAGTCCGATTCCTCGCATCCCGTTGCCGATGCCCATGCCATCCCCTCCTGCGACGGCGACACGGTGCCATGTGCCCCGTGCACCCTCAATGATTCCGATCAGCCCTGGCGGTTTTTTCGCCACGCGCGGGCACGCCTTTTGCTGCAAGGCTCCGCACCACCTATCCACAGGTTGATTCGGCATCATTCCACAACCGTTGTGGAAATCCGCCAGCGCGCGGCTTTGTTGCTCGCCCGGCAACGAAACCTGCACTGTCGTCACGATGAATGCCCCCGTGCAGGCCCCCCGTGGCAGTGTTGCCGAAGCGACGAGCGACCATGACGTTTTTTTCACCAGGACCTCATGGGCCTTGTGGCACAAGCATTGCGAAGGTCTATCCACAGGTTTTCGCGCGCCCCGTCCACACCGGGTGTGGAGAACGCTGTATCGACCGTCTGCTGGCCGTGTGCCCCGCACGCGCGCTACCCTTGTCTCCCCTGAATACACTGCGGTGGAAGGCGTCCGCCCCACCCGAAGCAATGAAAAGCATCGAGCATCGAGACTTCACCCTGTCGCCGGAAGACAACGAACGGCTGGCCAACCTGTGTGGCCCGTTCGACGGGCACCTGCGGCAGATCGAACTGAAACTCGGCGTGGAAATCGCCAACCGTGGCTTCGTGTTCCGCATCAGCGGGCCGAACGAAGCCATCGTCGAGGCGCAGAAGCTGGTTGAAGCGCTGTACGCCGAAGCCGGCGAAACGACCTTCGACAACCACGCCATCCACCTGCGCCTGGCGCAGGCCAATGTCGAGCAGATCGCCGAGCGCTCCTACGAAGCGCAGGAGGTGGCGATCAAGGTCAAGCGCGGCACGGTACGCGGGCGCGGTGCCAACCAGGCCCGCTACCTGCACCAGATCGCAACCCACGACATCAACTTCGGCATCGGGCCGGCCGGCACCGGCAAGACCTTCCTGGCCGTGGCCAGCGCGGTCGAAGCACTGAACGAATCGCGGGTGCAGCGGCTGATCCTGGTCCGTCCCGCGGTGGAAGCCGGCGAGAAGCTGGGCTTCCTGCCTGGCGACCTGAGCCAGAAGGTCGATCCCTATCTGCGACCGCTGTACGACGCCCTGTACGAGATGATGGGCGTGGAGAAGGTGGTCAAGCTGCTGGAAAGGAACGTCATCGAGATCGCGCCGCTGGCCTATATGCGCGGCCGCACGCTCAACGATGCGTTCGTGATCCTGGACGAAGCACAGAACACCACCATCGAGCAGATGAAGATGTTCCTGACCCGCCTCGGCTACGGCTCCACCGCGGTGGTCACCGGTGACCTGACCCAGACCGACCTGCCCAAGCACGTGAAGTCGGGCCTGCGCGACGCCATCGATGTGCTGCGCGACGTGGAGGGTGTCAGCTTCACCTTCTTCGAATCCCGCGACGTGGTCCGCCACCCGCTGGTGGCGCGTATCGTCAGCGCCTACGACCGCCGCGACCTGCATCAGATCCAACCTGGAGCAACTCCATGACCCGTGGTCCCGTGCGACTGGACGTCGCCGTCAGTTATGCCCTGCCGCGTGCCGGCCTGCCGGCGGCAGTGAGCTTCCGCAGGTGGGTGGCTGCCGCGCTGAAGGGCCGCATCCGCGAGGCCGACCTGGCCATCCGCGTGGTCGACGCCAAGGAAGGCCAGTCGTTGAACCGCCACTACCGTGGCAAGGACTACGCCACCAACGTGCTCAGCTTCCCGGCCGAAGTGCCCGAAGGCCTGCCCAAGGGCGTCAAGTTCCCGCTGCTCGGCGATCTGGTGATCTGTGCACCTGTCGTAGCGCGGGAGGCCGACGAACAGGGCAAGGCGCTCAACGCCCACTACGCGCACCTGACCGTGCACGGCGTGCTGCACCTGCTCGGCTGGGACCACGAGGACGACAAGGAAGCCGAAGCGATGGAACAGCTGGAACGGGAGATCCTGGCCGAGCTGGGCATCGACGACCCCTACGCGGGCGAGCGCTGACACCGGGCCCTGTTCCGAGCCCACGCACTCACGGAAGAGGAGCGCAGCATGACCCTGCCCGCACTTGTGCTTGCCGCGCTACTGCAGTCCGGGGCAGGCCTGATGCCCGATCCTGACCGTCCCTCACCGTTCCCCGCCAGCGACAGCGAGGCCGACATCGCCGCAAAGATCGCCGAACTACGGGCGTTCTTCGGCAGCAGCGAGCGCGACACCCGCAACATCGTCGCCACTGCCCAGCAACGGGCACTGATCGAGCGCCTGGAAGCGCGGCACGCGGCACGTCTGGCCGGCATATGGGTGGACAATGCGAGGGGCTGGAACGTTGTCGTGCGACTGACAGGCGCCGCACCCGAGGCCGATGAGACACATCCAGGGGCGGATGGCCCGCAACGTGTGCGCTACATCACCGGCGCCGCGATGACCGAAGCGGAGATGACGCGCCGCCTGCACGCACAGCAGGACTGGCTGCGGGCCCAGCTGCCCGACCTGTTCGGCCATGGCCTGGATGTCAAGACCGGGGAGCTGGAGGTGGAGCTGCGGGATACCCCAGCCAACCGCGCGACGGCGGCGGCCGTGCGTGACCACCTGCAGGCGCGACTGGGCTACCCGGTCAGGCTGCGCTGGTACCCAGCGGCCACGCGCTGGAATCCGCCCTGACTGCGCCACGGCTGGAGTGCCAGCCCATGCGCTGAGCTACTGTTCAACACCGGCCAGGACGCGGAAGGAAAAAGGATGAACCCAGGGAACAGCTTCACGACGTTTGCGATGGCCCCCGGCCTGCTCGCGGGCCTGCTGGTGCTGGGCGCTTACACCTTGCGCCGCATCAGCGCCCGCGACCCCGGCGGCAGGCACTGGCTGCTGCGCAGCCTGGCCCTGCTGTCGCCCGTGTGCCTGCTGGCCGGGCTGGCGATCGGCATGTTCGGCCCGCACCTCACAGGTAGAGCTGAACCCGCCCACCTGCCGGGGCTTTGGGAAACGTCGATGGTGCTGATACTGGTCGGTGCCTTGACCCTGCCAGTACTGTGGCGAACGCTGCTGCAGCAGTGGCTTGGCAGGCCGGCCAATGCACTCCCGTTCTTCCACGCCAGCCGCACCTCGCTGCTGGTGCTGTTCGTGCTGGCCGTGATCTACATGAAAGTGGCCAGGACAGCCGCGGCGGAACTGATGCCCTGGCTGACCAGCCCGGGCCTGTGGCCGGCGGTGGCGCGCATCGCGGGGCAATCGATGCAGGTCGCCATGCTTGCGGTTGTGCTGACTCTCTCACTGATGGTCGTACGGCGGGCGATGACCGGTTTCCTGCGCCTTCTCAGCGGGCTGTTCCGGCGCTCGCCGGGGCTATGATGGCGGCCCCTCGCCTGCGGAAACCGACCGTGTCACTGCGCTGCTGTCTGCCCCTGCTCTGTGCCCTCGCCGCTCCCTCCGCCTTCGCCACCCGCCTGGACCTGCCGGCCCTGATCGAATGCCGCCAGGGCGTGGCCGAGCAGGCCGCGCTGGCGCCGCTGCTGGCCGATCCGCTGAAGGCCGTGGCCCAGGGCCTGCAGCCGCTGCCGCAGGGCAACCAGTTCATGAGCGAGTTCCGGCTGGCCAGCCCGATCACCGTCTTCGGCCAACAGACCGATCGGGTGGCGGTGGCCGGCGCCAGCGTCATGGCCGTCCTCGACCAGGCCGACCCACGCCCGCTGGCCAAACGGCTGGAATTGGAGACCGGCTACGACCAGGACGGCAAGTTCATGGCCGGCCGCGAACTGGTCAGCCGCGACGTGACCGACCCGAAGACCGGCGAGGCCCAGATCGAGTCGATCATCCTCAGCGTCTCCACCGTGGCCTCCCACCCGGGCAAGACTTTGGCCGGCTGCACCTACAGCCTGGACCTGCCCGAGGAGGCGCCGGCCGCGGCCGCCCCAGCCCCGGCCACCGGCAGTCACTGACAGGCCGTCACATCCTGCTAGACTTGGGTCAACGCCCGGCCTGCCGGGTGCCTTTTTTCCAGAGATGTCAGAAGACGACAGTAGTAGCTCCCCTGCGGAGCACAGTGAAAAGAAGCGCGGCTGGCTTGAACGCCTGACCTCCGCCTTCTCCGGCGAACCCCATACCCGCGACGAGCTGGTCGCTGTCCTGCACACCGCGCAGGAAGAGGGTCTGATCGCCGCCGATACCCTGAAGATGATGGAAGGCGCCATTTCGGTGGCCGAGCTGACCGTGGGCGACGTGATGATCTCGCGCTCGCAGATGGTCTCGCTGCCGGTTGAAGCGCCCTTCCTGGAACTGATGAAGCAGGTGGTCGAATCCGGCCATTCACGCTTCCCGGTACACGGCGAGAACAAGGACGACATCCTTGGCATCCTGCTGGCCAAGGACCTGCTGCGCGGCGTGGTCGCCGACAACGGTCCGGCCAACGTGCGCGAGCTGCTGCGCCCGGCGGTCCTGATCCCGGAAGCGAAGAAGCTCAACGTGCTGCTGAAGGAATTCCGCCTGTCGCGCAACCACATGGCCATCGTGGTGGACGAGTACGGCGGTGTCGCCGGCCTGGTCACCATCGAGGACGTGCTGGAACAGATCGTCGGCGAGATCGACGATGAGCATGACGAGGCCGAGGATCCCTCGGCGCAGATCGCGATCCAGTCCGACGGCCAGTACGTGGTCGACGCGCTGACCCCAATCGGCGACTTCAACGAGCGATTCGGCGCGACGTTCTCCGACGAGGACTACGACACCATCGGCGGCCTGGTCACCGAGGCCGTGGGCCACCTGCCGGAAGTCGGTGACGAGCTGGCGCTGGACCGCTTCATGTTCCGCGTGGCCCGCGCCGATGCGCGCCGGGTACAGGCCTTCCACGTGACCGTGCTGCCGCCGGACGCGCAGGACGACGCTTGAAGCGCCGCGGCCTGATCCTCATGGTGTGGCTGGCACTCTACGTGCTGGCCATGGCCCTGCCGCTGGCCGCCTTCGCGCAGCCGGCGCCGGCCACACCTGCCGTGCCCGCGGCCAGCGCTGAAGCCCCTGCTCCGCGCATCGGCGTGGTGACCATGCAGCCGGGCACGGTGTTCTTCGAACGCTTCGGCCATGACGCCATCGTGGTGGTCGATCCGCTCAGCGGTGAAGCGACCTCGTACAACTTCGGCTACTTCGATCCGTCCGAGGACGATTTCGTCAGCCGCTTCGCGCGCGGCGACATGATGTACTACCTGGTGGCGCTGCCGCTGCAGCAGGACCTGTCGTACTACGACGAGACCGGCCGTGGCGCCAGCGTGCAATGGCTGGACCTGCGCCCGGACCAGGCGCGCTCGCTGGCCGCCGGCCTGGCCGAGCGGGCCAAGCCGGAAAACGCGCGTTACCACTACGATTACTACACTGCCAACTGCGCGACGATGGTGCGCGACACGCTGGACAAGGCACTCGGCGGCGGCCTGCAGTCGCAGCTGTCGGGGCGCTCGCGTGGCAACACCTATCGCAGTGAATCGGTCCGTCTGGCCTCGCCGGCACCATGGATGTGGCTGGGCTTCGACGTGGGCCTCGGACCGTTCGCCGACCAGCCGCTGTCGCGCTGGCAGGAAGCGTTCGTGCCGATGCGCCTGGCCGATGCCCTGCGCCAGGCACGCAACAGCGATGGCCGGCCGCTGGTGCAGTCCGAACAGGAACTGTTGCCGCACCGCATCGATCCGGAGCCGAAGGAGTTCGCACGCCGCTGGTGGCCGTGGCTGCTATGTGGCCTGGTGATCGCCGCTGGCGTGCTGGCGCTGCGCAACCGCCCGCGCCTGCTGGCCGGGCTGGCCCTGCCGTTCTGGCTGCTGTGCGCCCTGTTCGGTGGCGTGCTGGTGTTCCTGTGGGGCTTCAGCATCCACTACGCCGCATGGGCCAACCGCAACCTGCTGCTGCTTTCGCCACTGGCCGTGCTGCTGCTGCCGGGCGCGATCGCACTGCTGCGCCGGCGCGTGCCGGGACGCATGTTCAGGATCGTGCTGTGGCTGCTGGCGGTACAGGCGGTGGCCGCGCTGGTGCTGCACTGGCTGAGCCTGCAGCCGCAGTACAACGTGCAGTGGATCGTGCTGCTGCTGCCGGTGCACATGGCACTGGCGTGGGTGCTGGCGCGTCGTCCTCACTTGTCCGAAACACGGCCCTGACGCACGATGGCGGGCATGTCATTGCCCGCCTCCGCTTCCGCCCCCGCTTCGGCCAACCCTACCTGCGTCATCAACTGCGTCCACTACGATGACGAGGGCAAGCGCCACGACATCAGCCTGGATGCCATCAGCGATGTCATTGCCAGCGGCAACGGCTTCGTCTGGGTCGGCCTGTACGACCCCAACGAAGACGTGCTGCTGAAACTGCAGGAAGAATTCTGCCTGCACGACCTGGCCATCGAGGATGCGCGCAACGCGCACCAGCGGCCCAAGGTCGAGACCTATGGCAACTCGTTGTTCGTGGTGGTGACCACCGCGCAGATGGTCGACGAACGCATCCAGTATGGCGAAACCCATGCCTTCCTCGGCCCGCGCTTCCTGGTGACGGTCCGCCACGGCGCCTCGCTGTCCTACGCGCCGGTGCGCGCACGCGTCGAGCGCGAGCCGCAGCTGCTGAAGATGGGCCCGTCGTACTGCCTGTACGCGGTGACCGACTTCGTGGTCGACAACTACCTGCCGATCGTGCACCGCTTCCGCGACACCCTGGACCTGCTGGAAAAGGACATCTTCGCCGACACCTACAAGCGCAGCACGGTGGTGCGGCTGTACGAGCTCAAGCGCGAACTGAACAAGATGCGGATGGCGGTGGCGCCGTTGCAGGACGTGCTGGCGCAGCTGCGCCGCTACCAGGGCGAACTGATTCCCGATGAAGTGAAGCTCTACGTGCGTGACGTGCATGACCATGCGGTGCGCATCAGCGATGTGATCGACACCCTGCGCGAGATGCTGGGCACCGCGCTGAGCGTGAACCTTTCGCTGGTGACACTGGCGCAGGGCGAGACGGTCAAGCGGCTGGGCGCCTGGGCTGCGCTGCTCGCCGCGCCGACGCTGATCACCAGCTGGTACGGCATGAACTTCAGTCACATGCCGGAGCTGAGCGAACCCTGGTCGTACCCGCTGATGATCGTTGGCGTGGGCGGTGTGTGCGTGGGGCTGTACCGGTTGTTCAAGCGCGCGAAGTGGTTGTAGCGCGTATCGACCAACGGTCGATACCCACCAAGCACGGCACATGCCCCGCTTCTGGTAGTGCCGGCCGCTGGCCGGCAACCCGGCAATGCCGGCCGGCGGCCGGCACTACCGTTCGGGATCAAGCCACGTAGACGGTCTTGATGTTCATGAACTCATGGATGCCATGGTCAGCCAGCTCCCGACCAAAGCCTGACTGCTTGCTGCCGCCGAACGGCAGCCGCGCGTCGCTCTTGACGATGGCGTTGACGAACGCCGCACCGCATTCCATGCGCTGCGCGAAGCGCTCGCCGCGTACCGGATCGCCGGTCCACACGCTGCCGCCCAGGCCGAAGCGGGTGTCGTTGGCCACGCGCAGTGCCTCGGCCTCATCCTTGACCCGGATCACTGCGGCCACCGGCCCGAACAGCTCCTCGTCATACGCCGGCATGCCCGGGCCGACCTGGTCGAGCACCGTGGCCGGATAGCCGGCATGGGTGCCGGCAATCGGCTCACCACCGATCAGCACCCGCGCGCCCTTGGCCACGCTGGCCTGCACCTGCTTGTGCAGTTCGTCACGCAGGTCGGCGCGAGCCATCGGCGCCAGCGTGGTGCCCCGCTCATCGGGATCGCCGTACTGGCGCTCGCCCGCCGCTTCCACGAAGCGACGGGTGAATTCATCGGCCACCGCCTCGACCACGATGAAGCGCTTGGCCGCGATGCAGGTCTGGCCGCTGTTGTCGAAGCGTGACTTCACTGCCGCGGCCACGGTCTTGTCGAGGTCGGCATCGTCGAGCACCACGAAGGCATCGCTGCCACCCAGCTCCATCACCGACTTCTTCAGCTGGCCGCCGGCATTGGAAGCGATCGAGCGCCCTGCCCGCTCGCTGCCGGTCAGCGTCACCGCCTTCACCCGCGCGTCGCGCAGCACGTCGGCGGCCTGGTCGTTGTCGATGTGCAGCACGTCGAACACGCCATCAGGCAGGCCGCCGTCACGGCACACCGCCAGGATCAGGTCGGCGCACTGCGGCACGTTGCTGGCGTGCTTGAGCAGGGCGACGTTGCCAGCCATGAACGCCGGGGCGAGGAAACGGAACACCTGCCAGATCGGGAAATTCCACGGCATCACCGCGAACACGCAGCCGATCGGCTCGTAGCGCACGTAGCTGCGCTGGGCTTCGGTATCGATCAGCTGCGGCTTGAGATAGTCGGCCGCGTGATCGGCATAGTACTCGCAGGCGGCAGCGCACTTGTCGACCTCGGCCAGCGCCTCGGCCTTGAGCTTGCCCATCTCGTGGGTCATCGCCTGCTGCAGGTCGTCGCGCCGCGTGCGCAGCTGCGCGGCGATCTGGCGCAGGATGGCGCCGCGGTCCTGCAGCGAGCGATCTGCCCAGCCCGGAAACGCATCGGCAGCGGCCTGCAGGCGCTGCTCGATGTCGGCTGCGCCCATCAGTTCATGGCGGTAGGTCACCTGTCCGGTGGCCGGGTCGACGATCTCGACGGTCATGGGGGATCTCCAGCTGGAAGACCCCCATTGTGCGCCGCCGGCTGTGAGCCGGGTGTTGCCGGCGTTGTCGGCAGACCGTGTCCTCAGCCGTTGTCCTGCCGCGCCAGCTGCAGGTCGCGCTGGCGCCGCTTCTCGGCGCGGGCGTTGATGTACCAGCCGATCACCGCGGCGATCGACACCGCCGACACCAGCAGCGTGGCCAACGCGTTGATCTTCGGGCTGATGCCCATGCGCACCGAGGCGAACACCTTCATCGGCAGCGTGGTCGAGCCCGGCGTGGCGACAAAGCTGGCCACCACCACGTCATCCAGCGACAGGGTGAACGCCAGCAGCCAGCCCGCCACCAGCGCCGGCGCGATGATCGGCAGGGTGATGCGGCCGAACACGGTCAGCCGGCTGGCGCCCAGATCCATCGCCGCTTCTTCCAGCGACAGGTCCATTTCCTGCAGCCGCGAGGACACCACCACGGTGACGAAGCACAGGGTGAAGGTGACGTGGGCGATCCAGATGGTGGCCAGGCCGCGTGCCGGGAAGCCGGGAATCGCGCCCATCGAGGCCAGCAGCGCCATCAGCGAGAAGCCCAGGATCACATCCGGCATCACCAGCGGTGCGGTCACCAGCGCGCCGAACAGCGGCTTGCCACGGAAGCGCTTGAAGCGCGTCATCACCATCGCCGCCAGCGTACCCAGCACGGTGGCGGTACAGGCGGTCCAGAACGCCACCACCAGGCTGGTCCACATCGCATCCACCAGCGCGCGGTCGGCGAACAGGTCGCTGTAGGCACGGGTGGAGAACCCGGCCCAGACCATCGCCAGCCGCGAGCTGTTGAACGAATAGAACATCAACAGCAGGATCGGCAGGTACAGGAAGGCGAAGCCGAGCAGCAGCACGCCCAGCCCCAGGCCCTTTGCGCTACGCGGGCTCATGCCTGCTTCCCTTCCAGCAGGCGCTGCTGGGAACGGTTGAACAGCAGGATCGGCACCAGCAGCAACAGGATCATCGCCACCGCCATCGCCGAGGCGCCCGGCCAGTTGCGGTTGTTGAAGAACTCGTTCCACAGCTGGCGGCCGACCATCAGCGTTTCCGAGCCACCCAGCATTTCCGGGATCACGAATTCACCGATCGCCGGAATCATCACCAGCATGCAGCCGGCGATGATGCCCGCTTTGGACAACGGCAGGGTGATGCGCAGGAACGCCTGCCACGGCCTGGCACCGAGGTCGTAGGCCGCTTCCAGCAGGCGGTGGTCATGCTTGACCAGATTGGCGTACAGCGGCAGCACCATGAACGGCAGATAGCAGTAGACGATGCCGATGTAGGCGGCGGTCGGGGTGTCGATCAGCTGCAGTTTCGGCAGGCCCATCGACGTCATCAGCGTCTGCAGGCCGGTGAACTGCAGGAACTGGTCGAGCAGGCCATTGCGGTCCAGGATCGCCTTCCACGCATACACGCGGATCAGGAACGAGGTCCACGACGGCAGCACCACCAGCATCATCGCCACGTTGCGCGCGGCGGGCGACAGGCGCGCGATGGCATAGGCCATCGGATAGCCGATCAGCAGGGTCAGGAAGGTCGAGATCGCCGCGATCCTGATCGAGCTCAGGAACGCCTGCGCATAGATCGAATCGCGGAACAGCGCCAGGTAGTTTTCCAGGTTCAGCTTCAGCGAGAAACCGCCGTCGGCGTACTGCAGCAGCCAGGTGTACGGCGGCGAGCCGACCCGGCTGAGCGAGAAGCTGATCATCAGCACGATCAGGAACGGCACTGCGAAGAACAGCAGCAGCCACAGGTACGGAATGCCGATCACCGTGGCACGCAGCCCCGGCAGCCAGCGCTTCAGGCCGGCGGTGCTCATGAGGTGAGCACCACGCCGTCGTTGTCGCGCCAGTGCACCCACACCTCGTCGCCCCAGGTGAGGCCATCACTGGCCCAGCGCTGCGAATTTGCGAAGTTGGCCAGTACCTTGGCGCCGCTGGGCAGGCGCACGTGGTAGACCGAATGGCTGCCGAAGTAGGCGATGTCCTCGATCACACCCTGGGCCTTGTTGGTGTGCCCTTCCGGTTCGTCCTTGCCGATCATCACCTTCTCCGGGCGCAGCGCGAACGCGACCGGCTGCCCTTCATAGCCGGTGATGCCATGGGCGATGTAGATCGGCGCCGGGAACAGCGGCGAGCGTACGGTCACGTACTCCGGCAGGTCCTCGTCGATCACCCCGTCGAACAGGTTGACCGAACCGATGAACTCGGCGACGAAGCGGTTGGCCGGCTGCTCGTAGACCTCGTCCGGCTTGCCGACCTGCTGGATCCAGCCGGCATCCATCACCGCGATGCGGGTGGCCATGGTCATCGCTTCTTCCTGGTCGTGGGTGACCATCACGCAGGTCACGCCCGACGATTCGATGATGCTGACCAGTTCCAGCTGCATCTGCGAGCGCAGCTTCTTGTCCAGCGCGCCCATCGGCTCGTCCAGCAGCAGCAGCTTCGGCCCCTTGGCCAGCGACCGCGCCAGCGCCACGCGCTGCTGCTGGCCGCCGGACAGCTGGTGTGGCTTGCGCTTGCCCAGGTGGCCCATCTGCACCAGGTCGAGCATCTCGCCCACGCGCTTGCCGATCGCATCCTTGCCCAGGCCATCCTGCTTCAGGCCGAAAGCGATGTTCTGCTCGACCGTCATGTGCGGGAACAGCGCATAGGACTGGAACATCATGTTGACCGGCCGCTGGTACGGCGGCAGCGCGTCCAGGCGCTGGCCATCGAGGGTGATGCTGCCCTTGGTGGGCGTCTCGAAGCCGCCCAGGCAGCGCAGCAGGGTCGATTTGCCACTGCCGGAGCCACCGAGCAGGGCAAAGATCTCGCCCTTGCGCACGTCCAGGTTGACGTCGTCGACGGCGACGAAACCGTCGAATTCCTTGCGCAGGTCACGAATGGAGAGATAGCCGGGCGCACCGGTCGTGTCGACGACGGTGGCTACCGGCTGGGCTTCAACGGGCATGGGGGCTCCGGGAGCGGGCGGTGGACAGCGGCCGCCATTCTAACGGCCGGGGGGCCCAGGGGATATGACGGCGGCAGGCGGAAGCGGCCGCTGGCCGGCTCCGGGGGCGTTAGGAGTGTCGGTTTTCCCCCGCCATGGTGGCCTGCCCGCGCAAAGGCCCAGGCTCCCCGGGACGGCCCTGCGGCCGTCCCGGCCAGACACCACAGGCGACGCCTCGATCTGCAACGTTTTTCAGAACCGGATCTGTTGAAGGCCCGGGGCATTGCCCGCGCAATGGCCCTGATCAAGGCCTTGCATGGACCCACACTGGTGATTTCCCCGGACAGCCCCTCCCCATTCCCGCCCCGCCTGCCGGGCTCCCTGCCTGCAAGGCTGCCGCTGGTCATCATCGGTGCCGGCCAGGCCGGGTTGTCGCTCAGCGCGCTCCTGCAGGAGACCGGCGTCGAGCATCGCGTGCTGGAGGCCGAAACCGTGGGCGCCAGCTGGCAGCGGCGCTGGGAGTCGTTCCAGACCAACACCGCCAACGCGACGATGGCCCTGCATGGTCATGCCTATGCCGGCGATGACCCGGATGGCTTCATGGGCGCCCCGGAGGTGATCCGGCACCTCCGCGACTATGCCCACGAGCGTTCCCTGCCGATCAACGAGGGATGCGGGGTGCATCGGGTTGGGCCTGGGCCCGGTGGCTACGCCATCCACAGCAGCCAGGGGCTGATCCATGCCCGCGCAGTGGTGGTCGCCACTGGTGAATACCGCCGCGCGAGGATGCCCCGGGTCCCGTTCGCGCCCGCGCCAGGCCTGACCGTGCTGCACTCGGGCGACTACCGCAATGCGGGCCAACTGCCCGACGGCGCCGTGCTGGTCATCGGCGGCGGCCAGTCCGGCGCGCAGATCGCCCAGGACCTGCGCGACAGCGGTCGCAGCGTGTACTGGTCACTGGCCCAGCGGCATTCGCATACCCGCCGGCTGCGCGGCAAGGACTCGATGACCTGGTGGGACATGGCTGGGCGCATCCACCAGCACGTGAGTGAAGCGGCCGCCGTCCTGGCCGGAGAACCGGATGCCCTGCGCAAGGCCCGCACCGCCGAATTCCCGCTGATTTCCGGCAAGGGGCGTGCCGGCTTGGGCAGCTCGATCAGCCTGCTGGCGATGCACCGCGTGGGCATCAGGCTGCTGGGCCGGTTGCAGGGCTTCGATGGAAACGTCGCCCGCTTCGCCGATGTGCGCCCGCAGCTGCGTACCGCGATCGAGGCCACGCGGGGCGAGTACGCCTATCTCGATTCGCTGGCCAGCGCGTACTACGCCACGCGTCCCGAACCACGCACCGACGATGCCCGCTACATTCCGGAGGAGGTCTATCTGCACTGGGAACCGGACGCATCCCCGTGCGAACTGGATCTGCAGGCGGAAGGCATCCGCTCGGTGGTGCTGGCCACCGGCTTCGTCGCCGAATGGCCCTGGCTCGACGTACCGGGCGCGCTGGATGCACATGGCTACCCGCTCGGCGACTTCGGTGTTTCACCGCAACCGGGGCTGTTCTTCATCGGCATGCACAACCTGCAGCGGATGAGTTCATCGTTCCTGTGCAACGGCGGTCGCGATGCACGCGACCTGCTGCCTGCCATCCTGCGGCACCTGGGCCGAAGCGGGAGTACCGGCATCGACCCAGGGTAAGGCAGCCGCCGGGCATGACCCGGCGGCACCAGGCCGGCTCAACGGCCGGTCTTCACCTCGGTCCACAGCCGGGTGTAGAGCTTGTCGGTTTCCGGCGTGTTGATCGAGTACGTGAACATCTTCGCGGCCACGTCGGCCGGCGGGTAGATGGTCGGGTCGGTACGGATCGCCTCATCCACCAGCGGGGTCGCGGTCGGCACCGGGTTGGCGTAGTGGATGAAGTTGGTGTTGGCCGCGGCAACCTTCGGCTGCAGCAGGTAATTGATGAAGGCGTAAGCGGCCTCCGGATGCTTGGCGTCCTTCGGGATCGCCAGCATGTCGAACCACTGCGGGGCGCCTTCCTTCGGGATCGAATAGGCCACGTGCACGCCATTGCTGGCTTCCTCGGCGCGGTCGCGGGCCTGGATGATGTCACCCGACCAGCCGACCACCAGGCAGGTGCCGCCATTGGCCAGCGAACCCACGTACTGCGAGGAGTGGAAATTCTGCACGTACGGTCGGATCGACTTCAGCAGGTCGGCCGCCTTCTGCAGCTCGGCCGGGTCACCGCTGTGCGGGTCCAGGCCCAGGTAATGCAGCGCGATCGGGATCATGTCGGCCGGCGTGTCCAGGATGGTCACGCCGCAGTCCTTCATCTTGCTGATGTTCTCCGGCTTGAACACCAGGTCCCAGCTGTTGGCGATGTCGGTGCTGCCACCGAAACGCTGCTTCAGCATCTCCACGTTGTAGCCGATGCCGGTGGTGCCGATCATGTACGGCACGCCGTACTGGTTGCCCGGGTCCTGGGTGGCGATGCGCTTCATCACCGCCGGATCGAGATTGCCCAGGTTCGGGATCTTGCTCTTGTCCAGCGGCAGGAACACACCGGCCTGGATCTGGCGACCGAAGAAATTCAGGGTCGGCACCACCACGTCGTAGCCGCTGTTGCCGGCCAGCAGCTTGGTCTCGACCATCTCATCGCTGTCGAACACATCGTAGGTCACCCTGATGCCGCTCTCCTTCTCGAAGGTCGGGATGGTGTCCTCGGCGATGTAATCGCTGTAGTTGTAGACGTTCAGGACCTGGCTGTCCTGCGCGCCGCCATTGCCACCGCCACAGGCGGCGAGCATGGCGGAGGCCAGGCCGAGCGTGAGGATACGCAGCTTCATCGGGTGCTCCAGAATGCGGGAAGGGGGGCCGGCGGGGCCGGCGACGGGTGCCAGCCTACCCCCCGGCGGCGGATTTTTCTATTCCGGATGCTCAGACGTTCAGCAGCAGGAACTCGCGCTCCCACGAGCTGATGACACGGAAAAAGGTCTCGTATTCCTTGCGCTTCACCGAGATGTAGGCCCGGCAGAAGCGCTCGCCCAGCAGGGCCTGCAGTTCGCTGCATTGCTCCAGCCCATCCAGCGCTTCGCCCAGCGAGCGCGGCAGGTTGTAGCCCAGTTCCTTGGCGCTGCCGGTCACCGGCGCATCCGGTGCCAACCGCTCGCGGATGCCCAGCAGGCCGCAGGCCAGAGTCGCCGCCATCGCCAGGTAGGGGTTGGCGTCGGAACCGGCGAAGCGGCTCTCCACGCGCATGTTTTCCGGCGTGTCCAGCGGCACGCGCAGGCCACAGGTGCGGTTGTCGAAGCCCCAGTGCACGTTGCTCGGCGAGACTTCGCCGAACACCAGCCGGCGGTAGGAATTCACGTTCGGCGCGAAGAACGCCATCGCCTGCGGCGCGTACTTCTGCAGGCCGCCCAGATAGTGGCCGAACACCGGGCTGAACTCGCCTTCGGTATCGGTATCGCCAGCGAACACATTGCTGCCGTCGCTCACCCGCACCAGGCTCTGGTGGATGTGCATGGCACTGCCCGGCTCGTTCTCCATCGGCTTGGCCAGGAAGGTGGCATACACGCCGTGGCGCATCGCCGCCTCGCGCATGGTGCGCTTGAACAGGAACACCTGGTCGGCCAGGTCCATCGCATCGGCATGGGTGAAGTTGACCTCCAGCTGCGCCGCACCGGATTCGTGGATCAGCGTGTCCACATCCAGCTTCATCGCATCGGCGTAGTCGTACATCAGGTCGAGGATCGGGTCGAATTCGTTGACCGCATCGATCGAGTACGACTGCCGCGCGGTTTCCGGGCGCCCGGAGCGGCCGGCCGGTGGCAGCAGCGGGAAGTCCGGGTCGGTGTTCTTCTGCACCAGGAAGAACTCAAGCTCCGGCGCCACCACCGGGCGCAGGCCCAGCTCGGCGTAGGCCGCCAGCACGCGGCGCAGTACGTTGCGTGGCGCCAGCTCGTGCGGCTCACCGTTCTTGGTGTAACAGTCGTGGATGACCTGCGCGGTGGCGTCGGCCGCCCACGGCACCATGCGCACCGTGTCCGGATCGGGACGCAGCATCATGTCCGAGTCCGACGGCGAGGTCAGCTCGTAGTAGTCATCAGGGAACTCGCCGGTGACGGTGGTGGCGAAAATGCCTTCGGGCAGCCGCGTACCGTAATCATGCGAGAACTTGTCGGCGGGAATGATCTTGCCGCGCGCGTTGCCGGTGATGTCCGGGACCAGGCATTCGACCTCGGTGATGCGCCGCTCCTTCAGCCAGCGCAGCAGGCTGCTTTCCTGCGGTGCGGGGGGCGTAGCCGTCTTGCGCGGGCGCGTTCGGGAACTCATCGGGAATCCAGTCGGTTCTGTTGGTGCTGCCGGCAAGCTTGGCCGAACGCACGGAAAATAGCGTGATAGAACGGCGAGTCCATGACACGCCACTCCGGGTGCCACTGTACGCCGAGCACGAAACGATGGCGTGGGCTGCGCGCTGCCTCGACCAGTCCATCATCGGCCCAGGCCTCGACCTGCAGCCCGTGTGCCAATCGGTCGATGCCCTGCCCGTGAACCGAATTGACCTGTGCGCGGTCACCGCCTTGCCACTGCGCCAGCCAGCCATCCGCCGCCAGGGCGACCGCATGGGCCGGCCCGTACTGCACATCAACCGGCGCCTTCGGGTCTTCACGATGATCCGAAAGACCGGGCGCCGCGTGCACCTGCGGATGCAACGTTCCACCCAGCGCAACGTTCAGCTCCTGCAGGCCGCGGCAGATCGCCAGCACCGGCAGGTCCAGCGCCAGCGCCTCGTGCAGCAGCGCGAACGCGTTGGCGTCACGGGCCGGGTCATGCGGATTGCCCGGCCAGCTGCGACCGCCGTCGTAATGCTGCGGTTCGATGTTGCTGACCGCACCGGTCAACAGCAGGCCATCGAGCCCCTGCAGCCAGTCGCCGGCCGGCAGCGGCGGCTGCACGCTCGGCAACAGTACCGGGGTCACCTCGGCGGCCTCGGCCAGCGCGCGCACGTACTTCTCGCCGGCCACCGCGAAACGGTGATGGCCGAGCACGGTGCTGTCGGTGGGCAGGCCCACCCAGGGCAGGCGGCGCATGGGAAAACTCCTTGGCGTGCCGACACGTTACCCGCCGTCCGGCGAAGGCGGCAAGTCGTCGCCGTCACACCATGGCTGTCACGCATCGGCGAAACTACTCGGGTGAATGCTGATCGTCCTCCCCCGCTCTCCTCCACCGCACTGCGCCCGCGAGGCCTGCGGTGAGTGCCGCGTTCCCGCCCAGCTGGTATGCCGCCAGCCTGCCCGAACCACCCGCGCTGCCCCCGCTGCAGGGCGAGGTTCAGGCCGATGTCGCAGTGCTTGGTGCGGGCTACACCGGCCTGACCGCGGCCCTGGAACTGGCCTCACGTGGCCAGCGCGTGGTGGTGCTGGAGGCGCAGCGGATCGGTTGGGGCGCGTCCGGCCGCAATGGTGGCCAGGCGCTGGTCGGCTACGGCTGCGAGGTGGACGAACTGGAGCGTCAGCTGGGTCGTGATGATGCACGCCACCTGTTCGACTGGTCGCGCGGCGCGGTGCAGGCGATGCGCACGCGCATCGATCGCCACCGCATCGACTGCCATTGGGTTGAAGGCCACGCCAGCGTGGCCATCCGTGAACGCCACGAGCGTGACCTGCGCGCCAACTGCGAGCACCTGCAACGCCACTACGACTACCCCATGCAGTGGTGGGGCCATGACGCTCTGCGCGCGCAGCTGGACAGCCCGCGCTACCGCGCCGCGATGTTCGACCCGCTCAGCGCACACCTGCACCCGCTGGCGTATGCACGCGGTCTGGCCGATGCAGCGCGCGCGGCAGGTGTGGTCATCCACGAGAATTCGCCCGTCGTGCGCATCCAGCGCGGGCCACGGCCGAGCCTGCACACTGCCCAGGGCAGCGTGCGCGCCATGCATCTGGTGGTGGCCGGCAATGCCTGGCTGCTGGGCCTGCTGCCCGAGCTGGAACGGCGGATCATGCCGGTGGGCACCTATATCGGTGCCAGTGAGCCACTGGGCGCAGAACGTGCCCGCGCCCTGATCGGCAACAACATGGCCGTGGCCGACACCGCCTGGGCACTGGACTACTTCCGCCTCAGCCACGACCACCGCCTGCTGTTCGGCGGCCGCGCCAGCTACTCGGCATTGCCCCCGCCCGGCCTGCGCGGGGTGATGCAGCGACGCATGCACGACGTCTTCCCGCAGCTGGCCGACGTGGTACTGGACCAGGTCTGGGGTGGCTACGTGGACATCACCCGCAACCGCGCCCCGCACTGGGGCCGGCTGGACGGCAACCTGTACTTCGCGCAGGGATTCTCCGGCCATGGGGTGGCCGCCGCCGGACTGGCCGGCGAGGTGATCGCCGCCGCCATTGCCGGCCAGAGCGAGCGTCTGGACGTGTTCCAGCGCCTGCGGCATGCGCCCTTCCCCGGCGGCCGGCTGCTGCGCACGCCCCTGCTGGTGGCGGCGATGTCGTGGTACAAGCTGCGGGATGCGTTGTGGTAGCCGGGCCCTTCCCAGCCACATAATCGGCGCAGGAGCTGGGGAGCACGTGGATGCAGTGGTGGAAGGACGGCCTGCTGGTGAGGATACGGGTCAGCCCAGAAGGGCTGGCGCTGGCGCTGCTCTATGCCCTCGCCTGCTGGGGTGCGCGCAAGCTGTCACTGGACCAGTTCTTCCTGCCTGCCGGCGTGCGGGTGGCCGCGCTGTTGCTGTGCCCGCCGCGTCTTTGGCCCTACCTGCTGATGGGTGAATACGCCTACTTCGCGCATCTGCGCATCCCCCTGATCAGCAAATACAACCTGACCTGGGTAATCCTGGCCTCGGTGTTCCTGATGCCTGCCGTGATGCTGATCGTGCGCCTGCACCGGAAGCTGCTGGCACGCACCACGATCGTCGGCGTGATCTCCATTGCGGTATGCGCCGCGACGGTCGTCAGCCTGCTCAACCTCGGAATCTCGTATGTGATGTGGGCACCGTTGCATGAAGAGACATTACTCACCAATGTGCTGCGCTATGCGCTGGGCGACTTCACCGGCATCCTGATCCTGGCACCCCTGGCATTGCTGTGGATCCGACGCGCCGAGGAAAAATGGACAACCGGGTCTGTCGCGGCCACGGTCGCAGCACTCGGCGCCATGCTGGTCATTGGCCTGCAGGCGACGCCGGTACCGGCCTCGATCACGGCCCCCGGCTCGCTGCAGCTGCTGTTGATCCTGCCTATTCCCGCGATCGCACTGACCTGCCTGCTGGGATGGCGCGGTGCGGCCATCGGTGTCGCCGCCGTCAACATGATTCTTGGCCTCAGCACCCCCGCCGACCATCCGACCGCATTCGACCCGGCTACCTTCGCTACCCAGCAGGCCATGGCCATCGCCAGCATCGCCCTGCTGTTGCTGGGTGCGCGCATCACCCACTTCCAGACCCAGCACCGGCTGCACGAGGAAGATGGTAGAGCGGCCCTGCAGCTTGCTCGGAATTCACACCTGGCCAGCGAGATGGACCTGCGTGAGCGCGCGGCCCATCTGCGCCAGCTGGGCGATGGCATGGACCTGTCGCTGAACGAAATGGTGAACTGGCTGCATGCGCAGGGTCATCACGCCGTGGCCGACAGCCTGCGGCATACCTCTGAGGTGCATTCGCGCCTGTTCCGGGCCCAGGCCAGCATGATCTATCCCGCCGCCCTGGAACAGCTGGGCCTGTACGTGGCGTTGCAGGCTGGCGGGGTGCGCGAGGCATGGAATGCTGCGCATCGCATCGGCCAGCCGAGGTTGAAGGGTGACCCCTGCGCACTCGGGGTCGGCCTGCAGCTTGCTGCCTATCGACTCGTGGTCGATGCGGTCTCGCTTCTATTGAAGTGCGAGTGTGGACAGATCTCGGTCAGTATCCGCTGCGGAAGCTCCTTCCGGAAGCGTGGTGCCTTCATCTGCGTGGCTCTTCTGGACCGCCACGCATCACTGGGAAGCCGTGCAAAGGCGCTGGCAAACGAGCAGCTGCTGGGCCGAGTGCTCGCACACGCTGGCCACATGGACCTGAGTGGCAACAGGCTCAGGATGGTGTTGACCGAAGCACGGGACGCTCCCCGCCAGGCAGGCACTACTGAAGCCTTGAGGGAAAGCACACGCTCCATGGACACTGGCGCCCCCCGGGCCGCGATCTGACTATCCCGGTGAAAGGAGCTGCAGATCATTGCGCGAAAGTGATCTTTGGTCGGCGCCGAACCCACCCCGTCAGGATCTGGCGCCGGCGTGCAATTGCGCCCCCCTGCTTCCATCGATACTGTCATCCAATGGCGCGTCATGGCGCGTTCAAGCAACCCGCACGGCCGCTGCCATGTCACGAGCAAGGGAGGCTCGGGTTTGGACCGATTCAAGAAGGAAGTTGAACTGAGCTTCCGTATCCGGCCAGCCGGCATCGCACTCGCGGCCGTCTATGCGCTGAGCTGCCTCGGCTCGCGTCAGTTTTCGCTGGATCAGTTCTTCCTGCCGGCGGGCATCCGCGCAGCGGCACTGCTGATCGTCCCGACCCGCCTGTGGCCCTACCTGCTGCTGGGCGAGTACGCGTACTTTGCAACGCTGCGCATCCCCATGATCGACACCTACGGCCTGGATTGGGTCATCCTGGCTTCGACGCTGCTGATGCCGATGGCGATGCTGGTGGTCTACCTGCATCGGATGAGAATGCCGTCCGAAGCAGCCACCGGTCTGTGGCTGCTGTCGCTGTCGTTCTGCACAGCGTTGTTCGTGCCGGGTCTCAACCTGGGCATTTCATATGTCCTATGGTCGAACCCACCACCCAGCAACCTGCTGGACGCGGTCGACCGGACGATCTTTGGCCACTTCGCCGCCATCATCACCCTGGTGCCGTTGGCATTCCTCTGGTCGCGGCGGCAGGCCGACCCCGGTTGGACAGACCGTTTCGTCGCCCCTACCGCCTCGGCGATCCTGGTGATGCTGGTGCTGGGCCTGTGCATGCAATTGACACGCGCCGACGCCCACACGACGCGGACACACATGGTGCTGCTGGCCGCCCTGCCCGCCATCGCCCTGACCTTCATGCACGGGTGGCGCGGCGCAGCCATCGCGATTCCGTTGTTGAACCTCCCCCTGCACGGCGCAACGCCCAGCACTGGCCTGCCTTCCTCGTTCGACCTGGGCACGTTCACCACCCAACAGAACATGGCGGTGATGAGTGTCGCACTGCTGGCACTCGGTTCCAGCATCAGCTATCACCATCAGCGCGCCCGGTCCCGCGGCCTGGCCGAGGCAACCACGCTGCGCCTGGCACGTGGCTCACTTCAGACCAGCGAGCGTGAGCTGCGTGAACGGGCCGTCCACCTGAAGCACCTGGGCGAGGGCATGGACAATTCGCTCAGCGAGATGGTCAGCTGGCTGAAGTCCCAAGGCCACCATGCGGTCGCAAACAGCCTGCAGCACGCGTCGTCGGTACATTCACGGCTGTTTCGCGAACAGGCCAGCCTGGTCTATCCCACCGGACTGGAGCACGTCGGGCTCTACATCGCGCTGCAAGCCGGCGGTGCATGCGAAATCTGGAACAACACGCATCGCGTCATTCCACCCAGGCTGGCGGGCAATCCCTGCCTGCTGACCGTGGATCTGCAACTGGCCATCTATCGCTCGCTGATCGAGGCGGTTTCACTTCTGCTGGAACTGGAAACCGGGCAGGTCTGCGTGCGCGCCCGAAGCGGTCGGGCAGGCAAGCATCGCGGCATTGTTGCCGTGGTGAGCCTGCTCGACCGTGGTTGCCCGCTTTCCACGCGTACCACCCAACAGGCCGTCGAGCGCCTGGCCGGACGGATGCTTGCCTACGGCGGAACGGTCCACTGCCGCGGCAATCGTCTGCGGCTGGTCCTGCATGAACCGATCACCCACGCGTCGCCAGCGGCGGCCTGACGCGGAATCTGGCCCGGCGCGCAACGTTCGCCGCTAAAGTTACACCCGAAACCGCCGTTATCCGTGCCGAGCCCCTCCCTCGTGAGCCACCGCATCATGCCCGTCCTGCCGCAGGCCGCCGTCGATGGCGACCTGGCCGATCCGCTGCCGCAGCGGATCCTGCTGGTCGAAAACTCCCGCGCCTTCACCGGCATGCTGCGCGAGGCCATCGAGCAGCGCCTGGAACTGCCGGTGGTGATCGCCTCCACCCTGGCCGAGGCCGACCGCCTGCTGAGCGAAGGTGGCGGCTGGTTCCTGGTACTGACCGGGCTGGTCCTGGCCGATGGCGACCGCGACGCGGTGGTCGAGTTCTTCCTCAAGCGCGACCTGCCGACCGTGGTGGTCAGCGGCGTCTACGACGAGGACCTGCGCAAGCGCGTGCTGCAGCAGCAGATCATCGACTACGTGCTGAAGAACACTCCCGGCAGCATCGATTACCTGGTGTGGCTGGTGCAGCGGCTGGAGCGCAACCGGCGCATCGCCGCGCTGGTAGTGGACGACTCACCGTCCGCGCGCGGTTACGCCGCAGCCTTGCTGCGCATGTACGGCCATGAGGTGCACGAAGCGGCCGATGGCAACGAAGGCCTGGCCGCGATCGAGGCGCATCCGGCGATCCGCCTGGCCGTGGTCGACCAGGAAATGCCGGGCATGCAGGGCGTGGAGTTCACCCGCCGCCTGCGCACCCTGCGTTCGCGCGACAAGGTGGCGGTGATCGGCATCTCCGGCAATACCGATGCATCGTTGATTCCGCGCTTCCTGAAGAACGGCGCCAACGATTTCCTGCGCAAGCCGTTCTCGCGCGAGGAATTCTTCTGCCGGGTCTCGCAGAATGTGGACCAGCTGGAGCTGATCGGCACCCTGCAGGACCTGGCCACCCGCGATTTCCTCACCGGCCTGCCCAACCGCCGCTGCTTCCTGGAGCAGAGCCAGCGCCAGCTGCCGCAGCTGCAGCTGCACGGCCAGTGCGTGGCGGTGGCGATGATCGACATCGACCACTTCAAGCACATCAATGACACCCATGGCCACGAAGCCGGCGACGATGCGCTGCGCGCGGTGGCCGGCGCGGTGGCCACGCATGCACGCAGCCACGACCTGATCGCGCGCTTCGGCGGCGAGGAATTCTGCCTGCTGGTGCCGGACATGGAACAGGACGAGGCGCTGCTGTACTTCGAGGAGCTGCGCCAGCGCATCGCCGCGCTGGAGGTGGACATCGGCACCGCCACGCTGCGCATGACGGTCAGCATCGGGCTGTGCTGCCTGCGCCCGCAGCGCGATGCACTGCACCGGCTGATCTCCGAAGCCGACCGCCAGCTGTACCTGGCCAAGGCCGGTGGCCGCAACCGGGTCAGCTGCACCACGGTCGCCAGCCCGCTACGCCCACGCGAGCCGGCGCTGCCCTGACCGGTACGCTTTGATCCAGATCAACGCCGCCCGCGCCGGGCGGCTCTACAGTCCGCCCCGACATACGCATGAAGGGGAGCCGGGGATGGCACTACTGGTCTGGCAGGACGATCTGAACATCGGCATCGATGTGATCGACCAACAACACCGCCGCATCATCGAAATGCTCAACCACCTGCACGTGGCCCAGGCCAGCATGCAGCGTGCCGCAGTGGGTGAAGTGATCGACGAGGTGGTGGACTACACCATGTCGCACTTCGCGTTCGAGGAAGAGCTGATGGAGGAAGCGGGCTACCCGTTCTGTGCCGCGCACAAACGCGTGCATGAGGTCTTCATCAAGCGTGTCTCGGAGTACCGCATGCGCTTCCAGGCCGGCGAGGACATCAGTGACGAGCTGCGCACCATGCTCTCGCGCTGGCTGTTCAACCACATCCGCGGCGACGACCAGGCCTATGCCGAACAGGTCAAGGCGCACCTGAACCAGTTCGCCCGCGAACACCAGGGCGGCGGCTGGCTGGGTCGCACGCTCAAGCGCTTCTTTGGTTGAGCCGCAGCGCGCGCCGGTGCAGTGCCACCAGCGCGCACAGGGTGGCCACCGCGGTCAGGCACAGGTAATAACCCACCGCAACCAGGCCGAAGCGCTCGGCCAGCCAGGTGGCCAGGTACGGCGCCGGTGCCGCACCGAGGATGCCGGCCAGATTGAAGGACAGCGAGGCACCGGTGTAGCGCACCTCCACCGGGTAGATCTCGGCCAGGAAGGTACCGCAGGGGCCGTAGGTCAGCCCCATCAGGAACAGGCCCAGGCACAGGAAGGCGGTGACCAGCCACGGGCTGTGCGGCTGGAACAACGGTGCGAACAGTACGCCGAAGCCGACGATCAGTACGCTGGCAACAATCATCGTGCGCCGCG
The DNA here is from genome assembly GCF_059368675.1 of Stenotrophomonas sp. YJH_SMC_120. Taxonomy (NCBI): domain Bacteria; kingdom Pseudomonadati; phylum Pseudomonadota; class Gammaproteobacteria; order Lysobacterales; family Lysobacteraceae; genus Stenotrophomonas; species Stenotrophomonas sp. YJH_SMC_120. The sequence goes on from NZ_JCAFRY010000001.1 coordinate 275,252, forward strand.
TGCCCCAACGGTCGCCATAGCGCGCCGACAGCGGGATGCCCAGCGCGAAGAACAGCATGCCGGCCATCTGCATCAGCAGGAACTGCTCGCGGCTGTAGCCCAGCACCGCGGTGCCATGGCCGAGACTGAACACCGTCATCAGGTAGAACAGCACGAAGGTGGCGAAGGCGCCCAGCGTGCCGAGCAGCATCGGTACCGGGTGGTCACGCAGTACCGTCCACATCGGCAACCGCACCGGCGCCTTGCGCTCCAGCGCCTTCTTGAAGTCCGGCGTCTCGTGGATGTTCAGGCGCACCCACAGGCCAAGGCCAACCAGCAGTGCGCTGGCCACGAACGGAATGCGCCAGCCCCACTGCAGGAAGTCGTTCTGGCTCAGGCAGCGGCCGAGCACGAGGAAGATGCCGGCCGACAGCAGGAAGCCGAGCGGTGCGCCCAGCTGCGGGAACATGCCGTACCAGGCGCGCTTGCCCGGCGGCGCATTCTCGGTGGCCAGCAGCACCGCCCCACCCCACTCGCCGCCCAACCCCAGGCCCTGGCCGAAACGGCACAGCGCCAGCAGCGCCGGCGCCCACAGCCCGATCTGCGCGTGGGTCGGCAGCAGGCCGATCAGCACCGTGGACAGGCCCATGGTCAGCAGCGCGGCGACCAGGGTGGCCTTGCGGCCGATGCGGTCGCCGAAATGGCCGAACACCGCCGAGCCGACCGGACGCGCGATGAACGCCACCGCGAAGGTCGCCAGTGACTGCAGCAGGGCCGCCTGCTCACTGCTGTCCGGAAAGAACAGGTGCGGGAACACCAGCACGGCGGCCGTGGCGTAGATATAGAAATCGAAGAATTCGATGGTGGTGCCGATCAGGCTGGCCAGCAGGACACGACGGGGGGAATTCACGGGCGGCGCGGCAGCAGTGATCGTCGACATCGGCAACACGGGTAACGGCGGATCGCCCGATTCTGCCACGGGCCGATGGCCGCACGGGACGATGGTTTCAGCCGACACCGATGCCAACGGAATTTTTCCGGCCGCCGGCTAGGCTGCGCCACCGGTCCCTGCATGGATGCCTTGCCCATGGCTGCAGTTGCGTTGTCATGCTCCGATTCGCCGAAGCTGCCGCGGATGGCGGCGTGGCTGGTGGTACTGCTGGTGCATGGCGGGCTCGCTCTGTGGCTGCTGGACAGCGGCCGGATCGAACTGCGCAGCGGTGAGGGCCCGCGGATCTCGCTGCATTGGCTGCCACTGGAACCGCCGGCGCCGGTACCTCAACAGCCCGCCTCGCCCTCCGCAAAGATGACGCGTCCGGCCGCATCGATGATGCCCCGCCCTGCTCCGGTTGCACAGGCAGAGAGCGCCCTGCCTGCCCCGGGGAACGTGGCTGCAGTGGCGCCACTGATCCTGAGCCTGCCTGCGGGCAGCATCGACGGTGGTGACGGCATCAGCGCAGCTGGCGTGGCGCCGCGCCTGATCGGTCGGCGCGAGGTCCATCCTGCGTTCGGGCCTCGCCGCAATTACTTCCGGATCCGTCGGCAGATGAGCCCCGAGCAGATCGTGCATGGCGTGGCGCAACTGCTGGGGCTTTGGCCGCCGGGATACATCGTCGACCCGTGCGAACTGGGTAAACAGGACATGGACTATTTCCAGAACGCGGTCGAAGACGCCGACCGCGACATGCTGCGCGCGGCAGTGCTGCAGGTGAGTGCCCGCTGCCGGTAGCTCGACGGCTGTCTGCCTTCTGCAGAGTCGAGCAACGCTCGACTGCTCTTCGCGAGAAGCAGTCGAGCAGGGCTCGACGCTACAAAGAACGAACAGCGGTCAAGCAGCCACGTCGTTACAGCTGGATCCAGGTGGCCTTGATCTCGCTGTACTTGTCGAACGCATGCAGTGACTTGTCGCGCCCATTGCCGGACTGCTTGTAGCCACCGAACGGTGCGGTCATGTCGCCGCCATCCCAGCCGTTCACCCACACGCTGCCGGCGCGCAGCTGGCGTGCGACGCGATGGGCGCGGCCGAGGTCACGTGTCCACAGGCCCGCCGCCAACCCATAGCGGCTGTCATTGGCCACGCGCACTGCCTCTGCTTCGTCCTCGAAACCAAGTACCGCCAGCACCGGGCCGAACACCTCCTCGCGTGCCAACGCGTGGTCCGGACGCACCTGGTCGAACACCGTGGGCTGCACATAGCAGCCGCCGGCCTCCACCTCGGCCCGATGGCCGCCGAGCAGCAGGCGGGCGCCCTCGCCTTCGGCCCGTGCGATATCGGCCAGCACCTTGTCCACGTGCGCGGCATCGACCAGCGCGCCCATCGGTGCATCGGCCTCCAGTGGATGCTGCGGCTGCATATGCTGGCCGTAGGCAATCACCTGGTGCACGAAGTCCTCACGGATCGAGCGCTGCACCAGCAGCCGCGAGCCGGCGGTGCAGACTTCGCCCTGGTTGAAGAAGATGCCCTGCGCCACGGCCTTGGCCGCTGCGTCCAGGTCCGGTGCATCGGCGAACACCAGGTGCGGGCTTTTGCCACCGCATTCCAGCCAGACCCGCTTGAGGTTGGACCGTCCCGCATGCTCCAGCAGCTTCGCGCCGGTGGCGGTGGAACCGGTGAAGGCCAGCACGTCCACATCCATGTGCAGCGCCAACGGTTCACCGACGCGCGTACCGTGGCCTGGCAATACGTTCAGCACGCCGTCCGGCAGGCCCGCCTCAGCGGCCAGCGCGGCCAATCGCAACGCACTCAAGGGCGACCGCTCGGAAGGCTTGAGCACCACCGAATTGCCCATGGCCAGCGCAGGCGCGATCTTCCAGCAGGCCATCAGCAACGGAAAGTTCCATGGCACGATCGCTGCGACCACGCCGGCTGGCTCGCGCGTGACCAGGCCCAGCTCGTGTGGGCCAGTCGGTGCGACTTCGCCGTACAGCTTGTCCACCGCTTCGGCGGTCCAGCGCAGGCAGCGCACCACGCCGGGCAGGTCGATACGACGTGCGTCGCGCACCGGCTTGCCCATGTCCAGGGTTTCCAGCAGGGCCAACTCATCAGCGTGCTTTTCCACCAATGCCGCCAAGGCCAGCAACACCCGCTTGCGGTGGGCCGGGCTGGCCTCTGACCAGTGGCCCGCATCGAAGGCACGCCGCGCCGACCGCACTGCGCGCTCTACGTCCTCTGCATCGCAGTCGGCGACCACCGCCAGCACGCGCCCATCAATCGGGCTGATGCAGTCGAAGCGCGCGCCGCTGGCAGCGTCGGTGTAACGACCATCAATGAAGGCCTGTGCGGGTATCGAAAGCTGCTGGGCCAGCACCTGCCAGTGGCTGCGGTCGGGAAAGTCGGCCATGTCGGGCTCCTCGGAACAGTTTCCCCGGTTATACCGGCGCGGCCGCGACTCCGCCGTGACGTGGCTGCGCTACATTTCTCCCATCGGACCCGATGGAGCTGGCATGAAGCGTTCCGCGAGCGACCTGCACGATCTGGCTACCCAACGCCCGGAGTCATTGGAGGCGTACTGGATGCCGTTCACCGCCAACCGCCAGTTCAAGGCCGCGCCGCGTGTGCTGGTGCGTGCCGAGGGCATGCACTACGAGGATGTCGACGGCCGCCAGATCCTCGATGGCACCGCCGGCCTCTGGTGCTGCAACGCGGGCCATGCCCGCCCACGCATCGTCGAGGCCATCGTCGAGCAGGCACGCACGCTCGACTACTCGCCGGCCTTCCAGATGGGCTCACCACCGGCCTTCGCGCTGGCGCAGCGACTGGCCGCATTGGCGCCGACGCCACTGAACCATGTGTTCTTCACCAGCTCCGGCTCGGAGGCGGTGGATACCGCGATGAAGATCGTGCTGGCCTACCACCGCCAGCGTGGCGAGGGCCAGCGCACGCGTTTCATCAGCCGCGAGAAGGCCTACCACGGCGTGGGCTTCGGCGGCATGGCGCTGGGCGGCTTGCCCAACAACCGCAGGGCGTTCGGTCTGCAGCTGGGCGGCGTGGACTACCTGCGCCACACCCTGGACCTGCAGCGCAATGCGTTCAGCAAAGGCCTGCCGCGCCAGGGCGCCGAGCTGGCCGATGACCTGGAACGACTGATCGCACTGCATGACGCCTCAACCATCGCGGCGGTCTTCGTCGAACCCATTGCCGGTTCCGCCGGGGTGATTCTGCCGGCGCCGGGCTACCTGCAGCGCCTGCGCGAGCTGTGCGACCACCACGGCATCCTGCTGGTGTTCGATGAGGTCATCACCGGTTTCGGCAGGGTCGGCATGCCATTCGCCGCACAGCGCTTCGGGGTCACCCCCGACCTGCTGACCTTCGCCAAGGCGGTCAGCAACGGCGCAGTGCCGCTGGGCGGCGTGCTGGCCAGCGACGCCGTGCATGCAACCCTGATGCAGGCACCGCCACAGGCCATCGAGCTGTTCCATGGCTATACCTATTCGGGGCATCCGCTGGCCTGCGCGGCCGCACTGGCCACGCTGGAGGTCTACGCCGAGGAGCGCCTTTTCGAGCGCGCCATCGAGCTGGGCGAGTACTGGCAGGAACGGCTGCATGCGCTGCAGGGCCTCCCCAACGTGATCGACATCCGCAACTTCGGCCTGGTCGGCGCGGTCGAGCTGGCGCCTCGCCGCGATGCGCCGGGCAGCCGGGGCTACGAGGTCTATCGGCGCTGCTTCCACGACGGCGGGCTGCTGGTGCGCTGTACCGGTGACATCATCGCGCTGTCGCCCCCGCTGATCGTGGACAAGGCGCAGATCGACCAGATCACCGGCACGCTGGGCGAGATGATCCGGGCCACTGCCTGAGCCCTGGCCGGCGGCGGCGAGCGGGTACAATGGGCGGTTCCGCTCCTGCTCGCTGCCGTGCCCATGGATATCGTCGTCAAAGAAGAACTCAAGGCCTATATCGACCCGCTGACTGCGGACGAACATGACGCGCTGGAGCGCAGCATCCTGGCCGAGGGCTGTCGTGACGCGCTGGTCCTGTGGGGCAACGTACTGGTCGACGGCCACAACCGCTTCGGCATCTGCCAGAAGCATGGCCTGCCCTTCAACACCGTACAGAACACCCGCTTCCAGAGCATGGAAGACGTGCACCTGTGGATGATCGAGCAGCACCTGGGCCGTCGCAGCGTGTCCGACTTCCAGCGCGGCGTGCTGGCGCTGCGCAAGCGCGACATCCTGGCCGCCCGCAAGCAGATCGAGCAGGCGCAGCTGCAGCGCGAGAGCGATGGCACTGCCGACGCCACCGATGAGGCCGGTGAAGACAGCCCGCCGTGGGAGCCGGCGCCGAAGATCAGCCGCGCCGAGCTGGCCCGCGAAGCCAAGCTGAGCACCAGCCAGGTTGGCATGATCGAGCGCATCCACGCCCAGGCCGCGGCCGAGGTGGTGGAAGCGGTCAAGGCCGGCGTGATCTCGATCAGCGCCGCCGCCGCCGTGGCTGACCTGCCGGAAGAAGAGCAGCGCGCCGCCGCCGCCGGTGGCAAGGACGAGCTGAAGCAGGCCGCCAAGCGCGTGCGCGAGTCCAAGCGCAAGCCGCGTGCGCCGAAGCCGGAAGCAGCCGAGATGGATTTCGAGGAGGCAGATGAGGACGAGATCGCCAGCCGCGATGCCGAGGTGCTGTCGGCGCTGGAGCAGCTGGGCGAGGACGCACCAGCGCTGCGCCGTCGGGTGGTCGCGCTGACCCGCGAGAACGACACCCTGCGCGCGCAACTGGCCGCGCTGCGCAAGCAACTGGAAGCGCTCTGAACCAAGGGGTAGTGCCGGCCGCTGGCCGGCAACGCCATGAACGTATCGGGTGCGTTGAGGTTGCCGGCCAGCGGCCGGCACTACCAGATGCTCATGCCGTGCCGGTTAGACTTCCGGCATGACGTCTGCCAACGACCCGCGCCGCGCTCAGCTGCGGCGCCTGAAAGCCCTCGCGCTGGGCCTGCTGCTGTTGATGCTGGCCGGTTTCGCGGTCAGCCACTGGCAGGGCGAGCGCGGCATCTGGGCCTGGGTTTCGGCGTTCTGCGAGGCCGCAGCCGTGGGCGCACTGGCCGATTGGTTCGCCGTGGTCGCGCTGTTCCGCCGGCCGATGGGCCTGCCGATCCCGCACACCGCGATCATCCCGCGCAGCAAGGAACGCATCGGCGACAGCCTTGCGCTGTTCGTGCGCGACCAGTTCCTGGAGCCGGGCGTGCTGCTGGCCAAGCTGCAGGTGTTCGATCCGGCCAGCCGCCTCGGCAGCTGGCTGGCCGACCCGGCACGCTCGCGCATGCTGGCCGACATGGCCCGCGGCTGGGCGCTGCAGGCACTGGATTTCTTCGACGAAACCGCCGTGCGCCGGCAGCTGCACGGCTTCGTTGTGCAGCAGTTGCGGCAGTGGAATGCCGCTGCCACTGCCGGTGAGCTGCTGGCCCTGCTGACCGCCGATGGTCGCCATCAACGCGTGCTGGACGAAGGCCTGCAGCGGCTGGGCCGCTGGCTCGAGCAGCCCGAGGTGAAAGAACGCGCCTCGCAGCTGATCGTGCGTTACATCCAGCGCGAATGGCCGACGCTCTCGAGCACGGTGAACTGGGTCAAGCCGATTGACGAGATCGGCGACAGCCTGGCCGAGCGCCTGGCCCGCGCGGTACTGGAAGAGCTGCAGCAGGTACTGGCCGAGCCGCAGCATCCGCTGCGCCAGGACTACGAGAGCTGGCTGCAGAATTACGTGCAGCGCCTGCGCGAGGACCCGGCCCTGGCCGAGCGCATCGAACAGCTCAAGCAGGAAATGATCGACCATCCGGCCCTGCAGGACTACGTGCAGGGGTTGTGGGCGCGCATCCACGCCAGCCTGCGCGCTGACCTGCAGCGCGAGGACTCGGCGCTGGTCGGCCACCTGCAACGCAGCCTGGGTTCGCTCGGTGCCAGCCTGCAGGCCGACCCGGCGCTGCGCGAGGCCCTCAACCAGCACCTGCTGGAAGGCGCGCAACGCCTGACCGGCCGCCTGCGCGAAGGCGTGGCCACGCATATCGCGCAGACCGTGAAGGGCTGGGACGAGCGCCATCTGGTGGAACAGCTGGAACTGAGCGTGGGCCGCGACCTGCAGTTCATCCGGTTCAACGGCACCCTGGTGGGTGGCCTGATCGGCCTGCTGCTGCATGCGGCGACAGTGGTGTTCAGGTTCTAGGCCTCAACGCGCCCTTCGGGTCATCACGCTTGATTCATAAAATGCGAATGCCTATCATTTACTGATCGGTTGTACGCTTAGCCAACCGGGTGCGGAAGACGCACCCATCGCCCGTGTACATCCCCCACCTCTGGACTGCCCGTCTGCGCGGGCCGTGCTTCGTCGATGGGACACGCTGGGCGACATGCGCAGGGCGCAAGGGGGCCGCGGACGCGTTCCATCCCCTCTCCTACCTGCAGGAATGCCGTGGACCGCTCGCCCGCAACCGCCAGCCCCCGCACCTTCTTTTCCAACCCGCGCTGGGGCGTGCTGTCACGCTCGTTGGCCGCGATCTTCGGCGGTTACGCGCTTGCCTCGGTGACCAGTGTGTTCTGCGCCGTGGCCCTGCCCGGCGCCCGTGGCCAGACCGTGCTGACCGGCATGCTGCTGGCCATCCTGGTCGCCGCCTGTGCGGCACTGTGGGCATTCGCCACCCGCAGCGCGCTGCGCGCCTGGGTCGGCATCCTCGCGCCCGCGCTGCTGATGGCCGCCATTGCGCGCCTGATGGGGGCCTGGGCATGAAGAACGGATTCCGCCAGTCGATGGCCTGGCTGCACACCTGGACCGGGCTGCTGGTTGGCTGGTTGCTGCTGCTGATCTTCATGGCTGGCACGGCCAGCTACTACCGCGAGGAAATCAGCCGCTGGATGCGTCCGGAACTGCCGTCCAGCAACGTCAGCATCGACGTCGCCGCACAGCGCGCGGTGGACTACCTGCAAGCCAACGCCGCGCAGGCCGAAAGCTGGTTCGTCACACTGCCGCAGCCGCGCAACCCGGCCATGCAGATGTTCTGGCGGTTGCCGCCGGAACTGGCCGATCCCAGCCGTGGCCGCCGCGGTGGCTTCGGCGACGCCACGCTGGACCCCAACACCGGCCAGGCATTGAAGGCGCGCGAGACCCGCGGCGGCGACTTCTTCTACCGCCTGCACTTCGACCTGCACTACATCCCGGTGCTGTGGGCACGCTATCTGGTCGGCTTCTGCGCGATGTTCATGCTGGTGGCGATCATCACCGGCGTCATCACCCACAAGAAAATCTTCAAGGACTTCTTCACCTTCCGCAAGGACAAGGGCCTGCGTTCCTGGCTTGATTTCCACAACGTCAGCGCGGTGATGGCCCTGCCCTACCACGCGATGATCACCTACACCGGCATTGTGACGTTGATGATCATGTACCTGCCGTGGGGGGTGAAGGTGGCCTACCCGCAGGACGAGGACACGTTCTTCTTCGAGGCCTTCGGCGGCCTCCCGGAAGTGACCGCGCCCGCCGAGGGCCACGCCACGCCGTTGCCGATCGCACAACTGCTGGACAACGCGCGCGCGCATTGGCACGGCGTGGAGGTGGCCGGTTTCACCGTGTCCAATCCGGGCGCGGCCAATGCGGTGATCGACATCCGCCAGCGCGACGGCAAGCGCCTGTCCATCGACACCCCGGCCGTGCGTTACGCCATGGTCAGCGGTGCTCTGCTTGAGGAAACGCCGCCTTCCGGCGGTGCCACCGCCACCCGCGGCGTGCTGTACGGCCTGCACCTGGCGCGTTTTGCCGACTGGGGCCTGCGTGCACTGTTCTTCCTGTCCGGTCTGGTCGGCTGCCTGATGGTGGCCAGCGGCGTGGTGCTGTGGGCGGTGAAGGAACGGCCCAGGCACGCCAAGAGTGGCCGCACCGGCTTCGGCCTGCGCCTGGTCGATGCGCTGAACATCGGCACCGTGGCCGGCCTGCCGATCGCCTTCGCCGCCTACTTCTGGGGCAACCGCCTGCTGCCGCTGGACATCGCCGAGCGCTCGAGTGCGGAGGCCAACGTGTTCTTCTACGCCTGGGCCGGCGCGCTGCTGGCCGCCTTCATCTGGCCGAAGCGGATGATGTGGGCGTGGCAGCTCTACCTGGGCGCGGCCGCGTTCGCACTGGTACCGGTGGTCAATGCGCTGACCACGCATGCGCACCTGGGCAACACCCTGCGCAACGGCGACTGGGTATTGGCTGGCTTCGATCTGTCGATGATCGCGTTCGGTGCGATGCTGGCGCTGTGCGGTTGGCGCATGCAGCGCTGGACGCCACCGCTGAGTGCGGCCGAGAAGAAGAAGCGTGCAGCCACTGCGGCTGCGCCGAAGGCATCGGTGAACACTGCAGACGCGGCCGAAGCGGAGGCCAGCGCATGATGCTGCTGGCGCTGACCCTGTCGTTCTCTGCGTTTACTGCGCTGTCGCTGGCGATGGAAAAGCACCAGCACGACCTGCATGGCAAAGCCGCGGCCACACCCGCACGGCGGGTGCTGTGGCGGGTGCTGGGCTGGGCGCTGCTGGCGGCGGCGTTCGCACTGTGCGTGGCCGACCACGGCTGGGCGATGGGCCCGGTGCTGTGGCTGGGGGCAATGACCCTGGCCGGCGTGACGCTGTCGTTCGGGTTGTATCCGTATCGTCCAACATGGATTGCGCCGCTGGCGATCACGCTGCCGGTGCTGGGGTTGATGCTGGAATTGCTGTAGCCGCAGGACGGGGACAGCGGCATCCACGCTTGGCGTGGATCTACAATGCCCGTATGGATAGCATGCTGCAGCGGATGTCTGGAATCGGCTTTTTTTCCCGGTTGGGTGAAACACTGCCCATAACGGCCGGCGTCGTCGCCGTTCGGTCGCTGGCCGAAGCAATGCGGACCATCGATACCGATGGTTTCGAATGGATGCCCACAACACTGGGCGATTCGGATCCGTTTCACGGCGCCCTGCCCCATCCCGCCGAACTGGCCGACGCCCGACGCGAACTCAACCGCACGTTGATGCGCGCGCTTTCGGCACTGGATCTGCCGGCACTGCGCTGCGGTGCACATGACCTGCAGCTGGTGGCGCGCGATGGGGCGATGTTCGCCTTCCGGCAACGCCTGCTGGAGATGCATCTCGGCCTGCCGGCACACTGGGAGCCTGTGCTTGCGCTGTACGAACAGGGCCATTGGCCCCTGGCCCATGCGCCGGGGCGATTGTTGGTGCTTTAGGCCGATCCACGCATGGCGTGGACCTACGGACCAGATGCGGTAATGCCGACCGCTGGCCGGCATCCCGCGGACCTTCCACGGTTCTGACGCAGTTGCCGGCCAGCGGCCGGCACTACCGGGATTACCTCAACCGCTTCAATTCCCACGCGCGATGGATGCGCGCGTTGCGCTCGAAGTCCGGGCCGATGGTGCGCGCGGTGATCTCGCGGCACTGGGCAAATTCGGCAATGGCGTTTTCTTCCAGCTTGAAACGGCGGAAGTTGTTCGAGAAGTACAGCACGCCCCCCGGTGCCAGCCGCGCCACCGCCGCGCGCAGCAGCTTCAGCTGTTCGCGCTGCACGTCGAAGTCATCGGCGCGTGCGGAGTTGGAGAAGGTCGGCGGGTCACAGAAGATCACGTCGTACTGGCCACGGTCGCCTTCCAGCCAGGCCATCGCATCGGCCTGCACCAGAAGGTGCTGGTTGCCGCCCTGCCCGTTCAGCGCCAGGTTGTCGTAGCACCACTGCAGGTAAGTGGCCGACAGGTCGACGCTGGTGGTGCTGGCGGCACCAGCCACGGCGGCCTGCACGCTGGCCACGCCGGTGTAGCAGAACAGGTTGAGGAAACGCTTGCCACGCACCTGCTCGGCCATCATCTGGCGCAGCGGGCGATGGTCGAGGAACAGGCCGGTATCGAGATAGTCGAACAGGTTCACCTGCAGCAGTGCGTTGTTCTCGCGCACTACGATGAATTCATCTCGCTGCTCGAAGCGGCCGTACTTGCTGCCGCCCTTGCCGCGCTCGCGCGACTTCATCGAGACCTGCTCCGGCGGCACGCCGAATACTTCGCGCGCGGCAGCCAGCAGTTCGTTGCGGCGGCGGCGCACGTCGTTCTCCGGAATCGCGGCCGGTGCGGCGTATTCCTGCACGTGCAGGAAGGTACGGCGCTTGCCACCGTCTTCCTCGTAGACGTCGATGGCGGCCGCGTATTCCGGCAGGTCGGCGTCATAGGCACGGAAGCAGGTGATGTGCTCGCGGGCGCGCCAGCTCTTGAACTTCTTCAGGTTCTTGCGCAGGCGGTTGGCCACCATCTGCGCACCTTCGCTCAGCTCGCGCGGTTGTGCCGGATCACGGCCCGGCACGGCAATCGGATCGCAGACGATCAGCGCGCATTCCAGCGCACCGTTGAACATCTGGTACTTCTTGCTGGCGCGCAGGCCGGTGGCGAAGGCCAGCTCGTCGTTGCCGCACAGTAGGCTGGCACGCCACTGCGGCACCGCCTTCTGCAGGGCGTTGCCCAGTGCGCGGTACAGCGCCGGATCGGCGGCCAGGCGCTCGTCGTACGGCGGGTTGCAGACCACCGCACCGATCTCCTGCTCCGGCGCGGCCAGGTCGGCCACATCGGCACGAGTGAAGCGGATCGCATGAGCGACGCCCGCGACCTCGGCATTCTCGCATGCCGCCTGGATCGCAGTCGGATCGATGTCGCTGCCGTGGATGACCGGCTTCAGCGCGGCCAGGCCGGCGGCCTCGCGATCGCGTGCTTCGCTCTGGAGGGTCTTCCAGGCCGCCTTGTCGAAGCCCAGCCAACGGCTCGGCGGCAGGCTGCCGTGGCGCATCAGGCCCGGGGCGACGTCGGCGGCCATCAGCGCGCCTTCGATCAGCAGCGTGCCGCTGCCGCACATCGGGTCCAGCAGGCCGCCACCGGCGGCGTGCAGGCGCGGCCACTGCGCGCGCAGCAGCAGCGCGGCGGCCAGGTTTTCCTTCAGCGGTGCCTCGTGGGCGGCGCCACGCCAGCCACGGCGATGCAGCGGGCCACCGCCGAGGTCGATCGACAACGAAGCGCGGCCCTTGCGCAGCGACAGGTTGACGCGCACATCGGGCAGATCGGTGTTGACCGAAGGGCGCTCCAGGCCTTCATCGCGCATGCGGTCGACGATGGCGTCCTTGATCCGCTGCGCGGCGAAGCGGGCATGGGTGATCTTGTCGCCGGACACGTGTGCGTCCACCGCCAGGGTCATCTCCGGCTTGATGTGCTCATGCCACGGCAGCGCACGCACGCCGTCGTACAGAGCCTGCTCGTCCGGGCACTCGAACTCGTCGATCGGCCACAGCACGCGGCTGGCCAGGCGTGACCACATCACGATCCGCAGCGCCTGCTCCAGTTCGCCCTCGGCGTTGACGCCGGCAATGGTGGCAGTGGCCTTGCCAAGGCCCAGGGCCGACAGTTCATCGGCAAGCAGGTATTCCAGGCCCTTGGCGCAGGAGACGAAGAATTTCACGGGGTCGGTTCGCAGGTGGTCGGGCGCGGCACAGGGGCCGGGCCGGTCGGAAAGGAGGGCCGTAGGCACGGCCGGCAGGCCCGCGCCGGGGGCGGCGGGGCTGCCATTGTAGTCAATGCGGGCAGGCGCGCCTTGCGCCCGGGCTTCACAGTTGCCGCAACAGGCGCTCGAAGGCCTGTGCGGAGGCCTCCACATGGTGCTCCAGGCGGTGGCCGTCGTCGACCAGCAGCAGCTGCGCCGAACGCGCCTGCGCCCAGGCGATCACTCCGGCGGCGGGGACCACATCGTCATGCCAGGCCTGGACCACGGTGGTCGGCACGGCGGCGGCGTCCAGCGCCGGCATCGGGCCCATCGTAGTCGGCGGCACCATCAGGAACAGGCCGGCGACCGGTACCTGCAACGAGGCGATGCCGGAGATGTAGGCGCCCAGGCTGGAACCGGCCAGTACCACTGGGCCCTGCCGGGCGGCGATGGCGGCGCGCTCGACCAGGCGGCGCAGGCGGGTCGGCACATCGCCTACCCGGCTGACCTCGCTCATCGCATCCAGGTCGGTGTAGTCGGGGCGCTCGTGGGTCCAGCCCAGGCGCTGTGCCACCTCGGCCAGCGCGGTGACCTTGGTCGCTTCCGGGCCGCTCTCGAAGCCGTGGGACAGGATGCAGTGGCCGCGGCTCATGCGTGCGCTCCGCACGAACGGGCCGACAAGGAAAGGGAAGGCAGGTTCATGCCGCAATGCTAGCATCGCCGGATGCCCAACCCGCTCCTGCCCGGCCTGCAGCTGCAGCCCCTGCCCTACGAAGACCGCCTGCCACTGCGCGACCCGGCCACGCTGGAGATGGTGGTGATCCACTGCACCGAGCTGCCCGACCTGGCGATGGCCCGCGAGTACGGCGAGCGTGCGCTGTACGACAGTGGTGCCGGCAACAGCGGGCATTTCTACATCGACCGCGATGGCAGCGTGGTGCAGTACGTGGCACCGGAACGGGTGGCCCACCACGTGCGCGGCATGAACGCGCATACGCTGGGTATCGAACTGGTCAATACCGGGCGCTACCCGCACTGGTTCGACAGCCGTCACCAGGCGATGGACGAGGCCTACACCGAGGCGCAGGTGGAAGCGCTGGAACAGCTGCTGTTGGCGCTGGTGGCACGCTATCCGTCGCTGCAGCGGATTGCCGGGCATGACCAGCTTGATCGGGAGCAGGTGCCGGCCAGCGATGATCCGACGCTGATGGTGGCGCGCAAGCGTGATCCGGGGCCGTTGTTCCCGTGGGCGCGGGTGCTGGCGAAGGTGCCGCTGCAGCCGGTTGGGTAAGTGGCAGGGCTGCGCCCTGCACCCGCAGAAGCAACGTCAACGTCAACGTCAACGTCAAGAGCTGGCATTCCGGGGGATGGCGGGGGTGGGGCCGGTTGCGGGGGACGCTGCAAGTTCCCCCTCCGGGGCCCGGCCCAGCCGCTGGCGGCTGTGCGTTCGGGCGCTTGCGAAGCAGTGCTTCGCAAGCAAAGCGCCCTCACCCATGTAAGCTCGGTCGCCGCATCCATGCGGCTCACGCCCCCGCAATCGGCACGGGGTCGGATCCCGTGGCCACGCAACGGGCTCTGACCCGGATTTACGCTCGATGGGGTCAGAGCCGTTTTCCGTTGGAAAACGGATCCGACCCCGCGCTTCTCAGGTACCGGTCGCCACCGGGCGGCTGCTGTCGCTCACCCAACCGCTCCAGGAGTCGGCGTAGATGCGTGCGCCGCTCAGGCCTGCGTTTTCCATCGCCAGCAGCAGGTGGCAGGCGGTCACGCCGGAGCCGCACATCAGCACCACCTGCTGCGGATCACGGTTGCCGATCACACCCTGCAGTTCGACGCGCAGTTCCTGTGCATCGCGCAGCCGGCCGTCGGCGACGTTCAACGCAAACGGACGGTTGACCGCGCCGGGTACGTGGCCGGCGACCGGGTCCAGCGGCTCGACTTCGCCGCGGAAGCGTTCGCCCGCGCGTGCGTCGACCAGCCAGCCCGGCGCGTGCTTCAGGCGTGCGCTGATCTCCTCGGCATTGGCGATCTGGGTGGTGTCGAAACGGCCCGGGTAAGCCGGCAGCGCGGTCACCTCATCCGGCCCCGTCGCCAAAGGTTGCCGTGCGGCCTGCCACGCGGCGATACCACCATCGAGCACGGCCACCTTGCTGTGCCCGATCAGGCGCAGCAGCCACCACAGGCGCGAGGCGGCCATGCTGCCGTCGCTGCCGTCGTAGACCACCACCTGCGTGTCAGGACCGATACCCCACTGGCCGAGCTTCGCGGCGAAGGCATCGCTGTCCGGCAGCGGATGGCGACCATGGCCGACGCGCGACAGATCGGACAGGTCACGATTCAGATCGGCATACACCGCACCCGGGATATGACCTGCCAGGTACTGGCCGCTACCCGCCTGCGGATCGGCCAGCGAGGAACGCGCATCAACCACGCGCACCGCGGTGCTGGCGGTGGCGCGTGCGTCGACCACGCGGATGCCCTCGCCCAACGCGGCAGCCAGGGTGGCGACATCGACCAGGGTGGTCCACGGCGGATCGATCGGGTTCATTGCACTTGCTCCAGGCGGCGACGCAGGTTGTAGAGAATGGCCGCGGTGGCGCCCCAGATGCGCTGGCCGGGCCAGCTGTACTCAAGGACGTGACGGATGCGGCCGCGATGGTTGATTTCGACCTGGCGCAGGTTGTCCGCCGCCATCAGGTAGTCCAGCGGCACCTCGAACACCTCGGCCACTTCGCTGGGCTGCGGCACCGGCACGAAGTCCGGATCGACCACCGCCACCACCGGGGTGACCCGATAGCCGGTGATCGTCACGAAGGGATCGAGATAGCCCAGCGCCTGCACCTGGCCCGGAGCCAAGGCGATTTCTTCCTGGCTCTCGCGCAATGCTGCCGCCAGTGCGTCGCGGTCGTCGGGCTCGGTGCGGCCGCCGGGGAATCCGACCTGGCCACCGTGCGTGCGCAGGGTTTCGGTGCGACGGGTGAGGATCACCTGCGCGCCACTGGCGCGCGGCACGATTCCCGCGAGCACGGCCGCTTCCACCGGAGGCCCGGGCGGCAGCAGATCGATCAGCTCGCTGCGGTTCCAGCCATCGCCGGCCGGCGGATCGGCCAACGGATGCAGCGCGCGCATCAAACGTTCGTGGTCGGCCAGCGAGCCGCGCAGTGATTGCTGGAGCTGCGCCCGCAAAGGCTGCACGCGATGCAGGATGCGACTGCGTTCGTCGTTGCTCATCGACGGCCACCGTGCGATTTCATCGATATGACGTCCGCAGCCGGTGCACTGCCGGTGCGGATCCAGCGTGCACACTCCGATGCAGGGACTTGCGACAACACGCGCCGTTTCTTCCATTGTTTGCACCCGGCAACAGTAGCGCGAACGGGCTGAATTTGCGCGGGTGGGCCGGTCGGACGGTAGAGTCGACTGTCAGTCGACTCGCGCGCGCAGCGCGGGCGTTTCCCCGATGTGACCCAAGAGCAGTCGACTGACAGTCGACTCTACCGTCAGGCACTGCGCAAACAAAAACGCGCCGGTGGAATCACCGGCGCGTTTGGTTTACTGCTTCGATTTACTTGACGCTGACCAGCTTGATCTCGAACTGCACAGCCACGTTCGGCGGGAACGGGGTGCGCGGGTCCGCACCGTAGGCCTGGTCCGGCGGCAGGGTGACTTCCCACTTCGAGCCGGCCGGCATCTGCAGCAGGGTCTCGCGCATGGCCTTCATTTCGACTTCGCTGACCTTGATCGACGGGATCTGCTGGGCCGGGCGGGCTTCGGTCGGGCGCTGGCCGTACGGGAACGGACCGGCCACTTCCAGCTGCACGGTGCTGGCCTGGGTCGGCTTGGCACCCTTGCCGGCTTCGATCACGCGGTACTGGACGCCGCTCGGCAGCGACTGCACGCCGGCCTTGGCCTTGTTCGCCGCGATGAACTGATCGCTCTTGGTCTTGTTTTCGGCAGCAGCCTTCTCGTACTCGGCCTTGGCAGCCTGGGCACGGCCCTGCTCGCGCTTCTGGAACGCTTCAACGGCCGGCTTCAGCTGCTCGGCGGTGATCGCCGGCTGCTTCTTGGCGTAGGCATCCTGCAGGCCCTTCACCACCGAGTTGATGTCCAGCTGCTCACCACGACCGGTCAGCTCCGCCAGGTTGTTGCCGTAGTCGTAACCGAAGTAGTAGCTCAGCTTGCCCTTTTCGGACGAGACGTCCTGGGCGAAGGCATTGCCCGTCAGGGCCAGGGCCGCGACGGCGACCGCGATAGAACGCAACTTCATCAAACAGTTCTCCAGGGGTGGTAACTCAGGGACGTTCTGCGCCGCCCTGAGGCGACGGGTTAGGATAACGGGCGCAACGTGTAACCGCTACTCACGATGCAGGCTATGACCCGTCTGCGTTCGCGGAGTTCAATATCACTTTTTTTTAACGTTCCAGGAGTTTCCCCGTGGCCGATGCCCTGATCGCTGTCGCCGACGATGGCGCCATCCGCACCGTGACCGTCCAGCGCCCGGACAAGCTCAACGCTCTGAACGCCGCGACCCTGCAGGCCCTGGCCGAGGCCTTCAGCGCCGCCGCGGCAGACCCGGAGATCCGCGTGGTGGTGCTGACCGGTGCCGGCCCGAAGGCGTTCGTGGCTGGCGCTGACATCGCCGAGATGAACACACTCAGCCCGGTTCAGGGACGTGATTTCTCGCTGCTGGGCCAGGCCCTGATGCGCCAGATCGAGCGCATGCCCAAACCGGTCATCGCCCGCGTCAACGGTTTTGCCCTGGGCGGCGGCCTGGAACTGGCCATGGCCTGCCACCTGCGCATTGCCGCCGATACCGCCAAAGTCGGCCAACCGGAAATCAATCTCGGGCTGATTCCCGGCTTCGGCGGCAGCCAGCGCCTGCTGCGCCTGTGCGGCCGCGCCGCCACCCTGGAGCTATGCCTGCTGGGTGCACCGATCAATGCCGCACGTGCGCTGGAACTGGGGATCGTCAACGAGGTGGTACCGGCCGACGCGCTGGACAACCGCGTGCAGGACATCGCCCGGCAGCTGGCACGCTCGGCGCCGCTGGCCCTGCGCGGCCTGCTCGATGCGGTGCACGTGGGCGGCGAATGCAGCCTGGAAGCCGGGCTGGAATACGAAAGCGCACAGTTCGGCCTGCTGTTCGCCACCGAGGACATGCGCGAAGGAACCAGCGCCTTCCTGCAGCGCCGCCCGCCGGCCTTCCAGAACCGCTGACGCCATGGCATCCCGACCCAACCCCGCGCAGCTGTTTGCCCGGGTCCAGGCAGACGATCTCGACGGCGCCCTGCAGGCCGGGCTGATGGACTATGTCGCCCGCGCCGACGACGCGCAGTTGCTGCACGGCCACCCGGAACTCCCGCAGCGGTTGCAGCAGGCCCAGCAGCAGCTTCAGGCCGCCTGGGCGGCACGCGAACGCTACCGCGCCCGTGCGGTGCGACTGGCCCGCCGCGAAGCCGAACGCGACGCGCGGCGCACGCCCGCCCCGGCGCCGGACGTGAAGCCCACCCTGCCCGCCGCGGCCGCCGCCATCCTCGCCCGGGCCAAGGCCCGCGCCAGCGGCAAGGAGCAGTAATGGCCACCACGAAGAAAACCGCACGCGCCCCGGCGCGGCGTGGCGGCACGATGCCGCGCGCCGACGTGGTGGAAATGTTCACCCGCCTGCGCGAACTCAACCCGCACCCGAAGACCGAACTGGAGTACAGCTCGCCGTTCGAGCTGCTGGTGGCGGTGGCGCTGTCGGCGCAGGCCACCGACGTCGGCGTCAACAAGGCCACGCGCCGCCTGTTCCCGGTGGCCAACACGCCGGCGAAGATCCTCGCGCTTGGCGAAGAAGGACTGAAGCAGTACATCGCCACCATCGGCCTGTTCAACGCCAAGGCGAAGAACGTGATCGCCACCTGCGCGATCCTGCTGGAAAAGCATGGTGGTGAAGTGCCGCGCGATCGCGATGCGCTGGAAGCACTGCCGGGCGTGGGCCGCAAGACCGCAAACGTGGTGCTCAACACCGCCTTCGGCGAGCCGGTGATGGCGGTGGACACGCATATCTTCCGCGTCTCCAACCGTACCGGCCTGGCCCCGGGAAAGAATGTGCGCGAAGTGGAAGACAAGCTGGTGAAGGTGATCCCCGCCGAATTCCTGCTCGACGCGCATCACTGGCTGATCCTGCACGGACGTTATGTGTGCAAGGCGCGCAAGCCGGATTGCCCGGGATGCGTGATCGCCGATCTGTGCCGGTTCAAGGACAAGACCCCGGCCGAGTGACGGCCGCATCCATGCAGGGCGTGGATCGACTGCAACCAAGGCGCAATCCGGGCGTCATACGCAAGCGGGTTCAATGGCAGGCCCTGCCGTGACGGGGCCTGCGGTGGATGTCTGCCGCGCGTGAACTGTCACATTTACGCAATCTTTACCTTCTAGCCTGCGCGCATCTTCCCACCTGCCTGCAAGGCTCCTCTCCATGAAACTGCATCACCAACTCCTGACGGTGGCCGTGGCTGCTGCGCTGTATGTGCCGGCTGCACACGCCGAAGTCGCCATCGACGTGATCGGCGGTTCGGAAATCACCTTCGAAGGCCTGGTCCAGGCCGATGGCAACTGGTTCCACAACGATGTGGTCGACCTCAACGGCGGCGACGCCGGCAACGGCAAGAACAGCGAATTCGAACTGCGTCGCGCCGAGCTGGTGCTGAAGGGCAAGGGCCCGGGCAACGTGGAGTGGGTGGTCGGCTATGACGCCAAGGCCGACAAGTTCCTCGACACCAACGTGAAGTACAAGCTGCTGGGCAACGCCAACCACTTCCTGCAGCTGGGCCAGTTCAAGCAGCCCAACAGCCTGGAAGAACTGTCCAGCACCAAGAACAACGATTTCATTTCCAAGGCAGCGGTCACCAACACCTATGCCATCGCCCGCCGCCTGGGCGGCGCGTACAGCTACGGCCAGGACAACTGGTCGGTGACTGCCAGCGCCTTCGGCCGCGAGCTGACCCGCAACCTGGCCCACGGCAGCGGCTACGGCGCGCGTGGCACCTGGGCCCCGATCAATGAAAAGGGCCAGGTCCTGCACTTCGGACTGAGCTACGTCAACTACGACACCGACGCCGACACCCTGCGCGTGCGTGCACGTCCGAATGCCGACCTCGCCACGGCCCGCCTGGTCGACAGCGGCAACCTGACCGACACCGACCGCGTCAGCACCATCGGCGCCGAAGCGATGTACTTCCAGGGCCCGTTCAAGGCCCAGGCCGAGTACTACACCAGCAAGGCCAAGCGCTACGACCACGACAACTACACCAGCGACGGCTATTACATCAGCGGCGTGTGGAACGTCACCGGCGAGACATGGAGCTACAAGGGCGGGACCCCGGGCACCGGCCTGCCGAACAACCCGGCCGGCGGCCAGTGGCAGCTGGGCGTGCGCTACGACCACATGGACCTCAATGACGGCAACCTCGCCGCCAACCCGGTTGCCGGTCGCCCGCCGATCGTCGATGGCGTGCTGGGTGGCAAGATGGACATCTGGACCGTGGGCGCCAACTGGTACCTGCGTTCCAACTTCAAGCTGATGCTCAACTACGTGATGGTCGACAGCAAGAAGTACAGCTCCACGGCGCGCGGTTTCGTCAACGATGATCCCAACATCCTGGAAGCCCGCGCGCAGTTCTTCTGGTAAGTCCAGCCCCCTGCGTTGACCCGCGAAGGCACGGCCCCGGCCGTGCCTTCGTCGTTGCATCGGTAGCCGCGCTGCCCTGCCGGCGCAGCGGACGTGACATCGCTCATGACGCGTGTCACGCCCGCGTCATATGACAGACGCGGGGGTGTCACGCAACCGTTATGGAATGTGCACCGAAACGTCGGGCAACCGCCCTTCGACCACCACCCCAGGAGTCTCCCCGTGATCCACGCATTCAAGTCGCGCGCCGCTGTCGCCATCCTGGCCGCATCGTCCGTGTTCGCCGCCAACGCCGCCGATATCACCGGCGCGGGCGCATCGTTCATCTACCCGGTCATGTCCAAGTGGTCGGCCGACTACAGCACCGCAACCGGCAACAAGGTCAACTACCAGTCCATCGGTTCCGGCGGCGGCATTGCCCAGATCAAGGCCAAGACCGTTGATTTCGGCTCCTCCGACGCGCCGCTGAAGCCGGAAGACCTGGCTGCCGCGGGCCTGGCGCAGTTCCCGTCGGTGATCGGCGGCGTGGTGCCGGTGGTCAACGTGGCCGGCATCGCGCCGGGCGCGCTGAAGCTGGACGGCGCGGTGCTGGCCAACATCTTCCTGGGCAAGATCAAGACCTGGAACGACCCGGCCATCGCCGCGCTGAACCCGGGCGTGACCCTGCCCAACGCCAAGGTCACCGTCGTGCATCGTTCGGACGGCTCGGGCACCACCTTCAACTTCGTCAATTACCTGTCCAAGGTCAGCCCGGAGTGGAAGAGCTCGGTCGGTGAAGGCACCTCGGTGCAGTGGCCCGCCGGCATCGGCGGCAAGGGCAACGAAGGTGTTGCCGCCTATGTGAAGCAGATCAAGGGCGGCATCGGCTATGTCGAACTGTCCTACGCGCTGCAGAACAAGCTCTCCTACACCGCGATGAAGAATGCCGCCGGCAAGTTCGTGCAGCCGAGCGACACCTCGTTCGCAGCCGCTGCCGCCAGCGCCGACTGGGCCAACGCCCGCGACTTCTACCTGGTGATGACCAACGCGCCGGGCGCCGAGTCCTGGCCGATCACCGCCACCAACTTCATCCTGGTGCAGAAGACGCCGAAGAATGCTGCCAATGGCAAGGCGACCCAGGAATTCTTCCGCTGGGTCTACAAGAATGGCGACGCCCAGGCCCGCCAGCTGGACTACGTGCCGCTGCCGGACAGCCTGGTCCGCCAGATCGAGACCTACTGGTCGCAGAACCTGAAGTAAGCGCGTTCCCCCGCAGGAACGGGGGCGGCGGGTCCTCTCTCCCCCGCCGCTCCCACCCGGGCGCGAGATCCTCGAGATCTCGCGCTCTTCTTGTTTTTGGGGGATTGGTCGTGAAGAGCGCTGCGCTTCCAATCTACTGCTCGGGGTCGGCGCAGGGCCCAGCCCGGGACACGCCGTAAACCCCGCTCCGCGGTCCGGCCCAGCCGCTGGCGGCTGTGCGTTCGGGCGCTTGCGAGGCAGTGCCTCGCAGGCAAACCGCCCTCACCTTTGGGGGCTCGATCGCGCCATCCATGGCGGGAATGGTCCCGGGCTGGGCCCTGCACCGACTCTGGACAGTTCATCGGGTGCGCGGTGGGGTCATGAAAGGCAGGAGCAAAGGCAAGAGCGTTTGTAGAGCCCCGACCGTCATATCGGTGCGCAGATCGGGGGTTTCCGGGCACCTGCCGGATCGGCGCCAATCCTGTGAAACCCTTGTCAGAACGTGATCCAGGACACCCCTGTCATGGTCGTAATACGGCTGTAACAAAAACATCATTTCATAGCCGCATCCGCCGACCACGTCGGCTCTTCCCCGCTATGGAGTGACCATGAAACTGCACTCGGCCGGCCTCGCCGCCCTTTCCCTGGCCATCGCCCTGGGCCTGTCGGCCTGCGGTGGCGACAAGCAGGCCGCGCAGCAGCCGGCTGCCGACGGCGCCGCCGCCCCGGCCGCTGCCGGTGCCAAGGTGACCGCCGAAGTGTCCGGCGCGGGCGCGTCCTTCATCTTCCCGCTGGTCTCCAAGTGGTCGGCTGACTACAACACCAGCACCGGCGCCAAGATCAACTACCAGTCGATCGGCTCCGGCGGCGGTATTGCCCAGATCAAGGCCGGCACCGTCGACTTCGGTTCCTCCGACAAGCCGCTGAGCAGCGAAGAGCTGGCCCAGGCCGGCCTGGCGCAGTTCCCGTCCGCCATCGGCGGCGTAGTGCCGGTAGTCAACATCGAAGGTCTGGAAGCGGGCAAGCTGCGCCTGAGCGGCGCCCTGCTGGCCGACATCTTCCTGGGCAAGGTCAAGACCTGGAACGACCCGGCCATCGTCGCCGCCAACCCGGGCGTGAAGCTGCCGGACGGCAAGATCACCCTGGTCCACCGTTCGGACGGTTCGGGCACCACTTTCAACTTCTCCAACTACCTGTCCAAGGTCAGCCCGGAGTGGAAGAGCAAGGTCGGCGAAGGCACCTCGGTGCAGTGGCCGGACGGCGTCGGTGGCAAGGGCAATGAAGGCGTCGCTTCCTATGTGAAGCAGATCAAGGGCTCGATCGGCTACGTCGAACTGGCTTACGCGCTGCAGAACGGCATGCCGTACACCGCCATGCAGAACGCGGCCGGCAACTGGGTCGAGCCGAGCGCGGAAACCTTCGCCGCCGCGGCCGCCAGCGCCGACTGGGCCAGCGCCAAGGACTTCAACCTGGTCATCACCAACGCTCCGGGCGAGCAGGCGTGGCCGATCACCGCCACCAACTTCATGCTGATGCAGAAGAAGCCGAAGGATGCCAAGCGCAACCAGGACACCCTGGCCTTCTTCAAGTGGGCCTTCGAAAACGGCCAGGCGCAGGCCAACGAGCTGCACTACGTGCCGCTGCCGGCCGAACTGGTCAAGCAGATCGAGGCCTACTGGGCGACCGACCTGAAGTGATGGACACGACGGTGCCCGCCCCACGCGGGAACCGTTTCTTCCACGCCGTGCCGCCCCGCCCCTTCCTGGCCCTGCCGTCCCCATGAATGCCATCGCCCAGCCTGTAGCCGCCCCGTCCACGCGTGATGCGCGTGATGCCCGCAACGACAAACTGTTCCGATGGGTGCTGGTCGGCACCGTCATCTTCGTCCTGATCGCCCTGGCCTGCGCCGCGCTGTCGATGCTGTGGGGCGGCCGCCATGCCCTGCAGATGCAGGGCCTGAGCTTCTTCTTCTCCGCCGACTGGAATCCGGTCGAAAACAAGTTCGGTGCGCTCGCCCCGATCTACGGCACCCTGGTCACCGCCGTCATCGCGATGGTCATCGCCGTGCCGGTCAGCTTCGGCATCGCCTTCTTCCTCACCGAAGTCGCGCCGCGCTGGCTGCGTGGCCCGGTCGGTACCGCCATCGAACTGCTGGCCGGAATTCCCTCGATCATCTACGGCATGTGGGGCCTGTTCGTGCTGGTGCCGGTGATGACCGAGTACGTCACCCCGTTCCTCAACGAGACCCTGGGCGAATGGCCGATCGTCGGCCCGATGTTCCAGGGCCCGCCGCTCGGCATCGGCATGCTCACCGCCGGTTTCGTGCTGGCCATCATGGTCATTCCGTTCATCTCCTCGGTGATGCGCGAAGTGTTCCTGACCGTGCCCACCCGCCTGAAGGAGTCGGCGTACGCGCTGGGCTCCACCAAGTGGGAAGTGAGCTGGGACATCGTCCTGCCCTACACCCGCTCGGCAGTGATCGGCGGCATCTTCCTCGGCCTCGGCCGCGCCCTGGGCGAGACGATGGCGGTGGCCTTCGTGATCGGCAACAGCGTGCGCCTGTCGCCGTCGCTGCTGGAGCCGGGCACCACCATCGCCGCGCTGATCGCCAACGATTTCGGCGAAGCCACTGAAACCTACCGCTCGGCCCTGCTGCTGCTCGGCTTCGTCCTCTTCATCGTCACCTTCGTGGTGCTGGCCATCGCCCGCCTGATGCTGATGCGCCTGTCCCGCAAGGAGGGCAACTGATGTCCACCACCGCTGATTCGTTGTACCTGCGCCGCCGCATCGGCAACGTCGTTGCGATCACAGCCTCCTGCGCCACCGCGCTGTTCGGCCTGTTCTTCCTGGGCTGGATCCTGTTCACCCTGGCCTCGAAAGGCCTGGCCGGCATCAACTGGGACCTGTTCACCAAGATGACGCCGCCGCCGATGCAGAACGGTGGCCTCGCCAACGCCTTCTTCGGCAGTGCCGTGATGTGTGCGCTGGCGATCGGCATCGGCACGCCGCTGGGCGTGCTGGCCGGTACCTGGCTGGCCGAGTACGGCAACGCCCGCAAGGCCGGCACCGTGGTCCGCTTCGTCAATGACATCCTGCTGTCGGCACCGTCGATCGTGCTGGGCCTGTTCGTCTACACCCTGTACGTGATGCAGACCGGCGGCAACTTCTCGGCGTTCGCCGGTGCCCTGTCGCTGGCCTTCATCGTGCTGCCGGTGGTGGTGCGCACCACCGACGAGATGCTGCGGCTGGTGCCCTCGCAGATGCGCGAAGCGGCCCTGTCGCTGGGTATCCCGCAGTGGAAGGTGATCGTGCAGGTGCTGTACCGCAGCGCGTCGGCCGGCATCATCACCGGCATCCTGCTGGCGCTGGCCCGCATCTCCGGCGAGACCGCGCCGCTGCTGTTCACCGCTTTCGGCAACCAGTACTGGAACAACAACATCTTCCAGCCGATGGCCTCGGTGCCGGTGGTGATGAACCAGTTCGCCGGCAGCCCGTATGAATCCTGGCAGGTGCTGGCCTGGGCCGGTGCCCTGGTGCTGACTGTCTTCGTGTTGCTGGTCAGCCTTGCCGCCCGCGGCATCCTGCTGCGCAACCGTATCTCCCATGACTGACCTTTCCGTGGACAACGCCATGAACGACCTTTCCAACGCCGTGCCGATGCAGCGCATCGCCGTGCCGTCCTCGCACGAGAGCCTGCACACGCCGTCGCCGGTGAAGCTGGCTGCGCGTGGACTGGACTTCTACTACGACAAGTTCCACGCCCTGAAGGGCATCAACCTGGAGATTCCGGAAAAGCGCGTGACCGCGCTGATCGGTCCCTCCGGTTGCGGCAAGTCGACCCTGCTGCGCATCTTCAACCGCATCTACGCGCTGTACCCCAAGCTGGAAGCGCGCGGTGAAGTGCTGCTGGACGGCGAAAACATACTGTCGCCGAAGTACCCGATGAACCGCCTGCGCAGCAAGGTCGGCATGGTGTTCCAGAAGCCGGTGCCGTTCCCGATGACCATCTTCGAGAACGTGGCCTACGGCATCCGCCACCACGAGAAACTGAGCAAGGCCGACATGGCCGACCGCGTCGAGCAGGCACTGCGCCAGGGCGCACTGTGGGACGAAGTGAAGGACAAGCTGGGGCAGAGCGCGCTGGGCCTGTCCGGTGGCCAGCAGCAGCGCCTGTGCATCGCCCGTGCCGTGGCGCTGCGCCCGTCGGTGCTGCTGCTGGACGAGCCGACCTCGGCGCTGGATCCGATCTCGACCAGCCGCATCGAGCAGCTGGTGGAAGAGCTCAAGCACGAGTACACCATCGTCATCGTCACCCACAACATGCAGCAGGCCGCGCGCGTTTCCGACTACACCGCCTTCATGTACCTGGGCGACCTGATCGAGCACGACCGCACCGAAGTGATCTTCTCGCAGCCGTCGCAGCGGCAGACCGAGGACTACATCACCGGTCGCTTCGGCTGATCGACGCTGATCCTTCGCCACATGTCCCAGCCAGGCACGGCCTGGCTCTACCCGGATTGCAGACCATGAACCTTCCCAACGACCACATCGTCAAGAGCTACGACGAAGAGCAGCAGCGCCTGGTGGCCGAAATCGTGCGCATGGGCGAGATGGCCGTCGCCCAGCTCGAAGCGTCGATGGACGTGATCGAGAAGCGCGACGAGAACGCCGCCCATCGCATCATCGCCAACGACGAAGCCATTGATGCGCTGGAGCAGCAGATCAGCCATGACGTGATGCGCCTGGCCCTGCGCGGCCCGATGGCGCGCGACCTGCGCGAGATCCTCGCTGGCCTGCGCATCCCGGCCGACATCGAACGCATCGGCGACTATGCAGCGAACGTCGCCAAGCGTTCGATCGCGCTGGGCAAGGTGCCGCCGCTGCCGCAGATCCAGGGCCTGCGTGCGCTGGGCCGCCTGGCCGCGCAGCAGGTCCGTCGTGCCATTGCCGCCTACCGCGACAACGACGCCGACGCCGCACTGGAACTGCGCGAGGACGACGCCCGCCTGGACGCGCAGTACACCGCGCTGTTCCGCGAGCTGCTGACCTACATGATGGAAGACCCGCGCAACATCACCCCGTGCACGCACCTGCTGTTCATGGCCAAGAACCTGGAGCGCGTGGGCGACCACGCCACCAACATCGCCGAGAACGTATGGTTCCTGGTGCACGGGGAGCAGCCGCTGCCGCCGCGCGAGAAGCGCGACGAGACCTCCAGCACCGGCCAGCCCTGACGCTGCACTGCAACACCGGAGTCGACTCCAAGGTGGCCGCTGTCCTGGTGACAGCGGCCTTCTTTTTGGGGGTGTTCCACCCGCGTTGTGGGCGCCGGGCTTGCCCGGTGCGAACCTTCCGGATGCTTCTGTAACAAACCTCACGAAAATTTGAGGTCTTGGCGAGGATTCGTTGAGTAGGATCGCTGCACCATCGATTCCACCGGCATCCCTGCCGGCCATCCGGGCACCCGCCCACACCACCCAGGAGCACGACCGATGAGCAGTTCCAACAAGACCCTGTCCCTGCTGACTGCTACCGCCCTGGCCGCCGGCCTGGGCATGACCGCCAGTGCCTCGGCCCTGAGCATGAGCGACCTCGCCCAGGGCTACCTGGTTGCCGGGCAGGCAGCCAAGGCCAGTACCGACGCCAAGGCCGCAGACACCAAGATGGCCGCTGACGCGACCAAGCATGCCGAAGGCAAGTGTGGCGCCGACGGCAAGACCGCCGAAGGCAAGTGCGGCGCCGACAAGGGCAAGGCTGCCGGCGCTGCGGCAGGCGCCAAGGCCACGTCCGGCGACAAGAAGGCGGCTGAAGGCAAGTGTGGCGAAGGCAAGTGCGGTGGCAAGCACTGACGTCCGCGCCAGCGTCGTCAGCCCGCGGTCGCCGCTTCGTGCGGCGGCCGCCGGGTTGGGGCTGCGCAGGGCGCTGCTGCAGGAGCTGCGCGATGCACCGGCGGGCGACTTCGATTTCCTCGAATGCGCGCCGGAGAACTGGATCCATGTCGGTGGTCCTGCCGGGGATGCACTGGCCGAGCTGGCACAGCGCCATCCGCTCAGCTGCCACGGCCTGTCCCTGTCGCTGGGTGGCAGTGCGCCGCTGGATAGCCGGCTGCTGGAACAGGTCGGCCAGTTCCTGGAAAAGCACCGCGTGCCGCTGTACAGCGAGCACCTGAGCTACTGCAGCGACGACGGCCACCTGTACGACCTGCTGCCGATTCCATTTACCGACGAAGCGGTGCGCCATACCGCCGCACGCATCGCCCGTGTGCAGGATCTGCTGGGTCGCCGCATCGCAGTGGAGAACGTGTCCTACTACCTTGCGCCGGAGCCGGCGATGGACGAGCTGGCCTTCACCAACGCCGTGCTCGCCGAGGCCGACTGCGACCTGCTGCTGGACGTCAACAACGTCTACGTCAACGCCTGCAACCACGGCTACGACGCCGACACCTTCATTGCCGGGCTGCCCGCAGAACGCATCGTCTGCCTGCATGTGGCCGGGCACCTGGACGAGGCACCGGACCTGAAGATCGATACCCATGGCAGTGCGGTGATCGACCCGGTCTGGGCCCTGCTGGCACGCACCTATGCGCGCATCGGCCCGCGCCCCACCCTGCTTGAGCGCGATTTCAACTTCCCGCCCTACGCCGAACTGCAGGGCGAGCTGCAGACCATCCGCCGCCTGCAGGCGACGCACGCCGGGAGCGCACATGGCTGATGCTCCCGACACCCTGCGCGCGCAGCAGCACGCATTCACTGCCCATCTGCGTGATCCACAGGGCGTGCCGCCACCGGCCGGGCTGGAATCACACCGGGTCGCGGTATACCAACGACTGCTGTTCAACAACCTGCTCGGCCTGTTGAGCAACGGCTTCCCGGTCTGCGTGCGCCTGCTCGGCGAACCGGCCTGGAGCGGACTGGTGCGCCAGTACTTCGCGACCCATCGCTGCCAGACACCGCTGTTCACCGAACTGGCCGCCGAATTCGTGCAGTGGCTGCAGGCGCAGCCACTGCTGCCGCATCCGGCGTTGGCCGAACTGGCCCACTACGAGTGGGTGGAAACCGCGCTGTACCAGCTGGATGCCGAACCGCTGCCGGCGCAGGACGACACCGACCCGCTGCGGGTGCCGCTGCAGCGCTCGCCGTTGGCATGGCCGCTGCTGTACCAGTGGCCGGTGCACCGGCTCGGCGCTGAGGACGCACCGACCGAGCCGCCGGCCGAGCCGACTGGCCTTCTGGTCCGCCGCGATGCCGACGGCGAGGTGCGATTCGCCACGCTCAGCCCTCTGGCGGTGTTCCTGCTGTCCAGCATCGGCGAACAGCCCGGCCTTGATGGTCAGGCCTACCTGCAGCGTCTGGCCGCCGCGCACGGCCTGGCCGAGGACGCGCTGGCCGGACCCGGTGCCGCGCTGCTGCGGCAGTTCCTGCAGGCCGGCGTGATCGGCCCGCTCACACCCCCTCCCTGACACACCTCATTCGCGGAGACCCCCTGATGAACCTTCTGATCCTGGCCACCGCGCGTGGCCAGCTGGACCGTCTCGCCCCCTGGTTGGCCCCGCTCGGCCTGCGCCTGCTGCTGGCCTGGGAATACTTCGAATCCGGCCGCGAGAAACTGCACGGCCAGAACTGGTTCGCCGACCTGCAGGATGCCTTTCCGTTCCCGTTCGATCAGCTGCCGAGCACGCTGAACTGGCAGCTGGCGACCTGGTTCGAACTGGTCGGCGCGGCCTGCCTGCTGCTGGGTTTCGGTACGCGTTTCGCCGCCGCCAGCCTGCTGGTATTGACCGTGGTGGCCACCTACGCCGTGCACTGGCCGATGCAATGGGACTCGCTGGGCGACCTCGCGATGGGCTATGCGATCACTGACCAGGGCTTCGGCAACTTCAAGCTGCCGGTGCTGTTCATGGCGATGCTGCTGCCACTGATCTTCAGCGGCGCCGGCAGGCTGAGCGTGGATGCGTGGTTGGCACGGTGGTCTCCCTCGGCCACGCCTGCGCGGCCAGCAGTCCGGTAGATGCCAACCTGGGTTGGCGCGCATCGTGCCAACCCAGGTTGGCACCTACCGGAATCCTGGGCGCGCGGTGCACCGGTGGGTGTCGACCTTGGTCGACACGCTCCTGCGCAGGGAACCCGTGCGCCACGGGCTGGCCGGGCGCTCAGGGTCGCTCTGCTAGAATTCACGCATGACTGACCCCACCCCCGCACCTGCCGCCGCCCCCGATTCCGCAATCCCCCAGGCGCAGCGCGCGATGTCACAACGCTTCCGCGGCTTCCTGCCGGTGGTGGTGGACGTGGAAACCGGCGGCTTCGACAGCCAGCGCAACGCCCTGCTGGAAATCGCCGCGGTGCCCATCGAGATGGACGAGAACGGCCTGCTCTACCCCGGCCAGACCGCCAGTGCCCATGTGGTGCCGGCCGAGGGCCTGGAGATCGACCCGAAGTCGCTGGAAGTGACCGGCATCATCCTCGACCACCCGTTCCGGCTGGCCA
Source organism: Stenotrophomonas sp. YJH_SMC_120 (assembly GCF_059368675.1). Taxonomy (NCBI): domain Bacteria; kingdom Pseudomonadati; phylum Pseudomonadota; class Gammaproteobacteria; order Lysobacterales; family Lysobacteraceae; genus Stenotrophomonas; species Stenotrophomonas sp. YJH_SMC_120. The sequence continues at coordinate 305,053 of NZ_JCAFRY010000001.1, forward strand.
AGGAAGAGAAGGCCGCACTGGACCACATCTTCACCCCGGTACGCGCGGCGATGAAGAAGTACGGCTGCCAGCGCGCGATCCTGGTCGGCCACAACGCCCATTTCGACCTGGGCTTCGTCAACGCCGCCGTGGCCCGGACCGGCCACAAGCGCAATCCGTTCCATCCGTTCAGCGTGTTCGACACCGTCACCCTGGCCGGCATCGCCTACGGGCAGACGGTGCTGGCGCGTGCAGCCACGGCCGCCGGGTTGGGCTGGGATGCGAACGAAGCACACAGCGCGGTGTATGACACCGAACAGACCGCACGATTGTTCTGCACCATCGCCAACGCCTGGCCGCGGTAAGACAGCCAGCGGCGCAACCACATCCACGCATGGCGTGGATCTACTACGGCAACACCAGTAGATCCACGCCATGCGTGGATGCGATCAACCAATACTCGTACGATCGCGGCCGTCGCTCTTGGCGCGGTACAGCGCGCGGTCGGCGCGCTGGTACAGCAGCGCCGGGGTGCGGTCATCGGCATCCAGTTCCACCAGGCCTGCGCTGAAGGTCACGCGCAGGCCCGCTACTCCGGCCCAGTCGGGGTGGTCATGGAACAGGCCACGCAGGCGCGCGCACAGCTGCGCGGCTTCTTCCAGGCGGGTGTCGTTGAGCAGCAGCGCGAACTCCTCGCCACCGGTGCGCGCGGGCAGGTCCGAGTCGCGGCAGGCCGCGGCGATCAGTCGGGCCACCTGCACCAGCACAGCATCGCCGATGCTGTGGCTGTGCCGGTCGTTGACGTCCTTGAAGTGGTCGATGTCCAGCACCACCAGGCACAGCGGGTGGCCGCTGCGCTGTGAGCGGGCGAAGTCGCGCGCCAGCGTTTCGTCGAAGGCACGGCGATTGGCCAGCCCGGTCAGCGCATCCTCGCGCGCCTGCCGCTCGAAGGCCTCGGCCTGCCGTGCAAGGCGCTCGGCCAGTTCGGTCTTTTCCTGGTTCAGCGCCTGCAGGTGCACGGTCTTGGCCTGCAGGTCGAAGGTTGCCTCGTCCACGCGCCGTGCCAGGCGCAGGTTGCTGGCCTTCAGCTGCTGCAGCAGCAGGCGGTACAGCACAACCAGCCCGGCCAGCAGCAGCAGCCCGCCCAGCATCTGCACGCTGCGGCGCTGCCACCAGAACGGCTCCACCGTGAAGCTCCACACGGCTTCCTGCTGGCCCCAGGCCCCGCCCGGATGCGCCGCCGACACGTGCAGAGTGTAGTCACCCGGAGGCAGGCCGACGAACTCGACGCTGCGCTGCGGGCCGCGCTCGACCCAGCCGGTGTCCAGGCCATCCAGCCGCGTGCGATATCGGATCCGGTCCGACATCAGGTAGCTCAGGCCCACATAGCTCACCGCCAGACGTCGGCCGCCGGGAATGTAGTTGCGATCCGGGCCCTCCCAATGCACGGGTGCGCCATCCACCTGCACGCTCTCGATCGCTGCAGGCGGTGATGGGCGCTCGCGGAAGCGCTGCAGGCGTTGCGGGTCGACGGTGCTGAGGCCTCCGGCGGTGACCACCCAGAACGTGCCGTCCTGGCGCAGGATGGCCGATGGCCCGGAGCTGCCGTTGGCCTGCGCGTTGGCCATGCCGTCGATCTCGTTGTAGCGCTCCACCACTACGCGCGGTGCACGACCATCGGCCACGGCGTTGAGGGTGGCCATGTCGGTGCGCAGCACGCCGCGGTTGCTGCTGATCCACACATTGCCCAAACGGTCCGGCACCAGCTGGAACACCGCATCCACCGGCATGCCCTGCTCAAGACCGACGCGTGCCAGTTTTCCGTCGAGCCAACGGTACAGGCCGCGGTCGCTGCTGATCCACATCGCATCGCCCAGCTGATGGAAGCCGAACACGCTGCGGCCCCCGCCCATCGGTGTCAGGTCGATCGACTGCACGTAGTCGCCACGCAGCACGCGGATTCCCTCGATGGTGCCGATCCACAGGTTGCCCTGATGATCGTGCTCAAGCGCGGTGATCAGGCCACTGGGCATGCCCACAACGTTTGATACCTGCACGCGGTCGCCGTCGATGCGGACTACGCCCTTCTGCGTGCCTGCCCAGACCACGCCCTGCGGGTCCACGCTGATCGCGCGGATGTTGCCGCCCGGCATGCCATCGGCGGCGGCATAGTTGTGCCGCAGCCGGCCATCGCGGCCAAGACGGTAGACACCATCGCCGAACGTTCCGACCCACAGGTCACCGTCCGGGCCCTGCGCCAGGCTGAGCACCGAAGGTGCCTTGCCGCCGCGGTTGTGCAGCGCCATTGCGCGGAAGCGGCCATCGGGTGTCTGCAGATCGAGACCACTGGCACTACCGACCCACAACTGGCGGTCGCGGTCCTCCAGCACCGTGCGCACATAGTCGCCACTGAGGCCATCGCGCTCGGTGTAGCTGCTGAACAGTGTTTCGCGCAGGCGGTACAGGCCACCGTTGGCCCCCACCCAGATGCTGCCTTCGGCATCCTCGCGCAGGCTGACAACGCGCCCGCCCGGCAGGTTCAGGCCGGCCGGCAACCGCTCCAGCCCATGCGCCGAGATCCGCAGCAGGCCCTGGTTCTCGGTTCCCAGCCACAGGTCGCCGTGCCGGTCCTGCAGCATCGAGGTCATGTGCAGCTGGCCCGGCAGGCGGTGCACCAGCACCAGCTGGTCGTCCTCTACGCGGTACAGGCGCTCGCCGGCGACGATCCACAGCGCGCCATCCGGAGCCCGGTACGGCCATGACAGGCCGGTGCCGGCACCCAGACCCCACGCCGCGGGTGCGCGCTTGAGCACGCCGTCGTTGTCGCGCAGCACCAGCCCGTCCAGCGTGCCAACCCAGACCCGGTCCTGCGCATCGACCACCAGCTTGGTGAAGCTCATCGCCATCGGCAGGTCGGCCGCCGGTGCCTGGTAGACGATGCCCTTGTCCGGGGTCAGATAGCCGATGCCCTTGCCTTCGTACAGCAGCCACAGGCGCCCCTGGCTGTCCATCTGCATGGACTGGATCAGCACCTGCGGGGTGTCGGCCTGATGCTCCCAGACCCGCCACTGGCCGTCGTTGCCGCGATGGCTGACATTGCCGCGCGAATCACTGATCCACAGACCTCCCTGCCGATCGACCAGCAGTGCGCCGATGCCGTTGTCGCGCAGCCCCGGGCGGGTGCTGCGGTCGAACACGGTGAAATCCAGGCCGTTGTAGCGGACCAGGCCTTCCCAGGTGGCAAACCACAGGTGCCCCTCGGGGGTCTGCGCGATATCGCGCAGGGAGTTGTGCGGCAGGCCATTGCGCGAGGTCCACACGTCGATGGCGTAGTCGCGCAGCGGCGGCGCGCCCTCCTGCGCGGCCAGCGGCAGCGCCAGCGCCAGCAACAGCCACAGCAGACCGCGCTGCAGTGCCTGCCTGGCCTTCGAAACGCGGCGCTCCACCCAGCACCCGTTGTCCCCTGACCTGCCCATCAGCTCGGCGGCAGTGGCCGGTAGCGGCTGCAGGGCATGACAGCAAGCGGGAACGACCGGGCAACGCGGAACGGCGTGCCGTCAGGAACGGGCTGACTCATCGGGGAGAAACTGGGGAGATGCGCAGATGATAGGCCAAACCCTGGCCCCGGCGTCATCGCGTGCGTCCGGCGGGGCTCAGCCGGGCCGGCCAGGCGGCACCACCTGCGCACTGGCCGGCCACTGCACCACCGCCTCCAGACCGCCCTCGGCACGGTTGCGCAGCCACAGCCGCGCGCCATCCTTCTCGGCCAGGGCGCGCGCGATGGTCAGGCCCAGCCCGGCGCCGCCGGTTTCCCGCGAACGCGAGGTTTCCACCCGCACGAACGGGTCGAACACGGCCTCCAGCTGGTCTTCCGCCAGGCCCGGGCCATCGTCGGACACCATCGCCGTGATCGTGCCGCCGCTGCGTTCCACCCGCACGCGCACGCGGTGGGCATACATCACGGCGTTATCCACCAGGTTGGAGAACAGCCGGTGCATGGCCAGCGGGCGCAACATCAGCACCGCACCGGTGCCGCCCTCGAAGACCACGTCGGCACCGCCCTCGGCGGCGTCTTCCACGATGCTTTCCAGCAGCGAATCCAGATCCAGCGCGGCGCGCTGCTCGGCGCTCTCGGCACTGCGGGCCAGCTCCAGGCCTTCGCGCACCAGTGCCTGCATCGCCGCCAGATCGCCGATCAGGCGCTCGCGCAGCACCTCGTCGCTGACGTTCTCCAGGCGCAGGCGCAGGCGGGTCAACGGGGTCTGCAGGTCATGGGTGATCGCCGCCAGCATCTGCGTGCGTTCGGCCAGGTGCCGCTGCAGGCGGTGCTGCATGGCATTGAAGGCCTCGGCGGCGCGCTGCACCTCGCGCGGCCCGCGCAACGGCAGTGGATCGCGCTGCAGATCGTCGCCGAGATCCTCCGCGGCTGCCGCCAGCTCCTGCAGCGGCGCACTGGCCATGCGCGCGACGATGTAGGCCAGCACCGCGATGGCCAGCACCAGCAGGGTCAGGAACCACGGGTCCACGGCCAGAATGCCGTTGTGGGCCACCGCCGGCGAATCCAGCGCCAGCTTCAACAGCGTACCGTCGTTGAGCGTCACATCGACCGCGCGGCACTTGGGCGGAATGAAGGCCGGATCGCGCTCACGCGGATGCCGCCGGTGCCCCGGCGGCGGTGGCGGCAGCAGATCCTGCAGCTTGGGAATGCAGGAACGGAACGAGGTGAAGTGCACATGCGCGCGCGACACCGGGCCGGGCCGGTCATCCAGGACTTCCATCAGTGCGGTATCCGCCCGCCCCAGGCGCGCGCCGGGCTGCAGCGCACGCACGCTGGGCCCACCGATCTCAAGCAGTCGCTCGCGCAGTTCTGGATTGCCATCGAGCAGGTTGACGTAGCCCTGCAGGCGGTCGGCGATGCGGTTCAGGTTCTGCCGCTCGAACTCCTGCTGGCGTTTGGAGGTGGCCAGCATGGTCGCGCCGATCGCAGCCACGCTCATGCCCAACAGCAGGATCACGAACAACCGCCCGACCATCGAGGACAGGAAATGGCGCAGGCGCTTCATGACGGCTTATTCCAGGTTCACCGAGGAGGCCAGCACGTAGCCTTCGTTGCGCACGGTCTTGATCAGGCCATCCGGCCCACCGTCATCGCCCAGCTTGTTGCGCAGGCGGCTGACCTGCAGGTCGATCGCGCGATCCTGCGCCTCGTAGTTGCGGCCGCTGCTGAGCGCGACCAGCTGTTCGCGCGACAGCACCTTGTTGGCATGGGCGATGAACACGCGCAGCAGGCGGAACTCGGCACCGGACAGCACCACCACGCGATCATCCGGATCGACCAGGTGGCGATGCTCCAGATCGAACACCCAGCGCGAGAAACGCGCACGGCGCACCGCCAGCGGCTCCAGGTTGGCCGGCAGCGCCTCGGTCCGGCGCAGCACGTTGCGGATGCGCGCCAGCAGCTCGCGCGGTTCGAACGGCTTGGCCAGGTAGTCGTCGGCGCCCATTTCCAGGCCGAGCACGCGGTCGATCGGCTCGGCGCGCGCGGTCAGCATGATCACCGGGGTGTTCGAGCGCGCACGCAGGTCGCGGCACAGGGTCAGGCCATCCTCGCGCGGCAGGTTGAGGTCGAGCACGATCAGGTCCACGTGCTCGCGGTCCAGCAGCTGGCGCATGGCGGTGCCATCGGCGGCGGTGCTCACCTGGTAACCGGCACGGCCGAGCTGCTCGGCCAGCAGGGTGCGGATGTCGTTGTCGTCGTCGACGATCAGCAGTCGATGCATCGTGTTTTCAGTCTCCATGTCGCGATCATCCCGTGTCGGCAGCTGAACCGCATCCGGGGCAATGCGTACCAGTGTATCCAGCCATGAGCGGGATACCTGTGGTTACGCGTATTCACCGACAGTGTTACATAGAGACATACCCCGAGGATTGAGCCGCCTGTCGCCCGGTCTTCACAATGCCCACCAACGCCGCCGCCGCGGCCCCGAGAGTGAAGCCACGACGTGACGTTCCGCCTGTTGCCCGCGACCCGCCGTGGTCGCCTGATACTGATCGCCCTGCTCGCCCTCATCGTGGCCGTCGCCGCCTGGTGGCTGCTGCGCAAACCCGCCGCCCCGGCGGTGGCGACCACGCCGGTCAGCCGCGGCGACATCGAGCAGACCGTGGAAGCCACCGGTGTGATCGACGCCTACAAGCTGGTCAGCGTGGGTGCCCAGGCCTCGGGCCAGATCAAGTCGCTGAAGGTGCAGCTGGGCGACACCGTGAAGGAAGGCGACCTGATCGCCGAGATCGACGCCACCACCCAGCAGAACCAGGTGCTCAACGCGCAGGCTTCGCTGGACCAGGTCACCGCCCAGCGTGCCGTGCAGCAGGCCACCCTGCGCCAGGCCGAACTGGAGTTCGCGCGCCAGCAGCAGATGCTGGCCGCCGAAGCCACCTCGCGCCAGGAATACGATGCCGCCGAGGCACAGCTGAAGACCGCCCGCGCCCAGCTGCAGTCCTACGAGGCGCAGATCAAGGGCCGCGAAACCGAACTGGGCACCGCCCGTGCCAACCTGGCCTACACCCGCATCACCGCGCCGATGGATGGCACCGTGGTGGCGGTGGTGGCCGAGGAAGGCCGCACCGTGAACGCCAACCAGACCGCGCCCACCATCGTGATGCTGGCGCGGCTGGACGTGGTCACGGTCAACGCCGAGATCTCCGAGGCCGACGTGGTCAAGATCAAGGCCGGCATGCCGGTGTACTTCACCACCCTGGGTGACCCCGACCGCAAGTACCACGCCACGCTGCGCCAGATCAATCCGGCGCCGGCCTCGATCGCCAACGAGAACTCGTCCAGCTCCAGCAGTTCGTCCAGCTCCAGTTCCAGCAGCGCGGTCTACTACAACGCGCTGTTCGACGTGGAGAACCCGGACGGCACCCTGCGCATCGACATGACCGCGCAGGTCTCGGTACTGCTCAAGCAGGCCAAGGACGTGCTGATGGTGCCGGCGGTGGCGCTGGGACCGAAGCGCCGCGGCGACGAGCGCATGGTGCGGGTGCTGGACGACAAGGGCCAGCCGCAACCGCGCAAGGTCACCGTGGGCATCAACAACGGCGCCTCGGCCGAAATCCTGTCCGGGCTGAAGGAAGGCGAACGCGTGGTGGTGGGCGAAGCCGGTGCGGCCGGTGCCAGCGCCGGCGGCGGCAACCGCGGCGGCATGCAGATGCGGGTCGGCGGCCCGGGCATGGGTCCGCGCCGATGAGCACGAAGGCGCCGCTGCTGCGCCTGCGCGACCTGCGACGCGAATTCCCGGCTGGCGATGATGTGATCGCCGTCCTGCGCGACGTCAACCTGGATATCCACGCCGGCGAGATGGTGGCGATCGTCGGCCAGTCCGGCTCGGGCAAGTCGACGCTGATGAACATCCTCGGCTGCCTCGATCGCCCCACCCGTGGCAGCTACCAGGTGGCCGGCCGCGAAACCGGCAGGATGGCGCCGGATGAACTGGCCGAACTGCGCCGCGAGCATTTCGGCTTCATCTTCCAGCGCTACCACCTGCTGGGCGACCTGGATGCGCGCGGCAACGTGGAGGTACCGGCCGTGTATGCCGGCAGCCCGGGCGCAGTGCGCAACGCGCGTGCCGAGCAGCTGCTGCAGCGGCTGGGCCTGGGCGACCGCATGCACCACAAGCCGGGCCAGCTGTCCGGTGGCCAGCAGCAGCGCGTGTCGATCGCACGTGCGCTGATGAACGGCGGCGAGGTGATCCTGGCCGACGAACCGACCGGCGCGCTCGACACGAAATCCGGCGAGGAAGTGATGGCGATCCTCGGCGAGCTGCACGCCGAAGGCCACACCATCATCATCGTCACCCACGACATGAGCGTGGCCGAACACGCGCAGCGCATCATCGAAATCCGCGATGGCGAGATCATCGCCGACCGCACCAATCCGAACGCACCGACCTACCGCGCGCAGCGCGAGGCCAGCACCGGCGTGGCCCGCGGCAACAGCTGGCGGGCAGCCCGTGACCGCTTCACCGAAGCGTTCCGCATGGCCCTGCTGGCGATGAACGCACATCGGCTGCGCACCTTCCTGACCATGCTCGGCATCATCATCGGCATCGCCTCGGTGGTCTCGGTGGTGGCGCTGGGCAATGGCTCGCAGCAGCAGATCCTGCAGAACATCAGCGCGCTCGGCACCAACACCATCGACGTCTATCCCGGCCGTGGTTTCGGTGACATGCGCTCGGCGCGGGTACAGACGCTCAAGGCCAGCGATGCCGATGCACTGGCAAAGCAGAGCTACGTGGACAGCGCCACCCCCAGCGTGTCGACCTCGGTCACCGCGCGTTACCGCAACCAGTCCTCCACCGCCCAGGTCAGTGGCGTCGGCGAGCAGTTCTTCCGGGTCAAGGGCGTGACCCTGCTCAGCGGCAGCTTCTTCGATACCGACGCGGTGAAGGGCCTCGGCCAGGTGGCGGTGATCGACGAGAACACCCAGACCCAGTTCTTCCCCGATGTAGATCCGGTCGGCCAGGTGATCCTGCTCGGCAACGTACCGGCACGCGTGGTCGGCGTGGCCAAGCGCCAGAGCTTCGGCTTTGGTGGCAGCACCAGCCTCAGCGTGTGGGTGCCCTACACCACGGTGATGTCGCGCATGCTCGGCCAGAGCCACGTTTCCAGCATCACCGTGCGCGTGGACGACGACACGCCGATGGATGCGGCGCAGGAAGCGATCACCCGCCTGCTGACCCTGCGCCACGGCACCGAGGACTTCTTCCTCAGCAACAGCGCAGAGATCCGCCAGACCATCGAGCAGACCACGCGCACGATGACCCTGCTGATCGGCGCCATCGCCGCCATCGCGCTGCTGGTCGGCGGCATCGGCGTGATGAACATCATGCTGGTCTCGGTGACCGAGCGCACCCGCGAAATCGGCGTACGCATGGCGGTGGGGGCACGGCAGAGTGACATCCGCCAGCAGTTCCTGATCGAAGCGGTGCTGGTGTGCCTGCTCGGTGGTCTGCTCGGCATCGGCCTGGCCCTGCTGCTGGGCTCGATGATCGGCCGTTTCGCCAGTGACTTCCAGGTGCTGTTCTCCACCGCCTCGATCGTTGCCGCGTTCGCCTGCTCGACCCTGATCGGCGTGGCATTCGGCTTCCTGCCCGCGCGCAACGCCGCGCAGCTGGACCCGGTGGAGGCCCTGGCCCGCGAATGAAGATGATGACCCGACTGCCCTTCCCTGCTCCCTCGCGCCTGCTGCTGGTGGGCGCTGTTCTGCTCGCCCTCTCTGGCTGTGCATCAGTGGGCCGCTACCCGGTGCAGGCCCCCGACGTGGCGGCCAGCTACGGCCGTGGCGATGCCACCCTCAACGCACCGGCCGACGACCCGCGCAGCAGCCTGGATACACCGGGCCGCGACATCCGCCAGGACAGCTGGTGGACGGGCTTCGGCGATGAACGACTGAATCGCCTGGTGGCGCAGGCGCTGGCCGCCAACAGCGATCTGGCCGCCGCTGGCCTGGCCGTGCAGCGGTCGCGCCTGCAGGCCGGCCTGGCCAGCAATGCGCTGTGGCCGCAGCCTTCGTCGTCCGGCGTCAGCGGCAATGCCAGCCGCGCCACCGATCAGGCCGACGACTGGCGCCGCAGCTATTCCACCGGCGTCTCGCTGGGCTGGGAGGTCGATCTGTGGGGCCGTCTGCGTACCCAGCGCGACATCGCCCGCTGGGAAGCCGAGGCCAGCGAGGAAGACCGGCAGAACACCGCGCTGCTGGTGATCGGCGACACCATCACACAGTACTGGAACCTGGCCTATCTCAACCAGTCCATCGCCACCGGCCGGGCCAACCTGGAGCGGCTGGAGCGCACCCGCGACCTTGTGCAGGCCCGCTTCGACGCTGGTGCGGTATCGCGCCTGGAAGTGCGCCAGGCGCTGCAGAACCTGCAGTCGCAGCGTTCCTCGCAGAGCGCGCTGGAACAGCAGCGGGTGGAGGTGCGCAATGCACTGACCGTGCTGCTGGACGGCACGCCCTGGCCGCAGCAGGACGAACCGCAGGACCTGCTGGACGCACGCAGCCCGGGGATCAACGAAGGCCTGCCGGCCGACCTGCTCGGCCGCCGTCCCGACCTGCGCGCGGCCGAACTTCGCCTGCGCAACAGCCTGAAGACCATCAAGGTGACCGCTACCCAGTACTACCCGGCGCTGAGCCTGACCGGCAGCCTCGGCTCCAGTGCAACGTCGCTGGGTGACGTGCTGCGCAACCCGGTGGCCACGCTGGGCGCCGGCCTGTCGCTGCCGTTCCTCAACCTGCAGCGCGCGCAGCTGGATACCGACATCGCCGGCACCAGCTATCAGATCGCCGCGACCAATTTCCGCAAGACGCTGTACACCGCGCTGTCGGAAGTGGACAACGCGCTGTCGGCACGCGAGCAGCTGGCGCGCCAGGTGGCGGCCTCGCAGGCTTCGTATGACGAAGCGGTGGAAGTGGAGCGCGCGCAGGAAGTGCGCTACCGCGTAGGTGCCACCGACCTGCGCACCTGGCTGGAGGCCCAGCAGACCCGGCGTGATGCCGAGCTGTCGCTGGCGCGCGTGCGCCAGAGCCAGCTGAACAACGACGTCACCCTGTTCAAGGCACTGGGCGGCAGCGCGGGGTGAGGCGGCAAGAGCGCCAACCCAGGTTGGCGACTACCCGCTGGGTGTCGACCTTGGTCGACACGGCAACGGCCCGGTAGGTGTCGGCCTTGGTCGACACGGCACATGGAAAAGGGAACCGACCCCGAAATCAACCGCGCTGGCGCACGGCCTCGAACAGGCTGACGCCGGCGGCAACGGAGACGTTCAGGCTCTCGATCTCGCCCGGCATCGGGATCTTGACCAGGCCATCGCAGTTTTCGCGGGTCAGGCGGCGCAGGCCATCGGCCTCGCCACCCAGCACCAGGGCGATGTTGCCCTTCAGGTCCAGCTGGTACAGCGACGCAGTGGCTTCGCCGGCCAGGCCGTAGATCCACACGCCCTGCTTCTGCAGGTCCTTCAGGCAACGCGACAGGTTGGTCACCGCCACCACCGGGATCAGATCGGCGGCACCGGCCGAAGTCTTGCGCACGGTCGCGTTCACCGTGGCCGACTTGTCCTTGGGGATGATCACGGCAGTGGCGCCTGCGGCAGCCGCCGAGCGCAGGCAAGCGCCAAGGTTGTGCGGGTCCTGCACTTCGTCCAGCACCAGCAGCAGGGCCTTGCCCTCGGCTGCGGTGACCAGGCCTTCCAGCTCGTTCTCGCTGTAAGTGCGGGCGGCGGCATAGCGCGCGGCCACGCCCTGGTGGCGTACCGAACCGCCGACACCGTCCAGCGCCTGGCTGTTCACCTTGCGCACGTCGATGCCCTTGCGGCGGGCGTTTTCCTCGATCTCGGTCAGGCGCGGGTTCTTCGCACCGGCCTCGACCAGCACTTCGCGGACGTTCTCGGCGTCGTTCTCGATGGAGGAGGCGACGGCGTTGACGCCGACGATCCACTGGCTGTTCTTGCTCATGCGGGCGGGGACCGGAAAGGGGGTGGCTATGGTAGAGCATCGGCGGGCCGGGCGCTGCGGCGGGGCTCCTGTTGAGCCGAGCCTGCGCTCGCTGCCCGGGCTGAGGCCGCGGCGACCTGCCAACCGAGCCTGGGCCCGGCGCTACAGGGGCGTTACCGGCTGCGCGGCGGCCAGTGCGGCGTGTCGTGGTCCGGGTGCTGATGGGACACGATGGTGGCCAGGAACTCCAGCGCCGCGATGTCTTCCTCGGTACGACGGGCCGGCAGACCGGCCAACGTATCGACGAACGGCAGCTTGCGCTCCACCCCGTACTGGATGGTCGGCGGCAGGCGTTCCGGTTCGTCGAAGGCGCCGGCCGCCACCGCTACGCCGTCCGGCGCCTCGTAGCTCAGCGGCGTGCCGCAGTCGGCACAGAAGCCCCGGCGCACCACGTTGGAGGACTGGAAATAGCGAGGCTGGCCGCGGGTCCAGCTGAACTGCACGCCGCGCACCGACACCAGCGGTGCGTAGTAGGCACCGAAGGCCTTCTGGCACATCCGGCAATGACAGATCGAACTGTCGGTCAGCGCGCCACGCACCTGGAAGCGGATCGCGCCGCACTGGCAACCGCCACTGTATTCGGGTTGGCCTTGCATGCGATGTCTCCTGGTGGTGCCGGCCGCTGGCCGGCAACCCGTCGGTGCCGAGGGTGCCATGGATGCCGGCCAGCGGCCGGCACTACCACGGTCATCAGTATTTCTCTTTCTTCCGCTTGGCCGGCTTGCCACGCTCCGGCAGCGGCGGCAGGCCGTCGCCCTCGTCCTCGCCCTTGTGTTCGACCAGGCGGAAGTCGATCTTGCGCTCTTCCATGCTGGCCTTCAGGACCAGGATCCGCACGCGGTCACCCAGCCGGTAGCTGCTGCCGCGGCGCTCGCCGGTCAGCGTCTTGCGGGTCGCGTCGAACTTGTAATAGTCCTGCGGCAGCTGGGTCACGTGCACCAGGCCCTGCACCTTCGACTCATCCAGCTCCACGAACAGGCCGAAGCTGGTCACGCCGCTGATCACGCCATCGAACTGGCCACCCACGTGCTTTTCCATCCACGCCGCGCGGTAACGCTCGTCGACCTCGCGTTCGGCTTCATCGGCACGGCGCTCGCGCTCGGAGCACTGCAGCGCCAGCGCAGCCATTTCGCGCGCGTTGTAGGTGAACTTGTCCAGCGGCTTGCCGGACAGCGCGTGCTTGATCGCGCGGTGTACCAGCAGGTCGGGGTAACGGCGGATCGGCGAGGTGAAGTGCGCGTACGCCTCCAGTGCCAGGCCGAAATGACCGTGGTTTTCCGGGCTGTAGATCGCCAGGCTCTGGCTGCGCAGCAGCACCGATTCCAGCAGCGTGGCATCGGGGCGGTCGCGGATCTTCTTCAGCAGCTTGGTGTAATCGCCCGGGCGCACCTTCGACCACAGCGGCAGGCTCAGCTTGAACTCCTTGAGGAATTCCAGCAGGTCGGCGTACTTGGTTTCCGGCGGCTTCTCGTGGATGCGGTACGGGGCCGGCACATGGCGCGACAGCAGGTACTTCGCCGCCTCCACATTGGCCGCGATCATGCATTCCTCGATCAGCTTGTGCGCGTCATTGCGAACCAGCATGCCGGCCTGGGTCACTTCACCGCGGTTGTCCAGCACGAAGCGCACTTCGCTGCTTTCGAACTCGATGGCGCCACGCTTGGCACGCGCCTTGGACAGGACCTTGTACAGCTGGTGCAGGCGCTGCACCTGCGGCAGCAGGTCGCCCATCCAGGCCTTGGTATCGGCATCGTCCTCACCCACCGCCTTCCACACCTGGGTGTAGGTCAGGCGCGCATGCGAGTTCATCACCGCTTCGTAGAAGCGCGAATGCGTGACCAGACCGTCGCGGTCGATCTGCATGTCGCAGACGAAGCACATGCGGTCGACCTTCGGCATCAGCGAACAGATGCCGTTGGAGAGCGTCTCCGGCAGCATCGGCACCACGAAGCCCGGGAAGTACACCGAGGTGGCACGCTTCTGCGCCTCTTCGTCCAGTGGCGTGCCGGGCCGGACGTAGTTGGAGACATCGGCAATCGCCACCACCAGCCGGAAGCCATCGGCGTTCGGCTCGCAGTACACCGCGTCGTCGAAGTCCTTGGCATCCTCGCCATCGATGGTGACCAGCGGCATGCTACGCAGGTCGACGCGGTCGCCGATCATCGCCGGCTCGACCACCAGCGGCACCGAGGCGGCTTCGTCCAGCACTTCCTGCGGGAACTCGAACGGCAGTTCATGGCCGTGGATGGCGGTCTCCACCACCAGCGAGGCGGTCAGCTTGTCGCCGAGCACGGCGATGATGCGGCCGATCGGCGGGCGACGGCTGTCCGGCGCCTGGGTCAGTTCGCAGACCACCAGCTGGCCGTCGCGCGCACCACCGGTCTGGTCCGGCGGCACCTGCACGTTGCGCTGCACGCGCTTGTCGTCGGGCACCACGTAGTTGATGCCCATCTCGATGCTGAAGCGACCGATCAGGCGGGTCATGCCGCGCTCCAGCACGCGGGCGATGCTGCCTTCGCGGCGACCACGGTGGTCGATGCCGGTCACGCGGGCCAGCACCTTGTCGCCGTGCATGACCTTGCGCATTTCATACGGCGGCAGGAACAGGTCGTCGCCGCCCTCGACCGGGCGCAGGAAGCCGAACCCCTCCGGGTTGGCGATCACCACGCCGGTGACCAGGTTCAGGGTCTGGATCGGGGCGAAGCCCCCGCGGCGGTTCTGCACCAGCTGGCCGTCGCGGACCATGGCGCCGAGCCGGCGCGACAGTGCTTCGGCGCGGTCCGGGGCGGTCAGGCCCAGGCGTGCGCCCAGTTCCTCTGCCGTCTGCGGCCCTTCGCAACGCTCCAGCAGGGCCAGGATGGCTTCGCGGCTGGCGATGGGCTGTTCGTACTTCTCTGCTTCGCGGGCGGCATAGGGATCGTCGATCACCTTGCCGGTCGGCGGCAACTTGCGGCCCGGGGCCGGGCCCGGTGCGTCGCTGCTGCGGCCCTTGCGGCCACGCGGCGGTGCACCGCCTTCATTCAATTCAGGGAACCAGCCCGGCAACGGCTTGCCCGGCTTGGTGGCGCGGGCCGTGCCCGCCTTGGCGCCCTTCTTCGGGGCCTGGCTGCGGGAGATGCTCCCGCCCTTGCTTGGTTTTTTGGTAGTCATCGCCCTACATGGTAGCCGTTGACGGCGTGCAGAACGGGTCAGTGGCCGTCTTGAAGGCCTTGCGTGAAAAATATTCAGGAAGTCGTTGACAGCCTGCGAATTCATCTTCACAATTGCGCCTCTGGAACGCCCAGGTGGCGGAATTGGTAGACGCACTAGTTTCAGGTACTAGCGGGTAAAACCGTGGAGGTTCGAGTCCTCTCCTGGGCACCAACGAAAAAACTCCTCGCTTCGGCGGGGATTTTTTTTGCCTGCAATCCAGCAACGGGGCCGAATTCCTTTCCGAAGGAAAGCGCTCCGACCCCAAGCGAGTGAGATGGGGTCAGAGCCCGCTCCGCACGCGAAACGGGGTCCGACACCGGATCCAGAAAAAGTGTTGACACCCCCGTAACAACACCCCATAATCTCGCTCCTCGACGCCCAGGTGGCGGAATTGGTAGACGCACTAGTTTCAGGTACTAGCGGGTAAAACCGTGGAGGTTCGAGTCCTCTCCTGGGCACCACGTCGAGAATGAGAAAAACCCGCGAGAGCGGGTTTTTTCATGCCCGAAATCCGGCATCAGAGCAGCGGCCGCAGCACCAGTTCCAGCCCGAGCAGCAGCAGGAAACCCAGGAAGCAACCCCGGAACACCCGCGCACTGATGCGCTGCCGGATCACCTGCCCCAGCCACATGCCCAGCAATGCCGGCAGCACCGCCAGCGCACTCAGCCCCAGCTGCTGGATGCCGAATGCGCCGTGCAGCACCAGCCCGGCGGTCAGCGAAATCGTTGACACCGTGAACGCCAGCCCCAGCGCCTGCACCAGCTCCTCGCGCTGCAACCCCAGCGACTGCAGGTACGGCACCGCCGGCATCACGAACACGCCGGTGGCGCCGGTCACCACGCCCGACAACGCCCCCACCAGCGGCCCCAGCCAACGCTCGCGCCGCTGCCGCACGCGGAACACCGGTGCAAGCAACGCATAGGCGGCATAGACCACCAATGCCACGCCCAGCGCAACGCGCGACCAAGTGCGATCGACCCGCACCAGCAGCGCCGCCGAGCCCAGCGTCACCACCACCACGGCCAGCATCATCGGCCACAGGCGCCGCGCGATGCGGTCCAGTGACGGCCCGGACAACAGCTGCCACGCATTGGTGACGAAAGTGGGAATGAACAGCATCGACGCCGCCGCCACCGGCGACAGCGTGCTGCCCAGCAGCCCCATCGCCACCGTCGGCAACCCCATCCCAGTCACACCCTTGACCACACCGGCCAGCACGAACACCACCACCAGCAGCACGTAGAAGTACATCGATTCATTCATGCCTTCATTGGATCGGCCGGCCGCTCGGCGCACAATGCGGTGTTTCCGGCCTTGCCTTCGGCTGATCCGAAGGCGCAGCCGTTGCGATGAGGGCATCACATGCGGATGGATATCGCCGACCTGCGCCTGTTCCTGGCGATTGCCGAGGCGGGCAGCATCACGGCCGGCGCAGCGCAGGCAAACCTGGCACTGGCGTCGGCCAGCGAACGCCTGCGCACGATCGAAGCCGATGCCGGCACCGCGTTGTTGAACCGGCACCCCCGCGGCGTCAGCCTGACCGAAGCCGGCGCCGCCCTCGCCCACCATGCACGATTGATCCTGCAGCAGCAGGCGCAGCTGCGCGGTGAACTGCAGGCGTTCGCGCACGGCGCGCGCGGCACACTGCATCTGTATGCCAACACCGCAGCACTGACCAACTACCTGCCTTCGCGGCTGGCACCGTGGCTGGCCGAACGCCCGCGCCTGCACGTGGAACTGCTGGAGCGCACCAGCCCCGAAGTCGTGCGTGCGATCAACGCTGGCCAGGCCGAAGCCGGCATCATCAGTGATGCGGTCGACGCTGCCGGCCTGCAGCAGCACGTGGTCGCCGAAGATCCACTGGTGATGCTGCTGCCCGCGGAACACCGCTTCGCATCGCGGCGCAGCGTGGCCTTCGCCGATGTTGCCGGCGAGACCTTCGTCGCGCTGGCCGACGGCAATGCACTGCAGGCCTACATCGAAGACCAGGCACGCGACATCGGGCGACGCCTGGACGTGCGCATCCGCATGAAGACCTTCGAAGGCGTGTGCATCATGGTCGGCCACGGCATTGGTGTCGGCATCGTGCCGCGCACCATCGCCCGCCAGCATCGACGCAATACCCATACTGTTGCGGTCCCGCTTGCAGATGCGTGGGCACAGCGCCGCCTGTGCGCCTGTTTCGCCGGATGGGCGCAGCTGTCACCGGCGATGCGCAGCCTGCTGCTTCACCTGGGCGTACGGCCACAGAAAAATGTGTGAAATGTTGTTGACACACTCTCTGCCGTCCCGCACAATTCATCTCCTGAGTCGCCCAGGTGGCGGAATTGGTAGACGCACTAGTTTCAGGTACTAGCGGGTAAAACCGTGGAGGTTCGAGTCCTCTCCTGGGCACCACGACTCAAGATGATCAAACCCGCGAAAGCGGGTTTTTTCGTTTCCGGGGTTTGGCGATCCTGGCATCGCAACCGCCACTCGGACTGTCGTATCTCGCACCGCCCGGGCGTCGTCTGCGGGTGCATACCTCCTCCCGGCGCGTCGTCACCAGACCTTGAACGGCCGCCTTTTGGGGCGCATTTCACGTTCCCCGTTCAATTCGCACTTTTCCTAGTCGAGATCCACCCGATTCCTTTTCGGCGGGAGGCAGATTTGCGGGAGCCGGTTGCAGGTGTATCGCCACGACCTGACCAGCGCCCCCCCTCTCCCCCAAAGGACGCACCAATGCAGCGCAGCATCATCTGCCCACACTGCCATACCGGCTCGACCACGGCGTAAGCGTATGCGTGGGATGCCAGGCCGAGGTCCACTACGGCGCATCAAAGGAGGCCGTAATGCTTGTCTTTGTCGCCGCCATCATCTGCGGCGCACTTGTCGGCAGCCGATTTCAGGCCACTGCCGGCTGGCTCGCATGCGGCGCCGTACTTGTGGCGGGGATCTGGGCCATTTCCCGATTGTCTTCCGACCGGGTGGTGTTCAAACGCGTCTATCGCACGCGCTGAACCTGCGCCGTTGCACCACCCCGAGGGCAATGCCCGCGCGACCAGCGTCGCCCCAACAAAAACCCCGCCTCGCGGCGGGGTCAAAATACAGCACGGTGTTTCCAGGGAGTTTCAGTGTCCACCACCGGCGGCTGCACCTGCGCCTGCGCCGAATGGCGGCTTGGCCAGCCACAGGAACGTAATGATCGCCAGGAAGATCCAGCCCAGCAGGAAGAAGATGTCGTTGAAGCCCATCTGCGATGCCTGGTGGTTGATCATGTTGTTCAGTACCGCTGCACCGTGTTGCAGGTCGCCCTGCCCCATCGCCGTCACCTGGTCCTGCATGCCGGGCTGATAGGCCGAGATGTGTTCGGTCAGGTCGGCATGGTGCACCTGGGTACGCCGCGCCCACAGCCACGTCGTCAGTGACGCCGCGAAGCTGCCGCCCAGCGTACGCAGGAACGTGGCCAGGCCGGAGCCCGCCGCGATCTCGCGCCCATCCAGGTCCGACAGCAGGATCTGCAGCACCGGCATGAAGAACAGCGCGACGCCGATGCCCATGATCAGCTGTACGCCGGCCACGTGAATGTAGTCCACCTGCAGGTTGAAGTTCGATCGCAGGAAGCTGGTCATCGACAACACAATGAACGCGACCGTGGCCAGCATGCGCATATCGAAGCGCGACGCATACTTGCCCACGAACGGGGTCATGATCACCGGCAGGATGCCGATCGGCGCCGTCGCCAGGCCCGCCCAGATCGCGGTGTAGCCCATGTCACGCTGCAGCCACTGCGGGATCAGCAGCGCCACGCTGAAGAACGCCGCGTAGGCCACCACCATCGCCAGCGTACCGGCGCGGAAGTTGCGGTGCCGGAACAGCTTCAGGTCAACGATCGGATCCTTGTCGGTCAGCTCCCAGATCAGGAACACCGTCAGCGTCACCACCGCTACGCAGGCCAGCACCACGATCTTCATCGACGAGAACCAGTCCTCGTCGTTGCCCAGGTCGAGGACCAGCTGAAGCGCACCGACGCCGATCACCAGGGTGACCAGGCCGACGTAGTCCATCTTCGGCTTCTCGATCTGCTCCGGGCGCCCCTTCAGCTGGTTGCCCACCACCAGCGCGGCGAAGATGCCCAGCGGCACGTTGATCAGGAAGATCCACTCCCAGCTGTAGTTGTCGGTGATCCAGCCACCGAGGATCGGGCCACAGATCGGCGCAACCACCGTGATCATCGCCAGCAGTGCCAATGCCTGCCCGCGTTTCTCGCGCGGATAGATCGAGACCAGCAGCGACTGCGTGATCGGGTACATCGGGCCGGCCACGAACCCCTGCAGCGCACGCGACAGCACCAGCATGCCCATGCTCTGCGCCAGGCCGCACAGCAGCGAGGTGATGACGAAGGCCAGCGTGGCCCAGACGAACAGCTTGCGTTCGCCGAAACGGCGGCTGAGCCAGCCGGTCAGCGGCAGCGCGATGGCCGTGCTGACCGCGAACGAGGTGATGACCCAGGTCGCCTGCTGCGAACTGGCGCCGAGATTGCCGGCGATGGTCGGCAGCGAGACGTTGGCGATGGTGGTGTCGAGCACCTGCATGAACGAGGCCATCGCCAGGCCCACGGTGCACAGTGCGACGCTGGGCGGCAGGAACCCGGAGGCCGCACCCGGCGCCGCCGGTGCGCCCGGAGCGCCGGGCGCGGCTGGAGCTTGTGCGGACATGGCGACCTCAGCCCACCTTCGCCTGCTGCTGCGGCAGGTTGCCCTGGATGATCGTGTGGATCACCTCGTCGGCATCATGCAGCTGCTTGGCATACACGTCGGTGTCGAACACCGTGCCCTTGGCCGGAGTGCTCGGCAGCACTTCGCCCTTCTGGTCGCGCAGGCTCACTTCAGCCTTCATCGACAGGCCGATGCGCAGCGGGTGTTCGGCCAGCTGCTTGGCATCGATGGCGATGCGCACCGGCACGCGCTGCACGATCTTGATCCAGTTGCCGCTGGCGTTCTGCGCCGGCAGCAGCGAGAACGCGGAGCCGGTGCCCAGGCCAAGGCTCTGGATGCGGCCCTTGTACTTCACGTCACCGGCGTACAGGTCCGACTTCAGCTCCACTTCCTGGCCCAGGCGCATGTGGCGCAGCTGGGTTTCCTTGAAGTTGGCCTCGACCCACATCTGCTCGGTCGGCACCACGGCCATCAGGGCATTGCCCGGCTGCACGCGCTGACCGACCTGCACCGAACGCCGGGCGACGTAGCCGGTGACCGGCGCGACGATGCCGGCGCGGGCGTTGTTGAGGAAGGCCTGGCGCAGCTGCGCGGCGGCGGCCTGCACGTCCGGCTGGGTGGCGATCACGGTGTCGTCGACCAGCGCGCGGTTGCGCTCGACGGTCTCGCGCGAGCCGGCCACGGCCGCTTCGGCGGCAGCCAGCTCGTCACGGGCGTGGGCCAGTTCTTCGTTGGAGATGGCGCCGGTGGCGGCCAGGTCCTTGCGGCGGGCGAAGTCTTCGCGCACGCGCTTCAGGGTCACCTGGCGGGCGTTCAAGTCCGCCTGGGCGCCTTCCACGCTGCGGTACAGACCACGGGTCTGGCGCACCGTCTTGGCCAGGTTGGCTTCGGCCTGCTGCAGTGCCACCGCGGTGTCGGACGGGTCCAGCTGGACCAGCAGCTGGCCGCGCTCCACGCGCATGCCGTCATCGGCGTTGATGGCGACCACGGTACCGGCCACCAGCGGGGTGATCTGCACCTGGTTGCCCTGCACGTAGGCATCGTCGGTCTCTTCGAACCAACGGCCGAACATGAAGTACCACAGCGCCAGTGCGGCAAGCAGCAGCACGACGATCACGAACAGGCCGCGCAGCAGGTTGCCGCGGCGGTTGGGGGCGGCCGGGGCCGCGGTGTCTTGGGTCTGGCTCATGGCGGGCGTCTTCAGGAATGCGAGGAATCGGAATGGGAGGCGATCGGTGCGCGGTCGGCGTCAGCGGGCTGGAAACCACCGCCCAGCGCCTTGCTCAGGCGCACCGAGGACTGCACCTGCTGCGACTGCAGGCCGGCCAGCTGCTGCTGCGACTGCAGCAGGGTGGACTGCGCGGTCAGCACGTCCAGGTAGCTGCCGATGCCGGCGCGGTAACGCTGCTGGGCCAGGTCGAAGGCCGAGCGTGCGGTATCCACCGCCTGCTGCTGCGAGTGCGCCTGCTGCGCCAGCGAGCGCACCGCGTTGACCTGGTCGGCGACGTCGCGCAGTGCGTCGAGCACGGTCTGGTTGTAGTTGGCCACCGCCAGGTCGTACTGCGCATCGGTGTTGGCCAGGTTGGCGCGCAGCTTGCCACCTTCGAAGATCGGCAGGCTCAGCGCCGGGCCGATGTAGGCGAAGGTGGAGCTGCTCTTCAGCAGGTCACCCACGTTCGGGGCGACCACGCCGGCCAGCGCGGTCAGGTTGAAGCTCGGGTAGAACCTGGTCTTGGCAACCTTGATCTGCTTGTCGGCCGCTTCAACGCGCCAGCGTGCGGCAACGATGTCGGGGCGACGGCCCAGCAGTTCGCTGGGCAGCACGCCCGGCAGCTGCAGCGCCACCGGGTTCAGCGGCTGCGGGCGCTGGATCGACAGGCCACGGTCCGGGCCCTTGCCGACCAGCGCGGCCAGTGCGGTGCGGGCCGCGTCGATCCGCTGCTGTGCGGCCTGCACCTGCTGCTGCGCGGCCGGTACGCGGGCCTCGGCCTGGCGCACCTGCAGATCGCTGTCGATGCCGGCGCGGCGGCGCTGGCGGGTCAGTTCCAGCGACTTCTGCGAGCGGGCCAGTTCTTCTTCGGCCACATCATTGAGCTGCCACGCATAGGCGAGGTCGGCGTAGGCCTGGGTGATGCCGGTGGACAGGTTCAGGCGTGCCGCCTGCGCCTCGACGGTGGCCGCATGCGCGCCATCCACGGCGGCTTCCCAGGCGGCGCGCTTGCCGCCCCACAGGTCCACGCCATAGCTGAAGTCGAAGGCGACCTGGCTGCTGCCGGCGTAATGGCCACCGATCTCGCTGCCTGCCATCGACTCAGGCAGGCGCAGCCCGGTATAGCCACCGGACACCGACAGGCTGGGCAGCTCATCGGCACGTGCGGTGCCGACCTGGGCCTGGGCCTGGCGCAGGCGCGCGTCGGCGGCGTCCAGGCTCGGGTGGCCGGCCAGGCCCTCGGCGACCAGCGCGTCCAGCTGCGCATCGCCCAGCGCCTTCCACCAGTCCTGCGCCGGGAAGCCGGTGGCGCTGAGGTCGGTGTCGGCCAGGGTGCGTTCGCTGTGCAGGCTGTCCACGTCAAGCACGTGGCCCTGCGGGTTGAGGCCATGACTGCTGGCGCAGGCGGCCAGGGCCAGGGCCAGCGCTGACACCAGCAGCGCGCGCCCGGACCGGCGGAGAGTGGAATGCGGGATCGGGTTCATGGGGTCGTCAGGGAATCGCGGATTCGGGTAAGGAGGGACAGCAGCAGCGTGCGCTCGTCGGCGGAAAGATCACGCAGGGCGTAATCCATCACCGCGTCGCCACGCAGCTTCAACCGCGCCCACAATGCGCGGCCTTCATCGGTCAGCACGATCTGCAGCGCACGCCGGTCCTGCGCATGCGGTTCGCGGCGGACGCAGCCCAGTGCCTCGAGCTTGTCCAGCAGGCGGGTGACTGCGCTGGGTACCTGGTCGATGGCCTGGGCCAGTTCGTTGGCCGTGCACGGGGCCATGTGCGAGAGCACCTTCAACCCGATGTAGTGGGTGAAGCCGATACCCAAGTCTTCTTCAGCCATGGACGCGTCGAGTTGCCGGACCAGGCCGTCGCGCACCTGGCGCAGCAGCAGGCCGAAGCTGGGGGGAGTGGTTGCAGGACAGATCATGGGGGAGCATTCTCTTCCAAAAAAAATATTTCTCAATGGAAATATTCGATCTGGCATCGAATGCTGTGTTGCAGCAGTGGGCTGGATCAATGAAGGCGCCTACCTTAATGATCTGGTCAGGTGGCCCGGTAGTACAATTCAGCCAATGGATGACACATTTCAGCCAGCGGACATGATGAACAAGGCAGAAATTCCCGCTCCCAAGCGCCTGCTCAGGGACGACGCACTGGATTGGTTCGAGCGCAACGATGGCCCACCGGTGGTCGCTTTCCGCTTCGACAGCCCGCAGGGGCTGGTCCGGGAAGTGGACTGGCACCACCACCAGCGCGCCCAGCTGATCTGTGTCGAGCGTGGCCTGCTGACCACCCGCACCTCGCACGGGACGTGGTCGCTGGCACCGGGCTCGGCCGGCTGGATGCCACCGCTGGAGCCGCATACGGTGACCTTGGACGGTCCGCTGCGCGGCTGGGGCATGGCGCTGGCCGCGCCGGCCTGCGCCACCCTGCCCGCAGATCCCTGCGTACTGGGCCTGTCCAAGCTGGCGCAGGCGCTGGCCGACCGCATCTGCGAATGGCCGCTGGGCTATGACACCACGCCTGAGCGCCAGCACATCATCGAGGTGCTGCTGGACGAGATCCGCACCGCGCCGCGCCAGCGCATGCACCTGCCGATGCCGCACGACCGGCGCCTGCTGAAGATCGCCTCGCAGCTGCTGGCCGACCCGTCCGACGAGCGCAGCCTGGCCGAATGGGCGCATTGGGCCGGCCTGTCGCCGCGCAGCCTGACCCGTCACTTCCGCGACGAGACCACGCTCAGCTTCGCCCAGTGGCGGCAACAGGCCCGCCTGTCCGAAGCCCTGCGCCAGCTGACCGATGGCCGCAGCGTGGCCGACATCGCCCATGCACTGGGCTTCAGCAGTGCCAGTGCCTTCGTCACCGTGTTCCGCCGCCACTTCGGGCTGCCACCGGGGCGCTATCTGGCGCGGGCCGGGCATGGCCTCGAAACCGGGCTGGACCCTGCACGTGGCTTGGCATCCCCCGCCGCATCCGGATAATCACAGGATTGCGAGCGGCGACCGCCGTCGCCGCCTCCCGACATAGGTAACAACGCCGCATGACCGAACTTGCCCGCCCCGTGTTCCACGGATTCGAACAACTGCCGCTGCGCGAGTACGCCGAACGCGCCTACCTCGACTACTCGATGTACGTGGTCCTGGACCGCGCCCTGCCGTTCATCGGCGACGGCCTGAAGCCGGTGCAGCGCCGCATCATCTATTCGATGAGCGAGCTGGGCCTGAATGCTGCGTCCAAGCCGAAGAAGTCCGCGCGCACCGTCGGTGACGTCATCGGTAAGTACCACCCGCACGGCGACAGCGCGTGCTACGAGGCGCTGGTGCTGATGGCGCAGCCGTTCTCGTACC
This sequence comes from Stenotrophomonas sp. YJH_SMC_120, assembly GCF_059368675.1. Lineage (NCBI taxonomy): Bacteria > Pseudomonadati > Pseudomonadota > Gammaproteobacteria > Lysobacterales > Lysobacteraceae > Stenotrophomonas > Stenotrophomonas sp. YJH_SMC_120. Next base: position 329,024 of record NZ_JCAFRY010000001.1, read on the forward strand.
GCTACCCGCTGATCGAGGGCCAGGGCAACTTCGGCTCCAGCGATGACCCGAAGTCGTTCGCGGCGATGCGTTACACCGAATCCAAGCTGACCCCGATCGCCGAAGTGCTGCTGGGCGAACTGGGCCAGGGCACCACCGACTGGGCACCGAACTTCGACGGCACCCTGCAGGAACCGACCTGGATGCCAGCGCGGCTGCCGCACCTGCTGCTGAACGGCACCACCGGCATCGCCGTGGGCATGGCCACCGACGTGCCGCCGCACAATCTCAACGAGATCGTCAGCGCACTGCTGCACCTGCTGGACAATCCCGATGCGACCGTGCGCGACCTGTGCGAGCACGTGCAGGGCCCGGACTACCCGTCCAGCGCCGAGATCATCACCGCCGCCAACGATCTGCGGAACATCTACGAGACCGGCAACGGCAGCGTGCGTGCGCGGGCGACCTTCAACAAGGAAGCCAACAACATCGTGGTGACGGCGCTGCCGTTCCAGGTGTCGCCGTCGAAGGTGATCGAGCAGATCGCCGCGCAGATGCGCGCCAAGAAGCTGCCGTGGCTGGAAGACATCCGCGACGAATCCGACCACGCCAACCCGGTGCGCGTGGTGCTGGTGCCACGTTCCAACCGCGTCGACGCCGACCAGCTGATGGGCCACCTGTTCGCGACAACGGACCTGGAGCGCAGCTACCGCGTCAACCTCAACGTGATCGGGCTGGACGGCCGTCCGCAGGTGAAGAACCTGAAGATGCTGCTCAGCGAATGGCTGACCTTCCGCAGCAACACCGTCACCCGCCGCCTGCAGCACCGCCTGCAGAAGGTCGAGCGCCGCCTGCACCTGCTGGAAGGCCTGCTGGTCGCCTTCCTCAACCTGGACGAGGTGATCCACATCATCCGTACCGAGGACGAACCGAAGGCAGCGCTGATCGCGCGCTTCGGCCTGTCCGAGGAACAGGCCGAGTACATCCTGGAAACCAAGCTGAAGCAGCTGGCCCGCCTGGAAGAGATGAAGATCCGCGGCGAGCAGGACGAGCTGGCCAAGGAACGCGAGAAGATCCTCGGCATCCTCGACAGCAAGGCCAAGCTGAAGAAGCTGATCCGCGACGAACTGACGGCCGACGCCAAGAAGTTCGGCGACGCGCGCCGTTCGCCGCTGGTGCAGCGCCAGGCCGCGCAGGCCATCGACGAGACCGAGCTGGTGCCGAGCGAGCCGATGACCGTGGTGCTGTCGGAAAAGGGCTGGATCCGTGCCGCCAAGGGCCATGACGTCGATGCGTCCGCCCTCTCCTACCGCGACGGTGATGCCCTGCAGGGCGCGGTGCGTGCGCGCAGCACCCAGCAGGTCGCGTTCCTCGACAGCGAGGGCCGCGCCTACTCGACGCCGGTGCACACCCTGCCCTCCGCGCGTGGCAACGGCGAGCCGCTGACCGGCCGCTTCTCGCCGGCAGCGGGTACCAGCTTCGTGACCCTGGCCAGTGCCGAGCCGGATGCCCGCTTCGTGCTGGCCTCCAGCCATGGCTACGGCTTCGTCACCCGCTTCGAGAACCTGATCGGTCGCAACAAGGCCGGCAAGGCGATGCTGAACCTGTCGTCCGGCTCGTCGGTGCTCACCCCGTCGATGGTCGCCAACGTGGCCACCGACCGCATCGTGGCGGTGACCAGTTCCGGCAACCTGCTGGCGATCGCCGCCAACGACCTGCCGGAACTGGACAAGGGCAAGGGCAACAAGATCATCGAGATCCCGAAGGCCAAGCTCGCCACTGAACGCGTGGTCGCCATCGTGGCGATCAGCCCGGGGCAGACCCTGCAGGTGCGCAGCGGTCAGCGCACGATGGGGCTGAAGTTCAACGAGCTCGACGCCTACCTCGGCGCCCGCGCCACCCGCGGCCACCTGCTGCCGCGCGGCTGGCAGAAGGTGGAAGGGTTGTCGGTGGAATAAGGGCTTGGGCCCTGCCCCTGGTGGGTGTCAACCTTGGTTGAGGTGGGTGTCAACCTTGGTTGACACGCATTACCCCGGCAAACGCCAACCTCGGTTGGCGTTTTCGATCCCAATGGGGTCAGAGCCGTTTTCGTTGAAAACGGATCCGACCCCGGACACGAAAAAGCCGGGGCATTCCCCGGCTTTTTCGTTGTCGGCTGGCGGGCGATGGAGCAGCTGGCTGGCGAAGGCTGGCTGGCGGTGCTCCGGTGCTGGCGGGCGACATTGCTTTGTGCGCCTGGTAGAGCCGACCGCTGGTCGGCTGCTCTGCAAAAAGCAGCCGACCAGCGGTCGGCTCTAGCGAAGCGCGGTGCCGGCTCAGTGCGCCGGGGCGCCGTTGCCGTCGATCTTGCTCAGCTGGTACAGCTCCAGGCCGATGCGCTTGATCAGGCCCAGCTGCTGCTCCAGCCACCAGGCGTGGTCTTCCTCGGTGTCCTTCAGCTGGGCCAACAGGATGTCGCGGCTCACGTAGTCACCCTTCTCCTCGCACAGCTTCATGCCGGCGGCGAGATTGTTCCGAACCGCGTATTCAGTGTCGAGATCCTTCTGCAGCATCTCTTCCACGGTCTTGCCCGGCTCGGTGGCGTGGGGGCGCATGTCCGGGTCGCCGCCCAGGAACAGGATCCGGCGCAGCAGCGCATCGGCGTGCTGGGTTTCCTCTTCCATCTCGTGGTTCAGGCGTTCGTACAGCGCGAACAGGCCCTGGTCCTCGTAGCGGCGGGAATGGATGAAGTACTGGTCGCGGGCAGCAAGCTCGCCGCGCAGCAGTTCCTTCAGGCAGGCGATGACGTCCGGGTTGCCTTTCATGGGGGGCTCCTGTGAATCGATGCGGCATAGGGTGCCGCATTTCAAAATACGGTGATCTAATCGGAATCAGTCGCAGTTGCGCCTGCGGCTACAATCGGCCCACGAGTTCGGAAAGGACGTGCGATGCGACGTACATGGCGTTGGATGCTGGGCGTAGTGATCGCCATCGTGCTGGTCACCGCACTGGTCCTGTGGCTGCTGCTGCGCGGCAGCCTGGCCGACCTGGACGGCGAGCATGCGCTGCCCGGCCTGGCCAGGCCGGTCACCATCGAGCGCGATGCGCTGGGCGTGGTCACCATCACCGCCACCAGCCAGGCCGACGCGATGCGCGCATTGGGCCGCGTGCATGCGCAGGAACGCTATTTCGAGATGGACCTGATGCGCCGTAGCGCCGCCGGCGAACTGTCCGCACTGTTTGGCCCGAAGGCGATCGATGCCGACAAGCGCATGCGCGTGCATCGGCTGCGCGCGCGCACAGAGGCGAACGTGCAGGCTGCGCTGGGCGACAACGTCGAAGCCGTGAGCGCCTATGTCGGTGGGGTCAATGAGGGCCTGGCCGGCCTCTCCGTGCGGCCATGGGCCTACCTGCTGCTGCGGCAGTCGCCGCAACCGTGGCAGGCCAGCGACAGCGTGCTGACCGGGCTGGCCATGTACGCCGACCTGCAGGACCCCGGCAACCAGACCGAGCTTGCACTGAGCCGCATCCGCGCAGTGGTGCCGCCGGCGCTGTACGCATTGATCGCCCACGACGGCACCGAATGGGATGCACCGCTGTTCGGCGAACCCACCGGCAACGCCGCCCTGCCCGATGCCAGCCAGCTCGACCTGCGCACATTGAAGGGAAAATCCGGCACCGCGCAGGAAGAGGTCGACGCCGTCGGCAGCAACAACTTCGCGGTGGCCGGTGCGCTTACCGCGGACGGTCGCGCGATCGTCGCCGACGACATGCACCTGGGCCTGCGCGCGCCGGGTCTGTGGTTCCGCGTGCGCCTGCGCTACCCCGACCCGCAGGCCGCGAGCGGACAGGTTGACGTCACCGGCTTCTCACTGCCCGGCCTGCCAGCGGTGATCGTCGGCAGCAACGGCCACGTCGCCTGGGGCTTCACCAACAGTTACATAGACACCGCCGATTACCGCACTGAACCAGCCAACGCCGCAGTGACCGTGCATGAAGAGCGGATTGCGGTGGCCGGCCAGGCCGACGTGCTGTTCCCGGTGCGCGAAACCGACTGGGGGCCGATCCTGCACACGCATGCCGATGGCAGCGGCGACGCGCTGCGCTGGGTCGCCCACCTGCCCGGCGCGGTGCGCCTGGACTTCGGTGACCTGGCCCGCGCCGGTGACCTGGACAGTGCCCTGCAGTTCGCCGACCACGCCGGCATCCCCGCACAGAACCTGGTGGTCGGCGACCGCAGCGGACGCATCGCCTGGCGCCTGATCGGCGCCCGCCCCGACCGCGGTCCGGGCTGTGCACCGGCCGGCTTCACCGCCGCCAACAACCAGGACTGCGCCCCTTGGCCGATCCGCAGCGACGCATCGCCGGCATTGATCGACCCACCGAACCATCGCCTGTGGACCGCCAACGGCCGCGTCCTCGACGGCGAGGCACTGGCCAATGTCGGCAACGGTGGTTATGACCTTGGCGCCCGCGCGCGGCAGATCCGCGATCTGCTCGCCATCCAGGACCGTTTCGACGAGCACGATCTGCTGGCGATCCAGCTCGACGATCGCGCGGTGTTCCTGCAGCGCTGGTGGGCACTGCTGCACGACGTCATCGAGCGCAGTGACGACCCTGCACTGAAGCGTTTGAAGGAAGTCAGCCATCAATGGGGCGGTCGTGCCGCGGCCAGTTCGGTCAGCTACCGGGTAGTACGTGAATTCCGCACCCAGGTGATGGAGACGTTGTCCGATGCACTGCTGGCACCGGCCAATGCGCAGCTGGGTGATGACTACCTCGACCCGCGACTGGCGCAGCTGGAAGGCGTGGCCTGGCCGATGCTGCAACAGCGTCCGGCCCATCTGCTGCCACCGGCCTTCGACAGCTGGGATACGCTGCTGATCGACGCGGCACGCCGTACCGAGAGCGAGCTGGCCAAGCAGGGACCGCTGTCCAAGCGCACCTGGGGCGAACGCAACACTGCGGCGATCTGCCACCCCATCGCACGGGCGCTGCCGGGCATCGCCAAGCGCTGGCTGTGCATGCCCGCCGACCAGCTGCCCGGCGACCGTGACATGCCACGCGTGCAGACGCCGAACTTCGGTGCTTCCGAGCGCATGGTGGTCTCGCCCGGCCACGAGGCCGACGGCATCGTGCACATGCCGGGCGGCCAGAGCGGCCATCCACTGTCACCCTACTGGGGCGCCGGCCACGAGGACTGGGTGCATGGACGGCCGACGCCCTTCCTGCCCGGCAAGGCACAGCACGTGATGACACTGGTGCCGGCGCGGTAGTGCCGGCCGCTGGCCGGCAACCTCTTGTTGCTGGGCACACCTGCGTGGATGCCGGCCAGCGGCCGGCACCACCGTTCAACGCTCAAGCCCTGCGACGCTCGATCAGGTTCAGCAGCGGCCCGGTCATCGCCGTGGTCACCAGCGCCATGACCACCAGCACGGCGAACAGGCGGTCGCCGAGCAGGCCCAGCTCGTAACCCAGGTTGAGCACGATCAGCTCCATCAGGCCACGGGTGTTCATCAGCGCGCCCAACCGCCACGCCTCGCGCGTGGGCATGCCGGCACTGCGTGCAGCACTGAAGGTGCCCAGCAGCTTGCCCACCGTGGCCACCGCGATCACCACCCCGCACAACACGATGTCGCTGGCCTGCAGTGCATCGGCGCGCATGCGAAGGCCGGTCACGGCGAAGAACAACGGCAGCAGCAGGGTCACCGCAAACGGTTCGACGCGGGCCATCAACAGGTCGCGCAGCTGCGCGTTGGACGATACCGCGACGCCCGCAGCGAAGGCACCGAACAGCGCGTGGATGCCCAGCATTTCGGTGATCAGGGCACTGCCCAACGACAGCAGCAGGATGCCGAGCAGCCAGCGCCCCTCACGGCCCGGCGCAATCTGCTGGCGGGCGAACCACGGCTTCACCAGCCCCAGCATCAGCGCCACGAAGGCGACCACGCACAGCAGGTTGAGGCTGGCCGGCAGCCATCCACTGGCCTGTGCAGCCGCCACGATCAGTGCCAGCAGGCACCATGCGGTGGCATCGCCCAATGCCGCGCACGCGATGGCGGTCTGCCCCAGCGACGTCTGCGCGATGCCGCGGTCGGCAAGGATGCGCAGCAGCACCGGGAACGCGGTGATGCTCATCGAGATGCCGACGAAAAGTGCGAAGGCAGTGAAGCCCACGCCCTGCGGGCCGTGCTGCGGATACAGCCAGATCGCCAACGCGACGCCGAGCACGAACGGCACCGCGATGCCGGCATGGCTGACCGTGAAGGCGAAACGCCGGCGGCCGCGCAGTGCCGCCAGGTCCAGCTCGGCACCGGCCACCAGCAGGAACATCAGCACGCCCAGCTGGCTGAGCATGCCCAGCGGCCCCAACGAGCTGGCCGGGAACAACGCACCATGCAACTGCGGCAGCAGGCTGCCGAGCACCAGCGGGCCCATCATCAGGCCGGCCGCCATCTCGCCAATCACCGCCGGCTGGCCCAGCCGCTTCAGCAATGCACCCGCCCCCTTGGCTACCAGCAGCAGTACCAGCAGCTGCAGCAGGAACAGGCCCAGCGGAGACGCCAGATGCTGCGCCCAGCTGCCTTCGGCAGCAACCGTGGCACGGGCGACCATCTCGGGGGCCGCCGGACCGGCATACCGCGCCAGCAGCACGCCGGCCAGCAACGGCACCCCGGCCCACGCCAGATAACGCCATCCCCATTTCGTGGGCGGCGCGTTGCCGCCTGCCTGTACGTCCATGAACATTCCCCAATGCGCAGGGGGCGATCATACAAAAAGGGGACGGAGGGGATTAAGTCGTTTGTGCCACTTACGACTTAATCCCCTCCGTCCCCATTTTGGGGCTTAGGCCAGTGCCTGCTCGTGCACGCCGGCGATCGCGCGTCCCGAAGGGTCGGCAGCGGCGGCGAAGCTGGCGTCCCAGGCAATGGCCGCCGGCGACGAGCAGGCGATGGACTTGCCGCCCGGCACGGTCTCCGCGGCCGCACGGCTGGGGAAGAACTGCTCGAACAGGTGGCGGTAGTAATACGCCTCCTTGGTCTGCGGCGGGTTGTGCGGGAAGCGCTTGTCGGCCGCCGCCAGCACGCGGTCACTCACCTGCGCCTCGGCATGCGCCTTCAGGCCGTCGATCCAGCCATAGCCGACGCCATCGCTGAACTGCTCCTTCTGTCGCCACAGGATGCTGTCCGGCAGGTAGCCATCGAACGCCTCGCGCAGCACCGCCTTCTCGATGCGGCGGCCGCCAAAGCCGGCACCGACCATCTTGTGCGCGGCATCGAAGCGCATCGCCACATCAAGGAACTCACGATCGAGGAACGGCACGCGCGGCTCCACGCCCCAGGCCATCATCGACTTGTTGGCACGCAGGCAGTCGTAGTTGTGCAGCGCGTCGAGCTTGCGCACCAGCTCCTCGTGGAATTCGCGCGCATCCGGCGCCTTGTGGAAGTACAGGTAGCCACCGAAGATCTCGTCGCTGCCCTCGCCGGAAAGCACCATCTTCACCCCCATCGCCTTGATCCGCCGCGCCAGCAGGAACATCGGCGTGGAGGCGCGGATGGTGGTGACGTCGTAGGTCTCGATGTGGCGGATCACTTCCGGCAGCGCATCGAGGCCTTCCTCGAAGGTGTATTCGAAGCCGTGATGCACGGTGCCCAGCGCTTCGGCGGCGATTGCAGCGGCGGCAAGATCAGGCGAGCCCTTCAAACCGATCGCGAACGAGTGCAGGCGCGGCCACCAGGCTTCGGTCTGCCCCCCATCCTCGATGCGGCGACGTGAGTAGCGCGCAGCCACCGCCGCCACCAGCGACGAGTCCAGGCCACCGGACAGCAGCACGCCGTACGGCACGTCGCTCATCAACTGGCGTTCCACCGCGTGCTCGAAGGCCTGGCGCAGTTCGGCCAGATCGGCCTGGCGACCCTGCACGTCGGCATAGTCACGCCACGGTTGCTGGTAGTAGCGCACCAGTTCACCGCTGGCACTGTCGAAATAGTGGCCCGGCGGGAACTGCGCGACATCGGCACAGGTATCGACCAGCGCCTTCATTTCCGAGGCCACGCGCAAGCGCCCCTGGGCGTCGTGGCCCCAGTACAGCGGCACCACACCGACCGGGTCGCGCGCCACCAGCACGCGTCCACTGTCACGGTCCCACAGCGCGAAGGCGAAGATGCCGTTGAGCTGTTCCAGCCACTGCGCCGGCGCGCCGCCCTGGCGGTACAGCGCGTTGATCACCTCGCAGTCCGAGCCGGTCTGGAAGTCGTAGGTGGTGGTCAGCGCTGCCTTCAACGCCTGGTGGTTGTAGATCTCGCCGTTCACCGCCAGCGCCAGCTGGCCATCGGCCGACAGCAGCGGCTGCGAACCACCGGCCGGATCGACGATGGCCAGCCGTTCATGGACCAGCAGCGCACCTTCGTCGAGGTACACGCCGCTCCAGTCCGGGCCACGGTGGCGCTGGCGTTGCGACAGTTCCAGCGCGTGGCGGCGCAGGGTGGGAAGATCGTCACCGGCCTGCAGGCCGAAGATTCCGAAGATCGAACACATGGGGGAGCTCCTGTTGGGGAATTTCACGGGTGGGAAGGTGTTCGACCGGCCATCCAGGCCCGGGCAGGCTGCGCCCGGGCACAAAAAAACCCGCATCGGCTGATGCGGGTTTTCTGGTGTCCGGGCGTGTGTTGCTGTCTATCTACCCAGGGCGCAGTCCCGCATCGGCCGCGCACGATTATTCGCGCGCAGATTATTGCGGTTGTTGTTGTTGACGGCGGTGGCCAGGCGGATCGACATGGCATTGACCCTACCCCGGTTTCCAGCGCGGCGCAACAGTTGCGTCGGCAACGAGGCACCGGGGCACTGGTTGCCCTGCCCTGCCTGGGCCTGGCGCCTGCCAGACCCTCACCCGCCTTCGGCCCTGCCAGCGGCGGCCGGCTTGTTCGCCCGGCCCCAGGCGCAGCGTTTCTACATGGCCGCGCCAAGCTACTGGGAAAAGGCGATCATGCCGCCGTTATTCATCTTTTCGGACCAGGGCCCGGCTACAGTCCTGCGCGGAAGGTGTGCCGACCAACGGTCGGCATCCACCATCCTCACACCACCATCGTCACACCAGCAGCCGTTCCACCAGCCGCTGGTACAGCCCCGGCAGCGCTTCCAGATCGTCCACGCGCACGTTCTCGTCCACCTGGTGGATGCTGGCATTGACCGGGCCTACTTCGATGCACTGGGCGCCCAATGGCGCGATGAAGCGTGCATCGGAGGTGCCGCCGCCGGTGCTTTCTTCTGGCGCGCGGCCGATGTGCTCGGCCAGCACCGCACGGGCGATGGCGCGCAGCGTGCCTTCCGGGGTGTAGAACGGCTCGCCGCTGCGATGCCACTTCAGCGTGTACTGCAGGCCATGCCGTTCCAGCAGTGCGGTGATCTCCGCCTCCAGCTTCGGCGCATCCCAGTGCGGGTTGTAGCGGATGTTGAAATCCACTTCGAGCTCACCGGGAATCACGTTGTTGGCACCGGTGCCGGCGTGGATGTTGGAGATCTGCAGGCTGGTCGGCGGGAAACTCTCGTAGCCTTCGTCCCAGCGCCGCGCGCATAGTTCGGCCAGGGCCGGCGCCGCCTGGTGAATCGGGTTGCGTGCCTTTTCCGGATACGCCACGTGGCCCTGCACGCCTTGGATGCGCAGTTTGGCCGACAGGCTGCCGCGACGTCCCACGCGCAGCAGATCGCCCAGCGTCGCGGTCGACGACGGCTCACCGGTGATGCACCAGTCGATGCGCTGCCCGCGTGCGGCGAACAGGCGTGCAACGTGGCGCACGCCATCGATGGCATCGCCCTCCTCGTCGCTGGTCAGCAGTACCGCCAGCGTGCCGGGATGGTCGGGATGGTCGGCGACGAACTGCTCGGCGGCCACCACGAACGCCGCCACGCTGCCTTTCATGTCGGCGGCACCGCGCCCATACAGCACGCCATCGCGGATCTGTGGGGTGAACGGGTCGCTGGTCCAGGTCTCGCGCGGGCCGGTGGGCACCACGTCAGTGTGGCCCAGCAGAACCAGCACCGGCGCGCCCTGGCCATGGGTCGCCCACAGATTGTCAACGTCGCCCAGACGCAGATGATCGCACTGGAATCCGGCCTGCTTCAGCCGCGCCGCCAACAGCGCCTGGCAACCAGCATCGTCCGGCGTTACCGAAGGTCGCGCAATCAGCTCGCAGGTCAGGTCGAGGACCGCGCTCACGCGGCACCCACGCCGAAGCGGGCCTTGAAGCCGTTGTCACTGAAACCCTGGCTGACCGTGCCGTCGGCGGTGACCACCAGCGGGCGCTTGATCAGCTGCGGATACTCGCGCAGCAGCAGCTTCCACTCGGCCTCGGAGTCCGCGGCCTTGCGGTTGTCCGGCAGCTGCCGCCAGGTAGTGGAGGACTTGTTCACCATCGCGGCCAGGCCACCCAGCTGCGCTGCCCACGCCAGCAGCATTTCCGGGCTGGGTTTGTTCTCGCGGTAGTCGACGAAGGTGTACGGCACGCCGAAGCGGTCCAGCCACTTGGTCGCCTTCTTGCAGGTATCGCAGTTCTTCAAACCGTAGACAGTGGTGCTCATGGCCATCTGTGATGCTGGAAAACAGAGGGCCAGAATCTCACAACAGGCGCTCGGACACGACCCGGAACGGCACTCTCGGCAAGCGGAAGGCCAGGCCCGATGCAAGCGCCACGCCCATTGCCTGCAGGCGCGGGCACTGCAGCTCGCGTTCCAGGCGCAGCGGCTGCAGGCTGTCGAGGCCTACCGGCAGCGCGATGCGGGTGCTGGCCCAGCGACAGTCGCAGGTGCGGGCGATGGCCTCGTCTTGGCAGGTGAGGAAACGCAGGAGGGCCTGATGGCCACCGAAGGCGGCGCCGGCATCGGCCAGCGCCGCGACAGTGCGCGGCGCAGCCGGGTCCAGCGCATGGCGTGCAGCAGGCGCGGCAGCATCCGCCCCAACAGGGTGTCGGACGGATGCCGGTAGATCGCGGACTGCGCCAGCTCCTCCGGCGCAGCCACCTTCAGTCGGCCAGGCCGCGCAGCAGGTCGTTGACGCTGGTCTTGCTGCGGGTCCTGGCATCAACCTGCTTGACGATCACCGCGCAGTACAGCGAATGCGTACCGTCCTTGCTCGGCAGCGAGCCGGACACCACCACGCTGTACGGCGGGATGTAGCCGTAGGTGATCTCGCCGGTGGCACGGTTGTAGATGCGGGTGCTCTGGCTGAGGAACACGCCCATGCCGATCACGCTGTGGTGACCGACCACCACGCCTTCCACCACTTCTGAACGCGCACCGATGAAGCAGTGGTCTTCAATGATGGTCGGGCTGGCCTGCAGGGGTTCCAGCACGCCGCCAATGCCGGCACCGCCGGACAGGTGGCAGTGCTGGCCGATCTGCGCGCACGAACCCACGGTGGCCCAGGTATCGACCATGGTGCCTTCACCGACATAGGCACCGATGTTGGTGAAGCTCGGCATCAGCACCACGTCCTTGCCGAAGTACGTACCGCGGCGGGCAATGGCGCCCGGCACCACGCGCACGCCACCACGGCGGAACTTCGCTTCGTCATAACCGGCAAAACGCGATTCGACCTTGTCCCAGAACGGCGCCGGACGTGCGTCGACCACGGCCATGTCGTTGACGCGGAAGTACAACAGCACGGCCTTCTTCAGCCACTCGTTGACCTTCCAGCCACCGTGGCCGTCCGGTTCGGCAACGCGGAATTCGCCGCTTTCCAGGCCGTCGATCACACGGTTGACCAGCGGCCTGGTCGAGCCTTCCAGTTCGTGAAGGGTCAGCGTGGCGCGGCGTTCGAAGGCACTTTCGATGCCGAACTTCAGTTCTTCCACGCCCGGCGCGGCCGGCTTGCGCAGCGACTTGCGGGCGATGGTTTCGGCGCGTGCGGCTTCTGCGCTCTTGGCCGGGGCCTTCTTCGGTGCTGCCACCTTCTTCGCCGGCGCCTTCACCACCGCGGCTTTCTTCGGCGCGGCAGCCTTCTTCGCGGCCGGCACGGCGGCAGTTTTCTTGGCCGCTGCGCTCTTGGCGGTGGCAGCAGTCTTCTTAACAGGCTTGGTGGCCATCAGGCGGGGTCTCCGGCGTTTCGATCAGGGTCCAGGCAGGCCAGCATCGCGTCATGCAGCTGCTGTCGGGCAGGTTCAGTCAGGGGGAGGTCGTGTTCGTCACTGATCACGAAGGTGTCTTCGGCGCGTTCGCCGAACGTGGCAATGCGTGCATCATGCACGCGCAGGCCCTGGTTGCGCAGCACGAACGCCACGTCGGCCAGCAGGCCGGGGCGGTCGGGGGCGACCAGGGCAAAACGGGTTGCGCCCGGTTCATCGCGGAACTCGATGCGCGGCGCGAAGCGGAAATGGCGCAGCTGGCGTGGCACCACCCGACGCGACGGGCGCAGGCGCGAAAGGTCACCACTGAGTGCCTCGCGCAGCGCGGCCTCCAGGTTGGCGCTGCTGCCATCGGCGAAGCTGTCGGCCGGGTTCACTTCGAAGGTATCGAAAATGGTGTCGGCCGGGCCATCCAGCACGCGCGCGCGATGGATCCCGTAGCCCTTGCGGTCCAGGGTCATCACGATGGCGGCGAACAGGCCGTCGCGGTCCGGCGAATGCACGAACACTTCCAGTGCCGGGTCGTCGACACTGATGCGGCGCACCTTCACCAGCGTCTGGCCCTGTTTCACCGGTACCAGCGCCGCGGCCTGCCAGGCCAGCTGCTCGGGGCGCAGGCGAATGAAGCCCTCATCCGGCATCACGGCGAACTGGCGGTCGATGGTGGCGTCGTCGTAACCCTGCTCGCGCACCAGTGCGCGCACGCTGTCACGCGCCTCGGCCACGCGCTCGGCGGCCGGTACCGGATGCTCCAACCCCTCGCGCAGCGCACGCCGGGTGGCAAAGTACAGGTCGGCCAGCAGGCGATCCTTCCAGGCATTCCACAGTTTCGGACTGGTGCCGGCGATATCAGCGCAGGTCAGCAGGTACAGATAGTCGAGGCGGTCGCGGCTGCCCACCAGGGTGGCGAAGCGATGGATCACCACCGGGTCGGCGATGTCCTGCTTCTGCGCGGTCACCGACATGCGCAGGTGCTGTTCGACCAGCCACGCTACCAGTTCGGTATCGGACGTGCTCAGCGCATGCGCCTGGCAGAACGCGCGCGCATCGACCGCGCCCAGTTCGGAATGGTCGCCGCCGCGGCCCTTGGCAATGTCATGGAACAGGCCGGCCAGCAGCAGCAGCTCCGGCTTGCGCAGGCGCGGCCAGACTTCATGGGCGATCGAGAAGCGTTCGTCGGCACGGCTGCTGGCGAACAGGCCGATGTTGCGCAGGACCATCAGCGTGTGCTGGTCGACGGTATAGACATGGAACAGGTCGAACTGCATGCGCCCGCTGACCTGGGCGAACGCGGGAATCCACTGGCCGAGCACGCCCAGCCGCGCCATGCGCGAAAGCGTATCGACCGGGCGTTGGCCACGCAGCAGGGTCATGAACTGCTCGCGCGCGTCGGTGTCGGCCTGGTCGTAGGCCGGCAGCAGCGGCAGCGCTTCGGCCAGCGCGCGCGCCGTCAGCGAATGCAGGCCGCGTACCTGCGGATTGTTGGCCCAGCTGGAGAACAGCGCAAACACCTGGCCGATATCGCCACGCGGCCAGTCGGCCTCGTTGGCGGCCAGGTAGCCGCGGCGCAGGGAGAAGCCCACGGTCAGCGGCTCCGGCTGCGCTTCGCCATCGAACTGTTCCTCGAAGCGCTGCAGCAGGCGGTCGCTGATCCGGCGCACCACCAGCGCGGCGCGGTAGAAGCCCTGCATCATCTTCTCGACACCGAGGTTCTCGGCGTCGTCTTCGAAGCCCAGGCGCGCGGCCAGGGTCTTCTGGTAATCGAAACGCAGGCGCTCTTCCGGGCGACGTGCTACCAGGTGCAGGCCGAAGCGCAACCGCGCCAGCACCGCACGTTCGCGCTTGAGCGCCGCGGCTTCGTCGGCACCCAGATGGCCGAGCCCGACCAGGGCTTCCAGGTCGCGCACGCCAAAGGCACGCAGAGCCATCCAGCCCAGCGTGTTGAGATCGCGCAGGCCACCGGGACCATCCTTCAGGTCCGGCTCCAGGTTGTCGGCGGTATCGCCGAAACGCTGGTGCCGGTTGCGCAGTTCTTCCAGCTTGGCCAGGAAGAACGCGCGTGCCGGCCACAGTTCGCGGTCGTCGATGGCCTCGCGCAGCGCGCGGCGCGCCGCATCATCAGCCAGGATCGGGCGCGCCTCGATCAGCGCGGTCAGCACGGTCTGGTCCGTCGCCGCCTCGCGGCACTGGGATGCAGAACGCACCGCATGGCTGACCGCCAGACCGCAATCCCACAGCAGCGCAAACAGGCGCGCCAGTGCCGCTTCGTGCGCCAGCTGTGCCGGCGGGCCGCCAAACACCAGCAGGTCGATGTCCGAGCGCGGGAACAGCTCACCGCGCCCATAGCCGCCCACCGCGAACAGCGACAGGCCACTATCGACTGGCAGGCAGCGCTGCCACGCCAGGCGGATCAGATGGTCGGCGGCACGCGCGCGCAGCGCCAGCAGGCGCTCGATGTTGTCGCCCTGGTCGAAGCGGCGGTACAGGCGCGCGTCGGCCTGCTGCAGCGCCTGGCGCGCGGCAGCAGCCCAGTCCGGGTCGTTGAGCGACGCGGCCGGCGTGTCCAGCAGCGAACTCGCCGGCAGCATCCTCAGGAGACCTGCGACTCGCCCGGCGACAGAGTCAGCACGTCGACGCCGGTCTCGGTGACCGCGATCATGTGCTCCCACTGCGCCGACAGCTTGCGGTCCTTGGTCACCACGGTCCAGCCATCCGGCAGCACCTTGTTGTAACGGGTGCCCTCGTTGATCATCGGTTCGATGGTGAAGGTCATGCCCGGCTGCAGCACCAGGCCCTGGCCCGGGCGGCCGTAATGCACCACCTGCGGCTCGTCGTGGTAGACCTTGCCGATGCCGTGGCCGCAGTACTCGCGCACCACGCTGAAACGCTCGCCTTCGGCATAGCTCTGGATGGCATGGCCGATGTCGCCCAGGGTTGCGCCCGGACGCACCGCACGGATGCCGCGCCACATCGCTTCGTAGGTGGTTTCCACCAGGCGGCGGGCCATCACCGACGGCGTGCCGACGAAGTACATGCGGCTGGTGTCGCCGTGCCAGCCGTCCTTGATGACGGTGACGTCGATATTGATGATGTCGCCATCCTTCAGCACCTTCCCTTCGCTGGGAATACCGTGGCAGATGACGTTGTTGACCGAGGTGCACACGGTCTTCGGGAAGCCGCGGTAGCCGACGTTGGCCGGAATCGCGCCCTGCACGTTCACGATGTGGTCGTGGCAGATGCGGTCCAGCTCCTCGGTGGTGACACCGGGCTTGACGTGGGGGGTGACGATGTCGAGCACTTCGCTGGCCAGGCGGCCGGCGATGCGCATCATCTCGATTTCCTGCGGGGTTTTCAGATTCACGCTCATGGCGCCCATTATCGCCGATCCCGCTGCAATCTGAACGAACGCCACCCAACTGGCGATCCGGGGCATGCACGGTTCCGGCAAGGAAAGTGAAAGCGTGACGATCTCCACCCTTTCGCACGCCTGTTTATCACGGATTACAGACACTTACCCGCAGAAGCTGGCGACGACCGTTGTCAAAGCGGCCCCGAACCTCCCGCCTTCGCCTTGTTCAACAGACCTTCGGGTCAGGGAGGTTGTCCATGCGATCCACGTTCCGCTCACCGCTCGCCTGGGTCCTGACCGGACTGTTGCTGGCCGGCCCCGCACTGGCCGCCGACACCACGACCTTCAACGTGACCCTGGTGGTCACCAAGGCCTGCACCATCACGGCGGCGGCGGCCACCAACGTTGACTTCGGCACGGCGGCCTCGACCACGGCGACCCCCACCCTGGGCCAGGGCACGGTGACCGCCCAATGCTCGGCCCTGACCCCGTACACGATTTCGCTGAACGCGGGCGCCAATGCCAGCACCGCCAACGACGTCACCACCCGCCGGATGAAGAACACCAACGCCGCGGTGACCGCCAACAACTTCGTTGGCTACCAGCTCTACCAGGACGCCGCTCATACCCTGGTCTGGGGTGCGACCTCGGGCACCAACACCCAGGCCGGCATCGGCACTGGCCTGGCCGTGCCCTACATCGTCTACGGCCAGATCCTGAACCTGAGCACCAACAACCCGGCCACCGGCAACTACCTGGATACGGTCACCGCCACGATCACCTATTGATGGAGCACGCCCGCATGGCCGGACCCCGCCCGTGGCGCGCCACCGGCGTGGCGCTGCTCGCCCTCTCCCTGCTGGCCGCAGCCCCTGCCGGTGCCACCAGCCTCCAGGTCGCCCCCACCAGCCTGCAGCTTGAGGCCCGCCAGCGCGCCGGCGAACTGTGGCTGACCAACAGTGGCACCTCGCCGGTCAGGCTGCAGGTGCGGGTCTTCCGCTGGGTACAGCAGGATGGCCAGGAACAACTGCTGCCCACCGAGGAACTGCTGGCCACCCCTCCGATGCAGGAACTGGGCGCTGGCCAGCAGCAGCTGGTGCGGGTCATGCGCCCGAACCACGAACCGCCTGCGGCACAGCAGTACTACCGGCTGATCGTCGACGAGGTGCCTGATCTGGCGACCCGCGCCAACGGCATGCAGTTCGTGCTGCGCTATTCGATACCGGTGTTCGTGCAACCCTCGGGCGGCAAGCTGGCGCCGCGCCTGCAGGCCAGCCTGGTCCGGTTGCAGGACGGACGCAACGGCGTGGAGGTGGCCAACACCGGCAACAGCTATGCACAGATCGCCGACCTGGCGCTGGGCAGCGTCCAGCGCCCGCGCATCGTGCACCCCGGCCTGCTGGGCTATGTACTGCCCGGGCAGGTGATGCGCTGGCCGATCGAGCGCACGGCCATCGACCGCGACAACGACCAGATCACGGCCAAGCTCAATGGCGAGTCGGAACAGACGCCGCTGTCGCCGCCACCGGCTCGCTGAGGCGTTGATGGGCGCGCTGTTTGCTGCCCTGGCTCCTGCGGCGACCGAAGCCGCCGATGTGTCCGGCGTGGCTGCCGCCGGGGCTGCGGACGTCTCCGGGGTGTCGGCCGACGCGATCCTGCCCGCCCCCACGCCCCTGACCGCCAGCCAGACCCTGTACCTGGACGTCTCGCTCAACAGCACGCCCCGCGGCCTGCTGCCATTCACTGAAACCCGTGGCCGGCTGCAGGCCAGTCCGGAAGTGCTGCGCCAGCTCGGCTTCAGCGCCCGCGGCGATGCGCCGGTCTATCTGGACCAGATCAGCGGGGCCGTTGTGCGCTACGACGCGCATATGCAGACCCTGGCCCTGGACGTGCCGCTGGACCAGCTGACCCTGCCGACCACCGTGCTCAGCCAGCCGCAGACCCGGGCACCGGCCAGCACCGCCTCGCCCGGCCTGCTGCTGAACTACGACGTGTATGGCAGCCGGGTCGACATGCTCGGCAACCTCAGCCTCAGCTCGGAGCTGCGCCTGTTCGGGATCGGCAACGGCACCGTCGAGAACACAGCGATCAGCCGGCGCTACCAGCAGCCCGGCGACCGTCGCTGGCGCGGTGAGAGCGTGCGCCTGGATACGCGCTGGAGCCTGGATTTCCCCGGCAAGGCGATGACGCTGGAGGTCGGCGATTTCTACAGCGGCTTCGTCGACTGGACCCGTCCGGTGCGCCTGGGCGGCCTGCAGATCGGCCGCAACTACGGCCTGCAGCCGTATCGCGTACTCACCCCCACGCCCAGCTTCCTCGGCCAGGCGGTGGTGCCGTCCACGGTCGAGCTGTACGTCGATGGCCTGCGCCAGTACAGCGGGCAGGTGCCGGTCGGTCCGTTCCAGCTGGCCGCGCAACCCGGCATCAGCGGCACCGGCAGCGCACAGGTGGTGGTGACCGATGCATTCGGGCGCATGCAGACGCTGGATTTCAGTTTCTATGGCACCCAGCAGCTGCTGGCCAAGGGCCTGTCGGACTGGTCGGCCGGCGTTGGCCGCCTGCGTGAGGATTTCGGCCAGCGTTCCTTCGCCTACGATGATCGCACCGTGGCCAGTGCCAGCTGGCGAGGCGGTATCAGCGACACATTTACCGGCGAAGCACATGCCGAAGGCGGCGGCGGCCTGGCCCAGGCCGGCATCGGCGGCTGGTGGCTGCTCGGCGGCGCGGGCGTGTTCAACGCCGCCTATGCGCACAGTGACTATCACGGCCTGCAGGGCGGGCAATGGGCACTGGGCTACAGCTGGAACAACCGCCGACTCAACTTCAATCTGCGCAGCGTGCGCAGCCATGGCAATTACCGCGACCTGGGCGCACTGCAGGGCAACCTGCCGCCGAGCATCAGTGAACAGGCCACGGTCGGCGCCGATCTGCTGCGGCTGGGCACGCTCAGCGCCAGCTACCTGCGCCTGCGCTATCCCGACGGAGACGACAACCGCTACGCCAGTCTGTTCTGGTCACGGACCTGGAGCCAGCGGTGGTCGGCCTACCTGTCGGTGAACCAGAACCTGGACAAGAGCGATGACCGCAGCATCTACCTGTCGGTCACCGCCAGCCTGGGCAACAACCGCCAGGCCAGCCTCTCCAGCCAGCGCAACGGCGACAGCCAGAGCTGGGTAGCGGACGTGACCCAGCCGGTGCCCGGCGACGGCAGCGCCGGCGGCGTCGGTTGGCGCGCGCAGGTGCGCCATGGCGAGGACGGCAATGGCGGCCTGGCCGAAGTCGGCATCCTCAATGACGTCGGTCGCTACTCATTCGGCGCCTCGCGCCAGGGCGGCCTGAACTATGCCTACGCCAGCGCCAGTGGCAGCCTGGTGTGGATGGGCGGGCATGCCTTCGCCACCCGCGAAGTCTCCGACGCGTTCGCAGTCATCAGCACCAACGGCGTGGGCGGCGTGCCGGTGCGGCTGGAAAACCGGCTGATCGGCGTGACCGATGATCGCGGCCTGCTGCTGGTCAGCCCACTGCTGTCCTGGCAGCGCAACCGCGTCTCCATCGACACCCTGGACCTGCCCGAGGACATGCGCGTCGATCGCATCGAAGACTGGGTGACACCCCGCCAACGCGCCGGTACCCGCGTGACCTTCGCGCTGCGTTCGCGGCCGTCGTTGAACCTGACCCTGCACGGCATGGACGGGCAACCGCTGGAGGTCGGCAGCGAGGTGCAGCTGCCGGACGGGCGACAGGCGCTGGTGGGCTATGACGGGCTGCTGTACCTGGAAGACGTGTCCGCCGGCAGCGTGCTGTACACCACCACCAGCCGCGGGCAATGCAGGGTGAAGGTACCGGACGTGCCCAAGGTGGTGGCTTCCGGCGCGCGGCCGAAGCCGGCACCGCTGGCGTGCATCCCGGAGGTAGCGCCATGAGGACGTTGCTGCTCGGCCTGCTGCTGGTCGCCGGCCTGCTGGCGGCGGCACCGGCCCGCGCCGTCGCGGTGTGCGCCGCCGTCGCCGACCCGACGCTGCCGTTTGGCAACGTCAACAGCAATGCGCCCGGTGCAACCACCGGTACGCTCAACATCACCGTGACCTGCACCACTGCCGCGCTGAGCGTGCTGGCCACTACCGGCGTGCGGGTCTGCGTGGGCATCGGCGCCGGCAGCGGCGGCGGCAGCAGCTCCAGCTGGCGGACGATGAAGACCAGCACCAGCGACAGCATGAACTTCCAGCTCTACAACACCTCCAACTTCAGCCAGGTGACCGGGTTGACCCCGCGCGGCTCGCCGCCGGCGCAGGAGCTGACCTTGACCTACAACGTGCCCCTGACCGGCGGCAGCGGCACGCAGACCACGCAGCTGTCCGCACAGATCCCCGCCAATCAGATCCTGGCGTCAGGCGCCTACAGCAGCACCTTCAACGGCGCCAACGTGGTGCTGACCTGGGCCTGGAACGAGGTCCTGCTCGGCAATGCCACGGTGCCCGCCAACTGCAACGGCGGCGCCACCGGCACCAACAGCATCAGCAACGCCTTCAGCTTCACCGCCACCGCCAACGTGTTGCCGCAGTGCGGCAGCTACGTCACCACCAACATGGACTTCGGCAACGTCACCGGCGGCATTCCCGCCAACATCGACCGGACCGCCACCCTGACCCTGACCTGCCTGAAGAACACGGCCTACCAGGTCAGCCTCAACAACGGCCAGAACAATCCCACCGCCACCAGCACGCGGCGCATGGCCACTACCATCGGCGGCAGCACCTACTACCTCACCTACGAGCTGTACCGCGATGCCGCGCGCAGCCTGCGCTGGGGCAATACCCTCAACGTCGATACCGTTGGCGGCACCGGAAGTGGCAGCGCGCAGCAAATCACGATCCATGGCCGGGTGCCGCCGGTCACCGGCCAGCCCCCGGCCGGCATCTACAACGATGTGGTGCAGGTGACCATCACCTATTGACCTGCATGCCGACCAACGGTCGACACCCACCGGGGTTTCGGCAGATCCACGTCATGCGTGAATGCGCGCATCATTCCTGTGCCAGGAGCAGTCGACTGACAGTCGACGCTACAGATTCGGCCGATCCAGCCGATACCGCGCAGCGAGATCTTTCAGCACGGTGGTTGCCAGGTGGCTCGCGCATTTCTGATCGGGGCGATACTGTTCGCCAGCACATCGGCGTGGGCCGAACCCGGCACCAGCAACCTGCAGATCCGCCTGACCGTGGTCGAAGCCTGCCGCGATGACCCCGGCAGCACCCACTGCCCCGCACCCCACCAGCGCAGCGACACACCGCAACTTCCGCCCCAGGTCCGCGAGCTCGCGCCTCCCGCCGACGACGAAGACACGACGTCCGCCGTGACCGTCATCTACTGATGCGGGTACTTCTGACCCTGCTGGCGATGCTGCTGGCGTTGCCTGCCGCGGCATTGGACCTGTTGCCGACCACACTGCAGCTGCCCGCCGAAGGGGGCCAGGGCGAACTTTGGCTCTTCAACCCCGGTCCCGGCCGCTGGCAGGGCCGGGTACAGATCCTTGCGTGGGACCAGCAGACCGACGCGGACATGCTGCGTCCCACCGACCAGGTGCTCGCCAGCCCAACCCTGCTCGACATCCCGCCCGGCGTCCGACAGCGCATCTGGCTGCTGCCACGCCAGCCGGCATCCGCTGTCGGCGAACAGGCCTATCGGGTCGTCCTCGCCCCCACTGCGCCAGGGCTGCAGCGCTATTCGCTGCCGTTGTTCCGCGGGCACGCCACACCAATGGCCCAATCGCGGCTGCATGCAGGGATCGAACCCGGCCAGTCACATACCTTCCTGCGACTGAGCAACACCGGTACCCTGCACGCACGCCTGAACGATCTCGCCTACATCCCCAGCGGCGGTCAGCGCACCCTGCTGCTGCCCGGTCTGGCCGGGTATCTGCTGGCCGGCCATGAGCGCCGCTGGGCCCTGCCCGCCCGCGCTGATGGCTACGCCGGCGGTCATTTCCAGGCCCGGCTGCAGGATGGCCGGGTGGTCGATCTGGTCGCTCCAGGCCCGGCAATTGCAGCCGGCGCACCAAGCGGGCTATAATCGACCGGATCCCTGCCGCCTGCGTGCGCGGGAACCCGTCCACACCGGACGTCACCGGTGAATCCACACCTGCTGCCCCCATCCGTGCCGGGGTGCTCCGCAAGGAGTTCGGCCACGGAGGCAACAGGGAAGCCCAACCCCGGAACCGATCGCGCTTCCACGCGTCCCGCATACCTATCCCCGCGGGCGGAATCGCTGGTTCCATATCAGGAGTATTGCAATGCCCCAGGTCACCATGCGTCAGATGCTGGAAGCCGGCGTCCACTTCGGCCACCAGACCCGCTACTGGAACCCCAAGATGGCTCCGTACATCTTCGGCGCCCGCGGCAAGATCCACATCATCAACCTGGAAAAGACCGTCCCGCTGTTCAACGATGCGATGAACTTCATCTCGTCGGTTGCCCAGAAGCGCGGCACCGTCCTGTTCCTGGGCACCAAGCGCAGCGCCCGCGAAACCATCAAGGAAGAAGCCGAGCGTTGCGGCATGCCGTTCATGAACCAGCGCTGGCTGGGCGGCACCCTGACCAACTTCCGTACCGTCAAGCAGTCGGTTGCCCGCCTGAAGGAACTGGAAGCCGGTGAAACCGACGGCACCTTCGAGAAGCTGGTCAAGCACGAAGTGCTGGGCCTGCGTCGCGAGCGCGACAAGCTGGAAGCCTCGCTGGGCGGCATCAAGGACATGAACCGCCTGCCGGACGCCATCTTCGTGATCGACATCGGCCACGAAGACATCGCGATCAAGGAAGCCAAGAAGCTGGGCATCCCGGTCATCGCCGTGGTCGACACCAACTACAACCCGGAACTGGTGGACTACGCCATCCCGGGCAACGACGACGCCATCCGCGCTGTGCAGCTGTACGCCCGCGCCGCTGCCGACGCCGTGCTGGAAGGCAAGGCTGCTGCTCCGCATGCTGCTTCGGTGCGCGAGGAAGAGTTCGCTGAAGCCGCTGCTGAAGGCGAAGAGAAGCCGGCCCGCCGCGCTCCGGCCAAGAAGGCTGCCAAGAAGGGCGACGACGCCCAGGCCTGATCCAGGCCCGGGGTGGACGCCCGGCGTCCACCCTCCCTGCGCGCAGCCTTTGGCGCGTGACAGGACCGTGTCACACGGGCCGGCCACCATGCCGGCCCAACCCCTTTCTTTCGTGAGGTAATCCCGTGGAAATCACTGCTTCCCTGGTCAAGGAACTGCGCGAGCGCACCGGCGCCGGCATGATGGAATGCAAGAAGGCGCTCACCGAAGCCAACGGCGACATCGACGCTGCTGCTGAAGCCATGCGCAAGTCCGGCGCTGCCAAGGCCGACAAGAAGGCTGACCGCGTGGCCGCCGAAGGCCGCCTGGGCCTGGCCCAGGATGGCGGCAAGGCCGTGCTGGTCGAAGTCAACTCGGAAACCGACTTCGTCGCCAACGATGACAACTTCAAGTCCTTCGTCAATGCCGTTGCCGCTGCCGCCCTGGCATCGGGCGCCACCGACGTTGAAGCCGTGAAGGCTGCCAAGCTGGCCGATGGCCGCACCGTTGAAGAAGCCCGCGCCACCGCCGTGCAGACCCTGGGTGAGAACATCCAGATCCGTCGCATGGTGAATGTCGACACCACCGGCAACATCGGTGCGTATGTCCACACCAACGGCAAGGTCGGCGTGCTGGTCGATCTGATCGGCGGCGACGTCGAGCTGGCCCGTGGCCTGGCCATGCACGTGGCTGCGCTGAAGCCGCCGCACAACAAGGCTGCGGACGTTCCGGCCGACTTCGTCGAGAAGGAAAAGGAAATCGAGCTGGCCAAGATGTCCGAAAAGGACAAGGCCAAGCCGGCCGACATCCTGGAAAAGATCATCAGCGGCAAGATCAACAAGATCGTCAGCGACGTGACCCTGTACGGCCAGACCTACGTGCTGGGCGACACCACCGTCGAGCAGGTGGTCAAGGCCGCTGGCGCCGATGTTGCTGGCTTCAAGCTGCTGATCGTCGGCGAAGGCATCGAGAAGGTGGTGGAAGACTACGCCGCCGAAGTTGCCAAGGCGATGCAGGTCTGATTCCAGCCTTCCGGCCGTGAAGCAACCAGAAGGAGCCGCGGGAAACCGCGGCTCCTTTTTTTTATGCCGGCGGCCCTGTGGGGTGCGCACAGCGGCACCTTTGCGTTGCGCGCGAATCAAGCCGATACTCGGCACAGGGAATCAACAGTCATTTAGCAGGAACGAAAATCGCGGACTGTGATGCATTCCTAGGTATTCTTGTCCCAATGGAATTGAACGACCCGACATGCCTCCCGAGCTGACAGCTGCCCTGGCGCTCTGCCGCAACCTGCCCTCGCCACCCGGTATTGCCCTGCGCATCATCGAACTGGCACAGGACCCGGAAGCGGATATCGCCACCGCCGCCGACATCATCGCCATCGACATGGCGCTGAGCGCTCGCATGCTGCGCATCGCCAATTCGCCGCTGTACGCCAGCCGCCGTCGGATCGAGAACCTCGGCCAGGCACTGACCATGCTCGGCCTGAATGCCACGATCAGCCTGGCCCTCGGCTTCACCGTCACCCAGGGGCTGACCGGCGGCACCGGCGCCGACCACGACCTGCGCCAACGCGCCTGGAAGCGCAGCATCCTCAGCGCGCTGGCTGCCAGCCAGCTGGGCCAGGCCCGCGGCCTGCGCCGGCTGGAAGAACTGATGCTGGCCGGCCTGCTGCAGGACCTGGGCGTACTGTGCCTGGCCCAGGCCGAATCGGAGCGCTACCTGCCGCTGCTGCGCGAAGCACGCGACAACATCGACCTGGTCGCGCGCGAGCGCGACGAACTGGGCTGCAGCCACGCCGAGGTCGGCGCCTGGGTGGCCGAGCAGTGGGGCCTGCCGCGCTACCTGGTGGAGAGCATCAGCCACAGCGAAGACCTGGACGCCGCGGAATCGCCGTTCCAGGCCTGCGTGCAGCTGTCCGGTGCCGTGGCCGACATCTGGCTGGACGATGACGCCGATGCCGCCCGCGAGCGCGCCCTGCAGCAGGTGCATGACCGCCTTGAACTGGACAGCGCCCGTTTCGACCAGGTCCTGACCCGCATCAGCGAGGCCCTGCCGGACATCGCCAGCCTGTTCGAGGCCGGCCTGAATTCCCCCTCGCGGGTGCGCGAGCTGATCGACCACGCGCAGGAGCTGGCCACCCTGCGCAACCTGCGCGAACTGCAGGATGCCGACCAGGCCCGTCGCCGCGCCGACGAATTCGAAGCCCGGGCCAAGCGCCTGGCCGACCAGGCCCATCGAGATGCCCTCACCGGCGTACTCAACCGGCGCCAGCTGGA
The DNA here is from genome assembly GCF_059368675.1 of Stenotrophomonas sp. YJH_SMC_120. Classification (NCBI taxonomy): domain Bacteria; kingdom Pseudomonadati; phylum Pseudomonadota; class Gammaproteobacteria; order Lysobacterales; family Lysobacteraceae; genus Stenotrophomonas; species Stenotrophomonas sp. YJH_SMC_120. The sequence goes on from NZ_JCAFRY010000001.1 coordinate 353,804, forward strand.
AGCCGTGCTGGAGCAGGAATTCCTGCGCGCCGGTCGCCAGGGCTGGCCGCTGTCGGTGGCCTTCATCGACCTGGACGACTTCAAGAAGATCAACGACGCCCATGGCCACCTGACCGGCGACGAGGTGCTGCGCGCCTTTGCCGGCAAACTGCAGGGCCAGCTGCGCCACAGCGACACCGTGGCCCGCTTCGGCGGCGAGGAGTTCGTCGCGCTGCTGCCCAACACCAGCGAAACGGTAGCACTGGACGTGATCCGCCGGGTGCTGGCCAACATCGTTGCCACGCCGATGGCCGAACTGGAAGGCGGCCCGCTGTTCGTCACCTTCTCCGCCGGCGTGGCCACCCAGGGCGGCTACGAACGCTTCGCCGACGTGCAGGACCTGCTGCGCGCCGCCGACGACGTGCTGTACCGCTCCAAGAACCTCGGCCGCAACCGGGTGATCGCGCGCTCCCCCGGCGCCCTCGGCCACGACGAGCTGTCAGCGACCGCGGGCGCCGAGCTGGGCTGAACCGGAAGCCCCGGATGACCGGGGCGAACGCCAGGATTTTACGCCGCAGTGCACAAAACACTATGGCCCGACGCCGCATGCGCGTAGAATCGCCCGCGATTTCCACGCACCCGAGGTCCCCATGTCCAAGCTCGCCTATCGCCGCATCCTTCTGAAACTGTCCGGGGAGGCGCTGATGGGAGATGAGGACTACGGCATCGACCCGAAGATCATCAACCGCCTGGCCCGTGAGGTCATCGAAGCCCAGCAGGCCGGTGCCGAAGTAGCCCTGGTGATCGGCGGCGGCAACATCTTCCGCGGCGCTGGCCTGGCCGCAGGCGGCATGGACCGGGTCACCGGCGACCAGATGGGCATGCTGGCCACGGTCATCAACGCCCTGGCCATGCAGGACGCCCTGGAGAAGCTGGGCGCCAAGGCGCGCGTGATGAGCGCGATCAAGATCAACGACGTGTGCGAGGACTACATCCGCCGCCGCGCCATCCGCCACCTGGAAAAGGGCCGCCTGGTGATCTTCGCCGCCGGCGTCGGCAGCCCGTTCTTCACCACCGACTCCGGCGCCGCCCTGCGCGCGATCGAGATCGGTGCCGACCTGCTGCTGAAGGCCACCAAGGTCGATGGCGTGTACGACAAGGACCCGAACAAGCACAGCGATGCGGTCCGCTTCGACAGCCTGAGCTATGACGAAGTGATCCGCCGCGGCCTGGAAGTGATGGATACCGCCGCCTTCGCACTGGCCCGCGACAGCGACCTGCCGATGCGCGTGTTCGACATGGGCCAGCCGGGCGAGCTGCTGAAGATCCTCAACGGCGAGAACATCGGCACTCTGGTCCAGGGCCGCGATCCGGCCTGAGCCTGAGCGCGCGGCGACAACCGGGCCGATTCAGGCCCGGCAGCGTCCCGTATTCGCCTATAATCGCCCGATTCCAGATACATCCAGGACCGGGCGATGCTCAACGACATCAAGAACAACGCGCAGACGCGCATGGCCAAGAGCATCGACGCTCTGAAGCACACCCTCACCTCCATCCGGACCGGGCGTGCCACGCCGGCCCTGCTGGACCGCGTGACGGTCAATGCCTACGGCAACGCCAGCACCCCGCTGAACCAGGTTGCCTCGATCTCCAACGCCGATGCGCACTCGCTGCTGGTCACCCCGTTCGACAAGGGCATGATCAAGGAGATCGAGAAGGGTCTCTATAACGCCGAGTTCACCCCGAACACGCTGGGCACCGCGATCCGCATCAACATGCCGCCGCCGACCGAAGAGCGCCGCAAGGAGCTGGTCAAGCAGGTGCAGAAGGAAGGCGAAGGCGCCAAGATCGCGATCCGCAACATCCGTCAGGACGCGAACAAGGAAATCGCCAAGCTGGTCAAGGACAAGGCGATCAGCGAGGACGAGAAGAAGCGCGGTGAGGACGACATCCAGAAGTTGACCGACACCAACATCAAGGACGTCGACAAGGTCGTTGCCGACAAGGAAAAAGAACTGCTGTCGGTCTGAAGTCGATGCCTTCAGTCCCGCCTCCGTTGCCGGCCACCCTGCCCCGCCACGTCGCCATCATCATGGATGGCAACGGGCGCTGGGCACAGCAGCGCCGCCGCCCGCGCGTGATCGGCCATCGTGCCGGCGCGCGCGCGGTCAACCGCACCATCGAGCGCTGCCTTGAACTGGGCATTCCGGCGCTGACCCTGTTCGCGTTTTCCAGCGAGAACTGGGGCCGGCCGCAGGAAGAAGTCGACGCCCTGATGAAGCTGTTCCTCGGCGCGCTCGACCGCGAAGTGGACGAACTGCACCGACGCGGCGTGCGCGTACGCTTCATCGGCGAACGCGAGCGCTTTGGTGCCGGACTGGTCAGCCGCATGCAGCTGGCCGAGCAGCGCACCGCCGACAACACCACCCTGACCCTGTCGATCGCCGCCAGTTACGGCGGTCGCCAGGACATCGCCCGTGCCGCGCGCGCACTGGCCGCTGAAGTCGCCGCAGGACGCCTGCTGCCCGAACAGATCGACGAATCGCTGCTGGGCAGCCAGGTCGCCCTGGCCGACCTGCCGCCGCCGGATCTGTTCATCCGCACCGGTGGCGACACCCGCATCAGCAACTTCCTGCTGTGGCAACTGGCCTACACCGAGCTGTGGTTCACCGAGGCGCTGTGGCCGGACTTTGATGCCGCCCTGCTGCAGCAGGCGCTGGATGCCTATGGCAGCCGCGAGCGTCGTTTCGGCCTGACCAGCGCCCAGATCGCCGCACTGGCCACCGAGACCTCCAGCCCATGACCAAGACCCGAGTCCTCGCCGCGCTGATCATGGCGCCGCTCGCCATTGCCGCGATCCTGCTGCTGCCGACGCAATGGCTGGCCGCCGCCGCCGCCGCCGTGCTGCTGATCGGCCTGTGGGAATGGCTGAAGCTGGCCGGCATCGAAGACACCCTCGCGCGCACCGTGCTGCTGGTGCTGAACCTGCTGCTGATGGTGCTGCTGGTGTGGGCCGATGGCAGCACGCTGGTGCTGTTCCAGATCACCACACTGGCAGGTGTTGCCTGGTGGCTGGCGGCGCTGGCCTGGCTGCGCTTCTTCAACTTTGGCGCCCAGCCGACGGCCCCCTCCCGGATCGTGAAGATGCTGGCCGGCACCCTGGCCATCGTTCCTGCCTGGGCAGCGCTGGTACTGATCCACGCTGGCGGTGACCCGCCAGGCAAGCAGGGCCACCTGTGGCTGCTGGCGGCACTGGCACTGGTCTGGGCAGCCGATTCGGGCGCCTATTTCGCCGGCCGTCACTTCGGCAAGCACAAGCTGGCGCCGCGGATTAGCCCCAACAAGACCTGGGAAGGCCTGTTCGGCGGCCTGCTGGCCGGTGTCGCCGTGGCCCTCGGACTGGGCTGGCTGGCCGGCATCGACATCGCGCACCTGCCGGGCCTGCTGATCACCTCGGTGGTGGCCGTATTCGCGTCGGTGCTGGGTGACCTGTTCGAAAGCCTGATCAAGCGCCACGCCGGTGCCAAGGACTCGGGCAACCTGATTCCGGGCCATGGTGGCGTGCTCGACCGCGTCGACGGCGTCCTCGCCGCCGTGCCGGTGTTCGCGCTGGGCAAGGAAATCTTCGGGTTCTGACCATGAATGCTGTCGCAGACCTGCGCCGGGTCGCCGTATACGGCGCCACCGGCTCGATCGGTGCCTCCACGCTGGACGTCATCGCCCGCCACCCGCAGCGCTACCAGGCCACGGTGCTGGCCGCCGGCCGCCAGGTGCAGGCACTGCTGGCCCTGTGCCGCCAGCACAAGCCCGCGCACGCGGTCATCGCCGACGAAGCGCTGTTCACCGAACTGCGCGACGGCCTCCGCGATGCCGGGCTGTCGACCGAGGCCCACGCCGGTCATGCCGCACTGGATCAGCTGGCAGCAAGCGATGCCTGCGACACGGTCGTCGCGGCCATTGTCGGTGCTGCAGGGCTGTCCTCGACCCTCGCCGCCGCTGCGGCCGGCAAGCGCATCCTGCTGGCCAACAAGGAATCGCTGGTACTGGCCGGCGAGCTGCTGACCCGCACCGCCGAGCGCGCCGGCGCCGAGATCATTCCGATCGATAGCGAGCACAGCGCGATCTTCCAGTGCCTGCGTTCGCGCGACGCCAGCATCGACGGCGCCGGCGTGCGCCGCATCCTGCTGACCGCGTCGGGCGGCCCGTTCCGCGGCCGCAGCCGCGCCGAGCTGGCCGAGGTCACCCCGGCCCAGGCCGTGGCTCACCCGAAGTGGTCGATGGGCCCGAAGATCTCGGTCGATTCGGCGACGTTGATGAACAAGGGCCTGGAAGTCATCGAGGCGCACCATCTGTTCTCGGTGCCGGGCGAGCGCATCGAGGTGCTGGTGCACCCGCAGAGCCTGGTCCATTCGCTGGTCGAATTCGTCGACGGCTCGACCCTGGCCCAGATGGGCCTGCCGGACATGCGCACCACCCTGGCGGTCGGCCTGGGCTGGCCGCAGCGCATCGAATCGGGCGTGGCCGGGCTGGACCTGCTGGCGCAGGGCCGGCTGGATTTCGAGGCGCCTGACACCGACGCCTTCCCCTGCCTGGCGCTGGCCTGGCAGGCCATGCAGGCCGGCGGTACTGCCCCGGCGGTGCTGAACGCCGCCAATGAAGAGGCGGTTTCAGCATTTCTTCAGGGCCGGATCGGTTTCCTGACCATCCCGGAGCTGGTTGCTAACGCTCTTTCAACACTGCCGACCCAGCCAGCCGATACACTGGAGGTCCTGTTGTCCGCCGACCAGCGGGCACGCCAGCTCACCCTGAACGCCATCGACGCCGCCTGAACGACCGCCTCGCCCAGCATGACGCCGCCGCCCCTGCCCGCCACTGTGAGCCTGCATGACTGACTTCCTCGGATCGGTCTGGTGGATGATTGTCAGCCTCGGGCTGCTGGTCACGTTCCACGAGTTCGGGCATTACTGGGTCGGCCGCCTCTGTGGGGTCAAGATCCTGCGCTTCTCGGTCGGCTTCGGCCGTCCGCTGTGGTCGCGCCGCGACAGGCACGGCACCGAGTTCGCCATTGCCGCCATCCCGCTGGGTGGCTACGTGAAGTTCCTCGACGAACGTGAGGTCGAGGTCCATCCCCACGAGCGCGGCCAGGCCTTCAACCACAAGACCGTGTGGCAGCGCATCGCCATTGTTGCTGCAGGGCCGATCGCCAATCTGCTGCTGTGCATCCTGCTGCTGTGGGCGATGTTCGTGATCGGCAGGCAGGACTACTCGCCGACGATCGGCCGGGTTGACGGCATCGCCGCCAGCGCCGGCCTGCTCAGCGGTGACCGCGTTCTGCGGGTGGATGAGCGCCAGGTCGCCACCCTGGGCGAGGCCAGCATGGCGCTGACCGCCGCCGCGATGGATCGCCGCGACGTCACGCTTGAGGTACTCGACCCTGCGGACCAGGTGCGCGTGCGCACCCTGCCGCTGTCGCAGCTGCCCGCCGGCTTCGATGAACGACGGGTACCGATCCTGGCCGGCCTGTACTGGCAATCGTGGCTGCAGCCGGCGCTGGTCGACTCGCTCACCGCCGATTCGGTGGTCACCGGGCTGCTGCAGCCGGGCGACCTGATCGTGGCGATCGACGGCCAGCGCATCGACAGCGTCGACCAGGTGATCGGCGAGATCCAGGCCCTCGGCCGTGCCGGAGGCCCCGGCATGATCGAGGTCCTGCGAGGCGGTGAACGCCTTGCACTGGAAGTCACGCCCCGCCAGGGCAAGGATGGCAAGGGCAACCCGGTCTGGCAGATCGGCGTCGGCTTCCCCACCACCTACAGCCCCTCCTACGACACCCTGCTGCGCTATGGGCCGCTGGATGCAGTGACCGTCGCCGTACGTGAAACCGGCCGGCTTGCCGCCGATTCGCTGGGCATGATGGCCCGCATCGTCACCGGCAAAGCCTCGCTGCAGAACGTTTCCGGGCCGGTCACCATCGCCCGCGTGGCCAATGTCTCGGCCAAACGTGGCCTCGACTGGTTCCTGCAGTTCCTTGCCCTGCTGTCACTCAGCCTGTGCATCATCAACCTGTTGCCGATCCCGATCTTGGACGGCGGGCACCTGCTGTATTACCTTATCGAGTTGGTCAAGGGCAGCCCGCTGAGCGAGCGTGCCATCGCCGCCGGCCAATACATCGGCCTGGCGTTGCTGGCCGGGCTGATGGGGTTGGCGTTCTACAACGACATCCTCGGCCTGGTCCCGCGATGAACTTTTCCACGTTGTTGCCGTCTACAGCGTCGGCATCCCGCACCAATGAAATCGACCTTCCTACCGGACGTGACATGACGCGACTCCCCAATCGCCGCCTGCTGGCCCTCGCCCTCGCCGCCGTCACCGGCGCTCCCGCCCTGGCCCAGGCAGCCGAGCCCTTCACTGTCAGCGACATCCGCGTCGATGGCCTGCAGCGCATCAGCTCGGGCACGGTGTTCACCTACCTGCCGGTGGAACGGGGCGAGACGATCACCGACAACAAGGTCGGCGAGACCATCCGCGCGCTGTACAAGACCGGCTTCTTCGAAGACGTGCAGCTGGACCGCCAGGGCAGCATCCTGGTGGTGACCGTCAAGGAACGCCCGGCGATCAACAAGCTGACCGTGACCGGCAACAAGGACATCAAGTCCGAGCAGCTGCTCAAGGGCCTGTCCGACATCGGCCTGACCGAGGGTGGCACCTTCGACCGCCTGAGCCTGGACCGCGTGACCCAGGAACTGCGCCGCCAGTACAACGACCGCGGCAAGTACACCGTCGAGATCACCCCGACCGTGAGCCCGCTGGACCGCAACCGCGTGGACATCGCGATCGCCATCAAGGAAGGCAAGGCGGCCAAGATCCGCCACGTCAACCTGGTCGGCACCGAGAAGTTCGAGAGCAAGGACATCCTGGAGACCTGGGAGTCCAAGGAGCACAACTGGGCGTCGTGGTACCGCCGTGACGACCAGTACTCCAAGGAAAAGCTGTCCGGCGACCTGGAAAAGCTCAACTCGTGGTACCTGGACCGCGGCTACGTCGACTTCAGCATCGATTCCACCCAGGTCTCGATCAGCCCCGACAAGCGCGACATGTTCCTCACCGCGGGCGTGACCGAGGGTGCGCAGTACAAGATCTCCGAGATCAAGGTCAGCGGCGACACCATCCTTCCGCAGGAGGACGTCGAGCGCATGGTGATCCAGAAGCCGGGCGACACGTTCTCGCGTGCCCTGCTGGAATTCAGCTCGGACACCATCACCAACTCGCTGTCCAACATCGGCTACGCGTTCGCCAAAGTGAACCCGATCCCGACCACCAACCGTGCCGAACAGACGGTAGGGATCAACATGCAGGTCGTGCCCGGCCCGCGCGTGTCGGTGCGCCGTATCCTGTTCCGTGGCAACACCCGCACCTCCGACGAAGTGATGCGTCGCGAAATGCGCCAGTTCGAGAACAGCTGGTACTCGCAGGCCGCGATCGACCGCTCCAAGATCCGCCTGCAGCGCCTGGGCTACTTCGAGTCGGTGGACGTCGAGACCCCGGCCGTCAGCGGCAGCAACGACCAGGTCGACGTCGTCTACAACGTCAAGGAAACCACCTCCGGCAGCTTCGTGTTCGGCCTGGGCTATTCGCAGTCCTACGGCATGACCACCTCGGTGCAGCTGTCGCAGAACAACTTCCTCGGCGGCGGCAACCGCGTGTCGGTCGAAGCCTCGCGCAGCAGCTACCTGCAGCGCTACGGCTTCAGCTACACCAACCCGTACTTCACCGACGACGGCGTTTCGCTGGGCTACAACCTGTCCTGGCGTGAACTGGACTACTCCGACTTCAACACCGCGCAGTACAACAGCACCAATGGTTCTGCGCAGGTGGTATTCGGCGTGCCGCTGACCGAGACCGACACCGTCTCGCTGATGTTCGGCATCGACAGCAACCAGATCACGACCTACCGTGGCTCGACCCCGCCCTCGATCATCGATTACATCGATGCGGTCGGTTCGCGCACCTTCCATGCCTGGCGCACGGAACTGGGCTGGGCGCGCGACTCGCGCAACGACTACTTCATGCCGACCCGCGGCACTTACCAGCGCGTCGGCCTGGAAACCACCCTGCCGGGTTCGACCATCGAGTACTACAAGCTGAACTACCAGATCAGCAAGTACTGGCCGATCATGCCGTCGCTGGTGATCAACACCCGCGCCGAAGTGGGCTACGGCGACGCCTACGGCAAGGACTACACCCGTACGATCACCAATGCCGATGGCACCACCCGTACCGTCACCGCCAGCGGCCTGCCGTTCTTCGAAAACTTCTATGCCGGTGGTACCAACTCGGTACGCGGCTTCGAGGACAACACCCTCGGCCCGCGCGAAGCCACCGACGGTTACCCGGAAGGCCAGCCGCTGGGTGGTTCACTGAAGACCGTCGGTTCGGTCGAAGCCTACTTCCCGCGCCTGTTCGACAGCCCGTCTGCACGCGTGTCGGCCTTCGTCGACTTCGGTAACGTCTACAACGGCACCAAGAACTTCAAGGCCAACGAACTGCGCGTCTCCACCGGTGTGGCCCTGCTGTGGCGCGCCCCGGTCGGTCCGATCTCGATCAGCTACGCCTTCCCGCTGAAGAAGGAAGACGGCGACAAGATCGAACGTCTGCAATTTACCTTCGGCGGTCAGTTCTAAGAACTGACCACCGAAGGTGCGCCGCTGCTTGCTGCGCAAGCAGCGGGTCCCGACCTACCTCCTATCCCCCGCGCCATTACGCATGCCATCCATGGCATGCGCCCTTCGGGCCGTTGCATAGCAACGTTGGGAATCGCTCCTGCGATTCCCAGGGGCGCGCTCCCCCTTAACAGAAGGGAGGCTCTCCACCAGACGGGGTGCGAATCGCCGGGCTCTGCCCGGCGTTTTCGTTTAGTCCGGATGCGGGAAGCGCGCACCCCGCTTTTGTTTTTTTCTGTTTTTCCGTGGCTGGCACTCGCGCCAGGCCGTCGGAGGTCGGACGGGGTGGGGCTGCGGGGGTGTGAGCCGCATGGATGCGGCGACCAAGGCTACATGGACGTACTTGCGCCGCCCCCCGCAGTCCCGCCCCGTCCGACCCAGCCCATGACACTGGCTCTGCCGGCCGCGAGGGGCCCTGCCGTTGGCTGCATATGCCCCCCGCATGACCGCAATGGCGTCACACGTTAAACTCCCGCCGTGAATACTCCCACCTACACCGCCCAGCAACTCGCCGAGCAGTTCGGCCTGCAGGTCCATGGCGACCCCGCCACCGCCATCCACGGCGTGGCCACCCTCGCCCACGCCGGTCCTGGCCAGCTGACCTTCCTCGCCAATCCACGCTACCGCGCCCAGCTGGCCGACAGCCAGGCCTCGCTGGTCGTGCTGCGCGCCGACGACGCCGAAGCCGCCCCCGGCGCCGCGCTCGTGGCCAAGGACCCGTACACCTCCTTCGCCAAGATCGCCGCGCTGTTCGACATCGCGCCCACGCGCCCACCGGGCATCCACCCCAGCGCCGTCATCGATCCCAGCGCCCAGGTCGCCGCCAGCGCCCACATCGGCCCCTTCGTCTCCATCGGCGCGCGCAGCGTGGTCGGCGAGAACTGCATCATCGGCACCGGCAGCGTGATCGGCGAAGACTGCAGCCTGGACAGCGGCTGCGAACTGATCGCCCGGGTCACCCTGGTCACCCGGGTCAAGCTCGGCAAGCGCGTGCGCGTGCACCCCGGTGCCGTGCTCGGTGCCGATGGCTTCGGCCTGGCGATGGACGCCGGCAAGTGGATCAAGGTGCCGCAGCTCGGCGGCGTGCGCATCGGCGACGATTGCGAAATCGGCGCCAACACCTGCGTCGACCGTGGTGCACTGGAAGACACCGTGCTGGACGAAGACGTGCGCCTGGACAACCTGGTACAGATCGCGCACAACGTGCAGATCGGCGCGCACTCGGCCATCGCCGGCTGCACCGGCATCGCCGGCAGCGCCAGGATCGGCCGCTACTGCCTGCTCGGTGGCCACGTCGGCGTGGTCGGCCACCTCGAGATCTGCGACAAGGTCGTGATCACCGGCAAGTCGGTGGTCCGCAATTCCATCCATGAGCCGGGCGAGTACTCGTCCGGCACCCCGTTGACCGACAACCGCACGTGGCGCAAGAACGCCGCGCGCTTCAAGCAGCTGGACGCATTGGCTCGCCGCGTCCTGGCTGCTGGCAAGGAGAAAGAATGAACGACACGCTGCAGCTTCCGATCGACGTCTGCCAGATCCAGGAACTGCTCCCGCACCGCTACCCGTTCCTGCTGGTGGACCGGGTGCTTGAGCTCGACATCGACGCCAAGCGCATCCTGGCGCAGAAGAACGTCAGCATCAACGAGCCGTTCTTCCAGGGTCACTTCCCGGGCCGCCCGATCATGCCCGGCGTGCTGATCATCGAAGCGCTGGCCCAGGCCGGTGGCGTGATGACCCAGCTGACGCTTGGCCGCGATGCGCAGTCCAAGCTGTTCTACATGGTCAAGGTGGAAAACGCCCGCTTCAACAAGCAGGTCGTGCCCGGCGACGTGCTGATGCTGGATGTGCAGATGAAGCGCCTGATCCGCAACATGGGCTGGTACTACGGCGAGGCCAAGGTCAACGGTGAAGTCGTTGCCTCGGCCGAGGTCATGTGCGCCGGTGCCAAGGGCTGATCCACGGGAGGCAGCAATGACTGACAACGCACCACGGATCCACCCGACTGCCGTCATCGATCCGGCCGCGCGCCTGGCCGACGACGTCCAGGTCGGCGCGTTCACCCTGATCGGTGCCGATGTGGAAATCGGCGCCGGCACAGTGGTCGGCCCCCATTGCAGCATCCACGGCCCGACCAGGATCGGCCGTGACAACCGCTTCATCGGTCACGCCGCGATCGGTGGCGAGCCGCAGGACAAGAAGTTTGCCGGCGAACGCACCGAACTGGTGATCGGCGACCGCAACGTGTTCCGCGAGTTCGTCACCCTGAACCGTGGCACCGGCGGCGGCGGCGGCATCACCACGATCGGCAACGACAACTGGATGCTGGCCTACACGCACGTGGCGCACGACTGCCATGTCGGCAACTTCTGCGTGTTCTCCAACAACACCACCCTGGCCGGCCACGTGACCGTGGGCGACTACGTGATCATCAGCGGCTTCGCCGGTGCCCACCAGTTCTGCCGCATCGGTGCCCACGCCTTCCTCGGCATGGGCGCGCTGACCAACGGCGACGTTCCGCCGTTCACCATGGTCGGCACCGATTCGCTGGGCCGCCCGCGCGGCATCAACAGCGAAGGGCTGAAGCGTCGTGGCTTCGACGCCGAGCGCATCTCCGCCATCAAGCGCGCCTACCGCACCCTGTACGTGGCGGGCCTGCCGCTGGCCGAAGCCAAGGTGCAGCTGACCGAACAGGCACGCGACAGCGATGACGTGAAGGCCATGCTGGACTTCATCGAGCACGCTGAGAGGCCCTTGCTGCGATGAGCAGCACGACCGGCCAGGCGCCGGCCGGCGCCGCCGTGATTCCGCTGGCCTCGATGGCCGGCAGCGTCCCCGCGCAGCGGGTGCTCAGCGAGCGCCCGCTGCGGATCGCTCTGGTGGCCGGTGAGGCCTCCGGTGACCTGCTGGGTGCGGGCCTGGTGCGCGAGCTGAAGGCACGCTTTCCGAATGCCGAATTCGCCGGCATCGGTGGCGATGCCATGCGCAGCGCCGGCTGCCTGACCTGGCACGATGCCAGCGAGCTGGCGGTGATGGGCCTGACCGAAGTGCTGCGCCACCTGCCACGCCTGCTGAAACTGCGTTCCGCGTTCCGCCAGCGTGCACTGGAATGGCAACCGGACGTGTTCATCGGCATCGACGCGCCCGACTTCAACCTGGGCATCGAACGCTGGCTGAAGCAGCGCGGCGTGCGCACTGTGCACTACGTCAGCCCCTCGGTCTGGGCCTGGCGCGAGAAGCGCGCCGAGAAGATCGGCAGCAGCGCCGACCTGGTGCTGTGCCTGTTCCCGATGGAACCCCCGATCTATGCCAGGCACGGCATCGACGCGCGCTTCGTTGGCCATCCGATGGCCGATGACATCCCCCTGCAGGGCAACCGCGAGGAAGCGCGCGCCGCGCTTGGCCTGCCGACCTCGGCCAAGGTGCTGGCGGTGCTGCCAGGCAGCCGCCTGGGCGAAATCTCGCGCCTCGGTGAACCGTTCTTCGAGGCCGCCTGGCAGGTCTCCGAGCGCATCCCCGGCCTGCACGTGGTAGTGCCTGCCGCCAACCCGGCCTGCAAGCGCCTGATCGAAGAGCAGCTGTCACGCTCGGCGCTGCCGGTAGCCTTCTCGCATGTACTCGACGGTGAGGCGCGCAACGCGATGATCGCCGCCGATGTGGTGGTGCTGGCCTCGGGCACCGCGACGCTGGAGGCGATGCTGGTCAAGCGGCCGATGGTGGTCGGTTACCGCGTCAACGAGCTGACCTACCGCCTGGTCAAGGCGCTGGGCCTGATCAAGGTCGACCGCTTTGCCCTGCCCAACATCCTGGCGGGCCAGGACCTGGCACCGGAACTGATGCAGCACGACTGCACGCCGGACAAGCTGGCGGCGGCCATCCAGCAATGGTTCGACCACCCGCAGCGGGTGACCGACCTGCAGGACACCTATGCCCGCCTGCATCAACGACTGCGCCGCAATGCCTCGGCCCGCGCGGCCGACGCTGTGGGCGAGCTGTTGATGCGCGACCAGGCCCAGGCATGAGCCGCCGCCATGCCGCAGCGGCCAGCCTGGCCCTGTTCGACGGTGCTGCCGTGGTCGAGCCGGAGCGTCTGGTCGCCGGCGTCGACGAAGCCGGCCGCGGTCCGCTGGCCGGACCGGTCGCGGTGGCGGCGGTGGTGTTCGACCCGGCACGGCCACGCATCAACGGCCTGGACGATTCCAAGCAACTCACCGCAGCCCGCCGCGAGCAACTGCATGACCGCATCATCGAACGTGCCCTGGCCTGGCACGTGGTGCTGGTGGACGTGGACACCATCGACCGCCTGAACATCTACCAGGCCACCCTGCAGGGCATGCGTGACGTCGTTGCAGCGGTCGCCCACGTGGCCGGCTTCGCCCGCATCGACGGCAACGTGGTGCCCAAGGGCCTGGTACTGCCGGCGCAGGCGCTGGTCGGCGGTGATGGCATCGACCGCGCGATCATGGCCGCCTCGATCCTGGCCAAGGTCTCGCGCGACCGCTACATGCAGGACGTGCATGCCCGCCACCCGCAGTACGGCTTCGAGCAGCACAAGGGCTACGGCACCCCGGCCCATCTGGCCGCCCTGCGCGAGCACGGCCCCTGCATGGAGCACCGGCGCAGCTTCGCCCCGGTGCGCGAGTGCCTGGAAAACCCGGCAGCTGTGACCGCAGACAACGCAATCGCCTGAATCGCCTGAACGGTCGCTGCACCCGGCTGCGAAAGCAGGGTCAAGCGGGGCCCGCGGTTCGCCTGCGAACCGTGGGGAGCGATAGCGCGGATGCGATATCGCATGCCGTCAAGAGCTTGTCGCGCCCTCCAGCCCTCGCTACCCTGACCGGGCACTCCAGCGCTTCCCGACCCCGGCGACGATTCCCCCGTCAGCACCCGGGGCCCGCGCGCTCCAACCTGGTCCGGCATGTCCAACTCCCGCTTCGTACATCTCCACGTCCACACCGAGTTCTCGCTGGCGGACTCCACCATCCGTGTGCCGGCCAAGCCGGACCAGGCGGACCCGAAGAAGGCCAAGCAGGCCAACCTGCTGTCACGCTCGGTCGAACTCGGCCTGCCCGCGCTGGCGGTGACCGACCTCAACAACCTGTTCGCCCTGGTCAAGTTCTACAAGGCGGCCGAAGGCGTGGGCATCAAGCCTATCGCCGGCGCCGACGTGCTGATCGCCGAGGAAGGGCAGGATCCGTGGCGGATGACCCTGCTGTGCCGCGACCGCGAGGGCTACCTGAGCCTGTCGCGGCTGCTGACCCGCGCGTGGATGGAAGGCCATCGCCCCGAAGGCGGCGTGGCCATCCATCCGGACTGGCTGAAGGCCGGCAACGCCAACCTGTTCGCGCTGGCCGGCCGGCAGAGCCTGGCCGGGCGCCTGGCGCTGGACGGCAAGCATGAACTGGCCGAGCAGCAGCTGGCCGATTGGCAGCGCGTGTTCGGCGATGGCCTGCACCTGGAGCTGACCCGCACCGGCCGCGAGGGCGAGGAAACCTTCAACCAGTTCGCGCTGATGGCCGCCGGCCAGCGTGGCCTGCCGGTGGTGGCCAGCAATGATGTGCGCTTCCTGGCGCCCACCGATTTCAGCGCGCACGAAGCGCGCGTGTGCATTTCCACCGGCCGCGTGCTGGACGACCCCAAGCGCCCGCGCGAGTACAGCGACCAGCAGTACCTGAAATCGGCCGAAGAGATGTGTGCGCTGTTCGCCGACATTCCCGATGCCATCGACAACACGCTGGCGCTGGCCGAGCGCTGCAACATCGAGATGCGGCTGGGCACCTACTTCCTGCCCAATTACCCGGTGCCCGACGACGAGACCCTGGATACCTGGATCCAGAAGATGTCGCGCGACGGCCTGGAAGAGCGCCTGGAGAAGAATCCGCTGGCGCCGGGCAAGACCCGCGAAGATTATTTCGAGCGCCTGGAGTTCGAGCTCAACACCATCATCAAGATGGGTTTCCCCGGCTACTTCCTGATCGTGGCCGACTTCATCCAGTGGGGCAAGAACCAGGGCATCCCGATCGGCCCGGGCCGTGGTTCGGGTGCCGGTTCGCTGGTGGCGTGGGCGCTGAAGATCACCGATCTGGACCCACTGCCGTACAACCTGCTGTTCGAGCGCTTCCTGAACCCGGAACGCGTGTCGATGCCCGACTTCGACATCGACTTCTGCATGGACCGCCGCGACGAGGTGATCGACTACGTCGCGCGCAAGTACGGGCGCGAGCGCGTCAGCCAGATCATCACCTACGGCACCATGGCCGCCAAGGCGGTGGTGCGCGACTCCGGGCGCGTGCTCGGCTTCCCGTACGGCCTGGTCGACGGTGTTTCCAAGCTGATCCCGAACATCCTCGGCATCCACCTGAAGGATGCACTGGGCAAGGGCAAGGAAGGCCCCAGCTCGGAAATGGCGTCGCCGGAACTGATCCAGCGCTACGAGACCGAGGACGATGTCCGCGACCTGATCGACCTGGCGCTGCAGCTGGAAGACCTGACCCGCAACGCCGGCAAGCACGCTGGTGGCGTGGTGATCGGGCCCGAACCGCTGAGCGAGTTCTGCCCGCTGTACGCCGAACACGACGAGAACGGCCTCGGCAAGAACCCGGTCACCCAGTTCGACAAGAACGACGTGGAAGAAGTGGGCCTGGTGAAGTTCGACTTCCTCGGCCTGCGCACGCTGACCATCATCGACTGGGCGGTGAAGGCGATCAACAAGCGCCATGAGCGCGCCGGCATTCCGCCGGTGGACATCGCCGCGATTCCGCTGGACGACACGCCCACCTACAAGGACATCTTCGCCAACGGCAATACGGGCGCAGTGTTCCAGTTCGAATCCTCGGGCATGCGCCGCCTGCTGAAGGACGCGCGCCCCGATCGTTTCGAAGACCTGATCGCGCTGGTGTCGTTGTACCGCCCCGGCCCGATGGACCTGATTCCCTCCTTCAATGCGCGTAAGCACGGCCAGGAAGAAATCATCTATCCCGATCCGCGCACCGAAGCGATCCTGAAGGACACCTACGGCATCATGGTGTACCAGGAGCAGGTGATGCAGATGGCGCAGATCGTCGGCGGCTACTCGCTGGGCGGCGCCGACCTGCTGCGCCGTGCGATGGGCAAGAAGGTGCCGGCCGAAATGGCCAAGCACCGCGAGATCTTCCGCGAAGGCGCGGCCAAGGACGGCGTGGACGAAGCCAAGGCCGACGCGATCTTCGACCTGATGGAGAAGTTCGCCGGCTACGGCTTCAACAAGTCGCACGCCGCCGCCTACGCGCTGGTCAGTTACCAGACCGCATGGCTGAAACGCCATTACCCGGCCGAGTTCATGGCGGCCACGCTGTCGTCCGATCTGGACAACACCGACAAGGTGGTCGGCTTCCTCGACGAGGTGCGCAACCTCGGCCTGACCGTGCTGCCGCCCAAGGTGAACCAGTCGGCCTTCATGTTCGAAGCGGTGACCCCGGACACCATCCAGTACGGCCTCGGTGCGATCAAGGGCGTCGGCCAGGGTGCCTGCGAGGCGGTGGTCGAGGAGCGACTGAAGGGCGGCCCGTTCAAGGACCTGCTCGACTTCTGCACCCGCGTCGGCTCGGCCAAGCTCAACCGGCGCACGCTGGAAGCGATGATCAACTGTGGTGCGTTGGACGAGCTTGGCCGCAACCGTGCCTCGCTGATGCTGCAGCTGCCGGAGGTGATCAAGGCTACCGACCAGATGGCCCGCGAGCGCGCTTCGGGACAGAACTCGCTGTTCGGTGGCCCGGACCCGAGCGCGACCACGATCCAGCTGGACCTGCCCGAAGCCGAAGAATGGCCGCTGCTGCAGCGCCTCAACGGCGAGCGCGACACGCTGGGCTTCTATCTCAGTGGCCACCCGTTCGATCCATGGCGCGACGATGTACGCGATCTGGTCGGCAACGACCTGGGTTCGGTGGAGAAGATCTGGAGCGCCAACAGCGGTGGTGGCGGCGGCGGCGAAAAGCGCTGGCGCCCGGAAGTACAGACCGTGCTGGCCGGCCAGGTGGTCGGTGTGCGTCGCAAGGGCGAGAGCCAGATCTTCATCCAGCTGGAAGATGGCCGCGGCCGCGTCGAGTGCAGCGCGTTCTCCGACGCGATGGCCGAGTTCGGGCACCTGATGACCAAGGACCGCATCCTGGTGGTCAAGGGCGGCCTGCGCGAGGACGAGTTCAACGGCGGCTACGCATTGCGCATCCGCCAGTGCTGGGACTTCGACGAAGTCTGCGCCAACTACGCCACGCGGCTGTCGCTGCGCCTGGACCTGCGCCAGCAGCGCCCGGTCTGGGAGCGCGTCAATGCGCTGCTGGACCGCCATCGCCCGGGGCGCACGCCGCTGCGCCTGGACCTGCTGCTGAAGGGCCCGCACGGCGGCGTCGCCGGTATGCTCGATGTGTCCGGGCAGAGCGCGGTGCGCATCGATTCCAAGTTGATGGAGGCGCTGCGCGCCGACCCCGCCGTGCGCACGCTGAAAGTGCGCTACAGCCCACCGTGGGCCAGCTGAGGTCGGCTCCTCCGTATTCCTGTTTTTCCCGTTCCAGTCATCAAGGACGATTGCCAATGAAGACCCTGCTGTTCCCGTTCGCCGCCGCGCTGGCCCTGGCCGCCTGCTCGCCATCGAAGGTCGAGTTCCAGATCGACAACCCGACCGATGCGCCGCTGGCCCTGAGCATCGATGGCAAGGACCTGCCGGTGGCCGCACAGGGCTCGCGCCCGATCTCGCTGGCCATCGGCGAGCACCGCCTGCACACCGACAAGCTCGGCGACGTGCGCTTCATCGTCTACGTCGACGGTCGTGGCGGCCTGATCAATCCGACCCTCAGCGAGTACGTGATCGCCCGCGAGGTCTATGTCACCGACGAGAGCAAGCTGAAGAACTTCGGCGTCGGCAACAAGGGCATCGAACTTGGCGGGGTCGACTTCGAAGGCCCGTTCGAGAAGAGCCACGACCTGTTCATCGACAAGAGCTGGACCTACGGCGTGCGCGAACCCTTCCCGAAGGAAAAGGTGGTGGCCCACGTCGACGCCAGCGGTGGCCAGATCGTGGCCAAGGTGTTCACCGCGCCAGACTTCATCGCTTACGTGGAAGAAGGCATGGGCGAGCCCGGCGCCTTCAAGCGCGAGCAGCCGGCCGGCTACGTGGCCCCGGCGTTCAGCCTGGAACCGGCCCCGGCCAGCCTGCCGGCGCTGGTGCCCGCCTTCGAGGCCCACGCCGCGCCGCTGCGCGAGGTCTATGCGCGCTGGCTGAAGGCGACCACCGCCGATGAACAGAAGGCGCTGCGCAAGCAGGACTTCGCCGCGCAGATGGCCTTCACCTCGGCCACCGCCACCCTGGGCAGCGGGCTGGGCCGTGACGCCAACGAGGCCTACAACGACTTCGTTTCCCAGCGCAGCCAGCTGATGGGCCGCAGCGCCCTGGTGGTGCCCTGAGCTGACTGGCGCGCCCCGCCCGGCTGCGCTACCGTCGCCTTCCAGACGAAGGCGTACGGGTGGTTTGCGCGCATTCGGCTAGAATTCCCCTCTTCTTTACACGACGGCTTCCGATGAATCCGAACTACCTCGACTTCGAGCAACCCATCGCCGACCTGGAAGCCAAGATCCAGGAACTGCGCAACGCCAGTGCCGGGCCGGCGGTCAATGTCGAGGCGGAAGTGCACGCGCTGCAGGACAAGCTGCGCATGCGCACCGCGCAGATCTTCCGCAACCTGACCTCGTGGCAGGTGCTGCAGCTGGCACGTCATCCGTCGCGCCCTTACACCGCCGACTACCTCCGCGTCATGTTCGATGAGTTCCAGGAGCTGGCCGGCGACCGTGCCTTCGCCGACGACAAGGCGATCATGGGTGGCCTGGCCCGCATCAACGGCCGTGCAGTGATGGTGATCGGCCACCAGAAGGGCCGTGACACCAAGGAGAAGATCAAGCGCAACTTCGGCATGCCCAAGCCGGAGGGCTACCGCAAGGCCCTGCGCCTGATGAAGATGGCCGAGCGCTTCGGCCTGCCGGTGCTGACCCTGATCGACACCGCTGGCGCCTGGCCGGGCATCGACGCCGAATCGCGCGGCCAGTCCGAAGCGATCGCGCGCAACCTGATCGAGATGGCCGAACTGAAGGTGCCGATCATCTGCACCGTGATCGGCGAAGGCGGCTCCGGCGGCGCGCTGGCGCTGGGCGTGGGCGACCGCACCGTGATGCTGGAATACGCGGTGTACTCGACCATCACCCCGGAAGGCTGCGCCTCGATCCTGTGGAAGGACGCCGGCAAGGCCAAGGACGCGGCCGAACAGCTGGGCCTGACCGCCCCGCGCCTGAAGAGCCTGGGCCTGGTCGACAAGGTCGTACGCGAGCCCACCGGCGGCGCCCACCGCAACCCGACGCAGATGGCCAAGCGCCTGAAGGCGGTGCTGCTGAACGAGCTGGATGCGCTGGACAAGCTGTCCACCGAACAGCTGCTGGAACAGCGCTACGCGCGCCTGCGCAGCTACGGCACGTACGAAGCAGCCTGACGTAGTGCCGGCCGCTGGCCAGCATGCAGGTAGGCCTGGTAGTGCCGGCCGCTGGCCGGCAACACGCAGGTGATTGCAGAAACGAAAGCGCCGGGCAAATGCCCGGCGCTTTCGTTTGCGCCCTGACGGCATCCACGCATGGCGTGGATCTACCGGGTGCAGATGCCCCCGCCTCAGAACGGCTTGGCCAGCACCAGCCACACGATCGGAATGAAGGCCAGCAGCGGGATCTCGTTGATCCAGCGCAGCGCGCGCGACGACGGCAGCGCCCTGCCCTTGGCCACGCCCTTGAGCAGGCGGCCGATCCAGCCGAAGTACACCAGCAGCAGCACCACCAGCCCCAGCTTGGCATGCAGCCAGCCGGCGCCACCAGGCGCGACCATGGTCGGGAAATCGGGAATCACCTTGTAGCCCAGCCACAGCACCAGGCCCAGCAGGAATGCCAGGCCGAACATCGAGTGGCCGAAGCGGTACAGGCGCAGGCCCATCAGCTGCAGGCGCTCGGTCACCGCCGGCTGGCCTGCAGTCTCGGCCAGGTTCACCAGGATGCGCGGCAGATAGAACACCGTGGCCATCCACGCCACCACGAACACGATGTGGAAGGTCTTGACCCAGTAGTAGCTCTGCATGCGCTCGCTCCGGCGGCTGGCGTAGGTTGACGGCCATTCTCGCATGCCGTGGCGAAGCCGCTGCAGGCACGCACGCCGCGACACATCGACGCATGGCGCGTCGCAACACCGTACGATAGGCGCCGTTTTCCCCGACCGCGCACCGCCCCATGGACAAGACCTACGACGCCGCCTACTTCCAACGCTGGTACCGCCGTGCCGACATCGGCGGCAGCGCCCGCCTGGCGCGCAAGGTCGCGTTGGCCGTGGCCAGCGCCGAGTACTACCTGGAGCGGCCGATCCGCAGCGTGCTGGACATCGGCTGCGGTGAAGGCGCCTGGCGTGCACCGCTGCTGAAGCTGCGTCCGAAGGTCGAATACCTCGGCTTCGACAGCAGCGAGTACGCTGTGCGCCGCTACGGCAGGACCCGCAACCTGCACATGGCCCGCTTCGGCGATTTCGCCTGGCTGCGGCCCTGTGTCCCGGTCGACCTGCTGATCTGCTCGGACGTGATGCATTACGTGCCCGACCGCGAGCTGCGCGCCGGTCTGGCCGGCGTGGCCGAGCTGACCGGTGGCGTGGCCTTCCTGGAGACCTTCGCCGCCGAGGACGAGTTCGAGGGCGACCATGACGGCTTCCAGGCCCGCCCGGCGCGCTGGTACCGCCGCACGCTGGCCCGGCACGGCCTGCAGCCGGTAGGGTCGCACTGCTGGCTCGGCCCCGCCCTGGCAGGCGATGCGGCCGCGCTGGAACGGATGTGAATCCGGATTCATTATTTTCAGCCGACTTAACCTGCGGGACACCCGGATGGGATATGCTGCGCGGCAACATATGACCATACATATTCGGTCGTCATGCTCTATCAACTGCACGAACTGACCCGCAACCTGCTCGCCCCCTGGGTGCACCAGGCCCAGGCCAACGCCAGGTTCTTCGCCAACCAGGGCCACTGGTGGTCGCAGATGCCCGGCGCTGATCGCCTGGCGGCGGTCAATGAGCTGTTCCATCGCATCGGCAAGGATTACGAGAAGCCCGAGTGGGGCATCAACGAAATCGACGTCGATGGCGAACGCGTGCCGATCGTCGTGCACGAGGAAGTGAGCAAGCCGTTCTGCAAGCTGCTGCGCTTCAAGCGCCACAGCAATGAAGCCGACCAGCTGCACACGATGCTCAACCAGCCGTTCGTGCTGGTGGTGGCGCCGCTGTCGGGCCACCACGCCACGCTGCTGCGCGATACCGTGCGCACGCTGCTGCGCGACCACCGCGTGTACGTGACTGACTGGGTCGACGCGCGCATGGTGCCGTCCAGCGAAGGCGAATTCGGCCTGGACGACTACATCGCCTACATCCAGGAATTCATGCGCCACCTCGGCGTCGAGCGCCTGCACGTGGTGAGCGTGTGCCAGCCGACCGTACCGGTGCTGGCCGCGGTTTCGCTGATGGCCAGCCGTGGCGAACCGACGCCGCGCACGCTGGTGATGATGGGTGGCCCGATCGATGCGCGCTGCAGCCCGACCGCAGTGAACAACCTGGCCACGCAGAACCCGCTGTCGTGGTTCGAGAACAACGTCATCCACACCGTGCCGGCCAGCTATCCCGGTGCCGGCCGTCGCGTGTATCCGGGCTTCCTGCAGCACGCCGGCTTCCTGTCGATGAACCCCAGCCGCCACTTCAGCTCGCACTGGGATTTCTACACCGACCTGGTCAAGGGCGATCTGGAAGACGCCGACGCGCACCGTCGTTTCTACGACGAGTACAACGCGGTGCTGGACATGCCGGCCAAGTACTACCTGGATACCATTTCCGTGGTGTTCCAGGACTTCCTGCTGCCGCGTGGCGAGTGGTTGGTCAACGGCGAGAAGGTCGATCCGTCGGCGATCCGCGATACCGCGCTGCTCAGCATCGAAGGCGAGCTGGACGATATCGCCGGCCTCGGCCAGACCGAAGCCGCACAGGCGCTGTGCACCGGCATCACTGCTGACCGACGCGAGCATTTCATCGTCGAAGGTGCCGGCCACTACGGCATCTTCAGCGGCCGTCGCTGGCGCGAAGTGGTGTACCCGAAGGTGCGCGACTTCTTCGCCGCGCATGCCGAAGCACCGGCGGCGAAGGTCACGAAGAAGAAGAGCAACGTCACCCCGTTGCGGCGAAAGGCGGGGTAATGCCTCGCCTCGGGGTCGGATCCCTTTCCAACGGAAAGGGCTCTGACCCCAGCATGATGGGATCCGGGGTCAGAGCCCTGTTCTGCGAACAGGGATCCGACCCCTGGCCTGTTACAACCGCACCAGCAGGTTCTTGGCAATCAGCCCGTGCAGCTTGCCGATGCCGCGTGCCAGATGCATCGTCAGCAGCAGCAGCAGCGCGCCCGCCGCAGCAACCGTGATCGCCACCAGCGGCGATGCAGCCATCGGCAGTACATTCACGCCATCGACGTACACGCCCGGAATGTCGCCACTGAAGATTGCCGCGACCGGCGCCCAGATCAGGCTCAGCGACAGCGACAGCAGCGTCACCGCGAGGGTGAAGTAGATGACGCCCAGCGGCAGCATCAGCACGAAGTACAGCAGGGTGAGCCAGGTGCGGCCATCGGTGAACATGTCGCCGATGCGCTGCAGCCAGGTGCGGCTGCGATCGGTGTAACGCGGACGGCGCGGCATGCGCTCGCCCAGCAGCGCTTCCACCAGCCGCCCTTCCAGCAGCGCCAGCCCGCGCACCGAGCCGAAGAACAGCACGGTCAGCGGAATGCCCACGATCAGGATCAGCAGGCCCAGCGACAGCGACAGGCCGGTCACCACCCAGGTGAAGAAGAAGATGCCGGTAGCCAGCGACAGCAGCATGTAGAACAGCGCACCGTAGGTGTGCGGATCGGTCACCACGCCGAAGAAACGCGCCAGCAGCGAGCGCTGCACCGGCGCCGGCGGCGGTGCGGCCGGCTCGACGCCACTGGCTTCCGCCGCTGCGCGCAGCACCGGTGCGGTATCGGCACGCGGCGTGCGCAGCGCGCGGTTCACCGTCACTTCGGTCTCGCGGTAGATCTCGGCCACTTCGTCCGGCGCGCCGTAGCTGCCGGCCACGTCGGCGATCACCTCGGCCTCGCTGCGACCGGGCTGCGCCGCCAGCTCCGAGCGCAGGTACTCCTCGGCGTCGTACAGCGCGTCCTGCACCATCGCCGGGTCGGCGCCTTCCAGCGCCGCGCGCAGCTGCGCCAGGTACTGCGGGATGGTGGTCGGCAGGGTGCGGCCTGCCAGGCTCGGATCGTTCATTGCGGTACCCCCTCCAACACGGAATCGACGGAATCGCGGGTGGCCTGCCAGGCCTGGCGCCACTGCGCCAGCACCTCGCGGCCACGTTCGTTGATGCGGTAGTAGCGTCGCGGCGGCCCGCTGCTGGACGGCTCCACATGGCTTTCCAGCAGGCCGGCTCCTTCCAGATTGCGCAGCACCGGGTACAGCGCGCTCTGCTTGCCGCTCAGCACGCCCTCGCCCACCCGCTCCAGCTCCTTGGCAATGAGGTAGCCGTACAGCGGCTCCCCGGCCCGGGCCAGCACCGCCAGCAGGGCCAGCGACACCGTTCCGGCGCTGAGCTCCTTCTGGAACTTCTTCAGCTGGACATCGTCCTCGGACATGACCGGCCCTCCACTACGTTGAAGTCCACAGTAGTGCGAAGTTCGGTATAGCGAATGTGTCGTTAGTCATCGTGCCGGTTGGCGTGGCCGGGCCGCTCGCGCAGAATCGAAGCCTCGTTCATGTTCCGGGGATCCCATGCCGCACCTTCGTCGCCTTGCCCTGACCGCCATCGCCCTGTCCTGCCTGCTGCCCGCCATGGCCAGTTCGGCCACGCCCTACCGCAGCCCGCAGCAGATCCTCGACGCATCGGCGGCCCGCGACTGGCGCACGCCGGACCCGGCCAACCTGCTGTACATGGACCTGCCGGCCGGTCGCGTGATCATCGAGCTCGCGCCGCAGTTCGCCCCGCGCCATGTCGCCAACATCCAGACCTTCGCCCACGAGCACTTCTGGGACGGCACCAGCATCTACCGCTCACAGGACAACTTCGTGGTGCAGTTCGGCGATGCCGACGCCGATGACGCCGCCAAGGCCAAGCCGTTCGGCAGTGCCGAGCGCAAGCTGCCGGCCGAATTCGAGCGCGCCGGCGCCGGCCTGAAGGTGAGCGTGCTGCCGGACCGCGATGGCTGGGCCGCGCAGACCGGTTTCGTCGATGGCTTCCCGGTGGGCCAGGACCCGCAGGCCGGCAAGGCCTGGCTGGCGCACTGCTACGGCATGCTGGGCGCCGGCCGCAGCAACGAAGAGGACAGCAGCATCGGTGCCGAACTGTACGTGGTGACCGGGCAGTCACCGCGTCAGCTGGACCGCAACATCACCCTGGTCGGCCGCGTGCTGAAGGGCATGGAGCTGCTCAGCGCGATCCCGCGCGGACCGGCGCCGATGGGCTTCTACACCGACCCGACACTGCGTACGCCGATCGTGTCGATCCGCCGTGCCAGCGATGTGCCGGCGGCCGAGCGCACGCCGATCCAGGTACTGCGCACCGATTCGAAGACGTTTGCCGATACGGTGGAGGCACGGCGCAATCGCGTGGATGATTTCTACAAGCGTCCGGCCGGGCATATCGATCTCTGCAATATTCCGGTGCCGGTGCGCTGATGGTTTCCTGCGCGTGACGCGTGCTGAAGTTGCTTCACTGTTCATGGGCGTCACTTTTCTTTTCGCGCGAAAAGAAAAGTAACCAAAAGAAACGCGCCGCCAGGTCGCGAGCCGCCGTGCTTCGCACGTCGGTCCCCTGCGCTTCTCGGTGAATCAGGGGACGGTGCCGAACTCGCTGCGCTCAGACATCGGCACCTCTTCGCCCCTGATTCCCCTGCGATGCTCGGCTCACTCAAGGCGGACCCAAGGTCAAGAGCCACAGCTGCACGACGATGCATGGTAGTGCCGGGCCGGGCCCGGCGAGCGAAGCGACCGCTTCTGCCTTTGATCTTGGATCCGCCTTGAGCGAGCCGAGCACCGCAGGTCCGGCGAGGGCGAAGAGGCGCGGGTGTCTGAGCGCAGCGAGTTCCCGCGCCGTCCCTCGACGGGCCGAGGAGCGCAGGGCACCGGTGCGCAGCACCGGCTCGCGACCGGCGGAACGTTTCTTTTGGTTACTTTTCTTTGCGTACAAAGAAAAGTAACGCCCATGAACAGTGAAGCACCTTCAGCACGCGCAACGCGCAAAACGCCAATTCCTCAGCCCTTCTGGCTCACCGCCACGCTGCCCAGAATCAACACACCCGCAATCAGCATCTGCACCGTCACCGCCTCACCCAGGAACAACCACGCAAACGCCGCGCCGAACAGCGGAATCAGGTAGGTCACCGTCGACGCGCGTGACGGGCCAATGCGGCCGATCAGGCGATAGAACATCAGGTACGCCAGGCCGCTACAGGCCACGCCCAATGCGATCGCCGCGCCCCAGGCCTTCAACGGAATCGCCGCCTGCGGCCAGTGGCTGACCGCCATCGGCAGCATCCACAGCGAGGCACACGACAGCGTGGCTGCCGCGGCGGCGGCCGAGGGCAGGCCGGTCATGTGCCGCTTCACCAGGTTCACGCCCAGGCCGTACAGCAGCGATGCCGCTGCACCGGCCAGCACTGCGGTGCCGATGCTCAGGCCGGAGACCTTGGCGGTGGCCAGCACCACCACGCCAGCGAAGCCAACCAGCAAGGCACCGGCGCGGCGCAAGCCGATCTTCTCGCCGAAGAACAGGAAGGCGATCAGCGCGGCGAACAGCACGGTCATCGCATTGCAGATCGCGCCGATCGCCGCCGGCGCCTGTTCCGCTGCATAGGCGAACAACACGAACGGCAACGCCGAGTTGATCAGGCCGATCGGCGCCAGCCACAGCCAGCGCCGCGGCGGGAACTGCGCGCGGGCGCGCCACAGGAACGGCAGCAGCACCAGCGCACCCAGCACCAGCCGCACCTCGACCAGCGCGAACGGGCCGAACGACGGCACCGCCACCCGCATGAACAGGAACGAGCAGCCCCAGATGGCGCCCAGCAGGGTCAATTCCAGCGGCGTGCGCCAATCGCGCTCGGCCGCCTGTGGGACCGCATTCATGCCTTGCCTCCGTACATCGTCAATTCCTCGCCAAGGCGGACAGGATCAGGCGCAGACGCCCGCTGCACAAGCGCGTAGTATCGCTGCCAGCCACAAATATGGTTTGAGGCTCGACATGCTGCTACGCCCTTCCCTGCTACCCGCACTGGCCGTGTTCGCGGTCGCCGCGCGCCACCAGAACTTCGCCCAGGCCGCGCAGGAGCTGCACCTGACCGCCAGCGCGGTCAGCCACCACGTGCGCCGCCTGGAAGAGGTGCTCGAGGTGCGCCTGTTCCTGCGCCACGCGCGTGGCGTGCGCCTGACTGCCGAGGGCCGGCAACTGGCCGACGCCGCCAGCGCCGCCTTCACCGATGTCGCGGCCGTCGCCCATCACCTGCAGCCGGATGCCGACAGCGTGCCGCTGCGGATCACCACGCTGCGCTCGCTGTCCTACTGCTGGCTGCTGCCACGGCTGCCGCGCTTCACCCAGGCCTACCCGCACATCCGCATCGAACTGCATACCGGCAGCGGGCTGGATCGCTATGACGACAACGGCCCGGAAGTGGGCATCCGCTACGGCCTGGGCCAATGGCCCGGCCTGCGTGCGCAGCACCTGATGGATGACTACCTGTTCCCGGTCGCCTCACCGGCACTGGCCGGCGTCGAAACGCTGGTCGATCCGGCGCGCATCGCCGACCTGCCGCTGCTCACCGACCTGTCGCCGCAGGGCTGGCGCGACTGGTTCCGCCACGCCGGCGTGCGCACGCCGTCGCCGCTGCCACCCATGCACACCTTCGCCGACAGCACCGATGCGATGCGTGCTGCGGTGTATGGCATGGGCGCGGTGCTGGCGCGCACCCACATCGCCCAGCCCTATCTGCAGCGCTACGAGGTGGTGCGCCTGCCCGGCCCGGCGCTGAAGGCGCGCTATGCGTATCACGTAGTGCATGCCGAAGGGCAACCGCCCAGCCCGGCCGCACGCCTGTTCATCGACTGGCTGCTGGAGCAGGCGCAGGACGAACGCACACCGATTCCGGCATTGCCGGACAGCCTGCTCGGGCGCCCGGCCACACGCGCCTGACTGCACCCTCACCCGTTCTTTGCCCGGCGCTGGCTAGGCTGCAGGCAACTCCACAACGTACCTACGCCATGGCCATGCTGCGACTGCGCATCACCGGAACTGAAGACGACGCCCGTGCCATCAGCGACCTGCTGCTCGGCCTGGAGGGCATCGAGCATGTCGAGGAAACCGACGATCTGATGCCGCACATGGACGACGACGATTCCAGCTCGGCCGGGCTGTCCGACGACATCGGCCCGGGCATCCATGAGCTGGAAGTGGAAGTCGGCAATGAAAGCACCGCGCAGAAGGTGCGCGACGCGGTGCAGGAACTGGCGCTGGAGCTGGATGTGTTCGTCGAGTACGAGACCGACGAGGGCTGATGCCGGCTGGCTGCCGGCATCAGCCTTCACCTCAGAGGTTGGGCGGCAGCTTGCGACGGCGGCGGCGCCACCATGCCCGCATACCCCAGGCCGCGATCAAGGCCAGCACCGCCACCGGCAGCAGCGCGGCGACGGCGCGGATCAGGAACGCAACGCTGGTGCTGAGGATGCTGCCCGACTCGCTCAGCGCCTCGCCGATCTCGCTGCGGCTGCGCTGGCCGGACGTGGTATCGAAATGGATCGTCACCAGCTGGGTATCGATGCGCCGGCGCTGCTGCGCGGCATCCTTGCTGGCCTGCTCGACACCCGCCTCGATCTCGGACAGCCGCGTGGTGATCGCCATCAGGTCCTCGATCTTCAGGTCCTTGCGGTCCTGGTAGGCCAGCAGCCGCGCGTGTTCCTTCTCCAGCCGCGCCTTGGTCAGCGCGGTGTCGGCCACGGCCTGCGCGAGGTCCTCGGCACGCGTGTTGCGCGACTGCAGCGTGCCGCCCTCACCGGCCAACGCGATCAACGGCTCGGTGCCCTTCGGTGCAATCCGCACCTTGACCTCGCCACTGGGCTGCTCGCCACTGCGCTGGTCTACCTGCAGCACCGCGCAGTCACCGAACTTCGCGCTCTGGCAGGCCTGTGCCACCTGCTGGATGCGCGGTGCGATCTGCGCCGCTTCCAGTTGCACCTGCACGTCGTGTTCGTAGGCGAGGAATGCGCCTTCCGGTGAAGCGATGGCAGCCTCGGCCGCCGTGGCGCCCGCATCCGCCGCCATGTCGCCCTGCTTGGCGCAGGCGCCCAGCGCCAGCAGCAGCACCGGCATTGCCGCCATGCACGTCCACGCGCGCACCGGCCTCACAGTGCGGCCCCGTCGTAGGAGGTCACCGCCAGCGTGGCCAGATCCACTGCAGGCACGCAGCGCACGTTCACCGCCACCATCGGCACACCGCTGCGCGGATCCACCGCCTCGCTGTAGGGGGCAATGCCGCATTCGCGGCAATGGTGATGGTCGATGTGGGCCTTGTTGAAGTGGTAGGTGGCCACGTCCGCCGGATCGGTGCTCAGCTGGAACGCTTCGCGCGGGGCGAACCACAGCAGGCTGCCACGGCGGCGGCACATCGAGCAGTTGCAGTCGATGGCGTCGCTGATCGGCGCCCCGGCCTGTACGGTGAATGCGATCCTGCCGCAATGGCAGCTTCCCTGGTATTCCATGTTCTGCGCTCCTTTGGAGGGTCCTTGTCTGCGCCCATGGTAATCCTATGGCACGGGGACAAAGCAGCCACGCGGCCCTATGCTCAGGGTTTGACCCCGTACAGGAACGCCGATGCGCCCGCATCTTCTTGCCCTCGCCCTGGTCGCCGCGCTGGCCGGTTGC
Organism: Stenotrophomonas sp. YJH_SMC_120; assembly: GCF_059368675.1. Taxonomy (NCBI): domain Bacteria; kingdom Pseudomonadati; phylum Pseudomonadota; class Gammaproteobacteria; order Lysobacterales; family Lysobacteraceae; genus Stenotrophomonas; species Stenotrophomonas sp. YJH_SMC_120. The sequence continues at coordinate 382,514 of NZ_JCAFRY010000001.1, forward strand.
CAGCCGGCCGACGCCCCGACCAACGCTTCCACCCCGGCCACCAGCCAGCAGGCCGGTGACGCGGCGGTCGATGCCGCCTTCGCCGACCTGTCCAAGCGCGCCCTGGACACCTGGATGCAGCTGTCGCCGGTCAGCGCTACCCAGATCGGTGACCACCGCTACGACAGCGAGCTGGACGACCTCAGTGCCGCCGGCCAGCAGAAGACCCTGGCAGCCTACAAGGCGCTGCTGGGCGAGCTGGACAAGATCGAGGTGGCCAAGCTGGGCCGCGAGAACCAGGTAGACGCGGCGATCCTGCGCAACCAGCTGCAGTCGGAAATATGGAACGCCGAAGTGCTGCAGTCCGGCAAGTGGGACCCGCAGCTGTACAACGGCATTGCCGGCAGCGCGATCTACGGCCTGATGGCGCGCGAGTTCGCGCCGCTGCCGGAGCGCCTGAAGTCGGCCACCGCGCGCATGGAAAAGCTGCCGGCGATCTTCGCCCAGGCCCGCGAGAACCTGGATCCGGCACGGGTGCCGAAGATCCACGCCGAAACGGTGGCCAAGCAGAACAAGGGCATCCTCAGCATCGTCGATACCTTCATCACCCCGCACATCGGTGAACTGCCGCAGGCCGACCAGCAGCGCCTGCAGGCCGCCATCGACGGCCTGAAGAAGGCGGTGGACGAGCAGCAGACCTGGCTGGACAAGACCCTGGTGCCGAATGCCAAGGGCGACTTCCGCATCGGTGCGGAAAAGTACGACCAGAAGCTGAAGTTCGCGCTGAGCTCCTCGCTGTCGCGCCAGGAGATCGGTGAGCGTGCACGCGCCGAACTCAAGCGCGTGCGCGAAGACATGTACGGCATCGCGCAGACCGTGCTGAAGGACAAGCCGGGTGCGCCGGAGATGCCGGCCCAGCCGACCGACGAGCAGCAGCAGAAGGCCATTGAAGCTGCGCTGGAGCTGGCCTACGCCGACAAGCCGGCACGCGACAAGGTCGTCGACGATGCCAAGGCCGCACTGGAGCAGTCCACCGCGTTCGTGCGCGAGCACGATCTGATGACGCTGCCCGACGCGCCGGTGGACATCATCCTGATGCCGGAATTCCAGCGTGGCGTGGCCGTGGCCTACTGTGATTCACCGGGTCCGCTGGACAAGAACCTGAAGACCTTCTACGCCGTGTCGCCGATTCCGGACGACTGGAACGACAAGCAGGTCGACTCGTTCCTGCGTGAGTACAACTCGCGCATGATCCACCTGCTGAGCATCCACGAAGGCACCCCGGGCCACTACCTGGAAGGCTGGCATTCGGCCAAGTTCCCCTCCACCCTGCGTGCGGTGCTGCGTTCAGGCCTGTTCGCCGAAGGCTGGGCGGTCTACACCGAGCGCATGATGCAGGAGCAGGGTTACCTCAACAACGACCCGCTGTTCCACCTGGTGCAGCTGAAGTTCTACCTGCGCACGATCTCCAACGCGATCCTCGACCAGGGCGTGCACGTGGACAACTGGGATCGCGAGAAGGCGATGCACCTGATGACCCACGACGCGTTCCAGCAGGAAAGCGAAGCGGCGGGCAAGTGGGTGCGTGCACAGCTGACCTCGGCACAGCTACCGACCTACTTCGTCGGTGCGCAGGAACACTTCGACACCCGCAAGGCGGTGCAGGAGAAGCTGGGCGACAAGTTCAACCTGAAGGCGTACCACGACCAGGTACTGTCCTACGGCGCACCCCCGGTGCGTTTCGCACGCCAGCTGATGCTGGACCAGCCGATCGAGTGATCGGGGTGGTGTGAGTTGAAGCGGATCGGCCCGGGGAAACCCGGGCCGATCTGTATGTGGGGGATCGCCAAGCCATCTCCGCATCACATGCCGGCAACATGGCCAGGCGCATCGTTCGCCGGATTTCCCTTCCGCCGGTTTCCAATGTCTCTCCCCTTGCGCCTCGCCCTGCTGCCCACGCTGATGGCCAGTGCGGGTGCCTTCGCCGCCTGCCCCGCACCGCCGCCCGGCCAGCCGGACATCCGCGCGCTTGGCTACTACACCGACAAGGTCGGCTCGGTGATCGACCCGGTACTGCACCAGCAAAACAAGGACGCCACTGCGCCGCTGGACCGCTATGCCGCCGACGTCGCGCGCATGAGCGATGACTACCTGCGCACCAGTGACCCGGCAGCGGCACAGTGCACGCTGAGCTGGTTGGGTGCGTGGGCCGACGACGGCGCCATGCTCGGGCAGATGATCCGGGTCAACAACGATCAGTCGTTCTACATGCGTCAGTGGATGCTCGATGCGGTAGCCATGGCGTACCTGAAAGTGCATGACCAGGCCAACCCGCAGCAGCGTGCGCGTATCGATCCGTGGCTGCAGAAGCTGGCACGGGCCAATCTGGCGTACTGGGACAATCCGAAACGGCGCCGCAACAACCACTACTACTGGGGCGGGCTGGGCGTGCTGGCCACCGGCCTGACCACCGACGACGATGCCCTGTGGCAGGCCGGCCACGCCGCGTTCCAGAAGGGCATCGATGACATCCAGGACGATGGCAGCCTGCCGCTGGAGATGGCCCGCGGGCAACGGGCCCTGCACTACCACGACTACGCATTGGCGCCACTGGTGATGATGGCCGAGCTGGCGCGTCTGCGCGGCCAGGACTGGTATGCCAGCAGGAACCACGCGATCGACCGCCTGGCGCGGCGGGTCATCGAAGGCAGCAGGGACCCTGCATGGTTCAACCAGCACACCGGCGTTGCCCAGTTGCCCCTGCAGGCCAGCGGCTGGGTCGAGTTCTACCGCCTGCGCTCACCTGACGGCGGCGTGTTCGACGCCGCGCATGCGCGCGGACCGTTCCACTCGCCACGGCTGGGCGGCGACCTTACGCTGATGGCCACGCATGGCATCGTGCGCACGCCGCTGCGTTAGCAGCGCGCCTCAGCGGGCTTTCGGATGCAGCAGGCGCTGGAACTCGGCGACGGTGCACCCCTGAGCCGCGCACCCCGGCACACGCAGCACGACGCGGCCCGGCGGCTGCGCGTTGGCCAGCGGCAGCGCATCGCGCAGCTGCGCGGTGGTCGGGTAGACGTAGGCCAGGCGGATCCGTTCCACCCCGCTGTGGCGATCACGCCAGCGTTCGAACTGCAGCAGGCCACCGATCGGTGTCTTCTCGTACTGCCCCGGCAGGCTGTAGTCGCTGATTCCCAACGCCGCCAGCACCGAGCCGATGTTGGAATCGTGACCGACCAGCAGGGTCACCTTCGGCGACGCCGGGTCGTCGAACAACGCATTCACTCTTGTCAGCAGCGGAGCGGCCACATCACGCGCCACCTCGGGCGTTCCGAACAGGATGTCCTGGTAGCGGTTGCGGATCTGCGCCAGCGCCTGTCATTGCGCCTCGGTGGTCAACCGGCCCCAGCCTTCGCGGGGGATGCCACTGCCCTGGTAGTGCTCCATCAACAAGGCATCGACCAGCCCGCTGGCCAGCGCCAGTGATCCGGACGCGCGAGGCTCCTTGCCCGGTTCCGTACTGAAGGTGGTATCGGCCAGCGCCAGATGGCAGTCGCTGTGCCCCTTGCATGCCGTCGACTGCGGATAGCGGGTGATCTCCTCCACCACGGACAAAGCCGGTGCCAGGTCCACTGCGGCCAGCGCTCGCTGCATTGACTCCAGCGCGCGCGTGCGGAATGCCGCGTCGTCGCGGCGGATCACCGGATCGAACAACGGATCCATCGAGCCCAGCGGCATGCGCTGTTCGACCGCAACATGGCAGCCCGGGAAAGCACCGGCAACGAAGAACTGCGCGGTGGCCTGGGTGCGCTGCAGGCTGTTGGCGTACGCGTGGAAGTCATCCTCCTGCGGGCAACCCGACACCGGCAACAGCTGCGCCTGGCGCAGCCACTGGGCGATGTAGCGGCCCATGTAGACCTCCAGCACGCCTCCCTTGGTGGTCAGCTCGCCCGGTGCCACCTCCCAGCGCGGCCAGGTCTCGGGCGTCGCATTGGCGAGCGCGCCGGAGGCCACCACCGGCGCGCGCAGGTTGTGACGGCTGAGCAGGACGACCTGCTCGAGCTGGTCGCCGTCCATGGGTGCCGGCGCAGCCGTGGCAACCGTGGTAACCAGGCTGAGTGCCAGCAACAGGGAGCGCAGGGGGCGGATCATGCAGGTCTCCGGAAACACGCTGGGGTCAGAGCCCTTTCCTGCAGAAAGGGATCCGACCCCGAAGCGATCATTGATCGGCAGCAACAAATCCACCGGTCTGCCGCGCCCACAACCGTGCGTACAGGCCACCGGCCGCAATCAGCTCGGCATGGGTGCCGGTCTCCACGATGCGTCCCTGGTCCATCACCACCAACCGGTCCATGCGCGCGATGGTCGACAGCCGGTGCGCGATCGCGATCACCGTCTTGCCGCCCATCAGCTCATCCAGGCTGTCCTGGATCGCCGCTTCCACTTCCGAGTCCAGTGCCGAGGTTGCTTCGTCCAGCACCAGGATCGGAGCGTCCTTCAGCAGCACGCGGGCAATGGCGATGCGCTGGCGCTGGCCGCCGGAGAGTTTCACGCCACGCTCGCCGACATGCGCGTCGTAGCCGCGACGCCCCTGCCCGTCCACCAGCGTGTCGATGAAGGCTTCGGCACGCGCCTTGGCCACCGCAGCGCGCAGCTGCTCATCGGTCGCGTCTGGACGGCCGTACAGCAGGTTGTCGCGGATCGAGCGATGCAGCAGCGAGGTGTCCTGGGTGACCACACCGATCTGCTGGCGCAGGCTTTCCTGGGTGACGCAGGCAATGTCTTGGCCGTCGATCAGGATGCGGCCGCTTTCCAGGTCGTACAGGCGCAGCAGCACGTTGACCAGGGTCGACTTGCCGGCACCCGAAGGACCGACCAGGCCGATCTTCTCGCCCGGCTTCACCACCAGGTCCAGGCCTGCGATCACGCCACCCTTCTTGCCGTAGTGGAAGTGGATGTCCTGGAAATGCACGCCGCCACGGGTCACCTGCAACGGCACCGCATCCTCGCGGTCCTGCACGGTCAGCGGCTGGGCGATGGTGGTGATGCCATCCTGCACCGTGCCGATGTCCTCGAAGATGCCGTTGATGGTCCACATGATCCAGCCGGACATGTTGTGGATGCGGATCACCAGGCCGGTCGCCAGCGTGATCGCACCGACGGTGATGTGGCCGCCATTCCACAGCCACAGCGCCAGCCCACAGGTACCGGCGATCAGGAAACCGTTGACGATGGCGATGGTCAGGTCCATGCCGGTGGTCACCCGGGTCTGCGCGCGGTGCTTGACCGCCAGTTCCTGGATCGACTCGGCCACGTAGGCCTGCTCGCGCCCGCCATGGGCGAACAGCTTCAGCGTGGGAATGTTGGTGTAGCCATCGACGATGCGGCCCATCGCCTTGGAACGCGCTTCGGACGCAATCCAGGCCCGTTCCTTCGCGCGCGGCACGAAGTAGACCATGATCAACGCATAGGCCAGCAGCCACAGGATCAGCGGCACCATCAGCCGCCAGTCGGCCTGCGCGAACAGGTACAGCGCGGTGCCGGTATAGACCACGATGTACCAGAGCGAATCGACCATCTGCACCGCCGACTCGCGCAGCGAGGTACCGGTCTGCATCACCCGGTTGGCGACGCTGCCGGCGAAGTCGTTCTGGAAGAAGCTCAGGCTCTGCCGCACCACATAGTTGTGCATCAACCAGCGCGAGCGGTTGCTCAGGCCGGGCACGATGGCCTGGTTGACCAGCAGGTTGTGCAGGCCGACCAGGATCGGACGCGCGATGACCGTGATGAACAGCATCCAGCCCAGGTCGTTGGCATGGCGCTTGAAGAAGTCGGCACCGGGCTGCTCGGCGACCATGTCGACGATGCGGCCCAGGTAATCGAACATCGCCACTTCCACCAGCGCCAGCAGCAGGCCGGCGATGAGCGTGGCCAGCAGCACCGGCCACACCGGGCGCAGGTAGTGCAGGTAGAACGGCAGCACCTTGCGCGGAGGCATCCGCCCGTCCACGGGCGGGAACACCGGAATCAGGGATTCAAACCAACGGAACATCGCATTCCCTCGCCATCTTTAGCTGGCGGAGTATCCCATGCCGCATGTGTACGCCGGCCGACGATCGCTGCGGCTGCGGCTGCGGTCGTGCCGGCCGCTGGCCGGCACCCTTGCGACGCATCCGGGGATCATGAGGTTGCCGGCCAGCGGCCGGCACTACCCATCGGATTCGTCAAACGTCAGCGCCGGGCCACGCTCCGCGGCGTCATTTCACTGGGGTGAACAGCAGGTCCTGGAAATCGAAACTGAAATCGGTCAGGTCGGAAATCGGCTGCATGCGCACCTCGCGCACCTTGCCATCCGGGTCCAGGCTGAAGTTCACGAACGCGTCGGCGTTGAGCGAACGGTCGTCCCAGCGCACGATGAAGGTGTCGTGCTGCCAGTGCTCCAGGCGTCCGCTCAGCTGCGCGGTCCTGGCAAAGCGCAGGCGCAGTCCCTTGCCCTCGGCACTGACCTGCATGTCGCCATACCAGCGGTCGCGGAACGTGCCTGTGTAGCCGGCCAGCGCCAGCGACGGCCTGCTGCCCTTGTCGCGCGCGCTCTGGTGCTTGGCCCATGCCTCGTCGGCCTTGTCCTGTCCCTTGGCCACGGCCTTGGCATAGGCGTCCACCCAGTCATGCTTTTCACCGCCCAGGTAAGCATCGAGCACACTCAGGGTGATCGCATTGAACGCCGCGCCCACTTCCTGATTGGTCAGCACCACCACGCCCAGTTTCTCGCCCGGTACCAGGGTCAGCCGCGAAACCATGCCCGGCCAGCCACCGGTGTGCCAGACCAGCTTCTGCCCGCGGTAGTCGCTCAGGCTCCAGCCTTCGCCATAGCCGGCGAAGTTGGCCCGCGCCGGTGCCAGCTCCGGCACGCTCGGCGCCGGGATCGACTGCGGCGTGATCATCCGCCACATCTGCTGCTGGCTCTTCTCGGTGAACAACGGCGTGCCATCGGCCAGTTTGCCTTCGGCCAGCTGCACCTGCATCCAGCGCGCCATGTCGTGCGCGCTGGAATAGATGCCGCCGGCGCCGGCATTGTTCGACCAGGTCAGCGGCGCGACGGTGCGCAGGTCCTTGAAATCGTACTTGGCGTGGCCGACCGCAGCCTTGTCGCCCGGCTTCAGGTGATCGGCGTTGTAGCGCGTGCCGGCCATGCCCACCTTGTCGAAGATGCGGGTCTGCAGGAACTGCTGGTAACTCATGCCGGAAACATGCTCGATCACCTGCTGGGCGACCGCGTACAGGATGTTGTCGTACGCATAGCCCTCGCGGAATCCACCCTTCAGCGGCACCTTGCCCAGCCGTTCCACCACTTCGGCGTTGCTGTAGGAGGTGGTCGGCCAGAACAACAGGTCACCGGCGCCCAGGCTCAGTCCGCTGCGGTGCGACAGCAGGTCGCGGATCGTCATCTGGCCGGTCACGAACGGATCGGACATGCGGAACGACGGCAGGTGGTCGATCACCTTGTCGTCCATCTTCAGCTTGCCGTCCTCGGCCAGCAGGTTCAGCGAGGTGGCGGTGAACGCCTTGGTGTTGGACGCAATGGCAAACAGCGTATCGGCCTGCACCGGTTCCGGCTTGCCCTGCTCGCGCACGCCCCAACCGCGTTCCAGCACCACCTCGCCATCCTTGACCACCGCCACGGCAATACCGGGCACGTCGAACTGCGCGCGCACGCGCTCGACGGTTGCATCCAGCTCCTGCAGCTGCGCCGGGGTGGCAGCGCTCGCCATGGTCGTGCACGCCAGCAGCACGGCTCCTCCAATCCAGGGTTTCATCCAGCACGATCTCCGAACAGGGGTGGCGGCCATGTGCAGGCCGTCACCGGGGTTTCGCGGGATGGTAACGTTCTGCGTTGCACCCTGCCCTGTGCCATAGGAGGGGTGTCATGGGCGAGAACGGCCAACCGAGCAGCGGCTCCACCATCATTCCGTGCCTGCGCTACCGCGATGCGCAGGCTGCCATCGACTGGCTGCAGCGCGCCTTCGGCTTCCATGCCCAGGCCGTCTACGCCGACGGCGATACGGTGTTCCATGCGCAGCTGACCTTCGGCACCGGCATGATCATGCTGGGCTCGGCCAGCAACCAGAGCGCGTGGAGCGAGCATGCGGCGATGCCTGATGAGGTCGGCGGCCGCCAGACGCAGAGTGCCTGCGTGATCGTCACCGATGCCGACGCGCACTACGCCCGGGCCAAGGCCGCCGGTGCCCGAATCGTCATCGACATCGCCGACCAGGACTACGGCGGCCGTGGCTATGCCTGCGCCGACCCGGAAGGCTACCTGTGGTGGTTCGGCAGCTACGACCCGTGGCGCGCGGACCACGGCCAGTGACCGCCGGAGCGATTCGCTGCGGCATCGGTGGCTGGGTGTTTCCCGAATGGCGCGGCGGCGTTTTCTACCCCGTAGGCCTGCCACAGCGTGAAGAACTGGCCCACGCCAGCCGTGCCCTGCGTTGCATCGAAATCAACGGCACCTTCTACCGCACGCCCACCGCCGCGCAGTGCGCGCAGTGGGCCGCACAAACGCCGGAAGGCTTCCGGTTTTCGATGAAGGCGCCACGCTACCTGGTGCAGCGCCGCGACCTGTCCAGCACGGTCGAGGCGGCCGCGCCCTTCCTGCAGGCGGCGACCGCGCTCGGTGACCGGCTGGGCCCGCTGCTGTGGCAGTTCGATCCACGGCATCCGGCCGACGCCGAAGCACTGGAACGGCTGATGGCACAGCTGCCGAAGCATCTGGACGGGGTGCCGCTGCAGCATGCGCTGGAGGTCCGCAACGCCGAGGCACATGGCCCGGCACTGGTCGACGCCGCCCGCCGCCACGGCGTGGCGCTGGTGATCGAGGATAGCGACGAGGCGCCATTGCACGGCGATGTCAGTGCCGGCTTCGTCTATGCGCGGATCAAGCGCAGCCAGGCCCGCTTGAACGAGGGCCTGCCGGCGCCCGTGCAGCAGCGCTGGGCCGAACGCGCACGCCGCTGGTCATGCGGTGAACCAGTGGATGACCTGCCCTGCCTGGCCGCGCCAGCTCCGGAAACCCCGCGCGAGGTCTACCTGCTGTGCATCGGCGCGGGCAAGGCACGCAACCCGGCGGCGGCGATGGCCCTGCAGCGGCGGGTTGGCCAGGGCAGCGATCCCGCACGCGGGTAGCGCTGCGACGTTCGCCTTGCCTCACAATAGGCGGATGAGCACACCCGACACCCGCAAAGCGCTGTGGCAGATCCACTTCTGTGTCCTGCTGTGGGGCGTCACCGCCATCCTCGGCAAGCTGATCACCCTGCCCGCATTGCCGCTGGTGTGGTGGCGCATGCTGCTGGTGACGGCGATGCTGGCCCTGCTGCCGCGGGTCTGGCGCGGGCTGCGCACCCTGCCCCTGCGGCTGGTGGCCGGTTACGCCGGTATCGGTGCGCTGGTCGCCCTGCACTGGCTGACCTTCTACGGCGCGGTGAAGCTGGCCAATGCCTCGGTGGCCGCCACCTGCATTGCACTGGCCCCGGTGTTCACCTCGATCATCGAACCCTGGGTCGCCAAGCGGCCGTTCCAGCTACGTGAACTGGCGTTCGGCCTGGCGGTGCTGCCGGGTGTTGCGCTGGTGGTCGGTGGCGTGCCCGATGGCATGCGCCTGGGTGTCTTGATCGGCGCGATATCGGCGCTGCTGGTGGCGGTGTTCGGCTCGCTCAACAAGCGCATGGTCAGCCACGCCGATCCGCTCACGGTCACCGCCCTGGAGCTGGGTGCCGGCACCCTCACCCTGACCCTGCTGGCACCGCTGATGCCCTACCTGCTGCCAGCACTGGCCAGCCCGCTGTGGGTGGTCCCGAATCTGCACGACAGCATCCTGCTGCTGGTGCTGGCCGGGTTCTGCACGCTGCTGCCGTTCGCCCTGGCCCTGGTCGCACTGCGCCACCTGAGCGCCTATACGGTGCAGTTGGTGACCAACCTGGAGCCGGTCTATGCGGTGGTGCTGGCGGTGGTGCTGCTGCGCGAGCAGCACGAGGTCACGCCGTGGTTCTACCTGGGCGTGGCCATCATTGTCGGCGCGGTGTTCCTGCATCCGCTGCTGAACCGCCGCAAGCCGGTGCAGCACCCGGAAATCCTTGGCACGGCCGAGGCACGCAACATCGCCGATTGAGTGCATCCGCGCATGGCGTGGATCTGCCGGATCCGGATCGATGTCTCAACGCTGCGGCCAATGCCAGGCCGGCGCATCCAGCAGGCCCTGCCCGCTCAGCAGCGTGCGGCCCTGTTCCTTGTGCAGATGCAGCGAGTGGCAGCCCGGCGCCTGCTCCAACGCCGCGATCAGCCGGCTGGCGTGTGACACCACCCACACCTGGCTGCGCGCACTGGCGGCGATGATCAGCCGCGCCAGCGCCGGCAGCAGGTCCGGATGCAGGCTGGTCTCCGGCTCGTTCAGCACCAGCAGCGGCGGTGGCCGCGGCGTGTGCAGTGCCGCGGCCAGCAGCAGGAATCGCAGGGTACCGTCAGACAATTCGGCCATCGACAACGGCCGCAGCAGCCCGGGCTGGTGGAATCGCAGGGCCAGTCGACCGTCCAGCTCTTCGAAGCCGACCGTGGCGCCGGGGAAGGCGTCATCGACACTGCGTGCCAACGCAACCGGATCTCCGATCTCGAGAATGGTCACCCAGGCCGCCGCCAGATCCCGGCCGTCGTGATGCAGCACCGGCGTGCGCGTTGCCATCGCCGGTTGTCGCGCCGGGGCATCGGCGTCGCTGCGGAAATGATCGTAGAAGCGCCAGCGACGGATGTACTCACGCAGGGCGATGGTTTCCGGCATGCGCTGCGGATCGCCGACCTGGGTGAACAGGCTGTCGAACAGTGACAAGCGGTCATCCACGAGATCCCAGCCGTGCGCATGGCGTTGCCGCACCATTGCCCCACGGCGATCGACCAGCAGGTTGGCGCTGCGCAGGAACGGCCCGGCCCAGATCGCCTCCGCCTTGATCTGCGGATCCAGCGCAAACGCGGAACGGCTGGGTGGCGGGTAGCCCAGGTCGATGGCATAGCCGAACTCGTCGGTGGTGAATCCCAGCTTCAGCCCCACTGACGCCTGCCGGGGCCCGCCCTGCAGCGGGATCTCGCCGGCCGCGACCCGGCGATCGATGGATTCGGGGCCGGCCCACAGCGCCGAACCAAGTCCCCCTTCGCGGGCCAGCACCGCCGCGACGCCGCCCTGGGCGGTTTCCGCCAGCAGGCGCAGCGCGCGGTACAGGCTGGATTTGCCACTGCCGTTGTCACCGGTGACCACGTTCAACGGCTGCAGCGGCAGTACCAGCCCGTGCAGCGAGCGATAGTGGGCGATGGCCAGGGTCTGCAGCATGGCTGGTGTCCGTGGAAACAGGGACGTCATGCTGGCCGGTTCTGATCGCAGGAGCTGCGACGCCAAGTAAAACGGGAAGAGCATCCACGCATGGCGTGGATCTACTGGAGCGGCATCGAATCATCCACGCGTCGCATGCGTTCAGCGCGCGAACCGCCGTGTTTCAGCCCGCCAGCTCCACCCTGTTGCGACCGTTGCCCTTGGCCCGGTACAGCGCCTTGTCGGCGCGCGCCAGCATCTCATCCACGCTTTCACCGGGCTGGTGCTGGGCCACACCAATGCTGATCGTGACCGGGAATCCCAGCGGCAGATCCGCCACGGCCAGGCGCAGGAACTCGCATTGCAGTTCGGCCGTGCGCAGATCAGCGCCCGGCATCACCGCCACGAACTCCTCGCCACCATAGCGCGCGGCCATGCCACGGCCGGCAAAATGCGAACGCAGCAGCACGCCCAGCTCGGCCAGTACCCGGTCGCCGGTGGCGTGGCCCTGGAAGTCATTGATGTGCTTGAAATGATCGATGTCCAGCAGGGCCACGCAGGCTACTCCCGGTTGCCCATCGATCTCCGCAACCGCCTCTTCCAGTGCCGCTGCCATCGCGCGGCGGTTGGGCAGGCCGGTCAGCGCATCGGTGCGGCTCTGTTCGGCCAGGTCGGCATTCTGCGCCAGCAGCACGTCCTGGTACTCCGACAGCAGGCGCTCGTAGTCATCGCGTTCCAGCATGTGCTTCTGGATGTCGAGCGCGAAACGACGCAGCTCCATCACCAGCATCACCTGCCGTGACAGCGCGGCCAGCGCCTCGGCCTTGTCGCTGGGCAGGTGCTGCGGCTGTGCATCGAACACGCACAGCGTACCCAGCGGCAGGCCATCGGAACTGATCAGCGGCGCACCGGCGTAGAAGCGGATGTGCGGGTCGCCGGTCACCACCGGGTTGTCGTGGAAGCGGATGTCCTGCAACGCATCCTCAACCACCATGATTTGGTGCGGCTGCAGGATGGCGTGGCCACACATCGATTCGCTGCGCAGGTTTTCCGCCGCGTCGATGCCCTGGATCGACTTGAACCATTGCCGTTCGACGTCAATCAGGGTCACCGCCGCCATCGAGGTACCGCAGACCGCCTTGGCGATCGCCACCAGGTCGTCGAATGACTTCTCGCGCTGCGAATCAAGGATCCGGTAGCGGTACAGCGCCTCGAGCCGAAGGGCTTCGTTGGCAGGCTTGTCGGGCTTGATCATGCAGCGTCACGTTCCGGCAGGTCACTGCAAAGTCTAGCTGATGCCGGCGCGTAATCCGCACAACGGGTAGTGCCGGCCGCTGGCCGGCATCCCGCGCGCATTCGATGCTTGGAGCAGCCGGCCAGCGGCCGGCACTACCGCGCGTTACCAGTCCAGCTGCTTCGGCAGGAGGCCCTGCAGTTCCTGCTCGGTCAGGTTGCGCCACTGGCCCGGCTTCAGCGCGCCGATCTTGATGTTGTCGATGCGCACGCGGCGCAGCTGGGTCACGCGATAGCCGAATTCGGCGGCCATCAGGCGGATCTGCCGGTTCAGGCCCTGCTGCAGGGTGATACGGAAGCCGAACTTGGCGATGCGCGAGGTCTTGCACGGCAGCGTCATCTGGTCGTGGATGCGCACGCCGCGCGCCATGCCGCGCAGGAACTCATCGGTGACCGGCTTGTTCACCGCCACCAGGTATTCCTTCTGGTGGCCATTTTCGGCGCGCAGGATCTGGTTGACGATGTCGCCGTTGCTGGTCATCAGGATCAACCCCTCGGATTCCTTGTCCAGGCGGCCGATCGGGAAGATGCGCTGTTCGTGGCCGACGAAGTCGACGATGTTGCCCTTGACCGAAGTTTCGGTCGTGCAGGTGACGCCTACCGGCTTGTTCAATGCGATGTAGACGTGGCGGCGGGCGCCGGGCTTGCGTGCCACGCGGGCGCGCAGCGGCTGGCCGTCGACCAGCACCTGGTCTTCCTCGCCCACCACCGCGCCGGTACCGGCCGGATGGCCGTTGACGGTAACGCGGCGCGCGGCGATCAGGCGATCGGCCTCGCGGCGGGAGCAGAAGCCGGTGTCGGCGATATGTTTGTTGAGTCGGGTGGTCATCGGCCCATTATCCGGCATCGCCGCCCGCTGCGCTTCACGCCAGGGCGGGCGGATCGAGCTCCTCACCGTCGAAGACCCGGTTGCGGCCCGCCCGCTTTGCCACGTACATGGCATGGTCGGCGCGCCGCAGCAGCCCGGCCAGATCGTCCTCGCCCGGTCGCCACTGCGCCAGGCCGATGCTGGCGGTCACCTCCAGCCCCGGCACCTGCAGGGCCTGGCCAGCCTCGGTGATGCGCTGGCGCAGGCGGTCCAGCCGCGCCGACGCCGCCTCGCGCGGCATGCCGGGCATCAGCAGCAGGAACTCTTCGCCGCCCATCCGCACCACTTCGTCCTGGCTGCGTACCGCCGCGCGCAGGGCACGCGCCACCGCCACCAGCACCTGGTCGCCCACTGCGTGGCCGTGGCGGTCGTTGATGTCCTTGAACAGGTCGATGTCGAGGAAGCCGATCACCAACGGGCCGCGCTCACGGTCCACCCGTTCCAGATGGCGGGCCAGCTGCTGCAGTCCGGCGCGACGGTTGGGAAGCCCGGTCAGGCCATCGGTCTCGGCCAGCTGGCGAAGTTCATCACGCTGCTGGCGCAGCCGGCCCAGCCGCTGGTTCAACGCATACGCGGCCATCATCAACAGCCAGGTCACCGCCAGCTGCAGCGCCTCCACCCGGTATTCCAGCAGCCACGCCGCACCACAGGCATCGGCGATGATCAGTACCAGCATCGGTGCCAGCGCGGCCAGACCCGCCTGTGCCCAACGGTCGCCGCGCCAGCGTGCCCAGACGCCGACCATCAGTGCCAGGCCACATCCGGACAGATAGGACACCTGCAAGCCCTTCGCGACCCAGGCCAGATGCTCCCAGCGCAGCCACGGCACCAGCACGGCCAGCGCCATCAGGGTCCACAACACCGCCAGTTGGGCCGGGCGCGATCGAGGCAGCACGCGGTCGCCTCCGTTCAGCCGCCACAGCGCCGGCAGCACCAGTGCCTGGGTCGCAGCGGTCAGCGCCAGCAGCCACCAGGCGCCGTGCTCGCCCACCGGCAGCCAGGGTTCCGGATAGCCGCTCAGCCCGCCGAGGATGGCCTGCCACAGCACCATCACGGTGGTGCCGGCGATGTAGACCAGGAAACTGCGGTCCCGGGTGGTCAGGAAGGCCATCAACGCCGACAGCGCCAGCGCAATCGCCACCGCGATGCAGGCCGCACGCACCAGCAGGCGGGCGGTGTCGTTCTGCTGCACCGGGCTGGGCGCGCCCAGCCGCAGGGTCGGTACCCAACGTGCCTTCAGCGGTGTCTGCCAGGAGACCAGGAACGGCTCATGGCTGCCGGCCGGCGGTACCGCCACCAGGCCGATGCCAGCCCGGAAACGTGAATCGCGGGTGCGCGCGTCGTGCATGTTGCCGCAGATCTCGCGGTCGCCATGCTGGACGCGCACTTCACCGGCAAAGACGTTGAACACGTCCAGCGCCTGCGGTTGGCCTGACCAGCCCTGCGGCGGAGCCGGTACCAGCACCTGCTGGCGGGCGCCGGACAGCATCTCCGGCGTGCATGCGCGGTGCGGCGTCGGCTCGTCGGTAGCGCCGCCGACCAGGAGATAATCATGGCCCGGCACGGCCTCTGCAGCCTGAAGCGGCCACGGCAACGCCAACCACACCATCAGGACGGCCAGCACCGCTCCTGTTCCATACCGCCACTGCCTGCCGCCCACGCCACGTCCTGTTCCTGCTTACGTCCGCGCCCACTGCGCGCCGCCCCTGGCGCGCATTATCGCAGCCGGGCACGCCACGCATGTGTAGACCAAAGTCGGCGCCCGCGGTTCAGCCAGCCGCCGGCGGCCCCTTCACCGCGACCAGCCGTACCGGGCGCAGATCGACCAGGGTCAGCCGCTCCAGCGGCTGCGGCCGTTCGATGGCATAGCCCTGCAGCCCCTGCACGCCAAGCCGGGTCAGCGCACCGGCAACCTCGGCGGTCTCCACCCACTCGGCCACCACTTCCATCTGCAACTCGCGCCCGAGCTCGCTGATCGCGCGCACCGTGGCGTGGCTGACCGGGTCGGTATCCATGTCGCGCACGAAGGCGCCGTCGATCTTCAGGATGTCCGCCGGCAACTGGCGCAGGTAGCCGAAGGAAGACAGGCCGGAGCCGAAGTCATCCAGCGCCATCCGGCACCCCCGTGCCTTCACCGCATCGATGAAGGCGCGGGCCTGGCTGAGGTTGCTGATCGCCGCGGTCTCGGTGATCTCGAAGCACAATTTGGAGGCCAGCGCGCGGTTGCGCTCGAGCAGGTCGCAGACGAAGGCGAGGAATCCCGGCTCGGCGATCGACTGCGCGGACACGTTGACGTTGCACAGGCCCAGCTGGCGCACGTGCGCCGGGCACACCTGCAGGTGGCGGAACAGCAGCCCGAGCACGTGCCGGTCCAGCGCCACCGCCATGCCATAGCGCTCCACCGCCGGCATGAACTGGCCGGGCAGATGCAGGCTGCCATCGGTGCCACGCATGCGCACCAGCACCTCGTAGTGCAGGTAGGACGGATCGCCAACGCGGGCGATGCGCTGTGCATACAGCAGCATGCGATTCTCGGCCATCGCCAGGCTGACGCCCTGCAGGCGCTCGGCCTCCTGCCGCCGCTCCTCCAGCGCCATGCGGTTCTCATTGAAGCAGTGCACGCGGTTGCGCCCGGCCTGCTTGGCGGCATAGCAGGCGCTGTCGGCAGCACTCATCAACCAGTTCACGTCCGGCGCATCTGCACTGACCTCGACCACGCCGATGCTGCAGCTCAGCTGCGGGCTGCCCTCGCTGATCGGGAACGTGGCCTGGCCCAGGTTGCGGATCACCCGCTGCAGCACCCGCTTGGCTTCGTCCTGCCCGGCATGGGCGAGGAACACGGCGAACTCGTCGGCGCCCAGGCGGCCGACCCAGTCACCGTCACGCACGGCCGCCACCAGATAGTCGGCGAAACTGCGCAGCATCTGGTCACCGGCGGCATGGCCGAAGCTGTCGTTGACCAGCTTGAAGTGGTCCAGGTTGATGTAGCACAGCGCATGCGTACCGCCATCACTGCGTACCTGCAGCAGCGCACGCTCCAGCAGCCGCTCGATCTCGCGGCGGTTGATCAGGCCGGTCAGCGGATCGTGGCTGGCGTGATGCTCGATCTCACGTGCCAATGCATGGTTCTGGCTGACATCCTCGATGATCGCAAACACCGACAGGCCGCCTCCCGCGCTGCGCACGCCGGTGCCACTCCAGCGCCCCCACACCAGGCTGCCATCGCGGCGGCAGAAGCGCAGTTCACTCGGCCGCAGCTGCCGGTCCCAGTCGATGCGGCCGACGCCATCGATGACCAGTTCGCCTTCCATCAACAGATCGCCGAGCGACATCTGCAGCAGCACGTCGCGTCGGTAGTCGAGGATGTCGGCCATCGCCTGGTTGGCTTCGATCACCTTGCCGTCGGTGTCGAGCTTGAGCATGCCGACATTGGCCTGGTAGAAGGCCGCACGGAAGCGGCTTTCATGCTCGGTCAGGTCCTTGCCGACGCGGCGCGCGAGGGCCACCGCCATCAGGCTGATCGCCAGCACCGACAACCCGCCGACCACAAGCGTGGCGATCCGTACCATCGTGGCCATGCGCAGCAAGGCTTGCGAAAATGCCTGCGCCTGCACCTGCAGCCGCCGGTCCAGATCACGCAGTTGTTGCAGGTAGCGATCGCGGTCCGCCGCTGGCAGCACGCCCTGGGCGTGCCCCGACTGCAGCTCGGCAACCAGCCGCTGCATGGCCAACAGATCATCGTCGGTCTGTCGCCACAGCGTGGTTGCTTCCCGGAATGCACCGATGTCGCGTGCATAGCGGAACGAGAACACCAGGCGTGGGATATCGGCGCGCGCGTTGCCACCCTGCAGGAAGCCCTGCCTGGCCTTTTCCTCGTCCGGTACCGCCTGTTCCAGCGCCAGCCGGGCCTGCAGATCGCCCAATGGAATCCGCAGCGCCTGGCGCGCGTCATCCAGGTCCTGGGCATGGCCACGCGCCAGGTAGCGGCTCAGCGCAGCGGTTGCATCCTGCTGTCCTCGTGACCAGTACCCCTGGCCGGCAATCCAGGCCGTCGAGGCTGCCTGCAGTTCCTGGATCAACGCGGACAACGCGACCAACCCGATCGCCATGCCCGTCAACAACGCAAAGCGCAATCCCAGCCCACGGGTCATCGGCACCCGCCGGCTCTGCTGGTCCGTGCCACTTCTACCCATCCCGGATCCCCCCGAATGTGCTGCGGTGACAACCTGCCTTGGAACCGGCCCAGCCTATGACCGGCAATGTGTGGGCCATGCGAAAAAGGGGACGGAGGGGATTAAGTCGTTTTCGGCATAAGCGCATGGCCTGCCATTTACGACTTAATCCCCTCCGTCCCCTTTTCCTGTACGCCAGCCCGGGGGCGGGCGTTGTCATGGACGGATGCGGGTGCGGCTTAGAAGCTGCGCGGGCCGCGCGGCTTGAAGCCGTCACGACGCGGCGGGCGGCTGTCGCGGTCACCGCCGCGGTCGCCACCATGGCCACCCGGACCACCCGGGCCACCACGACGCGGACCACCCGGGCCGCCCGGGCCACGCTTGTCGAAGCGCGGCTTGAACGGACGCGGGGCCGGGTTGGTGTCTTCACCCGGAGCCAGCGCACGCATCTGCAGCTGCTGGCCGGACACCCACACCTTCTGCAGGTGCGACAGCACGTCCGGCGGCATCTGTGCCGGCAGGTCCAGCAGCGAGAAGTCGTCGTGGATGTCGATGCGGCCGATGAAGCGGCTTTCCAGGCCCGCTTCGTTGGCGATGGCGCCGACGATGTTGGCCGGCTTCACGCCATGTTGGTGGCCCACCGAAATGCGGTAGGTCTCCATGCCCTGCTCCGGTGCACCACGCGGCGGAACCTCACGGCGCGGACGCTGCTCGAAACCACCTTCGGCGTCGTCGCGACGCGGGCCACGCTCGAAGCGTGGACCACGCTCGTTGCGGTCGAAGCGATCGCCACGCTCCGGACGGTCGCTACGGTCGAAACGCTCGCGCGGGGCGCGCTCTTCACGCGGGGCACGCACCGGCGGCTGCAGCAGGAACGGGGTGTCACCCTGCAGCATCTTGGCCAGCGCGGCGGCGATCTCGATGGCCGGCACGTTCTGCTCGTTCTCGAAGCGCTCCAGCAGCTGGCGGTAGAAGTCCAGGCCGCCGGCACCGAGGGTTTCGGTGATGCGCGTGGTGAATTTGTTGATGCGGGTGTCGTTGACCGCTTCCACGCTCGGCAGCTGCATCTCTTCGATCGGCTGGCGGGTGGCGCGCTCGATCTGGCGCAGCATGCCCTTCTCGCGCGGGGTGGCGAACAGGATCGCCTCGCCGCTGCGGCCGGCACGACCGGTACGGCCGATACGGTGCACGTAGCTTTCGGTGTCGTACGGAATGTCGTAGTTCAGCACGTGGCTGATGCGCTCCACGTCCAGGCCGCGCGCAGCCACGTCGGTGGCGACCAGGATGTCCAGCTTGCCTTCCTTCAGCATGGCGATGGTGCGCTCACGCTGGGCCTGCTGCATGTCGCCGTTGATGGCGGCAGCGGCCAGGCCACGGGCCTGCAGCTTGCTGGCCAGTTCTTCGGTGCCGGCCTTGGTGCGCGCGAAGATGATCATCGCGTCGAACGGCTCGACTTCCAGGATGCGGGTCAGCGCATCCAGCTTGTGCATGCCGCTCACCCACCAGTAACGCTGGCGGATGTTGGCCGAGGTGGTGGTCTTGGCCGCGATGGTCACTTCCACCGGGTCCTGCAGGTAGGTCTGCGCGATGCGGCGGATCTGCGGCGGCATGGTGGCCGAGAACAGGGCCACCTGGCGCTGCTCCGGCAGCTTCTTCAGCACCGCTTCGACGTCGTCGATGAAGCCCATGCGCAGCATTTCATCGGCTTCGTCCAGCACCAGGGTCTTCAGCTCGGACAGGTCCAGGGTGCTGCGGTCGAGGTGGTCGATCACGCGACCGGGGGTACCGACCACGATATGCACGCCACGGCGCAGCGCCGACAGCTGCTGCCCGTAAGGCTGGCCGCCGTACACCGGCAGCACGCGGAAGCCCGGGATCTTCGACGAGTAGGACTGGAACGCCTCGGCGACCTGGATGGCCAGTTCGCGGGTCGGCGCCAGGATCAGGGCCTGCGGCTTGATCTGCTGCAGGTCGATGTTGGACAGTACCGGCAGCGCGAACGCGGCGGTCTTGCCGGTACCGGTCTGGGCCTGGCCCAGCACGTCGCGGCCTTCCAGCATCGCCGGGATGGTGGCGGCCTGGATCGGCGACGGGGTTTCGTAGCCGATGGCGGTGACCGCCTGCATCACGGGCTCGGACAGGCCGAGCTGCGCGAACTGCAGCGGCGCTTGGGAATCTTGGGACATGGGGAACTCCGAAGGCACTGCCGTCTTCCTGGCAGTGCGATAAAAAAGGGATGGTCCGCGCTTTGGGCGCCCTTCTTATCGCGTGCCCTGGCGCTGCTCGGTCGGAGGAGATTTCACTCGCTCAGAGCGGGATGATACCGCATTGATCCTGAACGAGGCGTACAGCTTTCCGTGCGCGTGCCGTCATGCCCCGTGCTGGCGCACAATACGCGCCCTCTTCCCGGCCCGGCCGCTGGCCTGCGCCCCTCTTCCCAGGAACCCCGCTCCATGCAGATTCTCGAATTCGACCTCGACGGCGACTACGTCGAACTCAAGCAGCTGCTCAAGCTGGCCGACCTGGTCACCAGCGGCGGCGAAGCCAAGATGGTCATCAGCGAAGGCCTGGTGCGGGTCGACGGCGAAGTCGAACTGCGCAAGGCCTGCAAGATCCGCGCAGGCCAGGTGGTCGAGTTCGCCGACAGCCAGATCCGGGTGCTGGCCGCCGGCTGATGTGAGGCTGTTCAGGCTACGCGCTGGGTCAGGTGCAAGGCAATCAGCTGCCTGAACGGTGCCACGCCCTGCGCCAGGCGCAGGCCGGCCGCCCGCAGCAGCCGCGCCGGGCGGCGATCGTCGGTGTACAGGCTGGCGATCGCATTGGTCGCCTCGTACAGCGGCCGCGACGCCAGCCGGTGACCCCGTTGGTAGCTGGCCAGCATGCCGGCGGCGGCAATGTCGGCACCGCGACGCTGCTGCGCGACGATGCCCTGCGCCAGCCGCTGTGCGCTGGCCAGGCCCAGGTTGAAGCCATGCGCGGTGACCGGGTGCATGCCGACTGCGGCATCGCCGATCAGCGCCGAACGCTCGCCAACAAAACGGTGCGCGTACACACCTACCAGCGGATACGCCTGCGGCGTGGCCACCGGCTGCATCCGGCCCAGCCGATGTTCGAAGCAAGCACTGATGGCCTCGCCGAAGGCCACCTCGTCCATCGCCAGCAGCGCCTCGATCTGCCTCGGCGGCAGCGTGATCACCGCCGAGGCCTGGCCCTCGTTGAGCGGCAGCAGCGCCATCGTGCGGCCGTAGCCGAACCATTCCCAGGCAGTGTGGCGATGGTCGCGCTCGACCTGCATGCGGCACACCAGCATCGACTTGCCGAAGTCGCGCATCTGCGCACCGATGCCGAGCATGCGGCGGGTGGCGGAGAAGCGGCTGTCAGCGGCCACCAGCAGCCGCGCATGCAGTTGGCTGCCGTCATCGAGTTTGACCACATGGCCCTGTGCATCGGCTTGCACGCCCTGCACCTTGCGCCCGTCGAACAGTTCCACGCCGTCCTGGCCCTGTACCGCATCCCATGCGGCACGGCGGATCAGATGGTTGGGTACCAGCCAGCCCAGCGGCTGGCCGTCGACCTGGCTGCTGGCGAAGGTCAGCGCGAACGGCGAGCCGCCGTTCATCACCCTGGCGTCGCGCAGCTCAGCGACTTCGGCCTGCGGCAGGCGCTGCCACAGACCCAGTTGCTCCATGCTCTGCCGCGAGGCATGGGTCAACGCGATCTCCCTGCCATCGAAGGCGGCCTCGGCCAGGGCCTGGCGCGGCTGCACTTCGACCAGCCCGACCTGCAGCCCGCTGCCGGCCAGCGCGCGCGCGAAGCACAGACCTGCCGGTCCGGCGCCAACCACCACCACGTCCATCCTGCGCATGCGCGCCTCCTGCCGATGATTCAGTCCGCGCCAGCATAGCGCCGCGCACCTGAGCGGCCTTGATCTGGATCAGGCCGACTTACAGAAGTGCGAACACCAGCGCCAGGATCGACATCAGCGACACCAGCCACACCAGGCTGCGCACGTAGGGCACGCCTGCGGCGTACAGGGGAAGATAGACCACACGCGCCCAGAAGTAGGCCTGCGCCGCCAGTGCAGTGGTGTCATTGCCGCGACCGGCCACGACCACCGCGATGGCGGCGGCGGCGAAGAACGGGAACGTCTCCAGGAAATTGGCCTGCGCACGCTGCAGGCGCCCGGCCAGAGGGCTGACCGGCTTTGCGTCGCCATCGCGTGCCGAGGCATTCCACTTCATCCCGCGCTCGCGGGTGACCACGGTGGAGGTGGCGAAGATGTAAACGAAGCCGAGCAGGACCGACCAGGCCAGCATCGTCAATTCAGTTGCCATCATTCATCTCCTCAGGGTGCCGACGCACGCAGGCTGTAACCGGCCAGACGCCACACCTGGTCCTCGTCGAAACGGAACGAGACCAGCTCGCGCACCGGCTGCGCGCTGTTGGCGAAACGGGTCGGGAAACTGACGTTGATGTACAGCCCTTCCGGCACCGCGGCACCTGCGCTGTACTTGACCCGGGTGATGGTGGGCTGGCCACGCCCGGCCAGCGCACCCAGGCGCGTGCGCTCGGTGGTCAGCTGGCTGACGAATGCGGCCTTCGGCACCGCACGACGCGCGACGGCGGAGGCGCCATCCCACAGTTCACCGGCGCGGTTGGCATCGACCAGCTGTGCGGCTTTCAATGCAGCAGCGCCCATCTCGGCATCCTGTTTCTGCACCTGGGCCTGCTGTGCAGCGGTCAACGCCGGGGCGCCGGCGGTGGCTGGCTTCGCAGCCGCTGGCGAGGCCGGGGCCGGGCGTGCCGGAGCCGGTGCCGGCGTGGCCGGCGCAGGTGCCTGCGCCAATGCGGTCAGGGGCAGCAGGGACAGCAGCAGGAGCACGCGCTTCATGGACACCGCCGGTTTTCTGGAGAGAACCGCAGTCTACGCCAGCGCGGTGACTATGCCGTCAGCGTGCCGGGGCGTTGCCCTCCACCGCTGCCGCATCAGCCTGCGCGGCGGGCGCGGCGGTGTTCACTGGCGCCTGTTCGGCCACCGGCGGCGGCTCCGACGGTGCCGGTGGCAGCGTTGCCACGTCGATCTCCGACAGTGGGCTTTCTTCCGGGCACACCGCGTCCGGGAAACCGAAGCGCTGCTTCAGCGCCTGGCCGCAGCTGTTGATCGATTCCATGTCAGCGCCTTCCCGCTTGCACTGCTGGTCGAAGGCAATCAGGAACGCGTCCTTGCGTTGCACGAAGTCATCACCACAGGCCCGCATCTGCTTGATCCGTTCCAGATCGTCCTGCACCGCGTTGGTGCCGTCCAGGCCGTACTGGCGCAGCTCATCCTGCGTCAGCAGGCGCAGGCTGCGGTTGGGCACGGTCATCATCAGATCGGCCACACCCACCGCCACGCCGTTGCGCTGCAGGTAGTCCTTCACGTTGTCGTAGACCTCGTGCAGCTCGCGGTTGAGTTCCGCGCGCGAGGTGGCCTTGGAGCTGATCCGCATCATGCGGTGGATGCCGACCTTGCCCGACAGCAGGCGGTTGTCACCGGCAGCCAGCACGAACACGCAGGCACTGTGGCAGATCGAGCCTTCGCGCACCCAGATGGTCCAGCCCGATTCACCGATGCTGTCGCCGGCGACGATCGCCGATTCCACCTGGCCGCCGCTGGAATCCAGGTCGAGGATGCGCTTGTGGATCTTCTGCTCGTCAGCGACCACGGCCAACCGCCACATCATCTCGGCAAAGCCCGGATTGATCTTGCCGGCGTAACGCACGCGCATCAGGCCACGTTCGGCGCACGGCGTCAGCGCCTGGGTGATCTGCTCGCGCTGCAGGCCCTCCAGCTCGACGCCATCGCCCGCCTCACCGGCGTACTCGGTACTGCAGCTGACCCAGGCGCGGCCATTCTCCAACTGCGCCTGCGGCCACGGCCGATCCGCCCGGCTGCGCGGCGGCGCCGGCGGTGGCGGTGCATCGGCGGCATTGATCGACACCATGTTCTCACCATCGCTGGCCGGCGCCCGCGCGGCCTTGTCGGCGGCGGTCACATTGCCCGGATTCTCCAGCTGGCTGCAGCCCGCCAGGGCCAGGCACAACAGGGGCAACCAGCGGAGTTTGGCGGACATCGGGCAACCAGTCTTCACGTGAGCAAGAGCCACAGTCTACCCGTCCGGGGCACGCATTCAGCGCGTGGCACTGAACCCCTTCTGACCCTTGGGAAAAGCGTGTCGACCAGGGTCGACACCTACCAACAGCCGCGCAGAACGCCGTCCCGACAGGTCGCAGGAACCTGTCGAAGGCGGGGTGGGTCCGGTTGCAGGGGCGTGAGCGCCATGGGCCCGAGGCATGCCTCGGGCGGGTTGGGCAGGACGCCCAACCCCGGTCTTGCCGTGTGCGCAGGACAGCGCACACGAGCAAGCGGCGATCGAGCTTACATGGGTGAGGGCGCTTTGCTTGCGAAGCACTGCTTCGCAAGCGCCCGAACGCACAGCCGCCAGCGGCTGGGCCGGGCCCCGGAGGGGTACTTGCAGCGTCCCCTGCAACCGGACCCACCCCGCCCTGCTGCAGGAAACCAGCTTCTGCTGTTGCCGTTGCCGGCCAGCGGCCGGCACTACCACGGGTGCAGGGCGCGGCCCTGCCAGAACCCCCTTCAGCATCCATGTCCGAATGTGGCGAGTATCGCCGTCGCCAGAGGCCTAGACTGGCGCCATGGACACCGCCCTCGCCCTCGACACCGCCGCCTGCGACCGCGCCCGCCTGGCCCGTGACGCACGCTTCGACGGCGTTTTCTTCACCGCCGTGCGCAGCACAGGCATCTATTGCCGCCCCGTCTGCCCGGCGCCGGCGCCGAAGCCACGCAACATCACCTACTACCCGACCGCCGCTGCAGCCGCCGCCGCCGGCTACCGGCCGTGCCTGCGCTGCCGCCCCGAACTGGCACCGCAGGCCCAGCAGGCACTGGCCGGGCAAACCGTGCAGCGCGCCCTCGCCATCATCCACGGCAGCTTCCTGCAGGAGCAGCGCGTTGCAGACCTCGCGCAGAAGATCGGCCTCAGCGCGCGCCAGCTGCAGCGCCTGTTCGTCGAACATCTCGGCGCAACACCCGGGCAGATCCATGCCACCCACCGCCTGCTGCTGGCCAAGCAACTGCTGACCGAAACCACGCTGCCGGTGACCGATGTTGCGCTGGCCGCCGGCTACAACAGTCTGCGCCGCTTCAATACCGCCTTCCTGCAGGGCTGCGGCATGGCACCGACGGCGCTGCGTCGCCAGCACCAGCCGCTGGCCGCCGATGGCGGCGGCCTGGTACTGCGGCTCGTGTACCGCCCACCGTTGGACTTCCCGCGCATGCTGGCCTTCCTGCGCAAGCGCAGCCTGCCTGGCATCGAAATGATCGGCGAAGACAGCTACCAGCGCGTGCTCGGCACACCCGAGCGCCCCACCCTGCTGCGCGTCACCGCCGACCCGAAGCGCCCGGAGCTGCGTCTGCAGCTGGGTGCGGTCGACCCGCGCCTGATCCCCGACATCGTGCGCCGTGTGCGTCGTGTGTTCGATCTGGACGCCGACCTGCAGCAGGTCCATGCCGCCCTGGGCGAGGAACCGCTGCTGGCACGCGGCATCGCCGAACGTCCGGGGCTGCGCGTTCCGGGCGGCTGGGATGGCTTCGAGGTCGGCGTACGCGCCGTGCTCGGCCAGCAGGTCAGCGTCGCCGCCGCCACTACCTTTGCGCGGCGTCTGGTGGATGCGTATGGGGCGCATCTGCCGGGCATGCCGTCCGAGTTCGATCGCCAGTTCCCAGCGCCCGAGGTGCTGGCCGAGGCGCCGCTGGAATCGATCGGCCTGCCGCGCAGCCGCGCAGCCACGGTGCGTGCGCTGGCCGCTGCATGTGCCAGCGGCCAGCTCGAATTCGGACCCGGGCAGGCCCTGGAAGACTTTGTTGCGCGCTGCGTGGCATTGCCCGGCATCGGCCCGTGGACCGCGCAGTACATCGCCCTGCGCGGGCTCGGCCAGCCCGATGCCTTCCCCGCCGGCGACCTGGTGCTGCAGCAGGTGCTCGGCCGCGCACAGGGCCAGCGCCTGAGCGAACGTGCAACTGAAGCGCGCTCGCAACCGTGGCGCCCGTGGCGCGCCTACGCCGTGCTGCACCTGTGGCACCTGTCCGGCACGTTCGTTGGAGAACCGACATGACCCTGTTGTTTGATCGCTTCGACAGCCCCATCGGCGTGCTGACCATCGCCGGTGATGAGCGTGGCCTTTCACATGTGCTGTTCCCGGAAAACCGCCATCCGGCACGCGGACGCGACGACTGGCACTACGCACCGGATGCCCTGCCGGAAGCACGCGAACAGCTGCTGCAGTTCCTGCACGGCGAGCGCAACAGCTTCGACCTTGTGCTGGCGCCACGTGGCACGCCGTTCCAGCTGCGCGTATGGCAGGCGCTGGCACTGATTCCGTTCGGCCAGACCTGGAGTTACCTGCAGCTGGCGCAGCACCTCGGCCAGCCCAGTGCGACCCGCGCGGTCGGCGCGGCCAACGGGCGCAATCCGCTGCCGATCATCCTGCCCTGCCATCGCGTGATCGGCAGCAACGGCGCATTGACCGGTTTCGGCGGCGGGCTGGAAACCAAGGCCGCGCTGCTGCGGCTGGAACAACGCCAGGCCCCGCTGTTCGCCTGAGAGGGCTGGCCGGGCTGCGCCCGGCACCCGCAGAGGCTAGAGCAACAGCAACAGCGGGCTTCCTGCGAGGAGGCAGGGTGGGTCCAGTTGCAGGGGACGCTGCAAGTACGTCCCTGTAAGCTCGGTCGCGCCATCCATGGCGCTCACGCCCCTGCAACCGGACCCACCCAGCCTTCGACAGGTTCCGGCGATCTGTCCGAACGTCGTTCTGCGCAACTGTTGGTAGGTGTCGACCTTGGTCGACACGGTAGATCCACGCCATGCGTGGATGGAAGCATCAGGAATTGTGCCTGGAGAAAAGCCCCCTTCCTGTTGAAGGGGGCGCGCCGACAGGCGCGGGGATAAGGAAAAATGCGCGGACACGGCGCGCGATAGCGCGCCGTGTCTTGGGCGCGTCATTGCGCGGGCTTATCATGCGTGGATGACTTCCGTACGCCTGACCTGCGCGCTGGCGCTGCTGCTGCCATTGGCCGCCTGCACCACCGCGCCCGCCCCTTCCGCCTCCGTTCCCGGTTCCGCCGCTGCGGCTTCGCCTCCGAAGCTGCTGCTGATCTCCATCGACGGCCTGCGCGCCGATGCGCTGGACCGTGGGCTCACTCCGAACCTGCAGCGAATGATCGACGGCGGCGTGCGTGCACGCTGGATGACGCCGTCCTATCCGTCACTGACCTTCCCCAACCACTACACCATCGTCACCGGCCTGCGTCCGGACCACCACGGCATCGTCAACAACAGCATGGACGATGCAACCCTGGGCCGTTTCGAACTGAGCAACCGCGACGCGGTCACCACCAGCGGTTGGTGGGGTGGCGAACCGATCTGGGTCAGTGCCGAGAACGCTGGCGTACGTTCGGCCGCCACGGCGTGGCCGGGCAGTGAGTCTGAAATCCGCGGCGTGCGCCCCAGCAAGTGGCGCGTGTACGACGGCAAGGAACCGCTGGAGCAGCGGGCCGGCATCGTGCTCGACTGGCTGGCGCAGACCGATGCCGATGCACCGCGCCTCACCACGCTGTACATGGAACACGTGGACAAGGCTGGGCACAACTACGGCCCCGGGTCGAAGCAGTACGCCGACGCCATCGTGCGCGCCGACCAGATCGTCGGCCAAGTGCTCGACGGGCTGCAGCAGCGCGATCTGGCCAAGACCACCAACGTGATCGTCGTCTCCGACCACGGCATGGCCAGCGTCGCCGACGGCAACGTGATCGCCACCGAGTCGATGGCCGACCCGGCCATTGCACGCAATATCAGCCAGGGCCAGTCGGTGGGCTTTGCGCCGGTCGCCGGCCGCGAAGCGGAAGCCGAACGCGCCCTGCTCGGACGCCACGCGCACTACGAATGCTGGAAGAAGGAGAACCTGCCGGCACGCTGGCACTACGGCACGCATCCGCGGGTTCCGGCCATCGTCTGTGTCATGGATGAAGGCTGGGATGCCCTGCACCAGGAGAAGATCGCCAAGCGTGCTAAGCAGGATCGAGGTTCGCATGGCTACGACAACGCACTGCCTTCCATGCGCGCAGTGTTCGTGGCCGGCGGCCCGTCGTTCCGCCAGGGCCTGGTGATCGATGGCTTCGACAACGTCGATGTCTATCCGCTGCTGGCCCACCTGCTGCAGGTGCCGGCCGCGCCGAACGATGGCAATCCGGAAACGCTGAAGAAGACACTGCGCTGATGCGGTTGTAGAGCCGAACCCACGCTCGGCTCACCGGACAGGCATAAAAAAACGCGGCGCCAGGCGCCGCGTTTTTCATTGAACCGGTCGCTCGACCGGATCAGGCCTTGGCGACGGCCTTCTTCGCCACAGCCTTCTTCGCCGGAGCCTTGGCCACGGTCTTCTTGGCAACCGGAGCGGCGGCGCCTACGGCGACCTTGCTGGCGGTGTGCGAACGGGCGTTGCCATAGCTGGCGTTGTAGCGCTTGCCCTTGGCGGTCTTGCGGTCACCCTTACCCATGTCTTCAACTCCTCAAATGTGAAATCTGGTTACCCCGTACTGACACGGGTTCGGCGGGCCCGCCTTGCTGGGCGCCCCCGCGCACGATCGAAAATCCTATCACGGAGCGCCTAGTGCGCGCAGCTGGCGTCGTGCACGTGACCGTGGTTGAGGCGCAGGTTGACCAGATGGGCCACACCCACCAGCAGGCCACCGATGGTCATCACCACCGCGTGCGGCACCGCATTGTGGTGCAGCGGGTCATACAGCACGCCGGCCCACAATGCGACCAGGCCGGGAATCAGGAAGCCCAGCGCACGCAGCGCACCGTGCCGGCGGTAGCCCCAGACCAGGCTGAACAACCCCAGCAGGGTCACGAACACCACCAGCGCCTGTTCCACGCCGTCGCTCAGCCAGAACGACAGCCCCAATGAAGGCGCTGCGGCCAGCAGCACCGGGATCACCGCGCAGTGCACCGCGCACAGCATCGAACCAGTGGCGCCGAAACGGTCGAGCAGGTGGCGCAGGCGTGAGGACAGGGACATGACTTCCAGCAGGGTCGGCGAATCGTTATGGAATAATATAACATCCCTCTCCGACCCGCACGGTTTCCCTCCCCCTGTCCCATCGACGGGATTCGTGCGCCCCGCGATTGATACATTGTAACAAAGGACCCGTCCATGCCCGCCCATACCCCACGGCTCAAGCCGCATTCCCTGGCCCTGGCCCTCGCCGCCCTGCTGCCGTCCGTCGCCTTTGCAGCCGGCCAGGACACCGCCCATCGTGACCGCCACCTGACCGAGCTGTCGTCGGTGCAGGTCACCGCGTCGCCGCTGCAGGGTGACGCCGAATCCCTGGCACGCCCGGTGGAGGTTCTGGCCGGTGAACGCCTGGACGAGCAGAAGGCCGGCACCCTCGGCGATACCGTGGCCAAGCTGCCCGGCGTGCAGAGCACCTTCTTCGGCCCCGGCGTCGGCCGCCCGATCATCCGTGGCCAGGAAGGCCCGCGCGTGGCCGTGCTGTCCAACGGCATGGGCAACATGGATGCGTCCACGGTCAGCGCCGACCACGCCACCAGCATCGAACCGTTCCTGGCCGACCAGATCGAAGTACTGAAGGGCCCGGCCACGCTGCTGTTCGGTAGCGGCGCCATTGGTGGTGCGGTCAATGTGGTCGACGGGCGCATCGCGCGCGAGCTGCCTGAGCGGCCGCTCAGCGGTCGTGCCGAACTGCGCGGCAATTCGGTGAACAACGAGCGCAGCGGCATGTTCCGCCTCGATGGCGTCAGCGGAAACGTCGTGCTCCATGTGGATGGCCTGGTGCGCAATGGCGACGACTACCGCATTCCCGGTTACGCGGTGATCGACAGCCTTGAAGACCACCACGACGACCACGACCATGACCACGCGGGCGAGGAAGGCGAAGAACCGCGCCGCGGCCGCCTCGACAACAGTTCGATCCGCACACGCGCAGGTGGCGTCGGCGCAACGTGGCTGGGCGACGGTGGCTACTTCGGCGTGTCGGCCAGCACCTACCGCACCAACTATGGCATTCCCAATGGCGCGCACGTGCACGCCGATGGTGACGATCATGGCCATGACCACGGTCACGACCATGGCGACGAAGAGGAAGGCGGCGACGAGCACGACGTGCGCATCGACATGGTGCAGAACCGCTTCGAGACCAAGGCCGGCATCTACAACCCGGTCTCGTTCCTGAAGAACATCAACGCACGCGTGGCCTACACCGACTACGAACACGTGGAGCTGGAAGCCGGTACGCCGTCGACCCGCTTCACCAACCGCGGCATCGAAGCGCGCCTGGAAGCGGTGCAGCAGCAGATCGGCGGCTGGGACGGCGCCTTCGGCCTGCAGTTCGGCAACAGTGATTTCGGTGCCAAGGGCGAAGAGGCGTTCGTTCCGGATACCGGCACGAAGAACATCGGCCTGTTCGTGCTGCAGGAAAAGCAGTTCGGCCCGTTCAAGCTGGAACTGGGCGGCCGCCACGATCAGGTCAAGCTGGACCCGAGCGGTGACTACCGCCGCCGCACCTTCGGTGCCACCAACCTGTCTGCCGCAGGCATCTGGAAGCTCAACGATGCCGTTGACCTGCGCATCGGCGTGGACAGCTCCGAGCGAGCACCGACCAACGAAGAGCTGTATGCCGCCGGCGCGCACATCGCCACCCGTTCGCTGGAAATCGGCGACGCCAACCTGAAGACCGAGCGCGGCCAGCGCGTGGAACTGGGTATCCACACCCACAGCGAGCGCCTGGACTTCTCCGCGTCGGTCTACCAGACCAGGTTCAAGGACTTCATCTACCTGGCCGACACCGGCATCACCGAGGGCCTGCCGGTGCGCATCTGGACGCAGCAGGACGCGGTGTTCCGCGGTGCCGAGGCCGAAGCGCTGGTGCACCTGTTCGAGGGCGGCGCCGGTGACTGGGATCTGCGCCTGTTCGGCGACTACGTGAAGGCCAAGCTGGATGGCAGCGGCAGCCGCAACCTGGACATCGCCGTGCCGCATGGCGACCACAACCACAACTACACGGTGGAACTGGCCAACACTGGCTATCTGCCGCGTATCGCACCGGCCCGCGTCGGCGCCGACCTGCGCTGGTCGAAGGACGGCTGGCGCGCTTCGGTCGGTGCGGTGCGCTACAGCCGCCAGAAGGACGTCGCCCAGAACGAAGCCCCGAGCGACGGCTACACCCTGGTCGACGCGCACCTGGCCTACCGCTGGGATCGCAACGCCACCAACAGCTACGAGGTGTTCCTGGATGGCAGCAACCTGACCGACCGCGAAGTGCGCCCGCATACCTCGCTGCTGCGCGACTACTCGCCGCTGCCAGGCCGTGGTGTCGCATTCGGCATCCGCGCGTTCTTCTGATCGCGCACGGCGGGGTCAGAGCCCTTTTCGAAGGAAGGGGCTCTGACCCCCACGCCATTCCACGGGGGCCTTCGGGCCCCCGTTTTCATTTCGACCCACGCCATCACACATCCGTCACAAAGATGTGCGTACCACAACAAGCGGACAATCCCGTCACCCAATGTCTCGCCAATCGGACACTTTTGTCCGAAAATAATTCCATGACTGCCCAACGTGCCGATGCCGCCGCCCGCCGTGCCCTCATCCTCGACGCCGCCGATCATGTGTTCGGCCAACACGGTGTCACCGCCCCGCTGGACCTGGTGGTCGAACGCGCCCAGGTAGGCCGCGCCACCCTGTACCGCAACTTCCCGGACCGCACCGCGCTGATCCAGGCGCTGCTGCAGCGCACGGTCGACCGCATCCGGCGCCAGGTCGAGCAGCTCGGCGACCGCGACGACGCCCTGTTCGAGGTGTTCGAGGGCATGGCCCAGCGCATCATTGATTCGCCGGCATTGGCCGATTACTGGCGTGCGGTCGATTCGGACGTGCCGTCCATGCGCACCGCGCGCGAGACCGTGCGCGACCTGCTGGAGGAACCGATCGCGCGCGCCAAGGCCGCCGGGCTGTGCCGTGCCGACCTGGAAAAGACGGATATTTCACTGATCTCGGGCATGCTGGGTGCGGCCCTGCGCGGCAAGACCCGCGACGAGCGCGCTCAGTTGGCCGGGCGCGCCCTGCAGCTGCTGCGTGGGGGTCTCCAGGGAGCTGCCAGCGAGGCCCGTTGATGGTCCAGCCGTATCTGAAGCCGGTTCCGGATTGGGAGGAGCACGAAAAGCCGACCATGCCCGGTTCGGCATCGATGCCCTGGCACCCGCCGTATCGGCGCGCGGCCTATGCGCTGGTATCACTGCTGGTGGCGATCACCGGCGGCCTCGGCAATGCGCTGGTCACCGCCAACCTGCCGTTCCTGCAGGGCCAGCTGGCACTGACCCCGACCCAGGGCAGCTGGCTGGTGGCGGCCTATGCCATGGTGAATGTCACCGCCAACCTGTTGGCCTTCAAGTTCCGCCAGCAGTACGGCATCCGCCTGTTCGCCGAGATCGGGCTGGGCCTGTACGCGGCCCTGGCGGTGCTGCACCTGTTCGTCGGCAGCTTCGAGACCACGATGCTGACCCGCGCCGCCAGCGGCTTCGCGGGTGCGGCCTGTTCGACACTGGGCACGCTGTACATGCTGCAGGCGCTGCCGCGCCGCTTTACCGGCAATCTGCTGGTGGTCGGCGTCGGCCTTTCGCAGCTGGCGGTGCCGATCGCCTGGATCGTTTCACCAGGCCTGGTCGATACCGGCCAATGGCATCAGCTCTACTCATTCGAAGCCGGGCTGGCACTGTGCGCGTTCGCGGCAGTGGTGGTGCTGAAGCTGCCGCCCGGCATCCAGGTGAAAGCCTTCGAACCGCTGGACTTCCTCACCTTTGCCCTGCTCGCACCGGCCGTCGCGCTGCTGGTGATCGTGCTGGCGCAGGGCTACACCCGCTGGTGGCTCAACACGCCGTGGCTGGGCTGGGCCCTGGTCGCCTCGATCGTGCTGTCCACCACCGCCTTCATCATCGAGCACTACCGGCGCAATCCGCTGCTGCAGACACGCTGGCTGGCCAGCCTGCCCGTACTGCATTTCATCGTCGGCGCCTTCCTGATCCGCTTCCTGACCACCGAGCAGTCCTACGGCGTGGTCAACCTGATGCGCACGCTCGGCATGGGCCCTGATCAGTTGCGGCCGCTGTTCGTGGTGATTCTTGCCGGCGTGATCACCGGTATCGCCGGCACTGCACTGACTTTCGGGCCCAAACGGCTGATCCCGCAGCTGCTGATGGCGATCCTGCTGCTGGGCGCCGCCGCGTTCTTCGACCAGCACCGCACCAGCATGGATCGGCCGCACGACTTCTACGCCAGCCAGTTCCTGGCCTCGGTCGGTGCCGGCATGTTCATGGGCCCGTTGATCATGCTCGGCATTTCCGCCGCGCTGAAACAGGGCGTGGACCACATGATCACCTTCCTGGTCACGCTGTCGATCACGCAGACGCTGGGCGGCCTGGCCGGCTCGGCGGTGCTGGGGACCTTCCAGCTGCATCGCGAGCAGCTGTATTCCAGCGCGCTGACCAGCCAGCTCGACCCAGCCGACCCGGTGGTGGCACAGCGCCTGCGCATCCAACAGCAGCTGTACGTCGCCCAGATCACCGATCCGGTGCTGCGCAGCGCGCAGGGCAGCGCGCAGTTGGCGCAGACGACGCGCCGCGAAGCCAACGTACGCGGCTTCAATGATGTGTTCACGCTGAGCGGTTGGTTGGCCATCGGCTTCCTGTGCTGGTTGCTGCTGCTGTCGCTGCGCACCGCCGTGCTCAAGCAATGGCGCAAGCGCCACCCCATTCCCCCCGCTGTGGCCACGCCGGCCGCGCCCCGCTGAGTTCTCGACCATGCCTCCCGTCCCGCCCCGACCCGACGACGCCGACAACGTGACCCCACCGCCGCCGACCGACGCGGCGCCTGCCCCTACGCCGGTAGAACCCGCGGTCGCGCCGAAGTACCTCAAGCCCAGCGCGCGCAGCGTGGTGGTGATGGTGGTGGTGGCCTTGCTGGGCATTGCGCTGATCCTGCGCGCCTGGCACCTGTGGCCGTTCACCAGCAGCGTGATGGTGACCGACAACGCCTACGTGCGCGGCCAGATCACGGTGATGGCGCCGCAGGTGAACGGCTACGTGACCGAAGTGCTGGTGAAGGACTTCCAGCACGTGAAGGAAGGCGAGCCGCTGCTGCGCATCGATGACCGCATCTATGCGCAGCGGGTCGCCCAGGCGCAGGCGACGCTGGACAGCGCACGCGCGGCCCTGGCCAACTCGGACCAGTCCCAGGCGCAGAACCGTGCGCAGATTGCCTCCGCCCGCGCCACGTTGTCGGCCGGGCAGGCGGAGCTGCAACGCTCACGCAACGAGACCAAGCGCTACGAGGAACTGGCCGCGCAGCAGCTGGTGTCGATCAACGATCGCGACAAGTTCCGCACCGCGCAGGCCTCGGCGCAGGCCAGCGTCCAGCAGTCGCAGGCGCAGATCCGCATCGCCGAGGAGACCCTGGTATCGACCCAGGTAGCGCGCAAGAGCCTGGAGGCCCAGGTGGAGAGCGCGCAGGCGCAGCTGGAACTGGCGCGCATCGATCTGGCCAACACGGTGATCCACGCGCCGCGCGACGGCCAGATCAGCGAAGCCAGCGTACGCGTGGGCCAGTACGTCGCCGCCGGTTCGCAGCTGCTGTTCCTGGTACCTGACACGCTGTGGGTGGTGGCCAACTACAAGGAAGGCCAGACCTGGGGGATGGCGATCGGCCAGCCGGCCACGTTCTCGGTGGACGCGTTCCAGGGC
The DNA here is from genome assembly GCF_059368675.1 of Stenotrophomonas sp. YJH_SMC_120. Taxonomy (NCBI): domain Bacteria; kingdom Pseudomonadati; phylum Pseudomonadota; class Gammaproteobacteria; order Lysobacterales; family Lysobacteraceae; genus Stenotrophomonas; species Stenotrophomonas sp. YJH_SMC_120. The sequence goes on from NZ_JCAFRY010000001.1 coordinate 417,050, forward strand.
CAGGTGCTGCGGGGCCGCGTGCAGGAGATCGCGCCCGCCACCGGGTCGGAATTCAGCGTGCTGCGCCCGGACAACGCCAGCGGCAATTTCACCAAGGTGGTGCAGCGGCTGCCGGTGCGGATATCGATCAACAGGGATCAGAAGCTGGCAAAGCAGCTGCGGCCCGGCATGTCGGTGATCGTGCGGGTGGATACCCGTTCCAAGGCGATGGACTAGGACGCAGGCCCTGTCGCACCGTTTCCAAAATGCCGGCCAGCGGCCGGCACTACCGTTGCGTTAGCCGGCGCAGCGCGCGCAGAGGCCATGCACTTCCAGGGTCTGCGCCTGCGGCTGGAAACCCAGCTCCTTGGCGCGCTTCTCCAGCTGGGTGACGATCTCGCGGTCCTCCAGCTCCACTGCGCTGTGGCAGCTGTTGCAGATCAGGAACGGCACCGAATGCGCGGCACTGCTGGGGTGATGGCAGGCCACGAAGGCATTGACCGATTCCAGCTTGTGCACGAACCCGTTGGCCATCAGGAAGTCCAGCGCGCGGTACACGGTGGGCGGGGCATCCGCGCCCACGCCCTTGCCGTTGCGCACCCATTCCAGCAGCTCGTAGGCCTTGACCGGCTTGCCGGCCTCGGCGATCAGCTTCAGCACATTGGCGCGGATCGGGGTCAGGCGCAGCCCGCGTTCGCGCGAGACGCGCTCGACCACCGCCACGAAATCCGATGCGTCGTGGACGTGGTGGTGCGGGGCGGTACAGGCAATGGCGGTCTTGGCGGGCATGCGTGTTCTCCGGTTCGGGCCTGGCAAGGATGCCTCAGGCCGTTGCTACCTTGGTGATGGCCACATCAATGCGTTTCAAGGCCTGCTCGCGGCCGGCCAGGTACACGGTATGGGAAATGTCAGGGCTGACCTGGGTGCCGGTGATGGCCACGCGCAGCGGCTGGGCGACCTTGCCCATGCCGATCTCCAGCGCTGCGGCCGCGTCATGCAGGGCCACCCCCACCGACTCGGCGGTCCATTCCGGCAGCGCGGCCAGCAGCTCGCGGGCCTTGCCCAGCGCCACCTCGGCACCGGCCTTGAAGTGCTTGGCCACCGCTGCTTCGTCGTACTCGGTCAGCGGCTGGTACCAGACCACGGCCTTCTCGGCCATTTCCTTCAGGGTCTGCACGCGTTCACGCAGGGCGATCACCACATCCTCCGGAGCCGGGCCGGCGGCCACGTCCAGCCCCAGCTTCTGCAGCTGGTAGACCAGGTGCGGCACGATCGCGGCTACGTCCTCGGTCTTCAGGAAGTGCTGGTTGACCCAGCCCAGCTTGGCCATGTCCAGGCGCGAGGCCTTGGAATTGCAGTCCTTCACGTCGAACAGGTCGATTAGTTCCTGGCGGCTGAACAGCTCCTGGTCACCATGCGACCAGCCCAGGCGGGCCAGGTAGCTCAGCAGCGCATCGGGCAGGTAGCCGGCGTCCTTGTACTGCATCACGTCAGCCGCACCGGTGCGCTTGGACAGCTTGGCGCCCTGCTCGTCCAGGATCATCGGCATGTGGCCGAACCTGGGCACCGGCGCGCCGATGCCTTCATACAGGTTGATCTGGCGCGGGGTGTTGTTGATGTGGTCGTCGCCGCGGATGACCTCGGTGATGCCCATGTCCCAGTCGTCCACCACCACCGCGAAGTTGTAGGTGGGGTAGCCGTCCGGGCGGAAGATGACCATGTCATCCAGCTCGCTGTTGGCGATCTCGATACGGCCCTTGATCAGGTCGTCGAACACCACCGTACCTTCCAGCGGGTTCTTGAAGCGGATGACGCGGTTCGGGTCATCCCTGCGCGGCAGGCCCAGCTCGCGCGCAGCACCGTTGTAGCGCGGCTTTTCCTGCCTGGCCATGGCGGCCTCGCGCATCGCGTCCAGCTCTTCGCGGGTCTCGTATGCGTAATACGCCTTGCCGTCGGCCACCAGCTGTTCGGCCACTTCCAGGTAACGGGCGACGCGGTCGGTCTGGTAGATCGGGCCTTCGTCATAGTCCAGACCCAGCCACTCCATCGCCTCCAGGATCGCGTCGATCGCGCCCTGGGTGCTGCGTTCACGGTCGGTGTCCTCGATGCGCAGCACGAACTCGCCGCCACGGTGGCGGGCCTCCAGCCAGCAGTACAGCGCAGTGCGGGCACCACCGATGTGCAGGTAGCCGGTGGGACTGGGGGCGAAGCGGGTGCGGCAGGTCATGGACGGCTCGAGGAACGGGAATCCCCCGATTTTACCAGCCCTCCGCCCCCGACGGAAAAAGCGGACGGAGGGGATTAAGTCGCGATTGCTCAGCCTGGGGCGCTGCAACCGGGAAACGGAGGGGAGAAACGACTTAATCCCCTCCGTCCCCTTTTACGGTTCCACCTTGCGCGGGAACGGCTGCTCGCGCATCGCGGCGTTGTAGGCGAACGAGGCGACGATGGCTGCGGCCTGCTTCAGGTCCTCCGGTTCGGCGTGGTCCCAGGTGTCCAGGTGGCTGTGGTGGACGTTGGTGAAGTAGTCCAGCCGGTCCTGGATGAACTGGAAGCCCGGCAGGCCGATGCGGTCGAAGCTGATGTGGTCGGTGCTGCCGGTGTTGCGGGTGGCCACGGTGGTGGCACCCACGTCATGGAACGGCGCCAGCCAGGCTTCGAAGATCGGCATCGCCGCCAGGTTTTCCTGCGCATAGATGCCGCGGAAGCGGCCCGAGCCGTTGTCCATGTTGAAGTAGACCTGGAACTTGCCGTAATCACGGGTCTTCTGCAGCGCGCCGGTGGGCTCGCGCAGCGAGGCCGGCAGCGCCTTCTGCGCCGGGTCGGTGGGTTCCGGGAAACGACCGAAGTGCTTGGCCACATAGGCCTGCGAGCCGATCAGGCCCTGTTCCTCGCCGCTCCACAGCGCCACGCGGATGGTGCGCCTGGGCTTGGCGCCGGTCGCCTTGAGGATGCGCATCGCCTCCATCATCACCGCCACGCCAGCCGCGTTGTCGGCCGCACCGGTACCGCTGTGCCAGGAATCCAGGTGCGCGCCGATCATCACCACTTCATCGGGCTTGCTGCTGCCACGGATCTCGGCCAGCGTGTTGTAACCGGGCTGGTCGGCCTCATCGGTGAAGCGTGCTGCCACATCCACGCGCAGGCGCACCGTCTGCTTGGCCTCCAGCGCGCGCACCAGCGGATTGAAGTGCTCGCTGATCATCGCCAGCTCGGGGATGCCCACCGACTCGCCGGCCTTGCGCGAACCGCCACCGGCAACGCGGATGATGCCGTTGTCCCAGCTGCTGATGCTGATCGAGGCCAGCGCGCCCTCTTCCACGAAGAACGCATTGACCTTGGTCGCCAGCTGCTGGCGTTCCTGGTACTCCTTGACCCGCTTGGCACGCTCGGCGGTGGCGTCCTTGTCCTTGGGCAGGGTGAACTCCTGCAGGCCTTCCAGCGAGGTGGCGTCGTGGCGATGCGAATCCGCCTCGGTGCCGCGCTTGTACTCGCGCGCCTCGCCCAGCAGCAGGATCTTGCCGCGCAGCTTGCCGCGGTACTTCTCGATGTCTTCGGGCTTCTTGATCTCGACCTGGACCAGCTCGCCCTCAACCGGCCCCTTGGTGCCCGGCGTCCAGGCCTTGGGTAGTGCATGCAGCGGCTGCACGCGGTCGCCCAGCATCTCCACGCTCGCCGAAGTGAACTCCCAGCCGCGCCCGAAGTCGTCGAAGGCCTCGTCGTGGACGTTGTCCAGCTTCCATTCGCTGAACTTGCCGCGGGTCCAGGCGTTGGCGCGGCCCATCGCCGGCGAGTTGGTCAGGCGCGGGCCGATGCGCTCGGTGAGATAGCTGAAGGTGTCCATCACCTGCGAACGGTGGAAGGCCTCCTGGCGGATGCGGCTGACCATGTCCAGGTCCACCGTCTCGCGCTGCTGCGCTCCTGCGTTACCACCCATCGCCAGCGCTGCGGCCAGCATGCCCCACTTCAACACATCGCACCCCTGCCCTTCGGCTCGATCATCAACTCGTCGAGTCTAGCCAGCGGGGGCGCGGGGATACCGTCCCATCGGTCATGGGCGGGAGCGTGCGAACCAAGGTTCGCACCCACAACAGTAGATCCACGCCATGTGTGGATGAACAGCCCAATCACCCGCTCCATCCCAACCACAACTGTGCCCGTTCCGGCAGCAGCAGCAACCAGTGCCGCCGGTCGATGCTGCTGCAGCCGTACACCGCCGCGTGTGCCGGCCAGTCATCCGGAAGGCGACCGATACCGATCTCGGCCAGCGCCTCCGCCCCGGCCTTCCATGGCCGATAGCGCGGCACCCGGCCAGCCACCGCGCCGCGTCCCTGCCGCGCGCCCTGCAGCCAGCGCAATCCCTGCCCCTGCAATCCTTCGCAGGTCACCGCCGCCAGCTGGAAGCGGACCAGGCCGGGGGCGATCCGCGCCCCCGGCAGGGCCGCCAGCACGCCATGTGCCTGCAGCAGTGCATCCACTTCCAGCAGGGCCGGAATGCCCTGCCGTGCCCGTTGCCGCAATCCCTGGCGCCAGCCCATGGCCTGCTCCTTACTTCAGTTCCGCGCCGAGCGCGTACCAGTCGACCCGGCGGGTCACCCACATCGCCAGCGCCAGGATCACGAACAGCAGCAGCGAACCCATCAGCAGCGCGTTGTTCTCCGACACCAGCAGGCCATACAGCGCGCCGTACAGCACGGTCAGCAGCGCAGCGAAGCCGAGACCGCGCTTCCAGTGGCCCAGCACATTGGCCAGGTACACCGCCTGCAGGCCGATACAGGCCACGGCCGATACCAGGTAGGCCTTCCAGAACGCGATGTGCTCGGACAGGCTGATCAGCAGCAGGAAGAAGATCGCCAGCGCCAGGCCCACCATCAGGTACTGCAACGGGTGGATGCGCAGCGACTTGATCAGCTCGAACAGGATGAAGCCGACGAAGGTGAGCAGCACGAACAGCACGCCGTATTTCGAGGCACGGTCGGCCTGGGTGTAGGTATCGACCGGATCGACCAGCGACACCGTCACCGCCTGCGATTCGACCGCACCATCATTGCGCAGCTGGCGCTGGGCATCGGAGGCCAGCGAGGACACCGCCCAGCGTGCATCGAAGCCCTGCGCATCGACGCGTCGCTCATTGGGCAGGAACGCACCGCTGAACGACGGATGCGGCCAGCTCGAACGTAGCGCGATGTGGGTGTCATCGCCCACCGGCACCACCGACAGCATGCGGCTGCCATCCAGGCGCAGCTCCAGTTCAACCGTGCTGGCAGCCAGCGTGCCGCCCTGATCCGCAGCGAAACCGGCCACCGGTGCGTGCAGGCCTCGCCCCACCTCGCTGGCCGCGCCAACGCCCGGCAGCAACCGCAGCTGCTTGCCATCCACGCGCAGGTTCGGCGTACCCACCAGGCCCCGCACATCGGATACACCAACCGCGACATACGGCTGGCCGTAACTGCGGCCGGCCTTCACCGGATAGTCGTCTGCGGCGAAGGTCGCCTTCATCTGGCCGTTCCAGCTGTACACCGGTACCTTGAACAGGCCGACTTCGCGCTGGCTCGGTAGCATCTCGCCGCCCACCTCCAGCGACGCCGGCATCTGCAGCCAGTGCCCCTCGGTGACCTGTATCTCGGTCTTCTTGACGCCCAGCGGGTCGACCAGTTCAACCTGCTTGCGTTCCACCCATGGCACCACCCGCACCGGGCCCACCAGCTGCTGTGCACCGGCGCGGCTGTCGGCCACCCGCGAGAACGCCTCGTCGCGGTACGCGCTGCGTTCGTTGATGACCCCGCGGATCATGGTCAGCGGCACCAGCAGCAGCAGGATCAGCCCGCCGACAATGGCGAACCTCAGCAGCATCTTCAGGGATTTCATGGTCCATCCTCGTTGGAGAGGGCTGCAGGATGGACCGCTGGGGTGAGCAGGGTTTGTGGCGAATTTGAAGCGAGTGTGAAGTCAGCGGCGCGGGCGCTGGCCCGGCGCACCCGATGGCAACCACAGGCTGGCCACGGTGCCGCCGCCCTCGCGGACGTCGACACTGGCGCGTCCATCGTGCAGGCGCGCGACTTCCTGCACGAATGGCAGGCCCAGGCCGGAACTGCGCCGCCCGCTGCCGGGCCGCGCCAGCGAATAGAAGCGCTCGAACACCCGTTCGCGCGCATAGTCCGGGATGCCGGCACCGCGATCGGCCACCTGCAGGCGCACGCCCTGCCCGTCCACCTCGGCCTGCAGCGCGATCTCCGCGCCGGACGGCGAGAAGGCAATCGCGTTGTCGATCAGGTTGTGCAGCGCCTGCCGCAGCAGGTAGCCGTCGCCCTGCACCCGCAGGTCGGGCACGTTGCCGATGTGGACCCGCACACCGGCCGCCTGTGCACGCACCTGCGCGGCCGCGGCCGCATCGGCCAGCAATGCCGGCAATGCAATCGGGTCGCGGGTCTGCAGCCAGCCGTGCTGTTCCACTTCGGCCAGCGCCAGCAGCTTGTCGATGGTCTCGGTCAGCCGCTCCTGCTGATCGACAATGCTGCGCGCGAAATGCACGCGGTCCGCTTCGGGCAACGGCTCCTGCAGCAGTTCGGCGGCACCGCGGATCGCCGCCAGCGGGCTCTTCATCTCGTGCGTCAGCGACTGCACGTACTGCTCGACGTAGGCCTTGCCTTCGAGCTTGCGGCGCATCGTTTCCAGCGCCTGGCCGAGATCGCCGATCTCGTCGCGACGGCGCCGTGGTGGTGGCACCGGTTCGCCCGCGCTGACCGCGCGTGCATAGCGGCTGAGCTGGCCGAGACCAGTGGTCAGCCACATCGTCACCAGCACGCCGACCAGCGCCGACAATCCGATGAGCCAGGCACCGCGCTCGATGATGGCGCGCTGGCTGGCAGCGATGAACGGATCAATGCTGCGGTTGGGCTGTGCCAGGCTGAGCACGCCGATCAGGGTGCGGCCATCGGCCGGGTCGTATACCGGCGCCGCCACATGCATCACCGTATCGCCTTCCTCGCCCGGAATCTCGGGGCTGGAACGGGCACCGTACTCGCCACGCAGGGTGCGGTAGACATCATTCCAGCGCGAATTGTCGCGGCCAAGGTCACGGCCCAGCGAGTCGTAGATGACGATGCCCTTGGCATCGGTGATGGTCACCCGGTAATCCAGCGAGCGCTTCGGGAAACGCCAGACCATTGCCTTCAGGTCGCGCTGCCGTGCCTTGGCCAGGTTGCGGGTGAAGCTGCCGCTGCGGATGGTGCCGTCCTTGACGTCGGCGGCGGCCATCTCGGCCAGCACGTTGGCCGCATCGACCAGGGTCGATTCCATCGCCTGGCGCACACCCGGCTTCACTTCGTTGACGAACACGCGCATCACGAAGAAGGCCGCGATGCCGGTGATCAGGAAGAAGCCCAGGAACAGCTTCAGCACCAGGCGCATCGGCTAGACCTCCAGCGCGTAGCCAAGGCCACGGTGGGTGCGGATCGGGTCGTCGCTGGCACCGGCCGCGCGCAGCTTGGCACGCAGCGTCTTTACATGGGTATCGACGGTGCGGTCGGCACTGTCGGCGCTGCTGTCCCAGCCACGGTCCATCAGCTGGGCACGGCTGAGGATGGCACCGGGTCGCTGCAGCAGCGCCTCCAGCAGCGCGTACTCGTAGCGGGTCAGATCCAGTGCCTGGCCACGGAAGCGGATGCGCCGGCCTTCGCGGTCGATGGCGAACGCGCCATGTTCCTGCCAGCCTGCATCGGCGCTGGGCGCTGCGATGACCGGCGCCGCACGGCGCAGGCGTGCACGCACCCGCGCCACCAGCTCGCGCGGCGAGAACGGCTTGGTCATGTAGTCGTCGGCGCCCAGCTCCAGGCCGAGCACGCGGTCCACTTCATCGTTGCGGGCGGTCAGGAAGATCACCGGCAGCTGCGCCACCGGCCCGGGCTGCGCGCGCAGCCGTCGGCAGACCTCGAAGCCGCCCAGGTCGGGCAGGCCCACGTCCAGCACCACCACGTCGATATCCCCGGCCTGCAGCCGCTGCAGCGCCTCCCCGCCCAACAGGCAGTGGCTGGCGGCATAGCCCTCGCTGCGCAGCGCATAGAGCACGGTTTCGGCGATGGCGGCTTCGTCCTCGACTACCAGGACATGGGCAACGGGAGCTGTCATGGCGCGCAGCATAGCCGCTGCGGCCGCCGCCCCGTACACTGCCGGCCATGAACTATCGCCACGCCTTCCATGCCGGCAACCACGCCGATGTGCTCAAGCACATCGTGCAGCTGGCCCTGATCGACAGCTTCAAGCGCAAGGACAGCCCGTTCTTCGTGCTCGACACCCACGGCGGTGCCGGCCGCTACCTGCTGGCCAGCGAAGAGAGCCGCAAGACCCTGGAGGCCGAATCCGGGATCATGCGGCTGATGGCCCAGCCCAAGCTGCCGGAGGTGGTCGAGCGCTACCTGAAGGCGGTCCAGGCCGACAACCCGGTGGGAGCGCTGACCAACTACCCGGGCTCGCCGCTGCTGAGCGCACAGGCGATGCGTGCCCAGGACCGCATGGCGGTCTGCGAGCTGCAGGAAGCCGAAACGGCCACGCTGAAGGCCCTGTTTGCCCATGACAGCCGCGTCGATGTGCGCGCTGGCGATGGCTATGCCCTGCTGCGCTCGCTGCTGCCGCCGAAGTTCAACGGCAGCAAGATCGGTCGTGGCCTGGTGCTGATCGATCCGCCGTACGAGGCGCAGGACGCCGAATACCAGAACATCCTGGCTGCCCTGGCCGAGACCCTGGCACGCTGGCCGCAGGCCACCTGTGCGGTCTGGTTCCCGATCAAGCAGCGCCGCACCATCCTGCATTTCCTGCGCAAGGCCACTGCCCTGCCGGTCAAGTCGGCGATGACGATCGAGTTCCTGGTGCGCCCGGACGACTCGCCGCTGCGCCTCAACGGCAGCGGCATGCTGCTGCTCAACCCGCCGTGGCAGTTCGACCGGGTGGTCGGCCCGGCCCTGCCGGCGCTGCGCCAGCACCTGGGCGAACCGGGGGCCAGCACCCGCCTGGATTGGCTCAAAGCCCCCGAATAACGGCCTTCACGAGGCTGTACCGCCGTGAGCCTTTCGTTCACGGAATGCAGCCCCGGTGATGCCACAATCGATGGACCACCAAGGAATCACCCGGTATGGCCACTCGCAACCGCATGCCGCCCTGGCATGAGATCTTCAAGGCTCCCAGCGGCCACGAGCTGCTGATCCGCCCCATCCGCCCGGAAGATGGCGCACCGCTGCAAGCGGCGTTCAGCCTGTTCGGGCCGGAAGAAATCCGTGATCGTTTCCTGCAGGCGGTGACCGAGCTGTCACCGGAAACCACCCAGCGCCTGACCCACCCCAATCCCAAGACCGAGATCACCCTGGTCGCAGCCGAATCCCTGCCCGCTGGCGAAGCGGTGGTCGGCGCGGTCGCCCGGGCCTCGATCATCCCCGGTACCCGTGAAGCCGAGTACGCGATCCTGATCAGCCGCTTCCTCATTGGCCAGGGCCTGGGCCGGCAGCTGATGCGCAAGCTGGTGAAGTGGGGCCGCGGCAAGTACCTCGACCGCCTGTACGGCGACGTTGCCGCCGAGAACGAGCCGATGAAGCAGCTGGCCGCCTCGCTGGGCTTCAAGCCGGTGCCGCACCCGACCGGTGCCGAAGGCCTGGTGCGGATGGTGCTGGAGCTGGACAACTGACGGATGCGCCGGGCCCTGCCCGGCCATGCCTCCCGGTAGTGCCGGCCGCTGGCCGGCATTGTGTTCCCCCAACGGCTCGTGAGGCTGCCGGCAAACGGCCGGCACGACCCACCGGGCTTCGATCGGGCTTCTGCTAAAATCCGGGGTCCATGTCGCGTACCTCATACCCCGCCCCGCCGCTGCCGCGCGCCGGCCAGCTCCGCGCCTGGTGGCGCGCCCCCGCCTCGCCGACCGCCCTGGCCTGGTACCTGGCCCAGGCCGCGCGTGCGCATGACGCCCCGCTGCTGGTGATCGCCCGTGACAACCACGGTGCCAACCAGCTCGAAGCCGACCTGCAGACCCTGCTTGGCGGTGACCCGGCCCTGCCGGTGGTCGCCTTCCCGGACTGGGAAACCCTGCCCTACGACCGCTTCAGCCCGCATCCGGACATCATCTCGCAGCGCTTGTCCGCCCTGCACCGCCTGCCGGCGCTGAAGCGCGGCCTGGTGATCGTGCCGGTGCAGACCCTGCTGCAGCAGCTGGCCCCGCGCAGCTACGTGATCGGTGGCAGCTTCGACCTGAAGGTCGGCCAGCGCTTGGACCTGGACGCCGAGAGGCGGCGCCTGGAAAGCGCCGGCTACCGCAACGTGCCGCAGGTGATGGACCCGGGTGACTTCGCCGTGCGCGGTGGCCTGCTCGACGTGTTCCCGATGGGGGCCGACGAGCCCCTGCGGATCGAGCTGCTGGACGAGGACATCGACTCGATCCGCGCCTTCGACCCGGAAAGCCAGCGCTCGCTGGACAAGGTCGACGCCGTGCACATGCTGCCCGGCCGCGAAGTGCCGATGGACGAGGCCAGCATCGCCCGCGTGCTGGCCACGCTGCGCGAGCGCTTCGACGTGGACACCCGGCGCAGTTCGCTGTACCAGGATCTGAAGTCCGGGCTGGCCCCGGCCGGCGTCGAGTACTACCTGCCGCTGTTCTTCGAACGCACCGCGACCCTGTTCGACTACCTGCCCGACGGCAGCCTGCCGGTGGTCTGTGCCGGTGCGTATGAAGCGTCCGTCGCGTTCTGGGCGCAGACCGCGGACCGCTATGAGCAGCGCCGCCATGATGTGGAGCGCCCGCTGCTGCCGCCTTCGGCGTTGTACCTGTCGCCGGAGCTGCTGCGCGAGCGCCTGAACGATGCCCCGCGCATCGAGGTGTGGTCGGCTGACCACGCGCGCATCGCCGATGCCCATGCGCTGGGTGACCAGCCGCTGCCGCCGCTGCCGGTGGCCGCGCGCGAGGCCCCCGCTGGCGACGCGCTGAAATCCTTCCTCGGCCACTATCCGGGCCGGGTACTGATCGCCGCCGATTCGCCCGGACGTCGCGAGGCCCTGCTGGAAGTGCTGCAGGCCGCCGAGCTGAAGCCGCCGGTGGTGGCCGACCTGCCCAGCTTCCTCGCCGACGATGCGCGCTTCGCGATCGCGGTGGCACCGCTGGAAGATGGCTTCGCACTGGACGATCCGCGCATCGCGGTGCTGACCGAGCGCCAGCTGTTCCCCGAGCGCGCCGGCAGCACCCGCCGCACGCGCCGTGCCGGCCGCGAGCCGGAAGCGATCATCCGCGACCTCGGCGAACTGACCGAGGGTGCACCGATCGTGCACGAGGACCATGGTGTCGGCCGCTACCGTGGCCTAATCGCGATGGACGTCGGCGGCATGCCCGGCGAGTTCCTTGAAATCGAATACGCCAAGGGCGACCGCCTGTATGTGCCGGTCGCCCAGCTGCACCTCATCAGCCGCTACTCCGGCGCTTCAGCGGAAACCGCGCCGCTGCATTCGCTCGGTGGCGAGCAGTGGAGCAAGGCCAAGCGCAAGGCCGCCGAAAAGGTGCGCGACGTCGCTGCCGAACTGCTGGAGATCCAGGCCCGTCGCCAGGCGCGTGCCGGCCTGGCACTGCAGGTGGACCGTGCGATGTACGAGCCGTTCGCAGCCGGATTCCCGTTCGAGGAAACCCCCGATCAGCTGGCCGCCATCGACGCCACCCTGCGCGACCTCGCCAGCAGCCAGCCGATGGACCGTGTGGTCTGCGGCGACGTCGGCTTCGGCAAGACCGAGGTGGCGGTGCGTGCGGCATTCGCCGCCGCCAGTGCCGGCAAGCAGGTGGCCGTGCTGGTGCCGACTACGCTGCTGGCCGAACAGCATTACCGCAACTTCCGCGACCGCTTCGCCGATTACCCGCTGAAGGTCGAGGTGCTGTCGCGCTTCAAGAGCACCAAGGAGATCAAGGCCGAGCTGGAAAAGGTCGCTGCCGGCACCATCGACGTCATCGTCGGCACTCATCGCCTGCTGCAGCCCGACGTGAAGTTCAAGGACCTGGGCATGGTCATCGTCGACGAAGAGCAGCGTTTCGGCGTGCGTCAGAAGGAAGCCCTGAAGGCGCTGCGCGCCAACGTGCACCTGCTGACCCTGACCGCCACGCCGATCCCGCGCACCTTGAACATGGCCATGGCCGGCCTGCGCGACCTGTCGATCATCGCCACGCCGCCGCCGAACCGGCTGGCGGTGCAGACCTTCATCACCCAGTGGGACAACGCGCTGCTGCGCGAAGCCTTCCAGCGCGAGCTGGCACGTGGCGGCCAGCTGTACTTCCTGCACAACGACGTGGAAAGCATCGGCCGCATGCAGCGCGAGCTGTCCGAGCTGGTGCCGGAAGCGCGCATCGGCATCGCCCACGGGCAGATGCCCGAGCGCGAGCTGGAAAAGGTGATGCTGGACTTCCAGAAGCAGCGCTTCAACGTGCTGCTGTCGACCACGATCATCGAATCGGGCATCGACATCCCCAACGCCAACACCATCATCATCAACCGCGCCGACCGCTTCGGCCTGGCCCAGCTGCACCAGCTGCGTGGCCGCGTGGGCCGTTCGCACCACCGTGCCTACGCCTACCTGATCACCCCCGACCGCCGCGCGATCACCCCCGACGCTGAGAAGCGCCTGGAAGCGATCGCCTCGATGGACGAGTTGGGCGCCGGCTTCACCCTGGCCACGCACGATCTGGAGATCCGCGGTGCCGGCGAACTGCTCGGCGAGGACCAGAGCGGGCAGATGGCCGAGGTCGGCTTCAGCCTGTACACCGAGCTGCTGGAGCGCGCGGTACGCAGCATCAAGCAGGGCAAGCTGCCCGACCTGGATGCCGGCGAGGAAGTGCGTGGTGCCGAGGTCGAGCTGCATGTGCCGGCACTGATCCCGGAAGACTACCTGCCGGACGTGCATACCCGCCTGACCCTGTACAAGCGTATTTCCAGCGCGCGCGACAGCGATGCGCTGCGCGAACTGCAGGTGGAGATGATCGATCGCTTCGGCCTGCTGCCGGATGCGGCCAAGCACCTGTTCGCCATCGCCGAGCTGAAGCTGAAGGCCAATACGCTGGGCATCCGCAAGCTGGACCTGGGCGAAAACGGTGGCCGCATCGTGTTCGAGTCCAAGCCGAACATCGATCCGATGGCGGTGATCCAGCTGATCCAGAAACAGCCAAACCTCTATGCCATGGAAGGGCCCGACAAGCTTCGCATCAAGCATCCGCTGCCGTTGCCGGAGGACCGCTTCAACGCGGCCCGCGCCCTTCTGACCACCCTCGCCCCGGGTTGATCGCCCCCGAATACCCCGCACCGGTCCCCACCCGGTGCGGGCGGATGACCATGTTTCCTGACGCCGTACCCGCCCCCGACCTGCTGCATGCACAGGCCTGCCTGATCGATGCCCTCTCGATGTCGCTGCAGATGCGCGACGCTTACACCCGCCACCATTGCGACCGCGTTGGCCTGCTCGCGCAGCGCCTGGCCACGCACTGCGATCTGGATGACGATGCCAGTGCGCAGATCGGCCTGGCAGCGCGCTTCCATGACATCGGCAAGATCGGCATTCCCGATGAGGTGCTGCTGGCCCCGCGCCGGCATACCGACGAGGAGCGCGCGATCATGCGCGAGCATCCGGTGCGCGGTGAGCATATCTTCCTGGCCACCGGCCGCAGCGATGCGGCACCGGTTGCGCGGCTGATCCGCGCCCATCACGAGGCGTTCGATGGCAGTGGCTATCCCGATGGGCTGCGCGGCGAGAGCATTCCGTTGGGCTCACGCATCGTCACCGTTGCGGATGCCTATGACGCGATGACCAGCGTGCGTCCCTACCGTGCCGCGATGGAGCACGAGACGGCTCTGCGCATCATCGACGAGCAATCCGGTGGCCTGATCGATCCTTACGTTCTGCAACGCTTCCATCGCCTGCTGGCGCAGGAACCTGAGCTGGCCTGAGATCTTCCCGCACGTGAAACGACCCGCCGGTAGAGTCGACTGTTAGTCGACTATCGCGCGCAGCGCGGGATTTTCGCCATCTGTACGAAGAGCAGTCGACTAACAGTCGACTCTACCAGTCGGCGCTGTGCTGCCGGCCTGGAAGACAAAAGGCCCGGCGTTCGCCGGGCCTTTCGCATCACGCATCACGGGTGATCGGTTACCAGATCACCACGCGCTTGTCGTCGGCACGCACCATCGCGTCGCCGGCCTTGCACTGGAACGCCGCAGCGAAGGACGGCATGTTCGACGGTGCACCGTTGGCTCGGAAGTTGGCCGGCGCATGCGGGTCGGTGTTCAGGCGTACGCGCAGCTCACCGTCGGTGAAGTTGCGGCGCCACACGGTGGCCCAGTTCATGAAGAAGCGCTGGTCCTGGCTGTGGCCATCCACTTCCACATTCGCCTTCGGGTCTTCCTTCAGCGCCATCTGCAGTGCGTCGTAGGCCACGGTCAGGCCACCCAGATCGCCGATGTTCTCGCCCAGGGTCAGCTTGCCCTTCACGAACACGCCCGGCACCGACTCGTAGCCATCGAACTGTGCAACCAGCTGGTCGGTACGCTCGGTGAAGGCCTTGCGGTCGGCGTCGGTCCACCAGTTGTCGAAATTGCCGTTGGCGGCGAACTGGCTGCCCGAGTCGTCGTAGCCGTGCATCATTTCGTGGCCGATGACCGCACCGATTCCGCCGTAGTTCAGCGCCGGATCGGCCTTGGCGTCGAAGAACGGCGCCTGCAGGATCGCCGCCGGGAACACGATCTCGTTCTTGGTGGCGTTGTAGTAGGCGTTGACCGTCTGCGGGGTCATGCCCCACTCGGTCTTGTCCACCGGCTTGCCGATCTTGTCCAGCATGTAGCGGTAGTTGAACGCACGCGCCGCCTGCATGTTGCCGAGGTAGCTGTCGCCGTTGGTCTGCAGGCCCGCCCAGTCACGCCACTTGTCCGGGTAGCCGATCTTCGGGGTGAAGCTGGCCCACTTTTCCAGTGCCTTCTTCTTCGTTTCCTCGCCCATCCACGGCAGCTGCTCCAGACGCGCCTTCAATGCCTGCGACAGGTTCTCCACCAGGTGCTGCATGGCCACCTTCGACTCGGCCGGGAACACGGCGTCGACGTACAGCTGGCCCAGCGCTTCACCCATGCCACCGTTGACGGACTCCAGCACGCGCTTCCAGCGCGGCTGCATTTCCTTCTGGCCGCGCAGGGTGGTGCCGTAGAAATCGAAGTTGGCCTTCTCGAACTGGCTGCTCAGGTACGGCGAGGCGTCGTCGATGGTGTGGAAGCGCAGGTAGGCCTGCCAGGTGCTGGCCGGCACATCGGCCAGCATCTTGTCCATTTCACCGAAGAAGCCCGGCTGGGCCAGCGAGAACTTCTGCGCGGCCGGCACTTTCAGGGTGTCGAACAGCGCGGTCCAGCTGAAGTTCGGGGTCAGCTTGTCGGCGTCTGCGGCGCTGAGCGGGTTGTAGCGCTTGGCCGGGTCACGCATTTCGATGCGCGACATCGAGGCCTTGGCCAGGCGGGTTTCAAAGGCCATCACTGCCTTGGCCTGCTCGGCCGCCTGCGCGGCTTCCACGCCGGACAGGGTCAGCACCTGCGCGATGTACGCCACGTAGGCATCGCGGATCTTGGCCTGCGCATCGTCGAAGTAGTAGCCCTTCTCAGGCAGGCCCAGGCCGCCCTGGCCGACGTAGGCGATGACGTTGGCCGAATCCTTGTAATCAGCATTGGCAAACAGCGAGAACAGCACGCCCTTGCCCTCGGCCTGGCTGTCGCGCAGGTACTGGGTGATGGCGGCGGTATCGTTCAGCGCGGTGATCTTGTCCAGCTGCGGCTGCAGCGGCGCGAGGCCGGCGGCTTCGATCTTGGCTTCGTCATTGCCGGTCTTCCAGATGTCACCGATCTTGGCTTCCACCGAGCCGGCCTTGGCCTGGCTGGCGGCGGCCTGCTGCACCAGCGCGTGCTGCACTTCCAGCGAGCGCTCGCGCAGGATCTCGAAGCTGCCCCAGGTGGTCTGGTCACCCGGCACCGGGTTGGCCTTCAGCCACTTGCTGTTGACGAAGCCATTGAGGTCGGTACAGGCCGAGATGGCCGGATCGAGGTCGGCGCTGTTGAGTGAGATCAGCGGCGTCTTGATCTGCGACAGGTCGAAGGCCTGCTTGGCGTCGGCACCGGCCGCCGGTGCGGTTTCGTTCTTGCCACAGGCCGCCAGCGAGGCAGCGATGGCGATGGTCAGGCCCAGCGGGACCAGGTTGCGGACGTTCATGAGGCTCTCCTGCGGGTAATTTCACAGGGTAGCCGGGGAGGCCCTCCACAGGGACCGGCCAAAGGTCACAGGGGGAACGCCCGTGGTCGCAAGCGGGTGTGTGCGGACCGTTGGTCCGCACACACCCAGCAGAAGAATACCCACCAACGGTGGGTATCTACTTATTTCGCCTTGCCCTGGTTGGCCACGGCCTCAGCAGCCTTGCGTGCCGCTTCCGGGTCGCCCAGGTAGCGGAACGACTGCACGGTCAGGTCATCGTTCAGTTCGAACAGCAGCGGGATGCCGGTCGGGATGTTCAGCTCGAGGATTTCCTCGCGCGAGACGTTGTTGAGGTACTTGTACAACGCACGCAGCGAGTTGCCGTGGGCGGTGACCAGCACGGTCTTGCCGTCCTTCAGCTGCGGCGCGATCGCGTCGTGCCAGTACGGCAGCACGCGGTCCAGGGTGGTGGCCAGCGATTCGGTGCCCGGCAGCGCGTTGCGGTCCAGACCGGCGTAACGGCGGTCATGGATCGGGTGGCCCGGATCTTCCAGTTCCATCGGCGGTGGCGGGATGTCGTACGAACGACGCCAGACCTTGACCTGCTCTTCGCCGTGCTTGGCCGCGGTCTCGGCCTTGTCCAGCCCCTGCAGGCCGCCATAGTGCCGCTCGTTGAGGCGCCAGGACTTGTTCACCGGCAGCCAGTCCTGCTGAAGCTCGGCCAGCGCACCCTGCAGGGTGTGGATGGCACGCTTGAGCACCGAGGTGTGGGCGACGTCGAACTGCAGGCCTTCCTCGCGCATCAGGCGACCGGCGGCGGCCGCTTCCCGGCGTCCCTGCTCGGTCAGGTCGACATCGACCCAGCCGGTGAAGCGGTTGTCCAGGTTCCACTGGCTCTGGCCATGGCGCAACAGTACGAGTTTACGGGTCACTGCAGGGTCTCCAACGCGAGGAAGGGCAGGCCGCCATTGTAGCCCCGGCCGCCACTCACCGGGCCGTGGCGCCACCCATGCGATGCTGTGGCCAATGAATACGGTGATCGACCCCGGACGCTGGGAAGGCAGCGTCGCCGCGGCCCGCGCGCAGCAGCTCCAGCTGGCCGGCCGCGTGGAGCGCCAGGACCGCCTGCCCAACGACGTGCGCTGGCTGGCCGGGCTGGATGTGGGCTTTGAGGACAACGGTGCCACCACCCGCGCCGCAGCGGTCCTGCTGGATGCGAAGACATTGCAGCCCGTGGCGCAGGAAATAGCGCGCATTCCCACGGTGATGCCGTACGTTCCCGGCCTGCTCAGCTTCCGCGAGCTGCCAGCGTTGTTGGCCGCGCTGGCACTGCTGCCGCGGGCGCCGGATCTGGTGTTCGTCGATGGCCACGGCATCAGCCATCCGCGCCGGCTGGGCGTGGCCGCGCACTTGGGCGTGGTCACCGACCTGCCGAGCATCGGTGTGGCCAAGTCGAAACTGGTCGGCCGCTTCGTCGAACCGGGCGCCGAAGCAGGCGCGCATACGCCATTGATGGACGGTGACGAGCAGCTCGGCTGGGTGCTGCGCAGCAAGGTGCGCAGCAAGCCGCTGTTCGTGGCCGGCGGCCATCGGGTCAGTGCCGATACCGCGCTGGACTGGGTGCAGCGCACCCTGCGCGGTTACCGGCTGCCGGAGCCGACCTGGCTGGCGGATCGGCTGGCTTCACGTCGGGACGAATAGCTGCGCCGGGCATCTCCCGGCACGCGCGTCATCTTCGATCAGCGATGCACGTGACCGCGATGGCCCTGCGCGTCCTCGCCGTGGTCATGACCTTCATGGCCCTCGTGCTCGCCGCCCTTCACCGGCGCCGGTTCACCACAGGCCTCACCGCAGTGGTCCGCTTCAAGCTGCAGCGTCACGTGCTCGATGCCGAAGTCATCGTGCAGGCGCCCGCTCAGCTCACGGCGCAGCGCATCGGCTTCGGTGCCGTCGCGCATCACGACATGCGCGGTCAGCGCCGGCGTGCTGGAGGCCAGCGCCCACACGTGCAGGTCATGCACGTCCATTACCGCGGCGTGGCTGGACAGGCTGTCGCGCACCTTGGCCACGTCCATGCCCTTGGGCACGCCTTCCAGCAGCACGTTGATCGCCTCGCGCATCAGCACCCAGGTGCGCGGCAACACCCACAGGCCGATCAGCACCGCCAGGATCGGATCGATCGGCTTCCAGCCGGTGAACTGGATCAGCACCGCACCCGCAATCACCGCCACCGAGCCGAGCATGTCCGCCCACACTTCCAGGTAGGCGCCCTTCACGTTGAGACTCTCGCCGCTGCCGGCCTGCAGCAGGCGCATCGAGATCAGGTTGATGACCAGGCCGGCCGAGGCGATCACCAGCATGCCGGTGGAGGCGATCTCCTGCGGCTTGCTGAAGCGCCCGACGGCTTCCCACAGGATGTAGCCGGCAACCACGAACAGCATCGCGCCGTTGATCATTGCGCCCAGCGCTTCCAGGCGCGCATAGCCGTAGGTGCGACGCGCATCCGGCGGGCGCCGGCTCAGCCGCACCGCGACCAGCGCGATCATCAGGGCCAGCGCGTCGGTGGCCATGTGTGCCGCGTCGGACAACAGCGCCAGGCTGTTGGTCCAGAACGCGCCCACCACTTCGACGACGAGGAAGGTGGAGGTCAGGCCGAGCGCCCACCACAAGGGTTTCTCGTGGCGGATCTCGGATGGCAGGTGATCGTGGTCGTGGCCCATGGCAACAGCTCCTTTGCGATGGAGGCAGGCTACGCCGGCGGCCGTGGGGAAACTATCACGGTGTTTATAACATTGCAGACTGCACGTCGCGGCTCGCCGCAGCTTGCGCCCGTGCCGGGCCACACTATGATGACCGCATCCCCTCTGGATGGGGAACGGGCAGCCGGATCGCTTCGGCGTTGCGGCCCGCAATGGACACCCAAGCACAAGGAATCCGGAACATGTGGACTACCAAGACCCCCTGGGTCGCCGTCGCCGTGGCCTGCGCGCTGGGCACGGCCGCAAGCGCCTCGGCCAAGACCTGCCAGCAGAACTTCCAGGCGGTAGGCGATCCCCGCAATGGCCAGTTCTTCACCTCCGAAGTCACCCTCCCCGGCCTGAAGCCCCGCAGCGCCCTGGGCCAGCTGCGCAAGGCAGCGCTTGATGAGGGCAACAACTTCGTCAGCGGAGATGTCATCACCGAGACCGAAGGCCAGATGTACGTGCTGCAGACCGACACCAAGATGCCGCTGGTCAGCATCATCACCGCCTCCAATGGCGGCAACGTGGTGGTCGGTACCAAGCTGTCACGCGGGCAGACCGCCAAGGAAGAGGACGCACGCAGCGCGCTGTGTGGCTGGCTGGACAAGCTCAAGACCGGCCCCGAAGGCGAGGCGATCGCGGAAGCCGTGCGTGTCTCCAGCGGTTTCGACAAGCCGATCCAGGCCACTGCGGTCGGCATGTCCACCGAAATGGGCAAGGACGCCAAGCGGCTGCAGCGGGAAATCAACACCGCACCGCTCAGGGCGCTGTTCTCCGGCACCAGCACCCCGCCGGATACCGATGCGATGTACCAGCCGTTGCTCGTCAAGTATTTCGGCCGTCGTTTCATCATCGATGGCCAGGTGTACACCGCCCAGCCCAACCGCTTTGCCAAGACCTTCGAGGTGGGCTATCTGGTCACCAAGATGAAGGGCATCGGTGGCATCGGCGGACGCCAGTCGAACGACGACAACAATGCCAACTTCACCGTGCACTGTGCGCTTGCGCCGGATCAGATGGCGCTGGGCGCCACCCTGCGCGAGAACGACTGGGTGAAACTGGAAGGCGTGGTCGACAAGATGGACACCGGTGGCGTCCACCTGCGCGATTGCCGGCAGGTGAAGTAGCCTTCAGGCTGCGCCGGGGAACGCCCCGGCGCAGGCCTCATCGGGTCAGAACCCGAAGCGCAGGCTGGCCCAGTACGCGCGGCCCGGCTCGTTGTAGGTCGCCGCGCCGGCATCGCTGCTGTTGGCCTCGCGGAACAGGCGCTTGTCGGCCAGGTTGTTCACGCCGAAGCCGAAGCTGACCGTCTCGGTCACCTTGTAGCGCGCGCTCACGCCCCAGATGTTGTACGCACCGCGATCCTGCAGTGCGATCGATGGGTCGCAGGTGCCGGTGCAGCGCGGATCATTGTTGATGTTGGTGGTGGCCGGCTTCTGCTTGCCGTAGAACGTGCCGGTCAGCAGCAGCGACAGCTTGTCGGTGGCCTGCCAGTCCAGCATCGTGTTGACGGTGTACTTCGGAATCACCGACAGCGGCTGGCCGGTGCGCTTGTTCTCGTTCTCCACCATGTAGGTGAAGTTGTTGCTCCACTTCAGGCGGTTGCCCTGCTCGCCCAGCAGCGGGATCACCAGGTTGCCTTCCAGCCCCTGCACGATCGCCTTCGGCGCGTTCTCCCAGCGGAAGATGCGGCCCCTGGTGTCGGCAGTCAGGCCGATCTGGGTGTAGCCGGCCTGGATCTTGTCCTTGTAGTCGTTATGGAAGTAC
Organism: Stenotrophomonas sp. YJH_SMC_120; assembly: GCF_059368675.1. NCBI lineage: Bacteria > Pseudomonadati > Pseudomonadota > Gammaproteobacteria > Lysobacterales > Lysobacteraceae > Stenotrophomonas > Stenotrophomonas sp. YJH_SMC_120. The sequence goes on from NZ_JCAFRY010000001.1 coordinate 437,758, forward strand.
GTCAACGAGGCCTGCCAGCCGCTCTGCGGTGCCCACTCGATGCCGAGTTCCTTGTTCAGGCTGGTTTCCGCCTTCAGGTCCGCATTGCCGCGCATGTAGCAGCCGGCGCCAAGGCTCGGCAGTGCATTCGGGCAGCCATTGCCACGGGTGTAATACAGATAGTCCGGATTCGACTGGTACAGGTTCGGCGCCTTGAACGCCCGGGCGATGCCGCCCTTCACCACCCAGTCGCCGTTGATGCGGAACTGCGCGTTGAGGCTGGGGCTGGTGTTGTTGCCGAACTGGCTGTGGTGGTCGAAGCGCAGGCCCGGGGTAACGATCCAGCGCTCACCCAGGTAGATGTTGTCTTCGACGAACACGGCGGTGGTCTGCGCATCGGCCTTGCCCCGCGCACGATCGGCCGACAGCCCCGGGATGCCGCCGCCGCTGCTGCTGGACTGGCTCATCGAGTACGGGTCGGTCAGGCGGCTGTCCAGGTATTCAAAGCCAAGCGTCCAGATGTTCTCGGCACCACCCAGCGTGGTCGGGAAGCTCACTTCGCCGTCCAGCTGGTAGTTGCGCAGTCGCGAGGTCGACCAGTCGGTGCCGTTGAAGCTGCCTTCCGGGCCACCGGCCAGGCCTTCGTTGATGCGTGAGTTGTTCACCGCCTCCACCGCAGCTGTCACCCGCGAGGTCACGTCGCCCCAGCGGCCACGATGGGTGATCGCGCCGGTGTTGCGGTACATGCGGTTGGTCTCCGCTTCGCCCTCGGCCAGTGCCGCCAGGTCAACGCCGGTCGAGGTACCGGTGGTGCTGACCGCGCGATCACCAGCGTAGACGTTGCCCTGGCGGCTGGTGCCGGCTTCGAACTCCACCACCTGGTTGGCGGTCACGTCCCAGCGCAGCAGCGCGTTGACATCGCGGTTCTTGACACCCTCGCGGCCGGCCGGCGGCACCGCGTTGGGGTTGGTAGCGTACTGGCGGTTGAGCTCCAGCGAGTCCGCGTCGGTCTTGTTGAGATTGCCGTACAGGCGGAACGACAGGGTGTCGGTCATCGGCCCACTCAGCTGCAGGCCGACGCGTTCGCTGCCACCTTCGGCGCTGTGTTCGGGCACCAGCCCATACAGGTCCACCGCACCGGTCAGGTCGCCGGTCGGGCGCTTGGTGATGATGTTGACCACGCCGCCGGAGGCACCGGAGCCATAGCGTGCCGCCGCCGGGCCGCGCAGCACTTCGATGCGCTCGATCATTTCCGCCGGCACCCAGTTGGTGTCACCGCGGGTATTGCGCTCGCCGCTGCGCCCCATGCGCACGGCATCGCGTGCGCCGATGCGCTTGCCATCGACCAGGATCAGGGTGTTTTCCGGGCCCATGCCACGCAGGTCGATCTGGCGGTTGTTGCCGTACTGGCCCGAGGCGCTGTTGCCGGTCAGGTTGACGCCCGGCATGGTCCGCAACAGCTCGGCGATGTCGTTGGCTGGCGGGCGCCGGGCGATATCCTCGGCGGTGATGGTCGAGGTACCCAGTGCCTGGCGCGCGATCTGCGAGGCGGTGACGTGCACCGTGTCGATATCGGTGGCGTCGGTTTCGGCCTGGGCGGTCAGGGCGCTGCCGGCCAGCAGAGCGGCAACGGCAAGCGCCAGCGGGCGCGGCGAATGGACAACGGCAGGAGACATGATCAGGACCTTCTGGCAGGGCTGCGGGGCCTCTGGCAAAGGGCTTGAGGCAACGACGAGGGGGGAGGCGGAGCCGTCCTGCAGGCACCTGCAGCCCGCTCCGTGCGCGCATTCTCCCATCAATGCGAGTGATTCTCAAATGCGTTCACTCATTGCCGCAGCGGCGTCGATGTGCTTTGCGCACCGTGCAAGCCTGCACCGCGCGTAAACTGGCCGGCTACCCCGCCATCAACCGTATGCCGCCGCGGCCGATACCCGTGGTTTGCCGTACGCAGTCAGAGATCGACGTGGAACCACCCCAACTGGACGATGCCAGCCAGCCGCTGGCCGAGGCCTGGCAGCAATGCCTGCTACAGGCCGGCCCTGCCGCCACCGCGCTGCTCAAGGCCGCTGCCTCCGATGCCCCACCCGCGCTGGCCCAGCGCTTTTACGAAGTGCTGCTGCAGGACGGGCGCGCACGCCGCTTCCTGTCCCACGACCAGGTCAAGCAGCGCCTGCAGCCGGCCATGCAGCGCTGGCTGGTACAGCTGCTGACCACCGACGCCGCTGGCATCGCCACCACGGTCGCCTCGCAGCGGGTGATCGGCGACGTACACGCACGGGTCGGCATCCCGGTCGACCTGGTCACCCGCGGTGCGCGCGTGCTCAAGCACGAGCTGTTCGTGCGCCTGCGCGACGACGCGCCCGACAGCGCGACCGCGTTCGCCGCCATCGCCTGCCTCAGCGCGATCATGGACATCGCCATGGAAGGCATGACCCTGGCCTACACCCATGCGCGCGAGCGCTCCACCCGTGCCGACGCCGCCTACCGGCTGTTCTCGCTGGTACAGAACGTCGGTACCGAACGCGAGCGCCAGCGCGCATTGCTGCTGGACTGGGAGAACGCCCTGCTCTACGCCCTCGCCGGCCACGTGCAGGCCAGCGACAACGCCAGCCTGGCCACCTCGGAGTTCGGCCTGTGGTTCACCCACAAGGGCATCCCCAGCTTCGGCGAAAGCAGCGAAACGCAGCAGGTGGGCCAGTTGATGGCCCGCATTGACGGCCACCTGCAGCGCGCCAGTGGCGATGCTCCGGCGCAGCGACTGGCGGTGCTGCCGGCCATCCGCGAGGACCTGGCCGCCATCCGCACCCTGATGACGCTGCTGTTCGAGCGCATCGGCGAACTGGATGCCGGCAGCGACGCGCTGACCAACCTGCTCAACCGTCGCTTCCTGCCCACCGTGCTGCGCCGGGAAATCGAGCTGGCCACGCGCAACCGCACACCGTTCTCGCTGCTGCTGCTCGACCTGGATCATTTCAAGGCAATCAACGACGGCCATGGCCACGATGCCGGCGACCGTGCGTTGCAGCACGTGGCCGGCCTGCTCGGCCAGCTCACGCGTGGCAGCGACTACCTGTTCCGCTATGGCGGCGAAGAATTCGTGGTGGTGCTGGTGGCGGCCAGCGAATCACAGGCGACCGTGATCGCCGAGAGCCTGCGCCGGCAGATCGCGCAGTCGCCGGTGGCATTGGCCAACGGCCAGGTGCTGGAGCTGACCGCCAGCATCGGCGTGGCCGGCCATGACGGCCACCCGGACTACGAACGGCTGATGGCACGTGCCGACGCGGCGATGTACGAGGCCAAGCGCAGCGGCCGCAACCGCGTGGTGGTCGCCAGAGCGGACCTGCAGGAAGCCCCGGGGCGGCGTGCACTGCAGCGATGACGGCAGGACAGGTAGAGTCGACCGCTGGTCGACTATCGCGCGCAGCGCGGGATTTTTCGCCGTCGGAACGAAGAGCAGTCGACTCTACCGGTTCGCGCGCCAGCCGATGCATTGAACGCCCCCACCCGCCACGCTGCCCACCACAGCAGCGCCAGCAACGCGATGCCAGCCCCCAGCAGGCACACAGTGGGCCAGCCATGCCGCACCTGCGTCCAGGGCCCCGCCGCCGCTCCCGCACCGCTGCCCACCGCATAGAACAGCATGTACAACGCCACCAGGCGCCCATGCTGTTCTGCCGGTGCACGCAGCAACGATGCCTGGTTCGAGACATGCAGTGCCTGGCCGCCCAGGTCGAGCACGACCACACCCAGCAACAGCAAGGACAGCGAATGCGGCAGGCCCAGCAGCGGCCACCACGCGACCAGCATCAACAACAGCGCGCCGAGGCTGACCCGATGCGCGAAACCACGGTCCATCCAGTGTCCGACCCGCGCCGCCATCAGCGCACCGACCACGCCGGCCAGGCCGAGCGCGCCGATGGTTGCGGTCGACCAGTGCAGCGGCGGTGCCGACAGCGGCAAGGGTGCCGCCGCCCAGAACACATTGAGGCCGGCAAACAGCAGCAATGCCAGCGGCCCGCGCTCGCGCAGCGTTCGATCGCGGCGCAGCATGCCCAGCATCGAGCCCAGCAGCTCGCGCCAGCGTGGAGGGACCGACGGCACCGGTACTGCGGGCAGGCGCCGCCACAGCAGCGCCGCCAACGCTGCCATCACCACCGCTGACAGCAGGTAGACCCTCTGCCAGCCAAAGGCCGCCGCCACCGTACCGGACACCACGCGCGCCAGCAGCAGGCCGATGAACACGCCGCCCTGCACCACACCGACCACGCGACCGCGCTGCTCGGGCCGTGCCAGCATGGCGGTATAGGCAATCAGGCCCTGGGTCAGCGCGGTGCCCAGCAGGCCTGCCAGCAGCATGCCCGACAACAGCCAGCTCGCCGTGCGTGACGCCGCCAGCCACAACAGGGCCAGCACCAGCGCGATCAACTGCAGCCGCAGCAGGCGTCGCCGGTCGCCGCGGTCCGCCAGCGGCAGCAGGCCAAGCAACGCCAGCACGCTGCCGGCCTGGGTGGCAGCCAGCACTGCGGCGGCCACGGCCCGGTCCATCGCAAAGGCGCGTGCAAGCTGATCCAGCAGCGGCTGCGCGTAGTAGACGTTGGCGACGCTGGCGCCGGCGGCAGCCGCAAGCAGGACCAGCAGCGGGCGGGGAAGCGATGTGGCACTCATCATATGGTTGCAATTTGAAACCAGATGCAGGCTATCGCCATTGGTTTTAAACTGCAACCACATTCGGAGATACCCAGCATGCACGCCGACAGCCCCTGCCCTGTAGCCCGCAGTGCCGACCTGCTCGGTGACCGCTGGGCATTGCTGGTGATCCGCGACGCCTTCGACGGCATCACCCGCTTCGGTGATTTCCAGCGCAGCCTCGGCGCGGCGCGCAACATCCTCAGCGACCGCCTGCGCCGGCTGGTCGAGGCCGGCATCCTGCAGCTGCAGCCAGCCTCCGATGGATCGGCCTACCAAGAGTACGTGCTCACCGCCGCAGGCCTGGAACTGTTCCCGCTGCTGGTCGCACTGCGCCAGTGGGGGGAGCGCCATCGCTTCGGTGCAGGCGAAGCCCATTCGCAGCTGATCGAATTGGCGACGCGGCGGCCGCTGCCCTACATGCAGCCGCGCGGGCGCGATGGCCAGCCGCTTCAGCCCACTGCCACCCGCGTGCGCAAGCTCAAGGACGACGGGCGCGACACCTGATCCGCCCATTCGCGCACACCGACGGACGCCCGCGCCGGTTAGCATCGGATCTTTCCGCCGCTGGATGCCGCCGATGTCGCGCTGTCGCCCTTCCCTGCTGACCGCCCTGCTGTTGCCGCTGCTGGCCTGCGCCACAGCAACCACGCAGGCCCGTGAGGTTGCCGCGCCCGCCGACCACGTGCAGGCCGATGGCCCCTATGTGTTCCGCCAGGGCAACCAGCTGCAGGCCAGTTGGATCTGCGACGACAAGGTCGAGTCGCACACACTTGCCACGCAGGCCGCAGGCGCCGACATCGCCCCGCGTTGTGGCTACGAACACAGCGTGCACGTGGCCGCCCCGAATGCGCCTTCGGTCTCCGTGCTGCCGGCCGTGCCGCGCATCGTGGCGCTGTCCGACATCCACGGCCAGTACGGGCTGCTGGTGCGCCTGCTGCGTGCCCACCAGGTCATCGACGCACAGGACCGCTGGGCGCTGGGCAAGGACACCCTGGTCATCGCCGGCGATGTGTTCGACCGCGGCCCGCAGGTAACCGAAGCCTTCTGGCTGCTGTATGGCCTGCAGCAGCAGGCGGCCGCCGCCGGCGGCGCGGTGCACTTCGTGCTCGGCAACCACGAGACCATGGTGCTGTACGACGACCTGCGCTACGTCAACCCGAAATACCTGCGCAGCGCCCAGCTGCTCGGTCGCAGCTACCCGCACTTGTATGGCGCCGACTCGGTAATCGGCCAGTGGCTGCGCACCCGCCCGGTGCTGCTGAAGATCGGCGATAGCCTGTTCCTGCACGGCGGCATCTCGCCCGAGGCGGTGCAGCTGGCGCTGGACCCGGCACGCACCAACGCGGCCTATCAGGCCTCGCTGGGCCTGCCCAAGGCCGAAGTGAAGGCCGACCCGGCCACCGCACCGCTGTACGACGGCAAGACCAGCCCGATCTGGTACCGCGGCTATTTCGATGGCCGCCTCGACACCGCGGGTGTGCAGGCTGTGCTCGACCGCCTGCAGCTCAAGCGCATCGTGGTTGGCCATACCTCGATGCCGCACGTCAGCAGCTTCCACGGCGACCGCGTGATCGCCATCGACAGCAGCATCAAGAACGGCGAGAACGGCGAACTGCTGTTCATCGAGGGTGGCAAGCTCAGCCGTGGCCTGCTGGATGGTTCGCGGGTGCCGCTGGCGCTCGGTGAGCCGGGCCTGCAGGACTGAATGGAGGGACAGCGCGACGGTGCCGGGAGGTGCCGACGCGCTCCACCTGCAGCCGGTTTGCGGCTACCCTCGGCAGCCGAGAGGCCCACCCCGTCCATCCGGTGGGCCTGACCGTTACAGGAGCCCCGCGCATGCGCGTTCTGATTGCTGAAGACGACCCGGATATCGCCTCCGGCCTGTGCGCCTCGCTGCGCCGGCAGGGGCACGTGGTCGACCACGTCGACAACGGTGCGCACGCCGATGCTGCATTGGGCTCGACGCAGTACGCGCTGCTGGTGCTGGACCTGGGGCTGCCGCAGCTGGATGGCCGCGACGTGCTGCAGCGCCTGCGCCAGCGCGGTGATGGCCTCGCAGTGCTGGTGGTGACCGCCCGTGACGGCCTGGCCGAGCGCGTGCGTGTGCTCGACCTGGGTGCCGATGACTACCTGGTCAAGCCGTTCGCGCTGGACGAGTTCGAAGCGCGCGTGCGCGCCCAGCTGCGCCGGGTCACCAGCAATGGCAACCCGGACCTGCGCATCGGCCGCCTTCGCATCGACCTGGCCGGGCATCGGGTGTGGATCGACGACCAGTCGCTGGAACTGACCGCACGCGAGTTCGGCCTGCTGTCGGCACTGGCAGTGCGCGCCGAGCGCATCGTGTCACGCGCGCAGTTGGTGGAAGCGCTGTGCGACTGGGGCCAGGACCTGACCGACAACGGCCTGGACATCGCCCTGCACCGCCTGCGCCGCAAGCTGCAGCCCGGCGGCATGGGCATCCGCACCGTGCGCGGGCTGGGCTACATGCTGGAAGACGCGCAGGACAACAGCACCCCGTGATCAGTGGACCGCCCAGCCTGCGCCGGCGCCTGCTCGCCTTCCTGGCGCTGCCGATGCTGGGCCTGCTCACCTTCAACACGATCCTGGCCTACTACGTTGCGCTGGACTATTCCAACCGCATCCACGACCGCAACCTGATCGACGACACGCATTCGTTCGCGCAGATGCTGAGCACCATGCCGGTGACCAGCGACCTGTCGCCGCAGGCGCGCTTCCTGATCGAGTACGACCCCGACGGCCATCGCTACTTCAACGTCGACAGCAGCCGCATGGGGACGCTCAGCGGCAATGCCGACTTCAGCCCGTATGCCCCTTCGCAGGACTGCACCGGCGTGCATCCGGCGCTGTACGACGGCAACCTCAATGGCCAGCAGGTGCGCATGGCCACGGTCTGCACGCAGGCGATGAACGATCCGCAGGACCAGCTGGCGGTGACCGTGGCCGAGAGCATGGCCGACCGCCGACAGCGCGCGCGCGAGATCCTGATGATCATCATCCCGCTGATGACCATGCTGGCGCTGGGCACCGCAGCGCTGGTCTGGTTCGGCGTGACCTACGGCCTGCGCATCCTCACGCCGCTGAGGACCCGCCTGGCGCAGCGCCGTGGCGAACTGGCACCGATCTCCGACGCCGACGTACCGGAGGAGATCCAGCCACTGATCAGCACCATCGACGATCTGTTTGCCCGCCAGGCGGAAATGATCACCCTGCAGAACCGCTTCATCGCCGATGCCGCGCACCAGCTGCGTTCGCCGCTGGCGGGCATGGCCCTGCACGTGGACCAGGCGCTGGCACACGGTGACCCCGATACGGTGCGCGAGGCGCTGCAGCACATCCGCCGGCTCAACCAGCGCACTGCCCGGGTCAGCACCCAGCTGCTGGCGCTGAGCCGGGCGCAGACCGTGCCCGATACCGTGGAAGCACTGGACCTGTGCGAGCTGGTGCCGCAGTGGGTTGGCATGCGCGTGCCGGAGGCGATCCGCGATGGCATCGACCTCGGCTACCGCGGCAGCCCCCATCCGCTGCGTGTGCTCGGCAACGGCGCCATGCTGCAGGAGGCGCTGGACAACCTGATCGACAACGCCCTGCGTTATGCCGGCCGCAATGCCACCGTCACGGTGGGCGTGCACGCGCTGGACGACAATGATGTCGAACTCTATGTGGAAGACAACGGCCCCGGCGTGCCCGACGACGTGATGCCACGGCTGGGCGAGCGCTTCTTCCGGGCGCCGGGCACCGCTGCCAGCGGCACCGGCCTCGGCCTGGCCATCGCGCACGAGGCGGTAGAGCACTTCGGCGGCCGCCTGAGCTTCCTCAACCGCCCGGGCGGGGGGCTCAAGGTCGCCATCACGCTGCCGCTGCTGAAGGCCCCCTGACCCGGCCCGGCGCGCTGAAAGGCTGGTGAAAATCGCGCTTGCGATCCTGCCATCCCCACTGCCGTCCCGGAGCCGCCAGGTGACCGAATCGCACGACTTCTTCCTCCCCGGTGGCCCCCAGGGCGTGCTGCTGGTCCATGGCCTGACCGGCACCCCGGCGGAAATGCGCATGCTGGGCAAGGGCTTGAACAATGCCGGCTTCACGGTGCACGGCGTGCAGCTGCCCGGCCATTGCGGCACCGTGGATGACCTGCTGGCGACCACCTGGGAACAGTGGTACCAGGGCGTGGAAGATGCGGCGGCCGCCCTGCGCGGCAAGGTCGACCAGCTGTTCGTGGGTGGACTGTCGATGGGCGCGGTACTTTCGCTGGCGTTGGCGGCACGTCGCCCGGAGTGGGTGTCCGGCGTGGGCGTGTACGGCGCCACTTTCCGTTACGACGGCTGGAACATTCCCGCCGTGGCCCGCTTCTCGTTCCTGCTGCCGTGGTTCAAGCGCTTCAACATCGGCCGCGACCGCATGTTCATGGAAGAACCGCCGTACGGCCTGCGCGACGAGCGCCTGCGCGCGCAGGTCAGCGCCGCCATGCTGTCCGGCGACAGCGCCGCCGCCGGCCTGCCGGGCAATCCCTGGCATGCGCTGGCCGAGATGCGTGCGCTGAGCAACTGGACCCGCCGCCACCTGCACCAGGTCACCGCACCGTGCCTGGTGATGCACGCCCGCGAAGACGATGTGGCCAGCATGGGCAACGCTGAGCTGGTGATGTCGCGGGTCAGCGGCCCGAAGGAACTGGTGGTGCTGGAAGACAGCTACCACATGATCACCATCGATCGCGAACGCCGCGATGTGATCCGTCGCAGCGCGCGCTTTTTCACCGAGATCGGTGAACGCACGGGCGTGCTCAAGGCGGTGGCCTGAGATGGGGGCACTCGCCACCCTGCTGTGGCTGGCCAATGTGGTACTCGATACCGGTGGCCAGCTCGCCTTCAAGGCCGCCGCCAGCGATCCGCAGGAAGGCGAAGGACTGCAACGCTGGAAACACATGCTCAGCCGCCCTTGGCTGTGGATCGGCATCGCCTGCTACGTGCTCGAGTTCGTGGCCTGGATTGCGTTCCTGTCGCTGGTGCCGCTGTCCAAGGGCGTGCTGCTGGGCTCGATCAACATCGTTGCGTTGATGATCGCCGGTCGTTTCCTGTTCCGCGAGAAGCTCACGCCGCTGCGGGTGACTGGCATGCTGCTGGTCACCGCAGGCGTGGCGATGGTGGGGGCCGGCTCATGAGGCGCCTGTATGTGATCGGTTTCCCGCTGCTGATGGCCTTCGACACGCTGGCCCAGCTGTGCTTCAAGTACGCCGGTGACGCCGCGCTGCCGGTCGAGGCCAACACCGCCTGGCTGCTGCGCGTGCTGTCGCAGCCGTGGGTGTATGGCGCCATCCTCGGCTACGTGGGCGCGTTCTTCACCTGGATGAGCCTGCTGCGCCATGCGCCGATCGGCCCGGCGTTCGCTGCCTCGCACCTGGAAGTGATCAGCGTGCTGCTGCTGTCGGCGTGGCTGTTGAACGAGCCACTGACCCTGCACCATCTGCTCGGTGCGGTACTGATCGTGGCCGGCATCGTCTGCCTCGGCCGCGCTGAAGCGGACGACCCGCACAGTCCCGCCGAAAGCGCGTCGTGAGCGGGCTGCGATGAGCCTGTTCGCGCGCGAACTGCCACCTACCGCTGGCCTGCCGATTCAGGCCAGCGATTTCCTGCCCGGAGGTGGCGACCTGCGCGAAGTCCTGGCCAGCCAGCTCGGCACACCGCCACTGCAGCTGACCTGTTCCGGCACGCATGCACTGCTGATCGCGCTGCGTACGCTGCGCAAGCGCGCGCCAAGGCGCGACACCGTGATCATGCCGGCCTATACCTGCCCGCTGGTGCCGATCGCGGTGCACAGCCTGGGCCTGCGCGTGCAACTGTGCGATACCCGTCGTGGCCACTTCGACTTTGATCCCGGCCAGCTCAGGCGTCTGGCCGATGCGCGCACGCTGGCGATCCTGCCGACCCACCTGGGCGGGCGCATCGCCGATGTCGAACTGGCCTGCGAAGTCGCCCGCAACGCCGGCGCCTGGGTGATCGAGGACGCCGCACAGGCACTCGGCGCACGGGTCGGCAACAGCAGTGTCGGCCTGCGTGGCGATATCGGATTCTTCAGCCTGGCTGCTGGCAAGGGCCTGAGCCTGCATGAAGGCGGCCTGCTGGTCAGCCGTGACGACGAACTGCGTGCCGCGCTGGCCGGACATGCCGTCCAGCACGTTCGCTCCAGCCTGCGCTGGGAGCTGCTGCGCAGCGTGCAGTTGATCGGCCTTGCTGCCTGCTATCGCCCTTCGCTGCTGTCGCTGGTGTATGGCAATCCATTGCGCAGTGCGCTTCAACGCGACGATCTGGAAGAAGCGGTCGGTGACATTTTCCCGCTTGACATACCGCAGCACCGGGTCAGCCACTGGCGGCAGAACATCGGTGCACATGCCGCGCGGCGCCTGCCTGCCTTCCTGCAGGCCGGTCGCCTGCGCGCATTGCAGCTGCGCGTGCAGCTGGCACAGCTGCCAGCCGTTGAGGTGGTCGATGGGCTGGCCGGTACCGGCGGCACCTGGCCACTGCTGATGCTGCTGCTGCCCAGCCAGCGCGCCCGCGATGCCGTGCTGAAAGACCTGTGGCCACGTGGTCTCGGCGCCAGCCGCATGTTCATCCATGCCCTGCCCGGCTACGCGTACCTGCGCGGCATCGTGCCGCAGGACGACATGCCCAATGCACGCGACTTCGCCGCACGCATGCTGACCCTTGGCAACAGCGCCTGGCAGACCCGCGAAGAGACTGCCGAAATACTGCAGGTCCTGGCCCGCGCCTGACCCGAACGTGCACGCGTGGCCTGCCCTCCGCGCATTCATCCGTGCACCTTCCTGAACGTTTTCCCAGTCTGTCAGAAGAGCCTTTCAACAGGAAAGGAACGAGAAAGGCGGCCTGCCTACATTGAGCCTGCCCCGGCATCGGGCCGGGCGTTTCTTTCATCGACGGACCTGCCCATGCACTGGAGCATCCTGTGTGACTTCGACGGCACCATCAGCCTCGAAGATGTCATCGACTCGCTGCTGGAAAAGTACGGCCAGCCGGGCTGGCAGGAACTGGAAGACCAGTGGAAAGCGGGAAAGATCGGCTCGCGTGAATGCATGCAGGGCCAGGTGCGGCTGCTGAAACTGGACCCGGCCACGCTCGACGCCCATCTGGACCAGGTACAGATCGATCCGGGCTTCGCCGCCTTTGTCAGCCGTGCCGAACAGCTGGGCCTGCCGCTGCGCATCGTTAGTGACGGCCTGGACTATGCGATCCACCGCATCCTGGCCAACCACGGCCTGTCGCAGCTGCCGGTGGTGGCCAACCACCTGCGCTGGTGCGAAGACCATTGGGAACTGGAGTCGCCCTACCAGGCCGAAGGCTGCCGCAGTGGCACCTGCAAGTGCACCTGCGCCGCGCAGGCGCGCGCCAACGAAGCACCGCGCGTGCTGATGATCGGTGACGGCAGCTCGGATTTCTGCGTGTCCGAAGACGCCGACTTCGTGTTCGCCAAGCGCCGCCTGATTACCCATTGCACGAATGCCGGCATCGAGCATGCCGCCATCGACACCTTCCACGATGCAGTCGCACTGTTGCCGCGCCTGCTCGATGGCAGCCTGCTGCAGCCACGTCGCATCGACGCCCGCCCGCAGCCCGCCGCACTGCCCCCGCTGCTGGCCACCGCCTGAGCACTCCCTCCAAGCACGCTCCCCCGTCGCCCCTTTCGAACGTCCTTCACGGAACCGAACTGCATGAACATTTTTGACAAGAACGCCGACGCCGCTGCCTCCGACGCGCAGCTGCTGGCCGACGAAGCCCGCTACAGCTCCTTCGGCGATACCGTCCACTACGTCGACCCGCCGAAGATCTTCCAGCGCGGCGAAGGCAGCTACATGTTCGACGGTGCGGGCGTGCCCTACCTCGATCTGCAGATGTGGTACTCGGCCTGCAACTTCGGCTACAGCAACAAGCGCCTGAATGACGCGCTGAAGGACCAGATCGACACCCTGCCGCAGGTCGCCAGCCAATACCTGCATCCGACCCGCGTGCAGCTGGCCAAGACCATTGCCGTGGACATGCACGAAAAGTTCGGCCTCGACGGTCGCGTGCATTTCAATGTCGGTGGCGCGCAGGCCATTGAAGACTCGTTGAAGATCGTGCGCAACGCGCGCGGCGGCAAGAGCCTGATGTTCGCCTTCGAAGGCGGCTACCACGGCCGCACCCTGGGTGCCTCGTCGATCACCTCCAGCTACCGCTACCGCCGCCGCTACGGCCACTTCGGCGAGCGCGCGATGTTCATCCCGTTCCCGTACCCCTTCCGTCGCCCGAAGGGCATGACCCCGGACGAGTATTCCGACCACTGCGTGTGGCAGTTCGAGCGCCTGTTCGAAAGCGAGTACAACGGCGTGTGGGATCCCAAGGTCGGCCAGGCCGAGTACGCCGCGTTCTACGTCGAGCCGATCCAGGGCACCGGCGGCTACGTCATTCCGCCGCGCAACTTCTTCACCGGCCTCAAGCGCGTGTTGGACAAGTACGGCATCCTGATGGTGGTCGATGAAATCCAGATGGGCTTCTGGCGTACCGGCAAGCTGTGGTCGATCGAGCATTTCGGCGTGACCCCGGACGTGCTGGTGTTCGGCAAGGCGCTGACCAACGGCCTGAACCCGCTGTCGGGCCTGTGGGCACGGGAAGAGCTGATCAACCCGACCGTGTTCCCGCCGGGTTCCACCCACTCCACCTTCAACTCCAACCCGCTGGGCACCCGCCTGGGCCTGGAAGTGTTGAAGCTGGGCAAGGAAATGGACTACGAGCGCACCGTGCCGGAAAAGGGCGCATACTTCCTCGAAGGCCTGCGTGGCCTGCAGAAGCGCCACCCGGAAATCGGCGACGTCGACGGCCTGGGCCTGGCCCTGCGCGCCGAAATCTGTCAGGCCGACGGCTACACCCCGAACAAGGAACTGCTGGACCGCATGGTCGACATCGGCCTGGCCGGTGACCTCCTGCACGACGGCAAGCGCATGGGCCTCGTGCTCGACGTGGGTGGCTGGTACAAGAACGTGATCACCTTCGCGCCGTCGCTGGACATCAGCTACGAAGAGATCGACCTGGCGATCACCCTGCTCGACCAGGCGCTGACCAAGGCCAAGGGCTGAGGCTGGATGCGCTGCCGGTTCCCGTGCCGATGGAGATGACGTCACGCGCATCCAGCACCGCGCTGGAACCGGCCGCGCTGCTGGAGGGCTTCCTGGCCCACCCGCCGCTCGGATTCGAGGCAGGCCGCCTTCCCAGCGGCCTGCCGACCTTCCGTGCGCCGCTGGACCTGACCACCACGATGGACGACGCGCTGCGCAGCAAGCTGCTCGGCCTGCCGCTGTCGCGCCTGTGGCGGCCTTGGATCACCTGGAAGACCCGCTTCGTCGGTGCCACCAGCACCGAGTACACCCCGCTGCCGGCGCACGTGGCGCCGGAGGCGCTGGCCGAGGACGTGACGCGTCACGCGATCGGCGATACCCGGCTGCTGGTGGTCAAGGACCTGGCCATCGATTCACCGCTGCTGGACGACGCGGCCAATGCGCACAGCGCGGCGTTCCTGCAGGCCTTGCTGGCGCGCGGCTTCGTTGAACTGGAAGGCATGCCGCTTGCCTGGGTGGCGATCGATTTCGATTCGCTCGATGGCTACCTCGGCCGCCTGTCGCCCTCGCGCCGCAAGAACATCCGGCGCAAGCTCCGTTCGCGTGATGACCTGCAGATCGACTGCATCGCCACAGGTGATCCGGTCCTCGCCGACCCGCAGCTGCAGGCCGAACTGTATGCGCTGTACCTGGGCGTGTATGCGCAGAGCGCGGTGCATTTCGACCAGCTCGACCTGCCCTACTTCCAGCATCTGCTGGCCGACAACCAGGGCCAGGGACGGATGTTCCTGTATCGCCACCAAGGGCAGCTGATCGGCTGGAACCTGTGCTACATCCACACCGGAAAGCTGGTGGACAAGTACATCGGGCTGGCCTATCCGCAGTCGCGCGAGCACAACCTGTACGCGGTCAGCTGGATGCACAACCTTGAGTACGCGCTGCAGCACGGCCTGAGCCACTATGTGGCCGGCTGGACCGACTCGCGGATCAAAGCCGAGCTGGGCGCCCGCTTCACCTCCACCCGGCACGCGATCCACGCCCGTTCCCCGCTGCTGCGCGCTGCCCTGCGCAAGCTGGCGCCGCATCTGCAGGGCGAACCTGATGGAGGCGGCTGAGCGATGCCGTTGCGTTCTCCGTTGATCCTCGACCTGGACGGTGGCGTGCTGCCGCTGCCCCAGGCGCAGACCCTGGCCCTGCCGCAGTGGCACGACCCTCTGCGCTTCGCCTGCAGCAATGCCACCCTGCACCGTTTCGCCGCCGAAGTGCTGGCGCCGCTGCCCGCGCAGCTCGGCACCGTGATGCTGGGCAGTGGCGACTTCCATCATCTCAGCCTGCCGCTGTTGCGCCGCATGCGCACACAGGCGCCGTTCCAATTGGTAGTGCTGGACAACCATCCGGACAACATGCGTTTTCCGTTCGGCATGCATTGCGGCTCATGGGTGAATGCCGCCAGCAAGCTGCCGCAGATCTCGCACACCCATGTGCTCGGCATCACCTCCAGCGACATCGGCCTCGGCCATGCCTGGGAGAACCACTGGCGCCCGCTGCTGGGCGGTCGCTTGACGTACTGGTGCATGGACGTGGATGTCAGCTGGGGCCATCGCCTCGGCATGGGCCACGCGTTCCGCCGCTTCGAGCACCCCGAAGCGCTGGTGGCCGCGTTCGCTGCCGAACAGGCCAAGTCGCCGCAGCCGGCCTACCTGTCGATCGACAAGGACGTGTTCGCCGAGGACGTCGCGCGCAGCAACTGGGACCAGGGCCGATTCCAGCTGGAAGACGCACTGGTGGTGATCGAGGCGCTGCGTGCCGGCGGCCTGGTCGGCAGTGACATCACCGGGGAAGTGTCGCTGGCCAACTACCAGAGTCGCTTCAAGCGCTGGTTGTCGTCGCTGGATGGCCAACCGGACATCAGCGCCGAAGATCTTCCTGCCTGGCAGGCGCGTCACCAGCAGGTGAACCGCGAACTGCTGGCGGCAATCGCCGCCGTACCAACGGCCTGCTGATCGCGCCGGTCGTGCCAGCCGCTGGCCGGCATGGCTTCGGTAGTGCCAGCCGTTGGCCGGCATGGCTTCGGTAGTGCCGGCCGCTGGCCGGCAATGCCAACCAAGGTTGGCATCTACCGGACCAATGCCGGCCAGCGGCCGGCACTACACTGGACTCCCGTCCCGGAGCCCTCGTCATGCCCCAGACCGTCATTCCGCAGCTGCGCATGCGCCACGCCGACACCACCCTGCCGTTCTACGTGCAGGGGCTGGGCTTCGTGGTCGACTGGGAACACCGCTTCGAACCCGGCTTCCCGCTGTTCGCCCAGCTCACCCGCGACGGCCAGACGATCTTCCTTACCGAACACAGCGGCGACTGCGAGGTCGGCGGCGCGGTGTACTTCATCGTTGACGACGTCGACAGCCTGCACCGCGCCTTCGGTGCCGCCAACGTCCCAATCGAGCAGCCCCCGCATGACACCGAATGGGGCAGCCGGGAAATGCTGCTGCGCGACCCGGATGGCAACCGGCTGCGCTTCGCCACCCACACCGACTGAATGACGTTGGCTTGAGATGGATATACGAAACATATACGCTTCGTATATTCATACTTCGAGGCCATCCATGGGCATCGTCAACATCGATGACACCCTGCACGACCAGCTGCGCCGTGCCTGCACCGTCTCCAGCCGCTCGATCAATGCCCAGGCCAACTTCTGGATCCGGGTCGGCATGCTCTGCGAGCTGAACCCCACGCTGAGCTTCCAGGACATCGTCGCCAGCGAGCTGCGCGCGGCCGGTGTGCAGCCGCCGCTGCTGCCCCCGGGCCAGGTCTGAGCCGATGGGCATCATCAAGCGCCCCGACGAGATCGCGCTGATGGCCGAATCGGGTCGCCTGCTGGCGCAGGTGTTCGCCGCACTCGACCAGCTGCCGCTGCAGGGCCGCAGCACGATGGAGGTCAACGATTTCGTCGAACGCATGATCGTCGATGAACTGCAGGCGCGGCCGGCCAGCAAGGGCCAGTACGGCTTTCCCTACGTGCTCAATACCTCGATCGACAACGTGATCTGCCACGGCGTTCCCAGCACCACCGACGTGCTGCGCAACGGCCAGATCGTCAACCTCGACATCACCCTGGAGAAGAACGGCTACATCGCCGACTCCAGCACCACCTACCTGGTCGGTGAGGTCGACTACGCCGCGCGCAGGCTGGTGCAGGCCGCCTACCAGGCGATGTGGAAAGGCATCGCCGCGGTGCGCCCGGGCGCACGCCTGGGTGACATCGGCCACGCCATCGCCCGCCACGCGCGCAGCCACGGCTACAGCGTGGTGAAGGAATACTGCGGCCACGGCATCGGCCAGGAAATGCACGAGGAACCGCAGATCCTGCACTACGGCCACCCCAACACCGGCATGGTGCTGGAAGAAGGCATGGTGTTCACCATCGAGCCGATGCTCAACCAGGGCAAGCCGGCCATCCGCCAGCAGCCGGACGAATGGCCTGTCTACACCCGCGACGGCAAGCTGTCGGCGCAGTTCGAACACACCGTGGCGGTCACCGGCAGCGGCGTGCGCGTGCTGACCCTGCGCCCGGGCGAAACACCGTTGTGCGCGGTGGATGCCGCCTAGAGCGGGCGCAACAGCAACAGCATGGCAAGGCAGAGCATGAACATCGCCACGCCTGCATCCAGCACCCGCCACGCAGACGGCCTGCGGAATACCGGCTGCAGCAGCCGCGCGCCATAGCCCAGTGCACAGAACCAGATCACGCTGGCTGCGCAGGCGCCGGCTGCAAACGCCCAGCGCAGATCGCCCGGGTAGCGCGTGGACAGGCTGCCCAGCAGCACCACCGTATCCAGGTAAACGTGCGGATTGAGCAGAGTGAAGGCCAGACAGGTCAGCAGCACCTGCCGTCGATCGCCACCGTCCACGTCACCCGCCGCCAGTGCACTGCCACCGCGCCACGCACGCATCCCGGCCTGCAGGCCATACCAGAGCAGGAAGACCGCACCACCGATGCGCAGCACCTGCAGCAGCAACGGCCACTGCAGCACCAGCGCGCCCATGCCGCCCACGCCGGCCAGGATCAACGCGATATCCGCGCCGGCGCAGGCCAGCACCACCCTGCCCACATGACGTTGTTGCAGGCCCTGGCGCAGCACGAAGGCATTCTGTGCGCCGATGGCGATGATCAGGCCGGCGCCCGCGAAGAGGCCGGCGACGGTAGCGGCAATCCACATCGGGACAGGCCAGGCAGCGAGGGGACGCGCAGGGTGCGGCCAACAGCCTTGTTTAGACAAACTGATTTTTCTTTATCCTGTGCAGGAAAACTGAAGAGGCACCGGCATGGACCTGGTACACCCGCAACTGGCCGCGTTTGCCGCGGTGCTGGAGGAAGGCAGCTTCGAGGCTGCGGCACGCCGCCTGTCGATCAGCCCATCAGCACTGTCGCAGCGGATCAAGGCTCTGGAAGACCGGCTCGGGCAGGTGCTGGTGGTGCGCCAGGCGCCATGCCGCCCCACCGCCGCCGGTGAGGCGCTGCTGCGCCGGGTGCGACCGATGCAGGCGCTGGAGGCCGAGGCATTGGCCGAGCTGCTACCCGAGCGTGGCAGCAGCGACGCTGCGCGCACCCCGATCCCGCTGGCGGTCAATGATGATTCGCTCGATACGTGGTTCGTGCCGGCCATCGCCGACCTGCACCAGCGCCATGGTTACCTGTTCGACCTGCGCATGGACGACCAGGACCACACCCTGCGGTTGCTGCGCGACGGCAGCG
This sequence comes from Stenotrophomonas sp. YJH_SMC_120, assembly GCF_059368675.1. NCBI lineage: Bacteria > Pseudomonadati > Pseudomonadota > Gammaproteobacteria > Lysobacterales > Lysobacteraceae > Stenotrophomonas > Stenotrophomonas sp. YJH_SMC_120. The sequence continues at coordinate 456,300 of NZ_JCAFRY010000001.1, forward strand.
TGCTGGGTGCGGTCACCGCCGAAAGCCAGCCGGTGAAGGGCTGCAACGTGCACCCGCTCGGCGCCATGCGCTACCAAGCGATTGCTTCGCCCGGCTTCGCCCGCCAGTACTTCAGCGATGGCATGGACGCCACGGCACTGGCACGCGCGCCGATGCTGGTGTTCAACCGCAAAGATGAACTGCAGTGGCGCTTCGTGCGTCGCCTGACCCGCGCGCGGCTGCAGCCGCCGCTACACTACCTGCCCTCCTCCACCGGTTTCGTCGAAGCCGCCGCGTGCGGACTCGGCTGGGGCCTGGCCCCGGAAACCCTGGCCGCGCCCGCTGTGCGCGCCGGCCGCGTGGTGGTACTGGAACCCCGCCGCTGGCTCGATGTGCCGTTGTACTGGCAGCATGCCGCCGTGCGCTCAAGCACGCTGCAGCACATCACCCAGGCGCTGCGTACTGCGGCCAGCGGCACCCTTCGTTGAGGAAAGACCGATGACCGCAGACCCGGGCTTCACACCATGCGCACTACCGTTTGCGCACTTCTTTACCACTGGGACGGCATGGGCGTGATCGGCCGACGTACAAGGATGCACAGCGCGAAAGTCGCGTTGACCCTGGCAGCCTGCCTGCCGCTTGCGGCGGCAGCGCAGAGCAGTGCCGATGCACCCGCACTGGACTGGGAACAGGCGCGGCAACGCCTGGAGCAGGTCTCCGATGCGCTGGCCGCTGCCGATGCAGCCGTTCGCAACAAGCAGGACCTGCAGGACGCCACCCGGCTGCTGCGCCTGCCGGAGATCACCGGCGAAGTGCGCCGCCTGCAGTTCCAGAAGACGCTCACTCTGCCGCTGGGCTCACTGGCGCCGGTGGCTGAAGCCTTCGGCATCGATTCGCCGCTGTCGTTCACCGAGCGCGACTGGCGCACCCGTCCAGTGGTCACCGCGGTGCTGCCGCTGTACACCGGCGGCGTGATTCCGGCCGCGCAGCGTGCGGCCAGTGCCGCCCACGAACAGGCCAGCGCCGAGCGCGAAGCACAACGTCAATCGCTGATCGTGCAGCTGGCCCAGGCCTACTTCGGGCAGCGCCTGGCCGAGCAGGCGGTGGACGTGCGCCGTGACGTGCGCGATGGCCTCAACCGCCACCTGTCCGATGCAGAGAAGCTGGAACGCGAGGGTTTCGCCACCCGCGCGCAGCGCCTTCAGGCCACCGTGGCCCGCGACAAGGCCGAGCGCGAATACCAGAAGACAGTGAACGACCTGGCCACGCTGAAGGCCGCGCTGGCAACGCTGCTGCGCAGTGGGGGCGAGGTGCAGCCGGTTTCGCCGCTGTTCGTGCAGCGCGTGCCGCTGGAACCGGTAGCCAGCTTCGAGCGTACTGCGCAGGCGCGCCAGCCGCAGATCGCACGCCTGCGGGCCATGGTGGCGCAGGCCGAACAGGGCGTGCGCGTGCAGCAGGCCAAGCTGAAACCGCAGATCTTTGCCTTCGGCCAGTACGACTTCCGCCGCCGCGACGAAATGCTGACCGATCCGGACTGGGCGTTCGGTATCGGCCTGAAGTACACCTTCCTGTCGCCGAACTCGCGGCCGGCACAGATCAGCGCCGCGCGCGCGCAGCTGGACCAGGCCGAAGCGGGCCTGCGCGAGGCCGAGAACCAGGTCGCGCTGGGCGTGCGCAAGGCCTGGAACGAACTGGAGACCGCGCGCCAGCAGTACGTGCTGCTCGACAGCAGCATCACCCAGGCACAGGAAAACCTGCGCCTGCAGGAGCTGGCGTTCCGCGAGGGCCAGGCCACCTCGCTGGATGTGATCGACGCGCGGCTCGGCCTGGGCGGTGCCCGTGTAGAGCGCGCACAGGCCGCCTACCAATACGATATTGCGCTGGCGCAGTTGCTGGAGGTCAGTGGACAGATGGACCGTTTTGAAGAATTCCGGCGCCGTGCGGACGAGGTGATCGACCATGAGTGATGTGCTGCACGACGATGCGACAACACCCCCGGCCAAGCGCCGCCTGGGCCCGATCCTGGTAGTGGTGCTGCTGGTCGCGGTGGTGCTCGGCCTGTGGCTGGCCTGGCGCAGCCCGGCCGACCAGATCCAGGGCATGGCCGACGCGGACACCATCAACGTGGCCGCCAAGATCACCGCGCGCGTGGCGGAGTTGAAGGTGCGCGAGGGCGACCGCGTGCAGCCCGGGCAGGTGCTGTTCCTGCTCGACAGCCCCGAAGTGGCCGCCAAGGAACAGCAGGCCCACGGCGCGTTGGCCGCCGCACAGGCGGTGGCCGACAAGGCCGACGAAGGCGCGCGCAGCGAAGACATCCGCGCCGCCGAAGCGAACTGGAAGCGCGCCGAAGCCGGTGCAACGCTGGCCGAAGCCACCTACCAGCGCGTGCAGAACCTGTTCAACGAAGGGGTGATGACCCGGCAGAAGCGCGATGAAGCGCATGCCCAGGCCACCAGTTCGCGCGAACTGGCCCGTGCCGCGCGCGCGCAGTACGACATGGCGTTGGCCGGCGCACGCGAGCAGGACAAGCGTGCCGCTCAGGGCCAGGTGCAGCAGGCGCAGGGCGCGGTGGCCGAAGTCAACGCCGCCCGTGCCGAAGTCGAAGGACGCGCGCCTGTGGCGGGCGAGATCAACAAGCGCATGGCCGACCCGGGCGAACTGGTGCCGGCCGGCTACCCGGTATTCACCCTGGTCGACATCGATCGCATGTGGGTGGCGATGAACCTGCGCGAATCACAGATGCAGGGCCTGAAGATCGGCAGCAAGCTGCAGGGCAACGTGCCGGCACTCGGCCTGGACGGCGAGTTCGAGGTCTACTTCATCAACCCTGCCGGCGACTATGCGACCTGGCGTACCACCCGCCAGTCGTCCGGCTACGACGTCCGCAGTTTCGAGGTGCGGGTGCGCCCGGTACGCCGCATCGAGGGCTTCCGCCCCGGCATGAGCGTGCTGTTTGCATGGCCCCAGCACTGAGCCCGGACCGCAACGGCTTCGCTGCTTCGTGGCGGCGCGAGCTGCAGTCGCTGCGCGGCAACCGTGCCGACCTGCTGCTGGTCACCGTGCTGCCCCTGCTGATGCTGGCGGTGATGGCGTGGATGTTCTCGCCGTCGGTGATGCGCGACATCCCCATTGCCGTGGTCGACCTCGACCACAGCAGTGACAGCCGCCTGCTGCTGCGCATGCTCGATGCCAGCCCCGGCGTACGCATCGCCAGCCAGCCGGCGGACCTGGAGGACGCGCGTTCGCAGCTGCGCAGGCTGGACGTGTTTGCCATCGTACTGGTGCCGCGCGATGTCACCCGGCAGGCGCTGCGTGGACGCCAGGGCACGGTGTTCGCCTATTACAACGCCACCTACATGACCACCGGCCAATCTGCGTCGCGCGATATCGGCGACGCAGTCTCGGCCTGGAACGCACGCCTGCTGCGCGAACGCATCGGCCTGCAGGTCGGCCCCGGCAAGCTGCGTGCGGCACCGATCGCGGTGCAGTCGGACATCCTGTACAACCCTGCGCGCAGCTACGAGTTGTTCCTGCTACCGCTGATCTTCCCAGCCGTGCTGTCGCTGGTACTGGCACTTGCGGTGGCCGGCAGCCTCGGCCGCGAGATCCGCGACGGCACCCTGCCCGCCTGGCTGGGTCGAACGCCGTGGTCGGCGATTGCCGGCAAGGTCGCGCCGTACATCCTGCTGTTTTCGCTGTATGGCGCGCTCGGCATCGGTTACCTCGCCTGGCTGCGCGGCGATGGTGTGGCCGGCAGCGTGCTCCTGCTGCTGCTCGCACAGCCACTGTTCTACCTGGCCACGGCCGCCTACGCGTTGTTCTTCGTCGGCGTCACCCGCGACATGGGTACCGCGCTGTCCGCGGTCGGCCTCAGCATCGGCACCGCACTGGCGTTCTCCAGCGCTACCTTCCCAGTGCTGGATGGCCCCCTGTTCACCCGCATCTGGCATCAGCTGCTGCCACTCAGCGCCTACATCAAGCTGCAGACCCAGCAGCAGTTCATCGGTTCGCCGCTGCAGGTTTCGGTGTGGCCGTTGGCCACATTGCTGCTGATGGCGGTGGTGGCAGGAGGCATTGGCGGCCTGCGCCTGATCGCCTTTGCGCGCACGCCGAAAGCCGCGCAGCCTGCGGGAGCTGACGCATGAGCGTGCTCTGGCGCAGCCTGCGGCAGACCCTGATGGCGGTGCTGTGCGACCGCTACGCGATCGTGGTGATGGTCGGTGCGGTGATCCTGTATTCGTTCTTCTATCCAGCCGCCTACCGGCACCAGGTGGCCGGCAACCTGCCGGTGCTGGTGGTGGACGAAGACCATAGCGCGACCAGCCGCGAACTGCTGCGCAAGCTCGATGCGCTCCGCGTCGCACACGTGGTCGGGCAACCGGCGGACATCGACAGTGCGCGTCAGCAGCTGGAAGCCGGCCATGCCGAAGGCATCGTGCTGATCCCGGCCAACCTGGAGCGCGACATCCTGCGCGGCCACCCGGCCAAGCTGGTGCTGCTCGGCAACGGCGCCTACCTGGGCCGTGCCAGCTGGGTGCTGGGCAGCGTGGCCGATGCACTGGGCGCGTTCGGGCGTGACGCCGTGGTCGGCCAGGCCGCCTTCATGGGCGCGCCACAGGCGCCGCCGGTCACCCTGGTGCAGCGCCCGCTGTACAACACCCAGGAAGGCTATGGCAGCGCCATCGTGCCCGGTGTGGCTGAGCTGATCGTACACCAGACCCTGCTGATGGGCATCGGCGTGCTGCTCGGTGGTCGTCGTCTTGCACTCGGCCGGCGCCTGCGCTTCGACCTCCCGACCCTGGCCGGCATGGCGATGGGCTTCGGCCTGATCGGCCTGTTCGGCCTGTTCTGGTACGCCGGGTTCACCGCCTGGGTGCAGGACTATCCGCGCGGCGGGAACCCACTGGGCCAGCTGCTGGGCGGCACCCTGTTCATCGCCGCTACCGTGGTTTTCGGTCTGTTCGTCGGCAGCTTCTTCCGCACCCGCGAACGCGCCTTCCAGTACATCATCGCCACCTCGATCCCTCTGTTCTTCCTGGCCAACCTGTCGTGGCCGGCAGTGATGACGCCGCAACCGCTGGTCTGGCTGGCGCAGCTGCTGCCTACCACCTCCGGCATCAACCTGATGGTGCGGCTGAACCAGATGGACGCCAGCCTGGCCGACGTCAGCCACGAACTGATCACCCTCACCGTCCTGCTGCTGCTCTACGGCAGCCTCGCCACCTGGCGCCTCCTCGCAAAAAAGGGGACGGAGGGGATTAAGTCGTAAACGGCAAGGTTGGGGGATTGCGACTTAATTCCCTCCGTCCCCTTTTTTCTGCAACGAAGAACGCCGGCGTGGGGCCGGCGTTCGGGTACTGCGGTGTGGAAGGGGAAACGGGGGCCTTCGGCGATCGATCAGCGGTAGACGCGTTCGCAGCGACGTTCAACCACGCGGTCACCGTTCTTCTGCTGCTGGTTGCCTTGGATCTGGCGGCCGGCCGCACCACCGGCCACAGCGCCGGCCACCGTTGCAAGCTTCTTGCCGTTACCGCCGCCCACCTGGTTGCCCAGCAGGCCGCCGATCACTGCGCCGGTAGCGGTACCCGTGATGCGGTTCGGATCGCGCGAGTTGCGCTGCACTTCCACGTTCTTGCAGACCACGCGACTACCGTCGTTGAACTTGCGTCCCTCATCGCGCGGCCCATACGTCTGCGCACCGGCCACCGACGAAGCCGCCAGCAGCGTGCCCAGCACAAGCAATCGGGTCGAGGTCTTCATGGCCATCTCCTGAGTTCCGGTATGGCGCAAGTGTCCTCCTGCGGTTGGCAACCGGAAGTGAAATGCGCGTGTCCGCCGCCTCATCGGCCATCGCGCGTTCAGGAAGAAATCCGAGCCCATCACGATCAGCCAGCGTGATAGGCGCTGTCTTCTTACCGGCATGGCCCTCTGCTAGAACTCTTCCCAACCGCCCGCATTGGCGGCCAGCGTCGGTTCCATCCGCGGCGGCAGCACCGCCGGCCGGCGTACCGGTGCAACCGATGCCGCCACGGCTGCCAGCGCCGGGCGGACCGCTGCGGCGGCGGTCACCGCCCCCGTGCGGAACACCGAAACTGCTTCGGCCAGCAGGTTGGCCTGCTCCTCCATGGAGCGTGCCGCCGCGCTGGCTTCTTCCACCAGCGCCGCATTCTGCTGCGTGGTCTCGTCCATCTGCACCACCGCCTGGTTCACCTGTTCGATACCAGAGCTCTGCTCCTGCGAGGCGGCAGAGATATCTGCCATGATGTCGGTCACGCGCTGCACCGAGGCCACGATCTCGCCCATCGTGGTGCCGGCCTGACGAACCAGCGCCGATCCATCGGCGACCTTGCCGACCGAATCCTCGATCAGGCCCTTGATCTCCTTGGCCGCACCGGCCGAGCGCTGCGCCAGCGTGCGCACCTCACTGGCCACCACCGCAAAGCCCCTCCCCTGCTCGCCGGCACGCGCAGCTTCCACCGCCGCGTTCAAGGCCAGGATGTTGGTCTGGAACGCGATGCCGTCGATGACACTGATGATCTCGGCGATCTTCTTCGACGAGGCTTCGATGGCCGACATGGTGGTGACCACCTGGCCGACCACCTCGCCGCCCTGTGAGGCGACGCCATGCGCACCGATGGCAAGCTGGTTGGCCTGGCGTGCGTGCTCGGCGTTCTGTTTCACGGTGGAGGTCAGTTCCTCCATCGACGCAGCCGTCTCTTCCAGGTTCGCCGCCTGCTGCTCGGTGCGCCGCGACAGATCGGTGTTGCCCGAAGCGATCTCGCCTGCCGCCAGGTTGATGCTGGACGCGCTGGACTGGATACGGCCGACAATCTGCTTGAGCTGATCGACGGTGGCGTTGCAGTCATCACGCATGCGGGCGAACACGCCGTGGAAGTCGCCCTGCATGCGTACAGTGAGGTCACCGCGCGAGATCGCCTGCAGCAGGGTCGACACCTGCACCAGGTTCTCGTCGGTGGTCTGCATCAGGCGATTGAGCCCGGCCACCATGTCGCGGAAATCATAGGCGAAGCGATCTTCATCGCCGCGCAGGCTGAAGTCGCCGGCGGCTGCGGCCGTCGCCAGCCGGCGGATCTCACCGTTGATCGCCGACAGGCTGGTCTTGGTTTCGTCCATGGCCTGGGTGATTGCGGCCTTCTCGCCCGGCAACGGATCCATGTCCACTGACAGATCACCGCGGGCGTAATGCTTCATTACTTCGATCAGCCGGTTCTGCACCTGCACATGCGAGCCGACCAGCGCATTGGTCTCGTGCACCATGCGCCCGTAGTCGCCAGGAAAAGCACTCTCGTCCATGCGATAGCTGAGGCTGCCCGCGTCGTGCTGGCGGGCCAGTTCACCCTGCGCCGCCATCACCGACTGCAACTGCGCCTGCATGCGCTGCATCGACCTGAGCAGCTGCGTCACCTCATCGTTGCCGGACGCGTCGATGCTGTTGTCCAGCCGCCCGTTGGCGATGCCGTCGGCCAGCTTCACCGCACCTTCCAGCGGGCGGGTCAGGCTGCGGGTGATGGCCCACGCGGCCAGCGAGCCCAGTACCAGGCTCAACGCGCCGAACACGATCGACAACGTGCCGGTCCAGGATTCGGTTGAACGGTATTCCTCGCGACTGCGCTCGGTCAGTGTCTCCTGATGCCGCAGCAGGGTCGAGATCGCCTCATTCCATGCGGTGGCCAAGCCGTGCTCGGCGAGCAGTTCCTTGGCCGCGCCGTCGAAATCACCGGCCTTCATGCGCTCGTGCAGATGCTGGGTGGAGGCGTCGGTGGCCTTGCGTGCCGCGTCGATTTTCGCCACCAGGGCATCACCAGTGGCGTCGCGTGGAATCTTGATGTACTTGGCCCAGATACCGTCGTAGGTCTGCGACAGCTCCTGCGCCTTCTGATAATCCTTGTCGAAATCCTCACCGCGCTTGATCACCATCAGCCGGCGATGCATCAGCACCGCGTTGTTGGTATCCAGCATGTCGTTCAACAGCCGCATCTTCACCATGTTGACGTCCACCACTTTCTCGAACTGGGCGGACTTCAGGTGGTTTCCGTACAGCACGAGGCCAACGATGGCCACGATGAACAGCAGCAGCAAACCGAACCCGGCACCCAGCCGGGATCCCACTCGAAGGTTGCGTAAGGCGAGCATCTCAATTCCCTTGATCATGGCCGTATGAAGGGTGACGGCGCAGCGGAGGGAAACTTTACGGGACTTTATATATGGACCGATCCAAATATATGGAACTGTGCAGGCAGTCAGAAAATGCAGCGACCAATAATGGCGCCACATCATTACCGAATGCCACTGACACGCCAGCGCCCGATGAAAATTACACAAATTGACACCATAATCACGCCTACCCCATCCAAGGCGGCCCGGATTATCTGCGCCGGACACAACCGTCGCCCGGGCGGGCTACAGTCTGCAGATGACACGGATCCCACACATCGAAGGCGCGTCCATCAACGACATCATGGCCAACGAAGACTGGCAGCTGGGCGCAAGCCTGGACGCGCTTGATGACCCGCTGCACGGCAGCTACGGCGCGCTCGCCGGTCATGCCGCCACCACGATGGTGTGGCGTGACATCGCCCACGGCCGCGAGGCACTGGGCCGCGAGACCACGCGCGCCTGGCTGCGGTCCAAACTCGATCAGGACGGCAGGTTCAACGGTCCGGTCATCCAGCCTCAGTTGACGGCACTGTCGATTGGCCAGGGACAGGCCTACTTCGAGATCGTCATGGAGATCTTCGGCAGCCATCCGCAGATCACCCTGGTGCCAGGCTGAGCACTCTGCAGCAACCAGCCCCCATCAGCTCAAAGCTTGGCCAGGGCCTCGCCCAGACGGCGTGGGAACGCCACTTCGCTGGCCAAGTGCCATGCGCGTGCATTGGCGCCCAGCCGGGTCCACTCGGCCTCATCCATCGCCAGCGCACGCTCGACGGCCTGTTCCAGCGCCTTCTCATCCACATGCCAGGTTCTGGACAGATGGCAGGGCTCGCCCTCGTGCGCGGCGACCAGGATACCGCGGCTGTCGTCGATCATCTGGTTCATCGGCGCGCCGTCGCAGGTGATCACCACCGCGCCGCAGCTCATCGCTTCCACCAGGTAATGGCCCCAGCCTTCGGTCTGCGACAGGCACAGGTGAAACGCATGTTCGTTCTGCAGGCGCTGCACCTCCTGGTCGGGCAGCCGCTCGCGGACGATCCGCAGGTTCGCGGCCCCGCCCTCATCTTCGTCCGAAGGGCCGCCGCGCAGGATGGTCAGCAAGGGCCACTCAGGGTGCCGCTTCCAGACATTGACGAGTGCAGCCGTCCCCTTCATGCGACTGGTACCGGCCGCATGCAGGAAGCTGCGCGGTCTGCGCGGCACCGCTGGGTCGTAGCGGTCACGGCTGCAGAAACCGACTTCCAGCGCGCGCATGCCCAGTGCGTTGAAGATGCGCGTGGCTTCTTCGGTCTTGGTCAACAACGCATCGAACCGCGGCAGGATCCGCAGGCTGCGTGCGGACACCCATTCCGGATTCGGAATCAACAGATTGACCTCGGCCAGTCCAAAGCTTGCCGGCCGGACATGCTCCAGCGAGATGTTGATGTCGAACCGGGCCGGCGTGCGCCCCAAGCTGAGCCACGAGGCCAGCAGCCTGCGCAGGCGCATCCCGCGCAGTTTCCAGGCACCACCATTGCGCACCGCGTCCAGACGGCTGACCGTCACCGTGTGCCCGAGCTGCTGCAATGAGCGCTCGATCACCTGGATGTCATGGGACAGGCCACGCTGGTTGTCGGCGGCCAGTAGATGGATATGCGCCATCAGGACGGACTCCCTGGCCGATGCAGGTTACGCGCCGGCAAGGCGGTCGCCATCATGAAGCCCAGCACCAGGTAGAAATAGAACGAATGCGGCATCGCCCGGTAGAACACGTTGTCCGTGAACGCCGAAAGCGCATAGACGATGACCACGGCAAGTCCGGCGATGGCGATCGTCGCGGTGATGTCGTCGGCGTGGCCGAGGCGCCGCACGAAATGAATGCCGGGCAGGATGAAGACCAGCAGCATGATCAGCAGCAACGGCACGCCACCGGTCACCGCCGCTTCCAGGTACTCGTTATGCGGGTGGTTGTAGCGGAAGATCGACTCGGATACCTCGCCGCGGGCGATGCCCTCACGTGCATAGGTACCGAACTGGTTCAGGCCCACCCCCGCCACGGGATGCTCGGCGAAGGCGTCGACCGCCACGCCCCACATGGCGATGCGCTCGCGGACCGAGCCGACCTCCTTTTCCTGGTTGAAGCCGGAGATCTCGCCACTGACCTCACCGAAGCGCTGGATCACCTCGTGGTTCAGCACCGAGGTGGCGCCGACCACACCGATGGCCAAGGCACCGACGAAGACCAGTGCCCCCCGCCAGCGCCGGGTTCGCCGGACGTGCACCACAATCACCATCAGCATGGCGGGAATGAACGCCAGGATCGGCCCGCGACTCTGCGCCAGGATCGAACCGTAGACGCCGACGGCGATGGCCACGCCGTGCAGCCAGCGTTCGGCCGGATGCACATTGGGCTGGATCAACCGGATGACCGAGAACAACGCCATGCACAGCGTCACCATGGTGAACTCGATGGCCGTCCATTCGCCGCCACTGAAACCGTGCGCGCGTTCAAGACCCATCACGTGGTGCTGCACGATGCACGACCCGCCGAAGACCAGGGTGGAAACGGCGAAGATCTTCCAGATCAGGCGCCAGTCCAGCGCAGTGGCGAACACAGCAGCGGTACCCAGGTAGAGCAGTGTCTGCGCCGGCAGATCCAGCTCGTTCCAGCGCAGCCCGTGCCAGAGGATGCTGTAGAAGGCATAGGCCAGGCGCAGGAAGCAGACGATCACGATTAACCGGGCGATGCGGTAGCGCAGGCGGACATCGGGCTGGCGGCGAATCAGAACCACGCCGGTGACCAGCAGGGCCAGCAGCAGCACCGCCTTCAACAAGGTGTAGGGTGCGGAGCCGGCAAACGGAACGATGGCGACCAGGATGCTCAGCAGGACGGTACGCCAAGTGTAACGAGGTTCGGCGGCCATGCAGGCTGCAGTCATGCTTGTTCTTTCCATCAACGCCCGCCCGGGGACAAGTCGCCCCGTTTTCCATGGAGGCCGCTTGGCGGAGATCGCCGGGGCTGACACTACCGTGGGACCCTGGGGAAATCAACCAAAGTGCCGGGGCAGGGGCGCAGGCGTTGGCACACGGACAGCCTCCAGGCCCAGCGCGGGTGCCGCGGATCATCGACCGCCCCAGGTCGCTACACTAATGACCTCTCCGGCCATGCCTGCGCGTGGTCACGCCCCGACGCCCTGCCCAAGACGCGAAACGCCCCAAGTGACTGATACAAAAGACAACACCAGCAACGCCAAGGCGTCCAAGGATCACACCCCGCTGATGAAGCATCACGGGCGCATGCTTTGCATCCGTATGTTTCTGAAAGATATTTTCCGGGACCGCGCCCACTGAGGGCTGGCATTGCTACACTGTCGCTACACGACTCTTGAACCGCGGCGCGGCTCATCGCCTCTTCCTTAGGGTCAAGTCCCGACCTCGCAAGGACTCCCAAGCGGCAATCGCTGGACGCGTTAGGGAACGAACCATTTCCACACTGAGCAGCCGCGTGGGCTGACCGAGATTCTGACAACGGCGCCGCCGCCGTTCGGCCCCTGAGCAGCCCATCTCGACTTCCATCATCGCCCGCCCCTCGCTCTTCATGGCCGAGAAGCGCTGCACGCGCTTTTTCCAGTGACCGAACTGCCGATCTCTTTCAATGCGACTCCAATGACCGAGACTACGGCGGCTTTGGTTAGAATCCGATTCGAAGGGCCGATTGTAGATCGAGCCCTAACGCCAAGAGACAGACGGGCTAGGCAGCCCATACAGGGGAAAACATGGATTTCAGCGTTCCACGAAACCGGCCATTGGCCGAGCTTCTTTCTCAAGCCGGCAGTGAAGATCTGGATGTCCTTGCTGACTTGATCACCGACAACGGCAAGGGACGGCTCGCGCTCGATTCTGGCATCAAGGCGCTCATCGTTAAGCGAAAGGCCGAAGGGGCCCTTCAGTCGATTGCTGATGTCCTGGAAAAGGAGATCTGCGACTTCGGCGGCAACACCCTGATGAACACCTACAGGTCCTCCGGGGTCGAATACCCGGAGCTAGCTAAAGACGTTGCTAAAAAGCTGGGTAGCAAGATCCCAGAGGGCGCCGACGTCTATGCCCTCGAAGAGTTGGCCCTTGCGGGAGCCATCGGGAAATACTCGCCCGACGATGCAACTGCAGAGGGCGCTGGCGAGACCACGCTGAACTCGGTCATCGACAAGGTGGTGCAACAACTAGTTCAAAACGCAGGGACGGCAACAGGCTTGGCCTCCGCTGGTGGGGTCGCAGGCTTTGCATCCGCTTTGGGCGCTCGTGCAGCATCGTTTGTCGCGGGGCCTGTCGCTGTTGGGGCCGCGGGATACTCACTCTATGAAGCCACAGGCCCAGCATTCCGCATCACAATCCCGGCTGTTCTCCAGATCGCCAAGATTCGTCGCAAGCGGATCGACGCCGATTTCCAACACTATTGTGAGAGGCTGAAAGCATGTCTCTGATCAATGCAGAGCTGGCGCGTGATCTGCCCAAGCTCCAAGACATCCTTGCGCGTGTCGCTTCTGGGGAGCTGAACGTTTTTGGCGGCGTGGTGCGATACGCCGCGGGAACTGGAAAGGGGGGCCAGATTGCCGCGCACCTTGTATTCCCAAGCGACCCGCAGCAGGCCCAGCAGAGCATTTCCCAACTGCAGGCCGCCATGCAACAAAGTATGGGCAATCTTCAGGGCGGCATTGATGTCCTCCAACAGAGCATGGGCTCACTTCAGGCCCTGCAGATGGCAAACCTCGCCATGGCTGGCTTGAACCTGGCGGTCACAACCGCAGGCTTCGTCATTGTTTGTAGAAAGCTCAACAAGATCAGCGGCCAAATCGAGTCCCAGTCCGCTGGCATAGCCCAGACACTTCAGCTGGTGAGCGAGGCCCACGAGCGTAGCTTGCTGATGGATGAGGCGAGGTTCCGCGGCCTGGTCCTGGCTTGCCAACAGCACTTTGAGGAAGGCGACACGGAGCTCCTCAAGCACAAGATCCAAGATTTCCACGAGCAATACCAGTTCACCAAGCTGGTGTTGCAGCGCCACGCAGTTAATGCAGCAAGCAACAACGAAGCTCGCTTGATTGATATCCAGGTTCTCCAAGACCGCCTAGTGAACCTTGGCCTGTTCCTCTCCCATATCCAGACCAAGGTGGGAGCCCGCGAGCGCGGGCAAGAAACCCTTCGGAACCTTGCGCAGGATCTGGAGGAACTCAACGGGAGCCGCGTGCAGGCCTTGACCTCGGATCGCCAGTTCGCTTTCAGCATCACCGAAGATCAGCTGAGCAAGGTGACTTCTTTCATCCAACAGGGGCAGCAAGCCATCCCTGCCCTTACCTACCAGGCCGACCTTCTCGCCCTCGAACACTTCGATGTCGACGCTGTGAACGAAGCGGCGACGACAGGAGAGATCGTGGTGATTGCGGCGTAGTCACCTGGATTGACTTTTATTTGATGCGTGCTATTAACTAAATGAGGCATGCTTTCTTACCTCCCCATGCCTCATTAAGCCCCCGCCCCCGGATGACTCGGGGGCTTTTTATTTTTTTCGCCTTGCGCTTTCCATACAATCCACTATCCCTGAAAGCATCCAACGATCTTTCTGGGAGGAAAGCATGCAGTCCCGATTTACCATCACCGCCATCCTGGCTTGCCTGGCCTTGGCCGGGTGTTCGACCGTTCAACCCAAACCCAAGCCCAGCACCCCTTGGATCTACCAAACCCCTAAGCCGCACGGCGCCATTTACCGGTTCTTCCATCCGAAAAGTGAAAGGATGTGGAAAGGGGTTTCCCCAGCGCTGCGGGAAAAGGTTGAAGCCGTCCAAGCTCAACTCGCAGCAGAGGGCTACGACGTCCGCCCGGTCGAGGGCTACCGTTCGCCAGAGCGGCAAGCTGCGCTACTCGCTTCAGCTTCTAATGTCACGACGGTTGGTGCCTACAGTAGTTGCCACAACTTCGGCCTCGCATTGGATGCCGCCGTTTTCGTCAATGGCGAGCCGAGCTGGAACCTGGACGATGCCCATGTAATGGCCGGCTATCAACGCTTTGGGGAGCTGGCGGAGATCGTGGGGCTGAACTGGGGCGGCCGGTGGACCAACCCGAAAGACTATCCCCACGTCGAACTGAAAGCCGAGTGCGGCCAGGCCAAGTGGGCCTACCGGCAGGGACGCAAGCCGGGCGCGTTTCCTCCAGTGACCGGGACACCCTCTTCTGAAGTGCTGGCCCGGGCGCTGGCTCCGGCCTGGTGTCCTGCTGGCATGGAAACGGAGTGTCTGGCGTGGGGCAATGAAAACCGGATGGCCTGGAACTGGACGCTCCCGCGTCGGGTTTGTTTTGCGACCTTTCCTAACACATTGAAAAAGATCGGATGATCGCCTTGCGGAAATGAAATCGCCTGCTATGGATGAAGTATCAATCCATACTCGGAGGGTTTTCATGGCTTCGCTTCGCATTTCGATTTTGACGGCTTTGATGGGGGCCGCGTTGTTTTCCTCACCATCGTTTGCTCAAACCGCCACGGGGACCGGGGCCACGGCTTCGGACCCCAACTCGACGGCGACCGGGGAATACGCCCAAGCCTCGGCCCCCAATGCCACTGCAACGGGCGCCTATGCCAATGCCTCCGGGAACGGGGCCGTCGCCACGGGCGTTCAAGCCAACGCCTCCGCAGACAACGCGGTGGCGTCGGGCACGAATGCCCAAGCGTCCGGTGCGAACTCCATTGCGACGGGCCAAGCCGCGAATGCCGCGGCAGCGAGGACTGTTGCCATCGGCACTTTGAGTTTTGCTGGTGGCGAAGATGCGGTAGCCGTTGGACAACAAGCCGTCGCGACCGGTGTTAAATCGTTGGCTCAAGGGGTGCAGGCGCAAGCCAGTGGGGATCTTTCCATGTCCTTTGGCTATTCCAGCCGTTCGCGGGGCAATGCATCGATTGCTCAAGGCCACTTGGCAGAGGCAAACGCTGACCATGCCGTCGCCATAGGCACCTCTGCCGTTGCCGATGCATTTCAGTCACTTGCGTTAGGCGTTGGGGCTGAAGCACGCGGGCAAGACTGCGTTGCCCTGGGCTCACATAGCCGCTGCTGGGCCAGTGACGAAGTCAGCGTGGGATCCACGTATGAGGACGGGGGCCAGAGCACCCGCCGAATCACGAACGTTCGAGCCGGCACCTCAGACACCGACGTCGCAAACCTCGGACAGGTCCGTCAGGCGGCCCAAGCGCTGGGCGGCGGTGCCACGTTCGTCAACGGCAACTTTATCGCGCCCATCTATCAGTTCCGCAGCGGTGCCACGCATCAAACCGTGGGAGCCGCATTGGACGATCTGGACGGACGCGTGACTTCGCTCGAGCAAAACCCAGGCAGCGGCTCTGGCACGCCAGGCCCGCGCGGCGCGGATGGGTTGAGCGCTTACGAGGTGGCCTTGGCCAACGGCTTCCAAGGGAATGAACAAGATTGGCTGGCAAGCCTGAAAGGGGAGCCAGGGGTCCAAGGGCCTGCCGGCACCGATGGGGTGGATGGAACCGCCGGGACCGGCGCGGGCTGGACTGTAAGGGCGGGCAAGAACGTCGAGGTGACCGACAACACGGACGGCACCCAAACCGTGGCGGTCAGCGACAACGTGCAGTTGTCCGAGCAGGGCTCTGTCCAGGTCGGCCAGACCACGGTCAACGCCCAAGGCGTGACGATTCAAGGCGGCCCTTCGGTGACGACTGCGGGCGTCAACGCGGGCAATCAGCGCGTGACCAGCGTGGCTCCGGGGCGCATCGAACGCGGGTCCACGGATGCTGTGAACGGTGGGCAGGTCTACGAAATGCAGCAGGTGTGGGATGACCGCTGGGTCGATACGGACCGCCGCCTTCGGCACCAGGATCGCCGCATCAACGGCTTGGGCGCGCAACTCGGCGCGATGAGCCAGATGGCCACCGCTGCGGCGCAGAACGGGGGCACGGCCGTTGGCCAGGTGAACCTGAACGTGGGCGTGGGATTCTCGGGGGGCAGTGCTGCAATGGCCGTGGGCTGGGGTGCTCGGGTGTCTGAAAAGGTCAGCGTCTCGGCGGGCCTGTCCTTCGGCTCTGGCAACAAGCCGGTAGCCGGCTTCGGGTTGAGCATCAACTTGGGGCGCTAAACGATTGCGTGGTGGAAAAGGAGGTGATCGTATCTCGGCAAGGGCCCTTCGGGGCCCTTGTTCGTGCCATGGCTTGACGAATCGGTTCTTTCTTTTATGGGTATGTAGGTATACCCATCGATGGAGGACCCTTGAACTGGAAACGCAATCAGAAATACCTGCCCCGCCCACGCCATCTCTACGGGTTGTTCTTTGACAACGGGTGCTGCTACGTGGGGCAGACCGTCGATTTAAAGCAACGCGAGCAGCAGCACCGCAGTGCTCGTGGGGGCTGGCAGGGACGCCGATTCTCGTTCGTCCCGCTGTCGAGCATGACGGGCACCCAGGCCGATGCCGAGGCTCACGAATACGCGTGGCGCTACAAGGCCTTTCAGAAAGGCTGGCGGATCTACAGCAAGCCACCGGGCATTCTTATTCGCGATCCCAGCAGGCGCACCACGGGTTACATGAAGTCCTTGGCGGCGGGGTATGCGTGGCCCGAGGCGGTTCCGCGCCGCTCGGCGGGGGCTCCGTCGTCCCTGGCTTGGGGGTTCTTCAAATGGCTGTTCCTCTACCCCTTCCTTTTCGGCGTGGCGGTGATGGTGCTGCAGGCTGTGGTCATGGCCGCCCTGTAAAGCAAGGGCCCCGGCGGAAGCCGCGGGCTGCCCTGCCGCACCCTCCATGCGCTTTTGACGTTGCTTTGGTGTCAAAAAGAACGCGGCCAGTGGCCGCGCCTCAAAGCAAAAGCGGTGTGGAGAGAAAAGCACATGGGCGGCATGGCCGCCCAGCCTGCTGCTCACAACGAGAAGCCCTGCCTGTGTTTCGGGGACTGCGCTGGCAGCTTGGGAGAGGCCTTTCGCGCCCGCCGCAACGGCTCCAGCACTTCCAGCAGCCAACGGGCCTTGCGCTCGCCCTCGCTCATCTGCGGTTTTGGGCGTTCCGCGTGCTCCTTCAGCAGTGCGTCGAGCTTGCCCTGGATGCGCGTTCGCTGAGCGGCTGGGCGTTGAGTGTTGGGGCGTGCAACCGCCCCAAGGCCCTGGACAACCGGCCGTTGCGGATCGTCTTTCAGTCCCGCGTCGAGCACGGTCTCTTTGAGGCGTTCCAGCCCCAGGCGTTCGCTCAACCGCTCCACGTCATCGGACGTCGCATACATGCGGTAGGAACCCTTCGTGAGTCGGGTGTAGGCCACCAGGGCGCTGTGGGCGTCGAGCATGCCCAGGTTCGCCAGGTGGTAGACCTCCCGCTTGCCTTGGCCCTGGCTCTTGTGAACCGTCCCGGCATAGGAATGCGTCAGTGCTTTCATTTCAAAGCTGTTGAACGTCAATCGCCGGCCATCGGCCTTGGTCTCCGAGCGAATGGAAACGCTGATGTCGTAGCCGCCCGCCCTTGAGGGCTTGATGTTCTCCACCACCGCCTGCGTGCCATTGATGACCCCCAGGTCCTTGTTCTTCGCGGTGAAGACGATCTGATCGCCTTTGGACAACGCCAAGTCGAACTTGCGCCCCTTGTCCCGGGCCTCGATCACCACTTCGTCCTGGCCCAGCTCTCCCCGTTCTTTCAACCCAGCCCGGATGCCCGCATTGAGCGCGGCCACGTCTGCACGGGTGTGGGCGATGACCAACTTCTCCTGCATCGGGGTTGGGTCTTCGAAGTATTCGTGCAGCAAGCGCTCGCGGGAGTCCTTCTCCGTGGCCGTTTCGCGGATGGTGCCGAGCAACCGGGCCTTGATTTCGTTGCCCTTGTCGAGGGTCTGCGCCCGGGAACGGCTGGCCTTTTTCAGATCGATGATCTGGCCGCTTTCGTCCGTGGCGTAGAACGACAACGCGGTTTCTCGGTCTTCCTGTTTGCCCTGGCGTCGGATCTCCGTGAGTTTGGCATCACCCACCGCGCTCTTGGTCAACTGAAAGCCGGACCCAGCTCCGATGGGCTGAAGCTGTTCCACGTCGCCCTGCATGATGACCTTCGCCCCCGCCTTGGCGGCGTAGCTGAAAAGCTTGTGGGTGTTGCGCGCATCGACCATGCCTGCCTCATCCACCACAATGACGTCCGTCTTGCGGAACTGCATCTTTCCTTTGTCCAGGTCATGGAGCATCTGCGCCATGCTCACGCTGGACATGCCGCTTTCCGCCTCCAGCTTCTCGGCCGCGGCGTTGGAAACGCAGACGCCCAGCAACTCGAATCCTTGGGTTTGGAAAGCGGCCTTAAAACACTCACTGATCGTCGTTTTACCGGTTCCGGCGAGCCCAGAAAGATTGACCACGCCCCCGCTGCCCTGGGTGATGTGGTCCAACGCGTGGCGCTGCTCCTGGGAGAGTTGAAAGCCCTTGGCCTTCTCGTAGTCTTTCACCACCCGGTCCACGTCGGCCTGGGGCACGTGGTGATGGGTTTCCTTGGCTCGGTCAATCGCGAAGGCCACCACCTCCTGCTCGATCTGGAGCATCCACGGGGCGCAGAAGCGCTCCTGGGTATGCCGCCTTGCCAGCGAGTCGCCCTTGTCGTCGTCGTGCAGGCGCATGGGGTTGACCAGCACCAGGCCGTGCTCCTTCTTGAACGCTTCAACCAAGCCGTAGAGCTCTGGCACGGTCACGCTGCCGGCGTATTCCTGGCCCAAGACCTCCAAGAGGTTGTGGTCGCAGAAGATGGCGTCGGTCTCATGGAGCCGCTCCAGCAGTTCTGCCGGGGATTTTTGCTGCATTTCGTGCGCGTTGCCCTTGGCCTGCTTCAGGCTTTCCGTGGATACGTCGAAGCCTTTCAGCGTGTCCTGCCAGTGTGCGATGAGCTCTTGGTAAGGCGGCTCGTCCTTGTCTTTGCGCGTGGCCAACGTGGCCTGCTGATTAGACACGTTGTGCTTGGCCGCGTAGGCCAGGATTTCCTTGCGGCGGTTGCCGTAGCGATCCGTCACCTCCTCGTCCAGGCCCGCGATCCGCGCGTAGACGCGCCCGGTTTCCTGCCCGTCGTCGTCCAGTTCACGGATGCGGTCTACCCCATAGCCCAGCGCTTTCATGCCTTGATAGAGCTCGGTCTTGTAGACCTCATCCATCGCTTTGCGGTAGCGGTAGATTTCTTCAGCAGAGAGGCTGGCCTCTTCGCCGTCATTGCCCAGCGAGAGGTTGTAGAGCAGGTTGTGGGTGTGGAGGTTCGGGCCCATCTCCCCGGTCGCTTCATCGGCTCGGGAGGCGTAGTGGTGATGGCTGCTCCAGATCAACCCATCCACCCCAATGACGTCTTTCCCGGCCTTGTTGCGCCGGGTTTCGGACATGGCTTCAAAGGCTTCCATCGCCCGCTGGACCGCATTGCGGTGCGCGGCATGGATGGCCTCTTGCTCTGCCGGATCGGACGCCAGTGCAAACGCCACGCTGATATCCAGCGGCGCGCTGATCGTCATGTCGTAGCCGATGCGATGCCCACCGGCCAGATACGTGACTACCTTGCCGTCTTTGTCGCGCAACGGGGCCTTGCCGGTCTTATCAAAGCGGACTTTGACCTGGCCGCGATCCCCGGCTCCGTGGCATAGCGCTCGCCCGGTCTTGGGGTCAAATCCATCCGTCAGCGGAATCATCAGCTCTTCCGTGGCGCGGACGCCTGCCAGACCCAGGTGCCGGGCCAAGCCGCCGTAGAACTTCGATTGCGCCTCTTTGCTCGGCGCGGAGCGGCTGTAGTAACCCACGGCCATGCTTGCCTGCTCGGCTTCTTCAGAGAGCTTTTCCTGGGCCAAGAGGTAGTAAATCGACGCGGAACCACCCTTGGTCCCCCCGGCGTTTCGCTTCAGCAGTGTGGCGTTGATCATGAGTCCTCCAGGTCCTGGTTATCCCTCCAGATCTACCAAAACCCAGCGACTCCACAACCCCACTATTTGCGGAAGATGGCTTCCAGCTCGTCGTCTGAAACGGCGCGGAGCTTCGGCGGCGTGGCACCACGTTTTTGCAGCTCTGCGGCGGCTTGGTCTGCGGTCATCTTGAGCACGCGCTGGACCTCTGCGGCGCTTTGCGCGTCGCTCTGCGGCATGGGTTTCTGCTCCACCGGGCGACCGCCCTGCTTCGTCCATTTAGCGCGTCGCTGCCCCTCTCGAACTTTCGGATAGCTCACGCCTGGCCAGTCCAGCAGAAGCGGATCCCCGGTGGTCTGGACGATGGCTCGGATGCCCCAGCGCTCGGGGCCGTAGGCCTTCCCTTTGCGGAAGCCCAGATCGTCGGTGAGGCGCCCTGGCAGAACAACGGATTTCGACTCCTCGTGGACGGTCGCCTTGTCGTCATGCGTGCGCCAAGCCACGGTGCGCTTGCCCAAGTTCCGAGAGATTTTTTCCCGGGTCTCGCCGATCTGGAGCTGGCAAACAATGTGTGTGCCAACCAACCCAGAAAACGCCTGCGCGGTCTTGTCGCCGTAGACCCTCTCGACCTGTGACCAATCCTGCAAGGCCATGCAAGCCACCACGCCTTTTGAGCGTCCCAGGGCCAGCAACGGCTCGATGTTGAGCTTGCCGGCGGAGGTGAGCTCATCGAAGAAGAACCCCAGGAATCGCCCGGCCTCGTCATCCGGCAGGCTGGGCGAGATGATCTCCGGCACCGCGATGTTGATCATGGCCGAGATGTAACTGCGCGCCAGCACCTCGTCCGGGCCCGATTGAACGATGACCTGCTTCCGGCCCTCATAGGAATCTTTGATCCAGTCGAGCATCGAGAACATGCGGTCTGACTTACGCTCCGGCCACGCCAAGGCCAGGCGCTCGATGACCGCGGTGCCGTTGGCGAGCACGGCCATGCAGCTCGATGTGGTGTTGCTGTCGGGATTGGAGATGAGCGCGGCGGCGCGGGGGTAGTGGATCGAAAGCGCTTGGGACATGGGTCCGGCTGGGCGGGCAACCAACGCGGCCAAGTCTGCCCACCCCCAGTCCTTGCCCTTCGTGGCCTGGAGTTCGCGCACGCACCCTTCCAGCAAGGCTTGCGCCGCAGACGCCCAGAATGCGCCGCTGCCCTCCTCCGGGGGGATGATGGATTGGGAGAACGCGGCGGCCTGGGTTTGCGTCGCCACGTCCCGGCCAACGTCCCAGATCCAGCTTCGTTTATCGAAGGGGCAGACGATGGCCGGGTGCTTAAAAATGGCCGTAAAGTCACCTTTGATGTCATAAACGAACGCCTTCTTTTTTTCGATCACCACTTGCTGGAGCAGGTGCTTCAGGATGACCGACTTACCCGAGCCCACGCTTCCATAGATGAACATGTGACGGGCCAGCAGCTTCTTGCTGACGGTCCAGTCGGGATGCAGCGACAAGGCATGCAGCTCGTCTTCCTGCTCTTTCTTCGTGAGCGAACGGCGACGGGCCTCAGTCAAGGCTTCTTTCCCCTGTAGCAGTTGAGCGCCGGACACATGCCAAGTATTTGAGCGCGGGATGAGCCCCCGTCGTGTCACCCAAGCCGACGCCCACCCGGCCAAGCAAGCGGCGACGCCGACCCGTGCCAACGTGCCAAACGTGGCCTGCTCCTTGGCCACCTCCCAGAACGCGGCGGCCGGCTCTCGGAATGAGATCGTGCCGGTGGCAAGGTTGCCCAGCGCTGCCAGGCTGCCAGTCAGTGCCTGACCGAAGTTCATCAGCGAGTGCGAGGATGGGATTTGCCAGCCCAGCCAGAGCGCCGTGGGATAGGTCAGCGCCGCAACGCAAGCGCCTGACAGCAGGGCCTGGGGCCAATAGCGGACTTCGCGGCTCGGCTCGATGTTCGACGGGACCGTCCAGCTCCAGCAGTCATAAACCGTGGACTTGCTCACGTGCCTTCTCCCGGTGAGCGTCGCCCGGCTTGCGCCCCTCACGATCCAACTGCCCAGGGTCCGCGCCTGCAGCCATGAGCTCCAGGCAGCACTGCGCGCGTTTGTGCTGGGCCGCCACATGTAGGGGAGTTTCGCCGCGGGGGTTCCCCAACGCTGGATCCGCGCCGGCCTCAATCAACCGACGAACGATGCCGGGGTGGCCGTGGCGCGCGGCGAGGTGTAGCGGCGTCTCGCCGTTGGCGTCGGGCACATTGGGCTCGGCCTGCATGCGCAAACAGGCCTCCACCCCCTTCAGGTTCCCGGTCGTGGCGTTCTCGCAAAGCCACGTCTGCCAAGGGGCTCCGTATAGCCCCAAGTGCGGGGCATGCGCATGGGCTGCTGCCAGCACCTGGCTACCATGCATCGTGGTTAGCGCTTCTCGATAGGTCGCCTTGACGTGGTCCGCCGCCAACCGGGCTTGGGCATCGGGGACCTCAAACCGCCGGAGCAGTTGGGCGATGTCCAGAGGCGGCTGAGACGGCACCGGCAGTTCAGGCAGGGCTCGGAGGGCCTGGAGCTGCTTCGCTGCGGAACGGTTCGACTGGACCTGGTCGATGGATTCCCTCAGTTCTCTCAACAGCCCATCCCGCTGCTCGGCCTGGAGCAAGGCGTAAGCGGCGGCCAGGGGCTTGTGGCCCAGCACGCCGGCATGGATGGCTGCGTCGAGCGGGTGAGCGGACAGGTCTGGATCGACCTGAAGCAATGCGGCGTGGCCGCCCTGCCCCAGCTCCACGGAAATGCGGTTGGAGAAACGGCTGGGGGTCAGCACCCAGTCAAAGCCCGCGTCGGTGTGGGTGTCCAACCCGAAAACCTGGGCCTCTCGGCAAAACCGCGTGGCCAGGTCCAGCACTTCCCGCGCATCGGCGGCAGCGGCGGCCTCGTTATGCTTCCCGTAGAACTGGGCCAGCGTCAGGGGGTGGAGAACGGGATGAAGCAACGGCTCGTGGGGACGATTCAAGAAATCGCCCCCACCTGGGTTGCCTGCTGGGTTGTCGTGTTGGGGTTCCATCCCCTTTGCATACCGTCTTTTTCGGTTTTGGCAATCAGCAAGCGATCTTGAGGATGAAAGCCGCGCCAACCAAAACCCCGGTCTGTAGGAAAAGCGAGACGGTGTGCAGATCCATCTGCTCCAAATCCTCCCTCAACCAGGCCATCATGCCAGCAACCCTGCCACGTTGGCGGCCACGTAGCTCACCACCGAAAACGAAAGCAAGGTGATCAGCAGGTTCCCCACGTTGTCCACGGCGAACTCGTAAGCATCGGCAAAAATATACATAAGGGCCTCCCCCGGTTGTGTTTGACTGATTACAGTCAACCACATCCCATAAAACTGGCAACCCTAAAAATCTCGATTGATCGACACTTTTGATGTTTAGTCAAACCTTTTTTTCTCTCTTCCCCAGATGATCAACCCCCACCCCGCTTCTTGCTTTGAGCCGCTTTTTCCGCTTGCTTTTATGGGTAGATCGATCCACTCACAAACAAGGGAACGTGCCCAACAAAAAGGGCCCCGAAGGGCCCTGGATGCGACACGGGGAATGGACCGTCATTGACGGTAGATGTTCTTCTGGACTTGGGCCTCGTGCTTGTCCCAGTCGAAGCCCGCCTCATAGCGCTTCATGAAGTCCGCTTCCTTCTTCGCGCTGGCGGCGTAGTGCGCGTAGCCCAACTTACCAGGCCCCATGGTTTGCTGCCGCTGGGCCGCAGTCAGCATGGGGATGTTTTCCCCCAAGGATTGCCCTCCGTCCTTCTGCTGGCGCTTCTGTCGCCATTCGTCCACGGTGCTGAACACCACTTGGGCGTGCTTGTCTTTGGGCGCGTCTTCAGCGCGCTGCTGCACCTGTGCGTGCAACCGCTCACGCGCGTCGGTGATCTCGTCGGGCTTGGCTTGCTTGGCCCAGTCCAACACGGCTTGTTGCTTCTCCTGGATATCGGCCTGGTCCTTCGCCAGCGACTGGTCGAAGACGGCTTTCTTCTGCGGTTGGTGGTCGTTTGGACGCTCTCCGGCCAGCTTGGCTCGCCGTTTATCGCGAGCGCCCAGCAGGTCGTTGAAGACGTCGAAGTGGGCATTGCTCATAAAGTCCTCCTTCAAAGAAATGGATGGTTAGGTCAGCATTGATCGATTTTGGAAAAGGGCAAGGGTTGCCTTGCCCTTTTTGGGCTCAGTCGTTGGGCATCATCTCGGCCAAGTCCGTGCGGCTCACGCCTGCCCGGCAGAGCGAGACAATCGCATTGCCGCGTGCAGCGGTCAGGGCCGGGTATTCCTCTTCCAGGAAGAGCGGCAGGACCTCCCGCTTGCCCCCTGTGGGCATGTCGATGTCCCGCGCCAGCTCCTCTTGGCCCACCGTGTCTTCAGCCCCGACGCGCCATTTGCGCCCCGTCGCCGGATCCACGCGAAGCGCGCTCAAGCGGCCTGCGCCCTGCATCAGCATTTGCTCGTAGGCCGCTGCGTAGGGGTGGTTCGGGTCGTTGAGAACGCTGTGGCGGAAGTTGGTCAAGCCACCCGAGAAATCGATGCCACGCGTCGGCTCCTTGAAGGTGGTCAACTGAGCCTTGCCCAGCCGCTTCATCAAGTAGTTGCGTGTGACAAACGAGTGGTTGAGCGCGACGACCGATTGCATGGTGTTGGCCAGCAAATCGGCTTCGTTCTCCGACCCGTAGGTGTTGATAAGGCTGTCGTGGCCCTGCACCGCGATCACCGGCATCAACCCCAGGCTTCGGGAGGTGCTGAAGAGCAGCACATCGTCCGAAGTCAGCAGCAAATGCGCCTCGTCCATCATCAACAGCACGTCGGTTTGGCCCGGCAGCATTTCGCGCCACTTGTCGCCGTGCGCCCCGCGTGCCCGAATGCCGTTCATGACACGCTGCTTGAGCAACCGCTGCATCATGTCGCCCGCTTCGCCGAACTGGGTGGGGGGCAGGAACAAGCCCACGAACTTCCCGCAAAGCGCCTGAGAGACGTCCACTTCCCCACGTTCGACGGAATGCCACGGGATGTCATCCGCCGTCCGGAGCTTTTCACCCCGAAGCAGTTTTTCGATGAGCCCCCGCGAGTTCAACGTGAAGGACTGGCGCTGCTCTTTATGCATCGCAGGAACGCCCAGCAATGCCCATTCCAGCGAGCTTTGCAGCTGGGACATGGGACGCAGCAAGTCGGGATGGACGGTCTCGGACCGGGTGGCCAAGCGGTTGTGGTAGTCCCGGGAGTAGGCGGCATAGGCCTCCCGCTCTTCGTCCGTGCTAGACGTATCCGGGCGCTCCAACCCCAACCAGTTCACCAACTCCAGCACGCGAGCGCTGGCGATCTCCCCGCCACGCGGCGTCGGCACCACCTGCTCAACCATCGCCAACAGCTTGGCATGGTGGAATGGGGTGTAGAACCAGTTCCGGGAAGCCTCCGCCACAATCGCGTAAGTGCCCATTTGCTCTTCCACGCGAGCCAGCGCCGCTTCCAGGTCTTCCAACCCCAAGCCACGCTTCTCCAGCTCCTCCCGCTCCAGCAGCATCATCAACCGGGCGTGCTCCAACCCTTCCAGCTTGGCGATGCAGAAGTCTCGGTAGGCCTGCTCGTGCTCGCATGCGGCCTTCAGGACGATGCCGGTGTGGAAGAGGAAAGCGTCGCCGCCATCGCTCCAGAGCTTGGACTTCTCATCGACCTTGCCACCGGTCGCGCCGCGAAGGGCCTTGGTGATTTGATCCGGCTCCAGGCCCTCGTAGGGGGCCACCGACATGCCTGCGCGCACGACGATATCAAACGCGTCCTTGCCCAAATCGGAGATGATCGCGCCGTCCTTCGCGTCGAGGATGAGTGCTCCACCCCCGCTGCGCTTCGCATCAAGAACGGTCTCGCCCGCGGCGCTCCCCTTCAGTTCATTCCGCAGTCCTACGGCCAATGCGGACTCGCGATAGCGACGGGCCAACGGCCGCAGCACGCTGAAGGACTTGCCCGAACCGATACGCCCGTAGACGATCAGGCCTTGGGTCAGGTCGCGCCAGGACAGCATCATCACCGTGCCCTTGTCCGGCGCAAAGCCATGGCCGCGGTCGTTCAGGTGACCAGACGCTCGACCCACCTTCAAAAGCGGGGTCTTGTCGCGCAACGCTTCGGCAGCCTGCTGCTCGCGGGCCTTCACGTGGGACTTGGACAGGGCACCCTGGGTCGCCAGGTTGTTATCCATGTTCTGCAGGTAGAGGCGAGCGGCCGTTTGAACGAAGTTGCCTTCCGTGAACTGCAAGGCATACATGGCCGCAATCACAAACGCCACGGCCACGCCCATTCCGTCCGGGAGAAGGGAGCCAACCCCAACAAGGGCCAAGATCACCACCATCCACTTCATCATCTGAATGAAGCGCTCGGCGGTCCCCCCCAGCACGCCCCGGTGGGGATGCGAGGCCGCACTCAGGAAGGCCGCAAACAACAGCAGGCCAGGAATGGTCAAGATCAGAAGAACGATGCCCGCCATTTTGGCAAAGCCCGCAGCGACCGCCATCATCCCCGCTCCCGTGTTCATCGGGTCAACCGCTGCTTGCCCCATGCTGGCCGCGTCCACGTGGAGCGCGGACGACAACGCCGCCGAAGCGGTTGCAATCAGCACGGGCAGCACCATCAGGGCCAGGCCCTTGAAGGCTTCCTTCATCCCTTCCGCTTGCTTCAACGCAACAAAGTAAGGAATGGCAGCCAGCAGCACCACGTAACTAAAAACGCCAATGAGCGAGCCCAAGAAGTATTGAACCGCACCAATCAGCGGGAAGGCCAGATACATCAGCGAGGTTGCAGTGCTGTCGCCGCCCAGCGCCATGTCGTCCCCCAGCACGAAGCCTTCGGCACGACGTCCTTCCTTGGTGATGATCATGCGGGCCTGGGTGTTGCGCAGATCCTCCGGAACCTTCGGCCACCACGGATGGAACTGGTCCAGATCCAGTTCTTCGGGCACAACCAGTGCCATCTCTTTCTCGTCGAAAACCGCGCCCGCTTGGACCGCCATATCTACATCCTCTGGGGGAACGTCCAGCACGCGGCTCTTCACGCGGTCGCTCACGTCAAAGCGCCCGACCAAGTTTTCGTAGCGGTCATTGCCGTCCAGAATGATTTGCTCCAGCGTGCTCGACGCTTGATCGTCCTTCTTGAACAGCTTGCGGCCAATACCGACCGTCCAATCCATCAGCGATAGCAACATGCTCAGTGCCTCCCGTTGTTGTTGTTGTTGGTTTGAGATAGCGCCTGACACGCCACGATTTCCTGAGGCGTGATGGTGCCGCTCGTCCATTTCTTTTTGCACTCGTTCAACGACAACGAGGGCGCGAGTTGGATCGCCGCCGGCGAAGGGCGTGTTCCTTTCACTTTGTTGACGACCAATGCCCCAAAGCAAAGGGCCACGCACGCGGCCGAGGTGACAAGAAAGCCGGCTTTGGACACATGTTTTTCGCTGGCGTGCCGAACCTGGCTGGCGCGCAGGGCGTCCATCCTCCAGGCATCAAAGTCCTCATCGTTTGCCACCGGCATCTTCCGGTCCGCCCGCAGGTAGTAATACGAGGTCAGGACGTTCTCTCGGCAATCGGAGAGCCCAAATCTTTCTGGGTTACCAATGAAAAATCGCCCATGCAGGTTGAGCCACTTCGATCCGAAGTGGAGCTTTCCGGGCTTTCGATACTGCGTAAACAACCACCCAAACATTTTTCCTCCCATCTTTCATGGATACACATTCTTTCTAGCAAGGCTTTCGATAAGCGCAAGCACCTCACCTGATCTTTTCTGCCCACGCGTCGATATCGCTGTTGGCTTGGTCCTGCCAATCGTTTTTCGGCTCGGGTTTAGCAACAGGCTTGGGGGCCGGCTTGGGCTTTGCAGCTGGTTTCGAAACCGGCACCGGCTTTGACGCCGGGGCAGTTGCCGGGGTCTGGGCCTTAGGTGGCTCTGCCAGCACCGGGGCTTCCACAACCGGGGCAGCGACCGCGGCCTTCTCTTCCACCGGGGCAGTCACGGGCTTGGGCTCCTCGACCTGGGGCGGCGCGGATACAACCGGAGCAACTGGCACGGCGACGGGGGCCGGGGCAGTCACTGCTGCAGCCGGTTTGTCTTGGAGCGGAACGGTTTCGCTGGAGCGGTGAGTGGTCCACCACGCCAACGCCCCACCCAGCACAAGGACGGCCACGCCCGACCCAGCCAGAAGTTGCCAGCCCTTCTTGTTGCTGGCCTTCGCCGACGCCTCACCGGCCGGATTGGCCTTGAGGGCTTCCGGTTTCACCGGGGCCCGGGTCGACGTCGCCTTGGGGGCCGGTGCCGGGGCTTGAGCTGACTTGCTCGGTTCGGGGTTCGGAACAGACGGGGCCACCAGCTCGGCCGGCACTGGAGCGGCAGGCGTTGCGTCCACGGCTTCACTGACGGCAGGCGCAGGAGCGCTGACCGGCTCTTTGATGACAGGCGCGGGGCCTGCTTCTGGTTCTGGTGTCGGCTCGGGAACCACCTCCTCAACAACCGGCTCGGGCGCTTCGGGAGCGGAATCGGTTTGAACGGGCTCGGGCTCAACCACCCGCGGCTCGGGCTGGGCAGTCGCTTCTTGCTCGGCCAACGCCTGGGCGCGCTCGACTTCCAGGCGCGCGTTCTCTGCGGCTTCGGCTTCCTTGCGCGCCTTGGCCTCTTCCGCACGCCGGGCCAACGCTTCTTGCGCCTCTCGCCCCTTCTCAGCGGCGACCGAGGCCGCTTGCTTGGTTTTGTCTGCCAAGGCTTTGCCAAAACTTGCAGCTAGCCGGCCTGCGGTTTTCAAGTTTTCTTTTGTCGCATCGCTGACGAGCTTCTCCGCGTCCGTGGTCGCGGTGGTCTTGGCTTGTGCTGCTTTGGCGAGCAGCTCGCGCTGCTTGCGTTGTTTGATGAGTTCTTCGGGTGTCATGGTTCCTCCCAGGCGCTTGAAAAAGATTTGAGCCAGGGGGCTCTCGCCCCCCAGCTCTCGGTTGGCTTAGCGAACGTCGGGGATCGGCGAAACCGTGATGGCGTAATCGCCCCGGCCGCACTGGTCATCGACCGTGGCGTTCTGAAGCGCGCCGCGCTTTGCCAGCTCAACGACCGGCACCTGGCACACGGCGGCATCGGCACCACTGAAGCCAACCGTCAGCTTTTCTTTGCTCGCCTTGAGCAACGCGGCCAGCTTGTCCAGCGTGGCAGCGGTCTTGGCACTCACCTGCTGCATGTCAGCGGCCGGGTAACGGATGACCAGCTTGTCCAGGGCCTCAACCGGGCCATCGTTGTCGTTGGCCTGGACGATCTTGGTATGCACCTGGGCGTCCAGCCCCGCAGCGCGGGCGGCGTCTGCCACTTCCTGGGCTTCCTGGACCTGCGCGCGATACGACGCAAAACCGCCAACGACCGCGCCTGCAGCGCACGCCGTCAGGGCCTTGTCTTTCTTGCCGGTCAGCAGAGCGATGCCTGCACCGGCAGCGCAGCCAATCCCGCCCGCCTTGAACAGGCGCAGCTTGTCGGTCTTCTTCTGGGGTTCGGGCTGGGGGGTGTCCTGGGCAAACGAAAGCCCCGGAGCCAGCAACGCGGCGATGGTGAGAGTGAGGATGAAACGCTTCATGGGTATGCCTCCTTATGAGGTAGTGGGGAAAGGGTCAGAGTTTTGGAGGCAGGAACGCCGAGGTAGCAGCAGAAGCTCGACTGGGTTCGGCAGCCGGTTGCTTGGAGAGGGTTTCGGCGTCGGGTTCTTGCTGCGCCAGGAACTGGGAAAACGCTTGAAGGGTTTTCACCACCAGTTCTTCATTGGCCTGGAGCGCCGCGCTCTGCTCTGCTCGCAAGTCCGCCAGCGCGCTTTCTAGGGCAAGGGCATTCCGCGTTTCGGATTCGCGGACCGTGGCTCGGATGTCGCCCAACGCATCGGACGCTTCAAGCCCCTGAACCACGCCCCGGTTTTTCTCCAGGACCGCCAGGCGCAAATACTTGTTCAAGGAAACGCCTTGTTCTTTCGCGCAATACCGCGCGCTCTCCAACTCATCGGGAGCGATGCTGAAAGATTTGGTTAGAAGCGACGGACGACCCACTTAACCCCCTGCAATGAAAATCCACACCCATGGATTAGCAAAGGATTTAAGAAGCGCAAGTGGGCTAAGCCGTTTTTCTTCTGTTTTTCTGGGGTTCCGGCCATTTTTCAGCCGAACGGTTGGCCAAGTTGTTAGCCAAGACTGAAAACAAGGCGCAGCAAGGCCTGGGCGGGTGGAAAGGCGCAGCGTTTCTAGCCAAGCCGGAAAAACACTTCAGTGCGACTTGTGTATGGCCTACTCCCTTCACCCTTCGGAAAACCGTGAACGGTGAATGGGCAGCCAACCTCTTTCCCCGCAGTCCTTCCCCAGTTTTCGCTCCACCGATCTTGCGCTTCCGCTTTTCCCCGGTAGTTGTATGAGAAAGCCCTTCACTCGCCACAACCCGGAGACCCCCATGCCCCTCACCCCCGCCACGCTCAGCCGCTCGAAAAAGTTTTCGCCAGCCCCCGCAGCCTTCCTCCCCACCCAGCCAGCTCCCCACCCCCCCACCGACTCCGCACCCCCTGTATCAGAAATCGGGGACCGCCGTTTTCCTCACTCCCGCCCCCCGCCCCAGTTCGTTTTAGTCAAGCGGAGGCGAGCATGGGATCGCGTGAGTGGTTGGTTTCAGTCACGCTGCTCGGGTGTTCGGAAAGCCCTGTCTCCATCCGTTTTAGTCAACTCTGCTTGGGGGTTTGGATGGTCGAGTGCGGGGGTTCTCGCGCTCGGTTCGCATGCCCTGGAAACACTGACCCCATCCGTTTTAGTCAAGCGGGCTGACCTTGCTCTCGTTCGCTGTCCCCGGGCCTTCGATCAGCGATTGGCGGTCCAGTGCTGGGCTGGGAATGGATCGGGCAAGCAGATCCAGGGTTTTGGATCGGCGGTTGCTGGGGTGGTTCGACAGGCTCGGCAAGGCGCTTTAGTCAAATCTTTTTCAGGCTTCTGCAACGCCCCACTGCCCCCGTTCCGCGATCCGGTTGCTGGGCCCGCGTTGAACGGCTGGGGGGTGTTCCGTGCTTGAGCTGACCCCCTTCTTGGACGCCATCGCCCGAGCCGATGCCCCGCTGGAAGGCAAGGCCAACGGGTGGCAACGCAAAGCAGGGCTGGCAGAGTTCGGCAACGCCTGCGCCTTCTGCTCCGCTCCACTGGACCTGTCCTCTCCCAAGTCCTGGACGGCTACGTCACTGGTCCCCGCGCAACTGGGTGGCCCCGCTGGCGTGGTGGAGAACTGGGTGCCTGCCTGCCGTTCCTGCGCGTCGAGGAAAGGCCTGCGCGATGTGGTGAGCTGGTCGGACTGGCAAGCGTCGGCGGACCCTGACCGGGTGGCTTTGCTGCTGGAGCGTCGGCGCTCTGCGTTGCTCTACGCGGAGAACCATTTCACCCCGTTGAGCCGTCACTCGAAGCGTGAGCGGCTGCTAGCACACCTGTCCGCCCGTTTCGACAAGCCCCGCTTCAGGGTCTATGCCTGGTCGGGTGAGGTAGATGGGGAGCGCGTGTGCTTGGTGGGCTGGAGCACCCGGTCAGGCGATGCCTTGGCACTGAGCGAGGCCCTGCTGGCGTTACGAATGAGGGACGGGGGCGAGGTGGTGGCAGAGGGCCAGGTGACCCTTCTGCGGCTTCCGGCAAACGGGTTCCTGGGGGCCGTGTGGACGCTCATTGAGGCCCATGGGATCGTCGTGCCGCTTGAGGTGCCGGGCGGTGGCCAGGTGGACGATGACGACTGGCGGGAGTGCTGGCGCCACCGTGTGATGGACCCGGTGAGCAACCACAAGCGGATTCCGATGACCGGCGGTCCTGCCCTGCCTCATGCCCCCCGCGTGCTGTCCAGCAACCCGGATTCGGTTCGGCGGCTGGCCCAACTGCAGGCCGCCAAGCGGGCTGACAAGTTGGAGTCAGCGGAACTTTTGTATCGAGAAGCGATGGCGAGGAAGTCGAAACACCTAGGACGTGTGAAACGCGGATTGGAAGAGCCTATGCCGCTGGACGATTACCGGGCGTGGGCCGATGAGGTGCGGCAGCTGGGGGTGGCTTGGGCTCGGTTGGTGAACGAGAGCCGGGGCTAACGCTGGACGTTGACCTGGGAGGCATGCCAGGCCGCATAGGGGGTGTTCTTCACCAAGCACCGGTTCCAATCCCTCTCCCCATCTGTCCACCACACCGGGCCTCGTTCGCCCAGGCCCCTCTTCGCGCTGTCCACGGCGCACCGGGCGGCGGCGAGTGCGTCCTCGTCCCTGTTGGCCTTCGCTGCTTTGACGGCACGCCGGGCGTCCATCAGCTCGTGGACCAGGCGTTGCCTCTCCTGCTCACTGAGGCCTGGGTTGGTGGTGCGCCAGAGGCGCCCTCGGACGATGAGGTAGCGGCCGTCTGGGGTGGTGAGGGGTTCCATGGGGAGGAGCGTATGGGGTGGGCGGTGACGGGGGAGCAGACAAGAGAAGGACGGCCATTGATCCGCCCTTACTTTCAAGACACCTCTTCCTCTTCCACCTTTTTCAGCACCAGGTCCGGGTTGGCGCTGATGTAGCACTGGCCGTTTTCATCATCGATGGCGGCCCCCACCAAGCCCAACTTGTGCGCCACCAGGGCCCGAACGCTTTGCAGGCCCCAGCCGTCGATCTGCTCATCCCAGGGGTCGCAACAGTCGTTATCGTCACCGCCGATGCTCTCATCGCAATCGTCGAACTCAATGGCGCGGCAAAAAACAAACTCAACGGTTTCATCGTCCAGGTCATAGCCCATCTCTGCCATGGCTTCCTTGCAGGCTTGCTCGGCCATGGTGAGGGTCAACTGGAGCTGTTCGCCATTCCTGCCCACCGCCCGGGTTCCTTCTTCCACGGCCAGCTTCATGTTCCACACCAAGTTGGCGGTGAGAAAATCGCAGTCGTCTGGGAGGCTGATCTGGTAACTGTGGGGCCCGAAATGCTGCTCTTCGCCATCCGAAAAGCAGAGGCCACGGATTTCAGAGGTTTGCCCGTCAAAGGGATTTAGGGGCTGGTCGGCCAGGTTGGCATCACGGGAGCAGTGGTAAAAATGACGCATGAGCATGGCGGTTATCTTTTCTTTTTTTCAGGTCGGCGTTATGCCCCCCTACAAATCCAGGTTACAACAGGGCCGAAAAATGTAAACCAGAAAACAACACATTAATTTGACTAAAGATAAAATATGACGGGCAAAAAGCAGATTTGAACAACCTTTGCAACGGCTCACACTTCTACGCTTCAGCGGATCCAAGGCCTGGCGGAAGCCACGGCCCATCCCCGCCTTTTCTTCCAAAACTCGGCGGCAGCGCCGTCGGCTTTGGCCGCTTTTGCTCTTGAAACAACGCGGCCCCGGGCCGCGTCTGAAAAGCCCCCTCCGGGGAGATTAGGACATAGGCCGGGGCTTCCGCCCCAGCCACCGCCCAACTCTCCCACGCCCCAGTAGCCCAACAACTCAGCAAAGGGGCAGGCGCCCCTTTTTCAGCAGCATTGCCAAACCCTAGGCATAAAAAAGGCGACCCTTGAGCCGCCGTTTTTCCTTTCCATTTCTTCACCGGCTCTGCTCCAGGCACCGGTCCACCAGTTGCCGCATCGCCTCGCCCAGCGAGATCCCCGCCGTTCGTGCGTCCTGGATCAGGCCCTTGGCCACCTCTTCAGACACCTTCGGGTCCGGCAAAATCGCGCCGTAACGCTTCCCATCCGGCCCATGCTTGGCACGGACTCGGGGCCCGAACGGCTGCCGGATGTCGGCATGGGTGGCCACCAGGGCAGCCAATGCACTGCTGGCCGTGAGCCCCTGCTGGCGAGCGAGAGCCCGGAATGCGGCCGCCTTGGCCGGGGCAATGCGAACCGTGGGCAGCCGGCGGGGAACCGGCTGCTTGGGGGCGATGGCGTATCCCTTAGCCATTGATGAGCTCATCCCGGACGTGGGCGCGATACCAGCGGCGGCAGACCTTCTCAAACCCTTCTTGATCTTCGCCCTCGTAGGAATGGGTGTAGCCATTGCTATCGCAGATCTGCTCACCGAGGGTGCCTGGTTGACCATTCAAATCAGCGTAGATGTAGGAACGGCCAGGGCGAGAGAAAGTGATGGTGCGGTTGATTTTACGGCTATTGATGATGAGTTCCATGATGATTACCTTTTTGGCTTTTTCGGTCAGCAGTATTGCCTTCCTATGAATCCAGGTTACGACAGACCCAAAAAATGTAAACCCTAAAGCAACACATTTATTTGACTAAAGTATAGAACTGACGGGCAACCGCAAAAGACACAAAAACCCTGAAACACCTCACATTTCCAGCCAAGCGCCGGGCCCGGCGGAAGCCGAAGCCCCACCCGCCTTTTCTCCACCACGCTTTTGCTTTCAGCCGCTTTTGACGTTGCTTTTTCCACTCACCGCCAGCCATAAAAAAGGCGGCCCATGGCCGCCTCTCGCTCGTCAAACCGCATCCGCCTTACCTCTCTTTTCGTTGCCGGCCCACAATCGCCTTCCTCACCTGCCGGCGCACCGGATCCAGGTCGTCGGTTGCCGTGGTGACCACCAAGCGCCTCTTCGACTTCTTGAGCTCTTGGCAGGCCCAGGACGCCAGCGCGATGAGCGCGGTGGTCACCACGGGATCCTGCTCCCCAGTTGCGCCTTGGATTTGCTCCCGCAGCTTGGGCGGCAGGGTGACCATCGTTCGCTCGATCCGGCGGCCCTTGGCGTCCCGGTAGTCGAACATTTGCGAACCCCGGCCCACCTCCAAGTGAACCTTTTTCCCGGCCCGGGTATACGGCGCCTCTTCGCTGAAGTCGAAGTAAGTCTTGCGGTTAGGCGCGTCCCCTGCAGCCACCATCAGCTCTGCCAGCTGCTCCTCGGAAAACTGGTCCAAGTCGACGAGCGGCGCATACTCCCGCTGCGGCTTGGCATGAACCACTTTCGCAGCCGTGGACAGGTCTTTGCGGGCCGGTGCCTTCTTGGCAACTGCGTTCTTGGCGGGGGTCTTCTTGGCAGCCATGAGGTCCGGCAGGGGCAGCATTGGGAGCTCCATCATGCCTGCCCCCGGCCCGGGTTGGCCAACCTTTTTTGGATAGCCTGACCTACCCGCAAAATGTCTTCTCGGGCCTTGTCCACCCCAGCTCCTCGCATGGAGAACACGGTTTCCCCCAGTTCGTAATAGCTGGCCAGTGCTGCGCGTTCGGGAATGACGATGGCGCCTGCCAGGCTGGGATCTTCCAGCCGGCGGCGGTGCTCCGCCCGCTTGAGGTTGACCCGATTGGCGACCGGCAGGAAGGGCTTGCCCTGACGTCGCAGCGTGTCGATGGTCCGCAGGTAGACGACGTAACTGCCCCCGTCGAGCAGCGTTGGGACGATGTAGAGGTCCGCGTCCGGCAGCTGGTCTTTCACTGGGGCGCTGGGCGGCAGGTCTTGAATCTCCAGGTCGAAGCCTGGGGATGAGGCACGGCTCACGGTGAACGGCGTTTCCCCGTCGCTCATCGCTGACCACGCCACGGAACCGCATTGCGGGTCGCGGTCGTTGACGAGCACGCGGGATTGGCCGGCAAACGCGGCGGCGAGGTTGAGCGAGAGCGTGGTGCGCCCCACACCCCCTTTGAAGCAACAGACAACGAGACGCATGAGATGGGCTCCTTTTATGGGTAGGTCGTGCAACACACTACGATGCAAACCTATTCCCGCAAGAGCCATGCAGCGAGGGGGTTTCAGCGGTGCAGACGTCTTACGTTCAGCGACCCTGGGGCCCGGCGGAAGCCGTGGCCCACCCTGCCGTTGTCTCCACCCCGCCTTTCGGCGGCGAGTAGCCGCCGGCACGTGCTTCAAACCTCTTCAGCGACCGGTTGCTGAGTCTTGATGAACGCTGGGTGGTAGCGGTGAAGGTGGGTGTTCATCAAATCCGCGGTATGGCGTGCGAACCATGCCTGCATTGCCGGGCACAGAACGCCTCCACAGACCTCTGCGACGCTCCGACCTTCTGAGATCTGACGACGTTCTAGCTTTCCACTGTGTCCCCGTCGCACCACGAACCGCTCCCCGATCTGAACCAGCGGATTGGCCCCGGCGTCCATAAGCGCCTCAATCATTGCCGCATAACGCGTAGCCAGGACCGGGTCCGACTGGATGGCGTTGGAATACATGAGGGAGGCGACGGCCAACGCGGTGATACCAGGATCGCCGGCCACTCCAGCGTCCAGGTCGGGCGTCCCCTTGAGTGTGTGGAGCCACCCATAGAAGGCCAGCGGGTCGTTGGTTTGGATGGCCCTGATGAGGCTTTCGGTCCCGGCACTCATTGCCCACCTCCCAGAACCCCGATGAGCACCAGGGCCACCAGCACGTAGAACGGCACCAGCACGATGCTCCACCACGCCTTCGAAACCTCTTGCAGAACGCTTCCTTGGCGATGCTCCGCCGGCAGTTGATAGAAGCGCACCAGGGCGCGCCCGGCGGAGATGGGGTTGGCGACCAGGTCCCGGTAGAACACCGCGGTGCCCAGGAGACCGACAAACAGCAGGGCCATGTTCAAGAGGCTCATACGAAGCGCTCCTCTTCCTTCTTCCAACGCCGCTCATGGCGGGCGCGGGTGGCCAAGCGCTGGATCCTGCGGTGCTTGTCGGCCAGCTGATTGAGGCCATTGGTGCGGTCCAGGAACCGCGCGGCGGTGTGGAGTTGGAAATGCGCCAGGTCGGTGCTGGCGGGCTCGACGGGATGAATCTTCATGTCTTCACTCCCTTTTATGGGTAGGTCGGCTTACCCATTAAACCGCTCCTACACCACGATCCAACCACATCGCCAACCGATGTCAACCCATTGATTCAAAACATTTTTGACTAAAATAAGGAACTGCTCTCAGGGCTTGTCAAAATGCATTTGTGTCGCATGCTCAAATGCATGACACTGCATGCTCGCCCTCCCCGTTGTTTGCCCGCCCCTGGCTTTGGCCTGGTCGAGTTGCTGCTCGCATTGGGGGTTGCCACGGCAATGGGGGCTGCCGCGTTTTGGGTCTACCCCCGCGTCACCACCCGGGTGAACGTGGCATCGGACGTCGAGAACGTTCGGGACCTGGCCAACCGCGTTGATCGGTCCCATGGCGTCGTTGGCTCGTTCCGCGGCGTCAGCACGTTGAACGTGCTTGAAGATGGGCTGGCCCCCGCCGACTTCCGCCAAGCCAGCGCAGCGACCATGAGCAACGCGTGGGGTGGTGCAGTGACTGTGTCCCCGGCCACGGTGCGCTTGGCGGGGGATGCCTTTTCCGTGGGGCTGTCCGGGCTTCCTGCGCGGGCCTGCGTGCCGTTCGTCTCCGCCCTTGCGGGCGACGCGAACGTGCGGGACGTGATCGTGGGCAACACCAGTGTTTTGTTGGGCAACGGCGGAACCCTGGACGTCCCCGGGCTGGGATTGGCGTGCGGGGCCGATGGGGCCGTGGTCGACGTCGTCTATTACTCAGGCCTGGTCGCCGGGTCGTCGGTGGCCGTGGTGCCCACGCTTCCCACTCCCTCCACGCCCGCGTTCCCGGCCCCTTCAACGCCAACCCCGGCTGGGCCCGTATCCACCGCTCCCAGCGTGCCCGATGCAGTGCCGGGCGTTCCTGGGAGCGTGTCGCCAAGCCCTGGGGTTGCTCCTTCCCCGGCGGTTCCGCCGCTTCCTGTTGCGCCCAGCGTTCCGGTGCCTCAGCCGCTCCCAACGCCGGTCCCCACCCCGGCTCCGCCGGCCTTGGTGCCGTGCCGGCAATCGGAAAGCTCGGCGGCCCGGGCGAGCTGTCCGGCGGGCACGTGGGGCACAGAGACGGTGCGCACGCGCCAGGTCTGCGCTCCCGGCGACGTGGATCCAAACTCAGACGCCGCGTGGGAGCATCCCGAGGCGTGGGTTCAAGCCCAGACGGTGGCGGCCGTGACGGCGAGGGATTGCCAGGCCTGCCCGGGGACCACCCGTGAGGAACGCGATCAATGGCTCCCCACGTCGCAAGCCTGCCCGTCGGGTCAAACCGGCACGCACACCTGGGAACGGCAGCAGGTGCGGTCGAGGGACGTGTTTACCCATTGCCCGTTAGGCACCACCGCTCTGCCCGGCCCCACTTATGGCGGCTGGTCCAACTGGGTGGATACAGGGGCGCGTCGCAACGAGGTCAACACCTGCAAGCCCACGGCTGCTCGCTGCAGCGACGGGAGCTTGCAGGTCGTGGCGTGGCACTCCGCCGATGGGCAGGACGTTCCGCCCCCCTCGGGTTCGAGTGGCATTTCTTACTGGTATCCCGATGCGGTGGTGCGCCTGACGCCAGCGGAGAAAGCAAAGCTGGACTGGGCCATCGCCAACGTGCCCATCCACCGGGTGGAGACGCCCGCACCGATGCCCGGCAACTGGCCCGCCAACGTGAGCGAGTCGGCGTTCTACGAAGAGCAATGCAACGCGCTTTCGGACGCCGGGAACATCCGTTATGCCTACTCCTACGATTTTGAGTGTGTCTCTAACATGGGCATGCATTACTGCGACTACAACTGGACCAGCGGAGGCACCTCTTTGGCCGTGTGCCGGCAAGCGTGCGCGTCCGACCTGGTGGGCAAGAGCAACAATCCCTATCGCTGGGAGTGGCCCGAGTCGTCCGTGGTGGCTTCGACGCCCTACACGACCTGCACGGGCCAGCCCGGATGCACGCCCAACGGTGGGTTTGGCACCCAGCAAGGCCTGCCGGCGTGCAACGAGCACAACGTGGGCCAGACCTTGGCGTTCAACTGGTATCGCCAGTTCTACAACCCGGTGCGGGTGGACTATCAAGAGATTACGTTGACGTGCCGGGGGCCAACCTGACATCGAGCTAGAGCCCGAGAACAGGTGACGCGCCCTTAGAAGGGATTCACCACTGGTTTCTCGGGCTTGGCAATACCAATCGTCAAACTCTTAACCTTGATCGCACCAATCGCATAGCGCAGGTTGGAAGGACACATGTCCATCACCACATCCGACAGCGAAGCTGTGACCGCTTCTGCATTTGGGCGATCCTGCTTCCACTCGTAGCGAATCGCTCCCGAAGAAACCTTGAAGTTCTGCCCGCCCTTGTAGACGCACTGCTCTTCTTTCATGGAGTTGTCCACCTTGGGCTCACCATACTTCCTGGTGATCAACGACTTGACGCTATCCACGATCCGATTGGAATCACCCAGATCAATATTTATCGATTGCAACTGCCCTGCGACGAACGTAAGAACCGCCTCTTGAGGCTGGTCACTCAAAGGACTGACGATCTTCGTATTAAACTTATCCTCGCCCGACACTGGACTTGAATGTTTGTATTCGTAAGGCTCCAGAGGAGCGGCAAGGTAAACCCCGTCAGTGGGCGAAAGGCCCTCAACGGCGCTGCGCGACACTCCAACCTCAAGCTTTCCAATACCTATAGGCCCCTTGGCAAAACATGCAATAGGCACTAGAGCCAATGCTGAGACTACGATTCGGATAACCTTCATGACTCCCCCTGATTGAGTTTCCGCACGCTTACCTAAGCGCGTTGCAAATGACATTAGGCGGCACCAGCTGGTCTTCCTGACCCAATGAACGGCGCGGTCGTAAGTCCGGCGTGGTGCTGCTTAGGTAGGCGAATATATCATTCAGACTAGGCGGCCAGTTGCAGAGAGCATCATCTGGGGAGGGCCGTTCTATCCCACGCCCGCTTGACCCACCCGAACACTACGGCCAGCACGCCGATCAACAGCACGCCCCAGAGCCAAACCAAGTAAAACGCTGCGGTAGCGATCTCCCCAAACTGGGGATGCTCCGCATACTTGAACCCCAGAACGGCGGCCGCCACCACCGTCACCACGCCCAATCCGCCCCCGAGCAGCGCCCCTTTCAGGAAGCCGTGCTTCCGAAAATACGGCATCCGCCCCGTGCGGACGTGCCAGTCCCAGAGCTGCTGAGCCCGGATGTGGAGCGCCAGGCAAAACGCCAAGAACGCGAAGACGAGCGCACCGGGCACACAACAGACCAGGCCAATGAAGAAGTCGCGCTTCATCACCTCCAGGCCGGCCGCCAGCCCAACCAGGCCCAACGGGCCCAAGATGACGCTCGGGAGGATCAGCGCGGATGGGCCCGGCGGCGCATACACAACTTGCTGCGGCGGATAGCGGTTCATATGGTCCTCCCCTGTTGGATGGCTGCACGCTTGATCGGGACCGGCGTGCAGTCAAGCGGCGGACTGCGGCCCGTTTAGCCCGCAGACGTCCCTTCGTCGGTCACTTCGACCACTTGCCAACCTTCTCCTTGCGGGCGGAACAGGGCCCGCAGCTTCGGCTTGAGGGTGCTCGGCTCGGGCTTAGTGGGCTGGCCACCGATGGACCCCTGCGCTTTTACCGACCCGCCCACCATGCATTCTTGATCCCCATTGGGCTTCTTCTCGCAGTCGAGATCCAAGCCGCCCGCGTCGGTCACTTCAAACCGCCAAGAGCGCTGGAGGGTTGCCTGCCTCCCCTGCTCGGTGAAAAAGCCTTCCACGACCTTCACCCCGTCCTCCTTCGTGGGGCCCTTGTCGCCAGAGCAGGCCGTCAGGGTCAAGAGTGCCGCTGCTGCGGCCACGATCAGTGCGTGCTTCATGTCATGCGTCCTTGTCTTTGGAGGGGGTGATGCCGATGTTCTGGGTCTTGTAGCCGATCTCCAGCCGGTCGATTTGGAGAACGATGTCGGGCAGGCCGTTGGGCTTCAACCTGCCCTCCACGACCTTGAAAAAGATTCGGTCTCCCGCGGCGTCGCGCCCCACCCGTCGCAGCTCGGCCGCGTCTTCCGGCTTCAATCGCAGCGCGGCGTGGTAGCGCCCGCCATGCTCGACCCCGACCACCGCACTGCCCTTGCCCAACGGCGAAGGGCCGATAACGGCCGTCGGAAGAAAGTCAGGCGAGCGGGGATACCAGTCGTGGTTCATGACCAGCACGTAGGCGTGGAGAATGTTGGTCTTGGGGTCGATCTCCACGTCGATGTAGGGCCGCAGGTAGAACGCATCGGTAGAGGCGATCTGCCGCGCCTTGGCCTCAAACGCAGACGCCGGGTCGCCCTGCAGGCCTATGCGTTTGAACTGGTGCCCCCATGAGCCGATGCAGTGGGCCCGCATGGCCGGTGTCAGCGCCGCGCCGGCCTTGGCTTGGGCAAAGAGGTCTTCTTCGCACATCTTGTGACCACCCGACGCGGTGGCCGCCAAGCCCCACCGGATCCGGGTGTAGCCGTCGAGCATCGGAGGGTCGCCGTCGTCCCAATAAGTGCCGGCGGGTTCCAAGTAACGCTTGGTCGCAGGCGCGGAGGCTGCATCTTTCCCCGCCTGCATCAACCCCTTGCCAATCTTTCCCAGAATGCCGTGCTGAGCGGTGGCGGTGCCGCTGGCCAACGCTAGGCACACGGCCACGGCTGCAATCGCTTGCTTCATGCATCCCCCTGATCCCGGCCACCATGGCCTTGTTTGCCATTTTGGCAAATGCGGTGCAGCATGGGAAGCGGCAGACTGAGGGATTGTTCCCGGTTCGTGATCGCCCATGCCTGCCCCTCTCGCCCCAGCTCACACGTTTGGCCGCCGCTTACGCGAGGCCCGGCTGGCCAAGGGCCTGACGCAAGCAGAGTTGGGAGCCGTGCTTGGGTTGGACGAGGAGAACTCCGCCGCTCCCAGGATTTCTCGTTACGAGAGAGGAGATCGGGTGCCGGATCCAGCCACGATGGAAAAGCTGGCCCAAGCGCTGGGCTTGCCGGTCGCCTATTTCCATGCCACCAACGATCTCATGGCGGAGACGTTGTTGGTGATGTCGCGGCTTGACCCAGAGCAGCAGCGAGAGCTGCTGAAGAAGGTGAGGGATTACGCCCAGAGCCGCGGCGTGGACATCGATCCTCCCGAGTAACGTCAACGATCTCAGGGAAGAGGAGACATGCTGAAACGACTTCGACGCTGGTGGCTGCGGCGGGATGCGCCAAGCCCGATGGCACCGGAGCAGTTGCAGGCGCTGATGGACATCAACCTTCTGGAAATCCAGTTGGCAGCGTTGGACGCCCTCAGGCCCTCGACGCCAGCCGCGGAGGCGACCAGGCTGCGATCCCATGCTTGGCTCGCGTCGGTCCGTGGCCAAGGCCCGGTCGGGACACCGAACTGGAGCGAACTGCGGGCAGAAGCGCGAGCACTGAACCGTGATCTGGCGGCCGCCCTGGCTGCCGCGCACGTCGCTGCGCCTTCAGAGACGTGAGACGAGCCTATCGCTCCATGCGAGGCGAACGAGCTCCGACGATGGCCAGGGTGCGGGGGTCATCAGAACTCGTAACCGTCTGGCACGCCCGAGGGGATGCCCTGCATGGGGCCCGAGTAGCCCACCTGCTGAACCAGGTTCTGGGCGGTTTGCGACATGCGATCCAGGCGTTCCGGGACTTGGTCCAGGGCGAACAGAACCATGCCAAAAAGGGCGATGTTGAGCAGTTTGTTGAAAAGTTTGCGCACGAGCGGGGTCCTCCGTGGTTGTCAGGGGTTCGGGTTTCAAAAAAGTTGGTGGTGTTGGGCGATGCCGAACAAGCAAAGCGCCCAGGTGGCCGCAATCGTTGGAGGAGCCAGGCAAAGCGGCACGCCGAGGGCGATGTCCGACAGCTTGGCCTTGGGGTCGGTGACCATCTCCCATCCCAGCTTGGCCGCCCCCATCCCCGACATGGCGTCGAACAGGAATCGCAGGAGCGCTGAGGTGGTGGCGACGGAGGACCGGGCGGGCGCTTGGGTTTGGCTGCGGGTATTCATCAGAGCGCATCCAGTCGGTCAGCAATGGCCAGTCCGGCGACCAATCCAGCCAAGAGGCAAAAAGCAAAGAACGTCAACATGGGGTTTCCTTTGGTTAAAGAGCATCGGCGCCCTTCTCTGATCTCAAGGTAAAAGAAAACCAACTTTTCGCAATAGATTAACCCTACATTTTTCTGACTAAAAAACAAAAATGATGAGCAGACGCAGAAAATACAAAAACCTTGAAACACCTCACATTCCCAGCCCCGCGTCGGGCCCGGCGGAAGCCGAGGCCCCACCTGCCCTTTCCCCAATGCGCTTTTGCTTTGAGCCACTTTTGCCGTTGCCTTCTCTCTCCTAGATCTCAAAAGAACGCGGCCCGGGGCCGCGCCTGAAAAGCCCCCTTCGGGGAGGAAAGGCCCAGGGCCGGGGCTTCCGCCCCAGCGTCCGCGTGGCTGTCCTTGGCCCCATGCCCGCAAAAAGCAGTCCGATTCGTCAGGCGCTGGATTGGATGCATCGCCAGACCAACTGGCGAACGGCTTCTGGCTGACGAATGCCGATTCGGTTGGCGTCGATGAGCAGGGCCATGGCGACCTGGGGAGCCACCTGCACACTGGGGAGCGCGGTTTTGTAGCGCTCTCGCCCCTTCGCCGCCTCTCCGGTCCAAGGCGTGGGGCGTCGAGGGGAAAACGGTTCTCGAATCTGGGCGTGTTGCTCGATGAGCTGGGCCAGTGCAGCGCGCATGCTCAGGCCTTGCGCGGCGGCCAGGGCTTGAAACGCGGCTTTGCTAGGCGCGTCAATCCACGTCTCGTGGATGGTTTCGACCAAGCGTTCTGGGGGGCGGAGAATGTAGCGTTTGGTCATGCAGGGCTCCCGTGCGGCTTGGCCATCCATCCTTGGGCGGCCGCTTCTTCAGCGGTCAGCAACGCGGAAGTGCCCAGGAAGCGCGTGAGCTGGTAATGGCCGATGGTGTGGGGATACCGCTGGAGGTGGGCGTGCATGTTCTTATCGAAGTAGCACTGACCACCCGAGCGGCGCTCGTAGGCAAAGTAGCGGCGACGGCGACTCGTTGTCGGGATTTTCATGCCGAACACCCGCAATCATCGCAACGCTGCATCGCTGCCGGATACGTTGAGAAGGGGTAGGCCCCTTTCTGCCCCACTTCCCCGCAGCACCCACACTGCATGAGCCCGCGAGCGGTTTGGTGAATCGCGGCCTCCGGGCCTTGCCAAACCACGCCGACAACGACGGCTTCCCAGGAGCTGCCGCTCCCGGCAACCACAGTGAGCCTTTCGCCGTTCCGAACGTTCGGGGCGGGCACCCGGGCGCCCCACTCGCCCGTCTTGAGTTGAATGGGGCTGGCGTGGTGGTGAGCCATTAGAAGACCCCCCGATAACCAAGGGCAACAAAGCCTGACTGGTCAATAACGCAAGCAATCATGCGAAAACCTTTGAAGAGGGGGCATCCCTCGCTACCCACTCAAACTAAGCTGCCTCCAAAAAATCGCAATACTTTCACCCTACGTTTTATCGACTAAATATCAAAACTGCCGGAAGGGCCGCGAATCGTTGAAAAACCCTGAAACGCCTGACATTTTCCAGCCAAGCACCGGGCCCGGCGGAAGCCGAGGCCCCACCTGCCTTTTTCCCGGAGCGCTCTTGCTCCATGCTGCTTTTGCCGTTGCTTTTTGTCTTCAAGAGCTCCAAAGAACGCGGCCAGGGCCGCGCCTGAAGAGCCCCCTTCGGGGAAGAAAGGCTCGGGGCCGGGGCTTGCGCCCCAGCCTGAGCGTGGCTGTCTTTGGTTCAACGCCCCAAAAAAAAGCCCCGGTTTCCCAGGGCTCTGTCTGCAACGCTCAATGGCAATCAGGCCTTGAACGGGTGCGCCGGCCATTCCTGGTCTGGGTGTTTCTTTTTCCACGCCTTGCCTTCAGCGGTTTCGGCCCACGCAAGGAATGCCTTCGGCTGACGTCCAGTGCCAGCCCACGTGGTCCCGTCCGGGATCTGGAACTTCGGGGCGCGACTGATGCCGGCGCTCGCGGAAACCACCTTGCGTGGCTCAAGCAGCGCCTTCAGATCGTTCCTCTGCTTCGTCGTGTAATGCTGCCCAAACTGCTGCAAGGTCTCGTAG
This sequence comes from Stenotrophomonas sp. YJH_SMC_120, assembly GCF_059368675.1. Taxonomy (NCBI): domain Bacteria; kingdom Pseudomonadati; phylum Pseudomonadota; class Gammaproteobacteria; order Lysobacterales; family Lysobacteraceae; genus Stenotrophomonas; species Stenotrophomonas sp. YJH_SMC_120. The sequence continues at coordinate 501,173 of NZ_JCAFRY010000001.1, forward strand.
ACTCCTGCAAAGCTGGCCCCGGCTTCGGCGGCCACAGCTTCTTGCTCTGCCTTTTCCAGCGCGGCCACTTGGGCCTCAGCGTCAGCCTTCTTTTTCCTGATTTCTTCGAGCGACAATGCCACGTTATTTCCCTATGGTTAACAAACCCCGATCGTGCCGATTCACAAGGCTGCTGTAAACCCTCAACGACCAGGCCTTGCTTTTATTGAGTTTTTGACAGGCGTCTAAGGGCTTCGCCTTGGAAGTCACTAATCCCCCGTCCGTGTCCGCGGTGATCAACCGCGGGCAGCACTGCGTATGGCCTATTTCGGGCGCGGGCTAGGGCCGGATCATGTCTCCATAGCTGCCATTGCCTCGCCAAGCCCGGGATGGGGATCCTTAAGACCCATCTCGACCATCGCCAACTTCAAGGGCCTTTCGTTCTCCTTCCTCATGGTATCCGAGTGCCAGCGACACCAAGTCCAACAGGTTGTCAGTCCACATTTGAAAGCCCTCGGCGTTCTGCACCTCAATGACTGTAAATGCCCACTCCGACGCGATTTCGGCGTAGCTGGGCCCCACTTTGAGCCGGAGGTAAGCGAGGTGCTTGGGGTAGCGAAGCGCCAACGTCTCATGGGTGACCAAGGCGTAGTGCCCGTTGCCCATGCGCAGCTCCCCCGTCCAGTTCGCCTCGTTCACCAGGGTCTCCGCATCCCGCGCCGTGGTGGGCCAAGAAGCGCCCGACACTTCGGTGACAGTGCAGCCTTCGATGCAATAGCCGTGCAACTCAGTGAAGTCGTCCAGTGCCTCGTACTCCATCTCCTCATCATCAAACTCAGCGCAGTCTTCGACCGTGACTTCCCCCGAGCGCGGAAGCCTCTCCACCACCTCCTCATCGGTGTCCCAATCAATGTTGTCAAAGCGGAACGTGCGAGGCGGCAGAATCGGATCGATCCCCGCATCGGTGAGCACCTCGCACACGATGGACGTGTGTACCTCCAACCCAGCAGCGATGGCCCGAGCGTGGGTGCCATGGCAGGCCAAGCCAAGGATGGCCAGGTCCCGGTGTTCGGGGGACAGGGGGAACATCGGCGTTGCGTTCGTCATGAGTTGTTGCCTCGGCAGTTGGTGACTGAAAGGCTACGGACCACCAGAGGCGGACTCTACGCGCTAAGAGGGAGCCCCCTCTTAGGCCTGAACGGCGCTTCAGAAATACCCCCCCATGCTCGCCCAACGGCTTCAGCAGTTGCCGGTCTCGTGCCTTACCCGGAACCCTTTAGAAATCGGCGTGTCATCGGGCGCAGCGTCCTGCTGCGTGGCGCGATTGGTCTTCATGGCCATCGTCTCGGCCCACACCCGCAATCCGATGTCCTGCAGCAGGATATCTTCCCTCTTTCGCGCGGTCGATTCGATGATCCAGTGGCGGCCATACGCGCCATGCAACAACGGCCCCTCAGGCCATCCTTTCCGGGCGACGGTCATGGCCAGTCCGGCGATCAACCGAACGTCAAAGCATCGCCTCGTTTCTTCCTCGGATAGTTCCAAGCGCGGAGCAAGCAATGCTTCTCGGGCCTTCGTATCGGCCTGTATGACCCGCTCAAGCTCTGCTGGGGTTGGAGCCTCCATGCGCGTCCACACTTGCGCTGGCAAGCATGCCTTGACCCAGTTCCAAGCGCTTGCGGTGTCGTCAGACGGATCAGCCGGGTGCAGGATGAGCCGACTTTCAAACAACGCCTGGAGGGTTTCCGGATGCTGACCTGCCCCCACTGAGCCGTACCAGCCGAAACTAGGTAGAGTCCGTCATCCAGAGAGGACGGACATGCGCAAGAGTCGCTTCACCACGGAACAGATCATTGGCTTCATCAAGCAGGCCGAGGCCGGCATGGCGGTATCGGAGTTGGGCCGGCAGCACGGCTTCAGCCCGTCCTGCCCCTCCCCCCCGAGGAAAGCCATGCGCCCGCGCTGCACGCATGAAGACCAGATTGTCGATGTCACGCCAAGCGCGCTGGGCTACGAGTAATGCTCGGCCATCCGATCATCGAAGGCTACGAGCCGCCCGAAGGCTGGGGCTAGTGCTATGTCGACGAAGTGGAAGTCGAATGCCGGACCAGACCCCGCAGCTGATCCCGCGCTACTTCTCAGCTTCGTGCCGTCCTTGACCCGGCGGGTCATCGGTTGAGCAGACCAACGCTTCCCACCGGAAAGTCTCGGCACGCACCGCTCATGCGTGGACCGACGCGGCGAGGCCAGGGCGTGCCGAAAGCGAGCCAACCTTCTGCAACCCGAGGCCATGAAGCGAGCGGCTTCATGGCCTCATCACGCTTGCATGTCCAGTATCGTAATCCCCAATACCCTGTCGTATGGCGGCGTGCCGGACAACCGCATGCCATGCCTATCGACGCAGGAGATCCATGGTCGATCAACCCGTTCTTTACAGCGAAGCACTGGAAAACGTCGACGAAGACGAGGATCGTCTGATCGAGGAGATCGTCACGCAGATGGCCGAAGGTAACCGTGCTGCCTATGAGCGCCATCGGCATGCCATTCGCGATGCGCATGCAAAATCGCACGCGGTCCTCAAAGGGGAGTTGTCCGTCCATTCGGACCTCCCGCCAGCACTTGCGCAGGGGATATTCCGCAGGCCCGCGACCTACGGCGTGGTGGCGCGCCTGTCCTCGGCGCCCGGCGATATCCACTCCGATGCGATCCCGGCGCCGCGCGGGTTCGCAATCAAGCTGATCGGTGTGGACGGCGAACGTCTGTCACCGCAGATCGGAGGCCGCAATCAGGATTTCCTGATGGTGAACTTCCCCGTGCTCGCCTTTGGCACCATCCCCAAGTACAAGACACTGCTGGGCGTGCTGGAGAAGAACGCACACGCGCCGGACATCTTCCAGCGGATCGTCGCCGGGCTCGCACGCGGTACCAAGGAAGCAGTCGAAGCGCTGGGCGGGACGCCCGGTGCGACGCTCGAGGGCCTGGGGCGCGACAACCACAACCCGCTGGGAGAGTCCTACCACACGCAGGGCGCCCTGCGTTTCGGCGACTACGTGGCCAAGCTTTCGCTGGTGCCAGCGTCCAACGATGTGCGCGCACTGACCGGGGTGGCCGTGGAGGATGTCGGCTTCTCGACGATGCGGGATGTGATCGAGCAGCATTTCGCGCGTCATGGCGCCGAGTACACGCTGCGGGCGCAGTTGTGCACCGACGTAGCGAAGATGCCTGTGGAGGATGCAGCCGTGCGCTGGGACGAGGATGCCTCGCCGCACATGCCGCTTGCGACGCTGCGCTTTGCCCCGCAGGCGCCCTATACGCCCGCACGCCGGGTCTACGGCGACGACGTGTTGTCGTTCAATCCCTGGAATGGCGTGCAGGCCCATCGTCCGTTGGGCGGGATCATGCGCATCCGCCGCGCCGCGTATGAGCGTTCCAGCAGTTTCCGCCATGCCATGAACACCCAACCGCGGGTCGAGCCGGAGCATCTGGCCGATATCCCGGATTGAGCCTTCCCACGACAAGGACCCCCGATGACCACGTCGAATGATCCACGCCTCGCCGATGAGACCAAGCCGGAGGAGATCCGGCGCCGTGCTGGCGAACTGGCGCAGGACTTGCCAAAGCTTGCCAGGATCGCGCTCGAAGCCTTGATCAAGCAACACAACGATGCCTACAAGGGCAGCTCCCAAAGCGCCGGTCGCGCCGGTCGGCAGTCGGGAAATGTCTCCGAGTTGTCGGCCATCGCCACGCTCAAGCCCGGTGGCGCGGATCGGCTCAAGCGCATCTTCGGCCTGACCGGGGGCAATTTCGACGGCGCGCAACGCGTGTCCACGCTTCATGACATGCGGTTTGTGTTGTTCGATGACGACACGCGGATCCTGTTCGCCACGGCCTACGATGGTGACTGGGATACCTACATCAACGATTTCGCCACCAAGATTCCAGGCTTGATGGACCTGTTGTTCGCCAACGTGGAGGGCTGGCCTGGCATCGACAGTCCGCAGGTCAAGGATTTCATCGCCGATCACCAGATCGACGCGGCCGGTTGGTTTGTCGCCAATCCCCAGGTCACGGTAGTGGACGTGCGCCGTTACCAACGCATGGACAAGGCGTTGCAGGCCTTCTTGGATACGATGTCCGAAAATACGCAGATGGATGCGACCACGCGTGCAGCGCTGGAGACGCTGGAGCAGGCCATCTCCGTCCCGCAGGGGGTGGATTACTGACATGGGCCTGCTCGCTGACCTTGCTGCCCGTTTCCGTCGTGACCGGGTGACCCTGAACCTCGATGACATCCAGGCGCTCATCCTGCGATCGCGTCCTGAGCCTTACGTCGGGATTCATGCTTTGCTGCACGTGGAACAGGCGGCCGGTGGGCGCGATCTGCTGCGCCGGCTCGCCCCGCATGTCCCCACTGCTTCCGGCTGGACCGAGGAGCTTGATACCTGGATCGGCGTGGCCATCAGTCACGAAGGGCTCAAGGCGCTTGGATTGCCGCCGTCCTCGCTGGAGAGCTTCCCCCTGTCGTTCCGGCAGGGAATGGCAGCACGCGCCGAACAGCTGCGTGACTTCGGGGAAAACGCTCCAGAGACTTGGGAGGAAGTGTTCACACCGGGCAATTGCCATATTGCCCTGACCATCTATGCGCGCGATGAAGTACATCTGGATGTTGCGGTGGACAAAGCCATGGGCGAGCTAAATGCCTGCAGTGGCGTGACCTTGCTGGCAACGCACCGTTTCGGCGCCGACGCCGATGCCCAGAATCCATTCGGCTTCCGCGATTCGATTTCGCAGCCAACAGTGGCTGGCGCTGGCGTGGAACCACAGCCCGGGCAGCAGCGTGCGATCGCTGCGGGAGAGTTCATCCTTGGGGAAAACAGCGAAGCCGGTGCGCCGTTGCGCATGCCCCAGCCGGACGTATTGGGGCGCAACGGCTCGTTCGTGGTGATGCGCAAGTACGAAAGCCGGGTGGGTGCGTTCAACGATTTCATGCGCATACATGCAGGCGAGGACAAGCAGGCCCAGCATGCTCTTGCCGCGAAGATGTTCGGACGCTGGCGCTCCGGCGCGCCGCTACCGCTAGCGCCGGAACGAGACGATCCCGAGCTCGGCGCCGACCCGCAACGCAACAACGATTTCGACTACCAGCATGATGCCCTTGGTCGGATGTGCCCGCATTCGGCACATATGCGCCGCCTCAATCCGCGGGGGAGCCAGCTGACGATTCTCAGCGACGAGCACATTCATCGCATCATTCGGCGTTCGTCCACGTTTGGACCAAAGTGGAGCGATGACGTGACCGGCACCGACGATGCCAAGGCGGATCGCGGGATCTTCTTCATCTTCATCAGCGCCCGGGCCTACGACACGATCGAATTCCTGCAGCAGGAATGGATCAATCGCGGCAACTTCATCGACCTGGGTTCTGAACGCGACCCGATCGTCGGCCTGCACGAGGAGCCCGGCAGCTTCACGATTCCCCAGTCGCCAGTGCGTCGACGCGTGGCCGATGTGAGTACCTTCAATCGCCTGCGCGGCGGCGAGTACATGTTCATGCCGTCATTGAGCGCGCTGCGCTGGATCGGCGAGGGGAAGTTCGATTGAGCCGGCGCGGGCGCGCTGGGCGCTATGCGTGCTCGCGGGCCCTGCACTGAGAGGCCACCGTGCCCAGGCGGCACGGTGGCCTAAGCCTTGCGCCACGCCCGCGCGCACTGGCACGCCAGCGGCCATCCGATCATCGAAGGCTACGACCTGCCCGAAGGCTGGGGCCGGTGTTACGCCGATGACGTGGAAGTGGACCTGCCGGATCAAACGCCGCAGCGCGGCTCGATCTCTCGCCAGGGAAGCTCTGCTGAACAACTCCCGCCGTATCGCCGACAATGGCCTTCAACTTCGAGAGGCAGGCAGATGCGGCTGACGTTCGGTGATGCCGAGGATCTTGGCCAGCGCAAGCAGACCCGGCGCGAGGTGTTCTTGGGTCAGATGGATCAAGTGGTGCCGTGGAAGGCGTTGTTGTCGCTGATTGAGCCGCACTATCCCAAGTCAGGCCAGCCGGGGCGTCAGCCGTATGCGCTGGAGACGATGCTGCGCATCCACTTGCTGCAGCAGTGGTATGCATTGAGTGATCCGGGCATGGAAGAGGCGCTGTACGACATGCCGGTGATGCGTCGCTTTGCCAGTTGGGTGGGCTGGACGGGATCCCGGACGAGACCACGATCCTCAACTTCCGACGTCTGTTGGAGATCCATGATCTGGCGAGCAAGCTGCTGGGCCGGGTCAACATGCACTTGTCGAACAAGGGATTGAGTCTGCGCGGCGGGACGATCGTCGATGCCACGATCATCGCCGCGCCAAGCTCGACCAGAAACGCCCAAGGCAAGCGTGACCCGGACATGCATCAGACCAGGAAGGGCAACCAGTGGTATTTCGGGATGAAGGCGCACATCGGCGTGGACGATGCCTCCGGCCTGGTGCACCACGTGCAATGCACGGCGGCCAAAGTGGCTGACATCACCCAGACCCATAAGCTGCTGCATGGCGATGAGGACACGGTGTGTGGCGACAGCGGCTATACCGGTGCGGACAAGCGCATCGAACTGAGCCAGAGCAAGGCCGGGTTTCTGATCGCGGCCAAGCCTTCGAAGGTGCGGGCCATCAGGAACCAGCGCAAACGTGCGGTTGTTGAGGACTGGGAACATTTCATCGCCCGGCTCAGGGCCAAGGTCGAGCATCCGTTCCGGGTGATCAAGCGTCAGTTTGGCTACACCAAGGTGCGCTATCGCGGCCTGGCCAAGAACACCGCGCAGGTGATGACGCTGTTTGTGCTGTCCAAACTGTGGATGGTGCGCCGGCAGTTGATGCCGGCCGCAGGGCCAGTGCGCCTGTAAGGCGGGGAAATCCCGCACACCTGTGCCAATTGGGCGCAATGAAAGCGTTGTTTCAATGAAATCCACGCCGACCGGATGGGGCTCAAACGCAGATGAGTGTTGTTCAGACCTTACTTAGGGTTGACGATGGTGCGATCCTGCCCTGCCCATCGTCCGCGTTCTCGTCTAACGTGCAGGCCACCACAGACCCGCGCCAGATATGGAGCGGCCTTCACAGCCCTCTGTCGTCTTTTCAAGCCCTATCCCGCTGCTTTCGCAGTGATCCAAGCTCGCGTTTCACGAAGAATTTCGTCCGATAGCACCTCTTCATGGGCCATGCGGGCCAGGATCAAGGCTCCTACCATCGCCGCCCAAGTGCCGATGGCCGTTCGGCGTTTGCCAGCCTCATCCGTGCCGTCAGTCATCTCACTAAGGTGCTGAAGCTGGCGCTTGAGCCCGTCCGTCATCTCGGCCCGGGCCACTCCGGGTTGGCGAATGGTATCTGACGCGAGCGCAGCAACTGGGCACCCGCACGAGCAGCGTCATCGCCGAGTGGCGCCGCGACTACAACCAGGTGCGACCACACAGCAGCTGCGGACGCATCCCGCCGGCCCAGTTTGCTGCCAACCACCGAACCCAAACCCATCCCGCCGCAGTACCCTTCAACCCCGGGCTCCACCAGTAATGGGTGGTACGGCTACTGGGGGCAGGTCAATGACGCAAAGATTAACCTCGCGATCGCGCATGTGAGTGAGGATACCGGACGCCTGCGCCGTGAAATGCTCTATTGCGAACAGTTCGTTTGCTGCTTCCACCCATCGCAGCTGGCCTACGCAACCCCTATCGCCTCCGAAGACTACTTTTCCTCCGTGCACGGCCTCGTGTCGGACAGCGAAAATTTGCCTGGATTTTTGGAACATCTGTTGCGGCACGCCCCGATGCAGCTGGAGGCCCCCCACTTGTCGCACGACGGCATCACCTTGCTTGCGATGGCTTCTCGCGCCCCACTCATCGCTTCCTTGCAAGCCGGTGTCGCCAGACGCTACGCCGCGGCATTTGGCCTCGTTGTTAGCGACCTGCCATTCGAGGTTGACGAATTGCAAATCGACGTGATCTGGCATCCGCGAAGTGAAAACGACCCAGGCATCTCGTGGCTGCGAAGGCTATGCCAGTCGTGCGTCGACTGAAGGAGTGGTGGCGACTGTCAGCCCAGCGTTCGCCTGCGACCGAGCAAGTCATCGTATTTGATATTGAGAACACCGTGATAAACAGACAGTTCACATTCAATCGCGGCAGTTGGCATGCCGGCCACAATGTGGTGGGGCCGTTGGACGGCGAAAACGACATGGCCGGCTTAACGCGGGCCGGGTATTCACCCAACGGTGCTTACTATGGCGGTGAGCACGGCCTGCGGCTGGAAATATTTGAGAACTCAGTAGATGGCTCGTTCTTCGCCTTCATTTCGCCCACCGGAAGGACGACGGTGGAGGTGCTCATCCCCGACTTCGAGAGCTTCATGCTCTTCATTAAGGATTACGGAGGCTCATTTGCCGCAGCGGGTTCCGAGGCGACCCAAAAAGTGGTTATGGAAACGCTTGCGAAGCTCTTCGGCGCGCTCCATGGCCACGACTGGAGTGAAGCCTGCCAGCTTTGTGACCCTGTAGGATGGCGACGCTGGAACGGTATGCAGGACAGCGGTTAAGGCTCCCTCGACCGCTTTGACCCAGCGGCGTCGCGACCGACCATCTAGCGAAGCGCTGGGGGCCAAGCAGCGCTCAGAGCGCCGTCGCAAAACCCAGCGCAGACGGAGTGCCTGGGTTCGCAAGGCATCTATCCTGGCCTCAAAGGTCGCCTGCACTCGAGCGCATTTTATAGACCGCCCAACGCCTCAAGCACCGGCATACGGCCTGTGCAGGCACACACCTATCGCCGGGGCGGTCATCGCCGTCGCCATCCCGGGCGGCGACTGCGCCTTGTCGAGCGTCAACTTGGTCGGGGTGCTGGAGTCGGCTGCAGAGCGGCTTCCACACAAGTCGCCAAGGCGCCTAAACCGGGCTCTTGCGCTGCTGTAATGAGGTTTCCCTCACTGAGCCACGTGAAGGGCGTCCGCGAATTGGCGGTAATACTTGTCTATTAGCTCTTCACCATCGTCCGGGGAGAACAGATACAACCTCATGATTCCCTCAAAGACAAGCGAGAGGCGATCGGCAACGACCTCTGAGTCCAGGGCGCTGGCTATTTGCCCCCTTTCCTGAGCCTGTCGAACTCTTTCCCGCAACATTTCCATCAAGCCCAATTCGTGGCTTCTAAGAAGTCCGGCCACATGGGCATTGCGTGCACCTTCGCTCGCGATTTCGGCGCGCAGAACTGCTATCGCATGTCCCTCGGGCTTCAGGAAGAGGTCTGCCAAAAGCTCCTCGACGGCCTGTCGACTAAAATCGGAGCTCCAAAACCGTGCAATCAGGGCCTGATGGCGCTGCAGATCGAGCTCGATCAGGGCGGTGATAAGGGCTTCTTTGCACGAAAAATACTGGTAGATGTTAGCAACACTTACCTTAGCATTGGCGCTTATGTCGGAAAGGGAGGAAGCGTGGAAGCCCTTGCGTATGAAAGACTCCCGCGCTCCATCCAAAATTTGCGTCAAGCGTTTTTCTCGCGCCCCCTCATTCACAGGGCGACCGAGCTGCGGCCTGCCTTTCCCTCCATTCATTCAACACCTCTACAGATTGGTCGTGTCTAAAGCAAGAACACTACTTCGACTGGGGTCACGGCTCAACAGGCAGCATTCGCTTGCGCGATTGCTGCCCAGCCTGAAGCAAACCATCGCAACGCTTAACTCTTCCTTGCAATGAAGTTCAGTCCCTGCATTGGCTGTCCCGAAGGTGCTCTGCCGACGTCCGGTTCAAGGCAGGTCGGTCAAGAACCGGACGACAGGGCGGCGGTGGCGTATACCTTGATTTCCTGGAACTGCTCAATCGCGCGCGGCCCGCAAAGCACACCGATGCCGCTTTGCTTGAACCCGCTCTGTTCAAACTGCTCGGACATGACGCCCCAACAATTCATCCAAATATGGCCAGCCCGAATGGCCTTGCCAACTCGTCGGCAACGCGATGCGTCTTCCGAGAACACCGACGCGGCGAGGCCAAACTCGGTGGCATTTGCGCGCGCAATGGCGTCGGCTTCGTCCTCAAAAATCTCGAACGTCTGGACAGGTCCAAACACCTCGTTCTGAACGACGTAAGCGTTCAAGTCTTCGACCTCGATCAAACTTGGACGGTAGAACGCGCCGGCAGCCAACGGTCCCTCTTCGATTGGGCCGCCGCGAACGAGAACGTTCGCATAAGACGCTGCTTCGGCAACCACCGCGTCCACGCGTGCGACGCTGGCCTTGTCAATCAACGGACCGAGTTGTGCCTGTGGATCCTCGCTCTCGCCGAGCCGAACGTTGCCATAGGCCTCAACCAGGGCAGCTCGCAGCCGGTCTGCCACCGTCCGCTGAACCAAGACACGGGAACCTGTGCAACAGAACTGGCCATTCATCGCGACGAGGGCCATGACGATTTGTGGGACAACGGCCGCAAGGTTGGCATCGTCGAACACCACCAACGGTGCTTTTCCGCCAAGCTCCAGGTTCAGCCGCTTCAGCGTCTTCGCGCCGTTGGCGGCGATGGTCCGTCCAACGTTTGTGCTCCCGGTATAGCTGATCATGTCCACTTGAGGAGAGTCCACCAGCATGGCTGCGCCAATGCTTCCTGTCTCGGTGATGACATTGAGCACGCCAGGCGGCAGCGATGGAACGGCTGCGACCGCCTCGGCGAACAGCGCGTTGGTGAGTGCCGTCTGATGAGGCAGCTTGAGCACCACCGTGCACCCCGCCGCCAACGCCGGAGCGATCGCTCGCACGGAGAGAATGATCGGGGAGTTCCAAGGCGAAATGACGCCAACAACGCCAAGCGGCTCAGGATCGGAGAAGAAGTGCACCCCTGGCGCCGCTTCAAGAGCTCGGCCACCGGTTTGGAGCAGCGCGGTTGCCGCGCCATACCGGAGCCACTCCGACGCCAATGAGAGCTCCCACTCGGTCTGAGCCAACAGCTTGCCGCCTTCCTGAGAGAGGCGGACCGCCATTGTTTTTGCGCGCTTGGCGACCTCGTCGGCTAACTCATGCAAGGCGCGGGAACGCAATGATCGCTCCGTTGGCCAGTTGGATGTATCAAAGGCCGTGCGTGCAGCCTCGATGGCAAGCCGAGCTTCGTCCTGGCCGGTATCCAAATAGCTCCCGAGCGGCTGGCCCGTCGAAGGACTGACCGCTTGCCTGATCGCCCCCCTTCGTTCCAACTGCCATTGATCCAGTTCTTTACTGCTTCAGTCGCACGCGAGTCTGTCATGGCGTTTTCCTTTCATCGTATGGAGCTAGGGAGAATCAGGTCAGGGGCCTTCCGCTTCCTCACCTTCGACACCGAGTGAGCGAGCTGCGTCGCCCCGGCCATTAGAAGAGTGAACGCTCACATATGTATATGTCAAGCGTTTTTTTTGAGTCACGGGTAAAGCGCATCGCCAGCAGGCTCCGGGCACCCAAGGTTCTCCCTTAGGAGTGACGGGTAACGTCTTCTGATTCTCCAAAGCCTTGTGAGCAAAAAGACGCCTCAAATCCATCTGCACTCCACGCCCAGTCCGGCCGTTGCTATCACCGCGGCCTGCCGATGTGGCAAGCCTCGCCGTCCGACCTTGGGTTGCAGGTGAGTAAGGCGCGGAGCGTCTAATGCACCCAAGAACGCTTGGCGGCGGGGCGAGATGGCGCAAGGACCTCCTAAGCAACATGGTGGCGGCATGCTGCTTCTGCAAACTAAGGCGTTTCCAGCCGTCAGCGGGGAATGCACGCGCACTGGATCAATGCGCCCCGCGCCGTCCGTGCTCAACACGGACGGCACCAGGTCCTTGCCGGCAACTTATCCCTACGGCTCCCAAAATTCGCGCAAGTGAACTTCAACGCTTCACCGGTTGGCCCCAGTCCTCGCATTCGCGAGTCATCGTGATACGTTGACCTAGGAAGATCGGGTGACCGCCCTACTTCAGTAGCACCGAGCCGAAGTATCCTTGGGAGGTCGCGCCACGATCGGCGAGTAGCTTCTAGGTACCGCAAGGGCCTACCCATGGATCCTGCCTAAGAATGAGAGGGCAACATAGATAAGCGGGTGTGCTTTGATTTCGAGATTGACTTCAGCAACGGGGGCGGGATTCAGGGCCAAGGCTTCCGGCTGGACATCGCCGGTGATGACATCACCGATGAGGCGTTGGCCGACTACATCGTGCGCGACATGCGCCTGCTGATGGTGGGCGAGGTTCGCATCCTCAACAAGGAAATCATTGAGGAGCCTCATAAGCGCCCGGCGCACGGCCAAGACGGTTCAACTGTCCACGACCCAAAGGACGGGTGAGCGGCCATGCATCCTGATGTTCTTGGCTGGACTGCAACCGCCGTGTTGATAGCCACGTTGGTCCGGCAAATGATCAAACAGTGGCAGTCTCCCCATCCGGAAACGGTCTCCAAATGGCTGTTTGTCGGTCAGATGACCGCGTCGACCCTGTTCACCGCCTACAGTGCACTTTTGGGGTCAACGGTGTTTGTGGTGACCAATGCCCTGCTGCTGCTCACGGCCGTGGTGGGACAGGTCCTGGCTTGGCGTCGACGTCGGCGAACCGGCGCGCCGCCTCCCTGCTGACCCAGTATTGGCTGCACCAAGGAAGGCCGTCGTAGGCGTTTAGCAGCCACTCTTCGTCAGATCCGAAACGGACGTCGCCTGACATGCTCGACCCGGCCTCCGACCGTGACCAGCGTCGAGATGGCCCAGTCGCTGGAAGCGGACACGGGCGGAAGCAACAAGATCTCAACGCCGGCCCCCATCGCCGCGCCTTTCCATACCTCCACTGTGCCATCCTCGCTGGGACTGCGGTGGAGGCCCCAATCCGAGGCGAAATCCGTCAGCGCTTGCCGTCCATGTATCCTATCGAGCGCGCTGCAAAGCGAATCATACTGAGCACTCCTCACTCCCCTCCCCCTTGCATCGTTTTCTAACCTGCGCTTCACCATCCATCCCAGACTACTTCATGGCAGACATGAAGATCGAAAGCCAGTCTGAATCCCTCAGGAGAACGCCAACTTTCTGACGGGGCAGCCTCCGATCCATTACCTGAAGCTGGGACCAGGGACGACCGCCTAAGCCGATTCAGGCAGGGTTGCGCGGCTGCCCGTCGTCTATCAACAACACCGTGCGGCAAGCGCGCGCCAACTGCAAGGCAGCCGACATGTCCGCATAGCTTCGATAGGGAGAAAATGCGCCGGGCGGGCCCGACACGCGATCGCCCTACTGGTTGGTTCAGAACAGCTCCGTCTGAGCCGGTGGGTAGACAAGCGCTGGCCCGGCGGCCTGCGCCATCGGGTTCAGCGGATGCGGCTTGGGTTCGGCGTGGGACACGATGTGCAGCACCTCATGGCCCCGGTGCGTCAGCAGGTCGGAGATGAGACGTCGGTGGCAGCGCCACCAGGGTGCCTCCGCGCACATCAGCGCGGTCCGATGTTTGCCCCCCAGTGCAAGCACCTTCGATAGCCCGCCGGCGAACTCGGCGGTCGCCATGTGATCTGCGTAGCCCTGAAACGCGGCGTTGTCCCACGCACCATTGGGCGAATCCGGCTGCACCTTGCGCCGCCCGCCCAGTTCAGGAATCCAGAGATACTCCACGCCGTGCGCTGGCAACGTTTCAGCCATCTGCTCGGACGAAAACCAAGGGTAACGACGCGATCCTGGGAAGCGACGCACGTCCGCGATCGCCGAGATGCCTTGTGCGGACAGCAGTTGTAAGAACTCGTCCCAAGGTCGAGTGGAATGCCCGATGGTCCAGACGGTCACCGGGGTCGGAGCGGGAGCATCGCATTGCATGAGGCTCATTGGACAGGAGCCGGCATCAAGCCCGCGTGCTCATCACGTGCTCGGCAGCTGCCAACGACGCTCGCGTCTGCCCGTCTAGGCTCGGACACGACCGCGGGGATAGCGGTTAGTCGTTTCGGGCCCATTTCGACAAGTTCTGCTTCAACGCATCGATGCCGTCCCAGGGATCCTTGCGGCGACGTTTCAGCTTGCCCGGCACGTCCTTGATCGTGAACGCGTCAGCCCGTTTGAGGTTTGGCAGCTCGCTCCACGCCAGAGGCATCGCGACAGGCGCGCCCGGTCTACCCCGCAGGGAATACGACGCCACTGCGGTGGCACCTCGACCGTTACGCAGGTAGTCGACAAAGATCCGCTTGTTTCGAAGGGCTTTGGTGGCGGTGGCCAGGAAGCGCTGCGGTTCGGACTGCGCCAACGCGTCGGCGAAGCCTTTGGCGAAGCGCTTGGTCAGGTCCCAGTCGCACCCGGGATTCAAGGGCACCACGACATGAAGGCCCTTGCCTCCGGATACCCGCAGGAAGGACTCCAGCTCTAGTTGGGCCAGAAGCTTCCGGATATCAGTGGCAGCCTTTTTTACCTCCGCGAAAGGCACATCTGGGCCGGGGTCTAGATCGAATACCACCCGGTCGGCACGGTCAGGCTCCTCCGCGTGGCTTCCCCACGGATGGAACTCCAGGGCATTGAACTGGACCAGCTCCAGCAAGCTGGCCGCGTCGCGCACTACGAGGTAGTGGGCGTTGATGCCGCTGTCCTCCTTCAGCTTGACCGAGTCCACCAGCTCCAGCCCGGCGGTGTGGTGCTTTTGGAAGAAGCAAGGCTTGCCAGTGCCGGCGGGACAGCGAATGATCGACAAGGGCCGGTTGATCACCTCGGGCAGCAGGTGATCCATCACTGCCGAGTAGTAATCCCAAACGTCTTGCTTCGTATAGCCGTCGCCAGGGAAAAGGACCTTGCTCGGGGAGGACAGCTTGGGCGGCATGCGATCGGCTTGAGGCGTTGGGGCGGTCTTGCGGGCAGAAGACACCGCCGATGCCCGCTTCCCGCGGCCGCCCTTTACCGGGGCGCGGTCTGAGTCGGTCAGATCGGCCACGTCCTTGTCGGCCCTCACGGCTTTCAAGGAAGCCTGGCGCAGCAGTTGCTGTCCGCCGATTCCGCGATAGAACACCTCCACCACAAAGCGCGGCTCGAACCAAGTAGCGGCCCGGAGATCGGTGTCCTCCGTGGGCACGTAGGCCGTCGGCTTCTTGCCTCCCCCTTGGATCCTCTTGCTCACGTCCTTGACCAAGGCGTCGGAGAACCCGGTGCCCACCCGGCCCACGTAGAGCCAACCGTGTTCGGGATCAGGTTTGGCCAGAAGGAGCGAGCCAAAGCCGCTGCGGCTTCTTTTGGGGGCCGTATAGCCCACCACGGCGAACTCATCGCTGGCCAGCTGCTTCGTCTTGCGCCAGTCGTCGCTGCGGCCGGTGTGGTAGCCGCGATCGGCGCGCTTGGAAATGATGCCTTCGAAGTGCTGTTCGCCAGCTAGGCGGTAGGCCTCGTTGCCGTCGCCTTGGACGTGAGAGCTGAAGGCCAAATGGCCGGCTTGGCCCTCCAGCAGCTCCTGCAGGAGCGCCTTGCGCTCCAACAGAGGTGCTGCGGCCACGTCCACGCCATCGAGGTGCAGCAGGTCGAAGAGCGCGTAGGCCAGCGCGCCTTGCCGCTCCCCGGACAATGTCGCCTGGAGCAGGTTGAAGTCCTCCTTGGTGCCCGATCCGGCGATGAGTTCGCCATCCAACGCCGCAGAGGTAAGGCCCAACGCCGCCACGGCGTCGCGTATCTCGGGGATCTTGTCGGTCCACTCCAACGCGTTGCGGGACCAGAGCCGGACGGCCCCATCGGCGACCGTTGCGAGGATCCGATACCCGTCCCACTTGATCTCATGGACCCATTGGTCGCCCTGCGGCGGGGCCTCCCCCAGCTTGGCCAACTGGGGCTCGAAGGGGCCGGAAGGCGGAGCCGCCTCTTTCGCTTTGGGCAGGGCCAAGGCCTTCTTGGCCCAGTTCTTCCGTCGCGCACGCTTTGCAGGGAGGGCTTTGAGCTTCTTCTTGTCGGCTTTACCGCCGCCGGCCCTCCTGATGTCTGCCGTTGGGGCCGCCGACACATCGGCGAGCAGATCGTCCGCTTCCAGATCGCTCGCATACGCATCGTCGTCCTTGAACAACAGCCACTGCGGCTGACGGGCCGGTTTGCCGGACCGGACCAAGTGCCACCCGCCTTTGAGCTTGGTGCCGAACAGCTCGAATCGCAGGTGACCCTTGGCAAGTTGTGCCTCTGGGTCTCCTTGGGTGGCCCAAACGCCGTGATCAAACTGGGCCACGTGCCCACCGCCGTATTGCCCCTTGGGGATCTCGCCTTCGAAGCTAGCGTAGTCGACGGGATGGTCTTCCACTTCGACCGCCATCCGTTTGACCTTGGGGTCGTAGCTAGGGCCCTTGGGGACGGCCCAACTCTTCAGGGCGTCGCCGATTTGCAGCCGGAAGTCGTAGTGCCGGCGGCTGGCGTGGTGAAGTTGGACCACGAAAATGGCGCGCTGCCCTTGCGGCAGCGCTTTGCCAGGCTCGGGCTCGTTGGTCTGGTCAAAGCGGCGCTTGCGACGGTATTCGACCAAGGACATGACGGCGCCACGTTACTTGCCCAAGTGCTTGCGAACGGCCGCAGCGGTGGGGCCAACGGCTTTGACAGCGGCCCGGACCTGATCGACCGACACGCCCAGCGCCTTGGTCCAATACTGCAGCTCGTAGTCTTCGTTGACGTTGATGCGGTCGCGGTCCGGGCTGCCGGTGTTCTTCTTGTCGTCGCTCATGGGATTCTCCTTGGGTGATCAGGCGCTCTTTAGCGCCTTCTTGGCGGGGGCTTTCTTTGCGGCTTTCTTTGCTGGGGCCTTCTTTATGGCGGCCTTCTTGGCAGGCTTGCTGTCTTTGGTGGAGGACTTGGAGGCGGTCTTCACCGGCGTTGCTTTCGCCGGGGTGCGCTTGTTGGTTTCCAAGCTCTTCTGGAGCAGCGCCATGAAGTCCACCACGTTGGTCGCCGAGTCCTCGCGATGTTCCGGTTCCTCGAAGGTGGTCGTGGCTCCGGCCTGCTTCACCCGCTTCTTGATGATGTCGGACAGGCGCTCGCGGAACTCGTCCTGGTAGCTGTCCGGCTCCCACTCAGAGGTCATGCTCTCAATCAGCTGCTTGGCCATTTCGAGCTCTTTGGGCGCAACCCGGTAGTCCGACGCCCCCCCCTGCGGCAGTTTGTATTCGTCCGGAGCCACCAACTCCTGCGGGTAGCGAAGCAGGATCATGATCAACGCATCGCCTTCGGGCATCACCGCGCAAATGTATTCGCGCGTGCGGATGACCACCCTGGCGATGCCCACCTTGCCGGTTTCCTTCAGGGTCTCTCGGAGCAGGACATAGCCTTTTTCGGCCTTCTTGCCGGGCACCAAAATGTAGGGTTTTTCGAAGAACCTCAGCCCGATGCTCTCGGCGTCGACAAACGCCTCCACGTCGATGGATTCGTGCGTCTCGGGGGCGGCCGCGGCGATGTCTTCTTTCTCTATGACGACGTAGCTGCCCTTGTCGTATTCGAAGGCTTTGACGATGTCCTTCCAAGGCACTTCTTCGCCGGTTTCGGCGTTGACCCGCTCGTAGCGAATGGGCTTTTTGTTTCGTGCGTCCAACATGCGAAAGCTCAGATCCATGCGACGCTCGCCGGACATGAGGGACACAGGAACGTTGAGCAGCCCGAAGGACAACGAACCACTCCAGATGGGCCTGGGCATGCCAGCCGCCTCCAATCCTAGGGCCTTTCGTTGTAGGCCCGCCCGCGTCGGCCGGGCGTGAACCCGGCCGGCGCGGCGCAGCGGTTACTTTTTGGCTTCGACGCCCGGGGTGGCATCGCGCACCATGAACTCCTCGGTCACCTCGGGCAGGTGGGCCGCCAGCCAGTCGGCCATCGCCTCTTCCTGCACGAGGATTTCTTCGCAGATCCGGGCCGTTTCTGTATCGCCCACCGTCTTCGCTGCGGCGATCAGGGCCGTGTAGGAGGCGATCTCGAAATGCTCGAAGACGTAACCGGCCATCGCGCCTTTGACGATCTCGTCGGAGGCCGTCATGCCGCCGACGGCCTGACCGAAGGCTGCCATCTTGCCCATCACGTCCTTGAGGGTCGACGGCGAGCCGCCCAAGCGCTTGATGCACCCTTCCAGCCGTTCGCGCTGGCCAATGGTTTCCTGAATGTGCTCTTCAATGCGCGCCTTCAGCACTGGGTAGTGCTCGATCCGCGAAGCCTGCCCCTTCAGCATGGTTTCGGCTTGCTGTTCCATCGCGTGTGCGTCGCGCAGCCAGTCCAACAGGTTCTCTTTGAGCTCTGCCATGGATGTCCTCCTCTCGTGTCGGGCGAAGCCTTACCGTATCGAGGCTGGGATGCGGATCAAGCGATCCCCGAGTGAAGGCTTGGCGAACGCCGGAGCGTCCGAGACCGGCGATGTGTGGGCCTGGCGATCGATGGCCTTCGTGGTGAACGGCGCGCATGCAACGCATTCGCAGCCCATTGACCGCTCCCGCCCGATGCTGAACGCTCCTCAGCGCCAGGCCATCCTCATGACCCGTTCCGCGCTTTTGCTCGTCTTCTTGGCCCCCTCCCTCGCCTTGGCTCAGCAGGGGGACGGAACCGACGTCCAAGCCAACGTCCATACGTTCAAACCCGCCAAGGTAGATGCGACGCCCGAGCGCGTTCAGGCCCTGAAGGTGCCCAGCGGCTTCCAAGTGCGTCCCCTTGCGCAAGGCCTTCAGAATCCCCGGATCATCGCCGTGGCACCAGACGGGCGGATTTATGTCTCACGTCGAGATCAAGGCGACGTGCTGTTGCTGGAGGATGCCAATGAAGACGGAGCCTTGGACGCCGAACCGAAGGTGGTCTTCTCACGTCCAGGAGCGCACGGGCTGGCCATCGCCAACGGGCAGCTGTATGTCGCCACGGCCAACGACGTGTATCGCGCCCCCATACACCCGGACGGCACGTTGGGTCCCGAGGGACGGATCATCAACGACCTGCCCGATGGCGGTCAGCACCCCAACCGCACGCTGGCCTTTGGCCCCGATGGGATGCTCTACATCAGCGTGGGCTCGTCCTGTAACGCGTGCAACGAGACCAATCCCGAGCATGCGGCGCTGCTGAGGTCCTCGCCGGATGGCAAGAGCCGGTCCATCTTTGCCAGCGGCCTGCGGAACACCATCGGCTTTGCTTGGGACTCCAAAACGGGGGAGCTGTGGGGGATGGATCACGGCATCGACTACTTGGGCAACGATGAGCAGCCCGAGGAGCTCAACCGCATTCAGAAAGGAAAGAAGTATGGTTGGCCCCACATCTGGGGCAAGGACGGGGTGAATCCCCAGAGCACACCGCCAGGGCAGATCAGCAAACAGCAATGGGCGGCGACAAGCGAGCCCATGGTGCTCGGCTACACAGCCCACGCGGCCCCCATGCAGATGCTGTTCTACACCGGCCAGCAGTTTCCGGCAGCTTACCGGGGGGACGCCTTCGTGACGATGCGCGGTTCCTGGAACCGCAAGCCTGCGTCGGGCTACGAGGTGGTGCGGGTTCGTTTCAACGCCGGCAAGCCGGTCGGGTTTGAGCCCTTCTTGACCGGCTTCCTGGTCGACAACGGCCAGGCGCATATCGCAAGGCCCGTCGGTCTGGCGATGACGAAGGGCGGTGCACTTTTGGTCGGCGACGATGCCAACGGCGTCATCTACAGAGTGACTTACGGCCCAGGCCAAGCGTCCGCCTCCCCCGCGACCGCAGTGCCTAGCGGGCCCTTGATGGCCCAAGTCAATCAAGGCTCGGGCGTGCCGTTGGCCAAGGATCGGATCGGCAAAGCCGCCACGTTCGAGTTCCGCTCCCCGGCGTTTTCCTCGGGCCAAGCATTGCCTCCCCGCTTCAGCGCGTATCACGACGATGCATCGCCCGCTCTTTCTTGGAGCCCGATGCCTGGTGCCAAGTCCTATGCGCTGATCATGGAGGATCCGGATGCAGCCAACGTCAAACCCTTCGTTCACTGGGTCGCTTACAACATCCCAGCCACCGAGCAATCGCTGCCCGAGGGCCTGCCGGTCGATCCGCGGCTTCTGAAACCGGAGGGAATGCTGCAGGGGGCGAACAGCCGAGGATCGGTGGGCTATTTCGGCCCCAAACCGCCTGTGGGCGATCCACCGCACCATTACCACTTCCAGCTGTTGGCCTTGGACACCGTGCTTGATCTGAAGGCCGGCGCGACGCGGGACGAAGTGCTAAAGGCCGCGAAGGGCCACATTCTGGGCATGAGCAAGACTGTGGGAACCTACCAGCAGGTCGAGGCCCCGCTGAAATAAAAAAAGGGACCCGAAGGTCCCGACCGGCGCCCAAGGCCCGGAAACTCAGTGAACCTCCAGTTCGTGGCAAAGGGACTGGAGGGCGGCGGCGATCTCTTTCAGGCGGAACGGCTTTTCAAGGAAGGGCGTGCCTTTGAAGCGTTCGGGCAGCCGGCTGGCCCCAAGGCCGGTCGTAAACAGGAACGGCACCCCCAACTCGACCAAGCGATCGGCCACGGGGTAAGACTCGACCCCGTTTAAGTTGACGTCCAGCACCGCAACATCGAAGGCGGCTTCCTTGGCGCACGCCAAGGCTGTGGGCAAGTCTTCCGCCGTCTTGGAGACGTCGTAGCCGACTTGGGCAATGGCCTGCTCCAAGACCATCATGAGGGTGGGTTCGTCCTCTACAAGAAGAACCCTTACTGCTTTGCCGTCCAATCCCATGACTTTCTCCCTACAAGCGCTCTGAGTGGATGTGCCACGATTGAACAGTGTGGCCCGAGGGCTCGCCCGATTTGTGAAGAGGGCGTAAAAGGATGACGGCCGTCGCTCTTCTACACTGCGCACTCTGTCGCCCTTCGGTGGCCCTGCCGAGAGGATGACCTATGAACCAACCTGCGAAAGCGAAAATCGATTTGAGGGACGAGAGCCGGCAGTTTGCCCTGCTGGTGAACTCCGTCACCGACTACGCCCTTTACATGCTCGACCCCAGCGGGGTGATCCAGACCTGGAACCCGGGTGGGCAACGAATCAAGGGCTACCAGGCTGCCGACGTGGTCGGCACCAACTTTTCCCGCTTCTACCTGCCCGAGGAGGCCCAAGCCGGCCTACCAGAGCGAAACCTGCGGACCGCGGCCTTGGAGGGGCGCTATGTCGCCGAAGGCTGGCGGTTGCGCCAAGACGGAACGCGCTTTCGCGCCAGTGTGGTGATAGACCCCATCTGGGAAGACGGGGAACTGGTGGGGTTTGCCAAAATCACCCGCGACATCACCGAGCGCCACGAAGCGCAGGAGCAGCTGCTCCAAGCCCAGCGCGATCTCCTGCAGGCGCAGAAGATGGAGGCCATCGGTAAGTTCACGCTGGGCTTGGCCCATGATTTCAACAACCTGTTGACGATCGTGGCCAACTGCCTGGACCTCATCAGCCTGCGGGTCAAAGACGGGGGCGTGGCCAAGCTCATTGACACGGCGCAGCGAGCCGCTGAGCGCGGGGCCCTTCTGACTCGGCAGTTGCTGACCTTTGGCAAGGGCCAAACCCTGGTGCCAGAGGCCGTCGATTTGGCCGCCTTGATGGCCGAATGCGAAGCGCTGCTGCGCCGCTCTGCCGGCGACGCGATCGCATTGACGGTCGAGGTTTCTCGAGGCCTTCCGACCTTGTCGCTGGACAAAGCACAGCTGGAGGCCGCAATCCTTAACCTGGTGTGCAACAGCCGCGATGCCATGCCGAAGGGCGGAACGATCCTCATCACGGCCTCTGCGCGGCAAACCCGCGATCCTACGTTGCCCAACGCCAGTGAAAGCCCTTACATCTGCTTGAGCGTCCGAGACGACGGTGCAGGGATTGAGGCGGACCAGCAGGCCAGGGTATTTGAACCGTTTTTCACTACCAAACCCATTGGAAGGGGCAGCGGGCTGGGCTTGAGCCAAGTGTTTGGCTTCACGGCCCAGTCCGGCGGGTTCACCGAGCTCCAGAGCGAGCTTGGGAAGGGAACCCGCGTCAGCCTTTGCTTCCCCGCACCAGAGCATTGAGATGCCGATCCACGTGTTGTTTGTTGAAGACGAAGACGATCTCCGCAGCGTCGTCGTCGAGGCCCTGACCTCTCAGGGCTTCCAAGTCACTCCCGCCAACAACGGGGACGAGGCCCTCGTCCTCCTGCGCGGCAGCGCCAAGTTCGCGGTGGTAGTGACCGACTTCAACATGCCGGACAGCGCCGACGGGCTGGAGGTCGCGGCGGAAGCCGCGGTTGCTCAACCCCAGGCCCGCGTCATGCTCGCGTCTGGCCTTCAACGCTCGCAGCTGCCCCCGCTGCCCGAGAAGGTTCGATTTCTCCCGAAGCCTTACCGCTTCCGACAGCTTGTTACGGCGATCCACGAAGACTTGGGCTGCACGTAGAGGTCGGAGTCCTTGCGCGGCCTGGCGGTCGCCAACAACTCACTTCCCCACCAGTGCGCGCCTGCTCACCAGAAACATCAAACGGTCGATCGCGGTTGCGTTCAATGCTTCTCCGTCGCCCCGCACCTTGAAGCCGGCCCAATCGCCCACCGCGACCTCGCTCAGCTCCTTGACTTCCACTGGCAACCAGCGCATGGGCCAGTAAGGCAAGCGGCGATCCGTGATCGTCCCTCTTTGCAGCTCGATCAGATCGTGATGGCTCGAGGCTCCGAGCACCCTAGAGAACGCCACGTCCAACCCGTCCGGGGGGCCCTCCAAGTATTGGACGAAGCGCGTCCCGTCGAACAAGAGCACCCCACTGACACCTGCGTCCCGGTTAAATCGAGTTGCGTCGTCGACCAGCTCCTGGAGCTTGCCGCTCCGGAGGCCAAGCAGATCGCCGCGCAACGCGTCGGATGCCTCGCTGACATACACCACGGCCCTGATGGGCATTGGGCGCTCCTTCTCAACTGGTCTGGCCGTCCCCCCTTCCACGGAATGTAGTCGTGCCTCGGCGTTTAGGCAATGGCGCAGACTAGAGGTCGAAGGTTTTCCAAGTGATTGCTGGTAAGGACGGGGATCGTCTGGTCCGCCCACCCGCGAAGGGGATCCGGACGCTTAGTCGCACCTCACCTCCGCCACAACCCCAATGCCCGGCAGTGGCGACGGCAACACGGCTTTGCACACGCCGGACACCTCGACGGCCATCCCCGGCTCGGGGTGCTCCAAGTAGAGCGCTCCGTCGTAGCCCACCATGGCTTGTTCGTTCAGCGTAGATGCCAGGGTGCCCGGCGCGATGCGGGCCCCTGTCAGGGTGAAGGCCCGGGCGTTCTGCGTCAGCACGGGGAAGGTCACCCGCACACCGCCTTGGCGGGGCGCCACGGATTGCTTTTCGGTCTCCCCGATCTCCACGCCCACCGGCAGCTCCTTGTCCTTGAGGCTGACGGTGGTGGGTAGCAGGGAGGGAACGTCGGTCACCAACACGCGGCCTTGCTTGTTGGTCTGGCCGACCGGCGCTCCGTTGACCCGCACCGGCAAGCCCGCCTGGCCCGGCACATCCACCACGGCGAAGCTGGCGTAGGCGGGTCGCCCGAAGGCCACGCCGCGGTGGTCCAGGAACACGGCGCCGGAGAAGTTGGCCGCCACCTGGGTTTGCCCGTCGTAGTGGTCCACCATGATCCGGGCGTCGCCGTAACGCGTCATGGCATCCGCCGTGGCCCGGGTGCTGCCCTGATCGCCCTCGGTGTGCTCTGCCGCCAAGCGAAGGCCGCCCTCGGTGCGGTAGGTCGCTCGGGTGGTCAGGGCATCCTGGCCTGGGGCCTGGCGGGCCCGAACGCCCACGCTGGCCTTGCTGCCGAAGCGGTAGGTGTAGCTGGCGGACACTTGAAGATCGTCGCCTTGGAGGTCTCGGAGCACGTTGGCGGACACCTGGCCTGCAGTGCCCAGGTTCGCGCTCACGCCCAAGGAAGCGAAGGCCAGGCTGGAGCGCCCCGTGTCGATGGCACTGTAGATGCCACGCACAGTGAAGCGGCGATCCGGGCGGTAGAACACGGAGGCTTGGGTGCGCGAGGCAATGGGTGTGGCGTAGGTGCTCTGCAGGCGCCAGAAGCCTTCGTTCTCTTCGTGTTCCAATCGAACGCCCAGCTTGGGGCCGCGGTAGTCGTAGCTGGCCGCCCAGCGCGTTCCACCTTGGCTTGAGCGGCCCACCTCGCCATCGAAAACGCCCCAAGTGCCCGGGGCCCAGGTGGAACCCACGGTGACGTTGCCCTTGCCGTTCTCGTCCACCTGACCACCGGCTCGGATGGTCCAGCGGTCGTTGACGCCCTTGGCCCACGACGCGCTGACGCCGGCCGTGCCGTAGCGGTTTTCGTCTTCGCGGACTTGTCCCGCCGCGATTTCCCACGCGGAGAGCCCGGGACGCAGCAGGGTTGGGGCCACGTAGAGCCGTGCAGTGGAAACGGCGGTTTCCCGGCCGTAGGCGTCACGCACCACTACATCCGTTTGGCTGGCCCCCAGGGCCACGTTTCGACCGTCCACGGTGAAGGGGCCGGCCTTGACGTCTTGGCGTGTGATTTCGGCCTGGTTGGACAGGACCTTGACCTGCCCCGGATCCAACGCGATGCCCCCCAAGGTCGGGACGGGCCACGTCGGCGTGAGCGGATCCAGTGCTGCCGGGTCCTTCGCGAGTCGAATGCCGCCCAGCGCCACGGGGCCGATGCGGGGCGTGGCGTAGACATCGCCGGCTTGCCAAGTCCGTTGGCGCGGCAGGTCGTCTTTCTGCCAAGCGGTCATGCCGCGGCGCATGCCAAACCCGTTGGGGGATTGGTTGAGCTGCCCGGTGGTGGAGACCGCGCCCCAACGCCCTCCGGTGCGCGCGTCCAGTGCCAACGACGTGGCTTGTCGGCCGCCTGCAATCTGGGTGGCGATGTTGTAGTTGACCAGCACGCCCCCGATGGCGGGCGACACCTGAGAAACCGGGGGGCCGTGCTGGCTGAGCTGCTGGGCTGGCTTGCGATCGGCGGGAATGGTGAGCTGGACGGTCGCGTTCTCGGGGTTATAAACCACGGTCACGCCCAAGGCTTGGTCGGTCAAGTCCTGCCCCTCCTCGCCCGGGCGCAGGGTCACGCCGAGCTGCTGCCAAGTCGTGGATTCGGCCACCCAAGCCCCGTTCTGCTGCCAGAGCACCACGGGGTCCTTGGCGGGCTGGCCGTTGGCCAGGATGGGCGCTGCAAGCACGGGTTCCACCCCGTCTGGGATGGCCGCGTGCGCGGTGCCGATGGACAGGGCCAGCGCGAGGCCCAGGACGCTTCCCCGCCGCACGTGTCGCCCTCAGTTCACGGGGACGACGACGGGAGCCCCGTTGACCGTGATTGAGAGCGTGGACGCCTTGAGACCAGGCTTGAGCTCCACGTGCTTGCTCTGCCCCGGCAATACCCATCCCAACGCCCCTTCGCGCCATGCCGGCATGCCTTGAGGACCGACGGCGATCAGGCGCGCGGCGGTCGAACCGGTGTTGGTCAGCAGAAGGCCGTCGGCGGTGAAGCGGGCCGTGAGCACCGGAGGACCGGCCTTGGCGTCTTCAAACCCCACCGGCAGGTTCTGGTGGATCAACAACTGCACCTGGCCCGCCGTGGACGGCTGGGGCAACTGGCGCAGCAGCACGCGGTAGTAGCCCGGCGTGCCGATGCCTTGGGTGCGCACCAACCGCACGGCCCGGCGGGACCCAGGCGGGATTTCGACAATGGACGGTGCCGCGATCACCGCCTTGGCGGGGCCGGTCACGTCCTGCCCGCTGGGATCTTGGGACCAGTCCAGCACCGTCACCTGAAAGCGCTCGGGGGTTTCCCCATGGTTTTCCAAGGTCAACGCCCCTGCCTTTTCTCCAGCCGGGGCCACGATGCTTGTGGGAAATAGCGACACGTTGCCCGCCCACGCAGGCACGGCGAACAATGAGCACAACGAAACGGCCAACAAACGCTTCAACATCACTCCTCCAAACCGATCACCTCCTTTGATCCAACCAAAACATTCAAAGTTGTCAACCCACCCCCAAAAGAAAACCCCCGAGGATTTCCGGGGGCTTTAAGGGAAACGGTTGAGGATCAATAAGTCAGGGTTACGGCGATGGTGTCGGAGAAGGTTCCACCGGGCACCTTGTTCAAATCGTAGAAGGCATAACCGATGCCGATCATCTGCTGCTCACCGGTTCCCACGCCCTCCCAAGCATCGGCCCCACTGCCCCACACTTGGCTGGCACCGGGATCTTTGAAGAGGCCGTAGGCGACGAAGTTTCCGGCCCCATCGGACACGGCGCGGTGATTGGGACGAGCAATCGCGGCGCCGTAGTTCAACCCGTCGCCGGGCACGATGCTGAAGGCGGTGCCTTGGTTGCAGCGAACCAGCAACGCGCCGTTGGAATAACCCTGCGTGCCGGACGCCAAACCGTTGTATTCACCGCCGCCCAGCTGGGTCACGAGCAGGCTGCACTCGTTGTTCACGGTCGCAGAAATCATCAAGTCTTCGGTGACGTCGGCGGCGGAGGCCGAAGCGGCAGAAAACGCGGCCATCAAGGCCAGAGAAAAAGAAAGGGTCTTGCGCATGAAAAATCCTCCTCGGATTTAGGGAAAGGGAAAGTGGCCCGGATTGGGCTTGCTTCACCAATACTCGATAAATCTATTTCCGCAAGAGGATCGGGCAACAAGAGTTGCAGGGGCCAACCCAAGCGCTTGCACCGAGGGCACGAGTGAGCTAAAAAGCAATCGCCGGTCGCAGAAGCGTCGGTGTTGTGCCCGCATAGCCAATAGGCTCCGGGTGCCCGAGGTCCACCCAATGGGGGCGCGGGAATCTTTTTTCGATTCCGGAGCCATCCATGACGACCAAACGCCGCAAATCCCTCCGCACGTCTGCCTTCCATGCCCAGTTCGGCCGCTGCTACTACTGCGGCCTGCCGATGTGGCTCGCAGCTCCTTCAGAGCTCGGGCTGAAGCCCAGCAAGGCTCGAGCCTTTCAATGCACCGCGGAGCACCTGGTCGCCCAGCAGGATGGGGGCCGAGACGTATCCGGGAATGTGGTGGCCGCGCATGCCCGATGCAACCAGTGCAGGCACAAGCGAACGGGACCAGCTCCCTCCCCTGAAGCGTTCCGGGCCTTGGTTCAGAAGCGGCTGGCAGTGGGAAGATGGTGGTCCAGACTGCCGCCAGGGATTGCGCATGCTCCTGTATGACCTCATCAAGCTCTACGAACCCTCGTTTGAGCCGGCTCGCACCTCTTGAAGGCGCAGGGACAGCTTGCTGGCAGACACCTTCCCTCAACCACTCCCTCGCGCCTCGCGGACAACCGCCAGGGCCATGACCACGGCTTGGAGGAGATCCGATTTCGTCCGCCCCTGCTCGCTCCCATCGCTCGGAAGGGCGGTCAATGCAGCGACCGCGTCCTTCCCTGACAAGTATTGGACGCACGTCAAGGCGGACCAGTGAAGCCCAAACTCGGTGCGCAGTCGCGTTCCAGCCTCCCCTTGCAAGAGCGTCCCGTCGGCCATTTCGAGCAACACGTGTGCAGCGGCCAACGCCTTGGCACGGGCATTCGCAGGGTCTTTGTGCAGGGATTAAGCTGCCGGCTTCGCCTTGGCCTTCTTGGCAGGTTTCCGAATCGGCTTTGCCTTCTTGGCGACCTTGCCCACCTTCGCAGCTCCCTTAGCCGCGGCCTTCTTCACCTTGCCAGCGGCGGGCGGGAACTTGGCCCCAGGGTTGGCCTGCGCCCACGCCTTGCCTTCGGCCGACTTGGCCCATGCCGTGAAAGCCTTGGGTGCCAGCCCTCGGCCTGCCCAGGTCTCTCCCGTCGGGAGTCGATACTTGGGGGCGACTTTGCCGAGCTTTCGGCCCTTCAGCGGCCCCACAGAAGGTTTCGGGGAACGCGCCGGCTTGACGTCAATGGCCTCGCCAATGAGCTTGGCAACCTGGCGACGCTGGGCGGGGCTGAGAACCTTCGCATACTTCTGAAGCACCGCAATCGCCTTGGGCACCTCACCATCGCGCTTTTCAACCAGCCGCTTTTGGGCTTCGAGGTGCTTGATTTCTGCGTTGATCGACTGAAGAGTGGTCAAGGCCAAGGCAAATACTCCGTTGAGGGCAGGCAAGGGTTATAGCCCATCGGCGGAGCCAGGGCCAACGCAGGACGCGCCCTTCGGCCAACTTCCATCCACCGAAACCAGCCTCGTGCGGCAGATCAGCGTGCGTCCGGCCTCGACGCTCTTGGTCAAAAAGCTTTAGAAGAAGACCCCTAGCGGTCGGGTGGACTGGATTCAGGCGTGTTAGCTGGTCATCGAAACGGCCATCGAGCCCCTCCCGTAGCGCTGGGCGATCGCCAGGCTGCCTGCCTTGCATTCGAGACTCGTCGAGTTGCCCCGCGGCGTCGCGGTGCCGACTTGGACGGATGCCTTATTCACCTCCTCATATTTGGCGATAACGGGTGGGCATACGGCGAATAGTGCAGCGACGAGCCAAAACTTCTTTCAATCTCATGATCAATCCCCCTGCTAACCGTCGCCCGGCGGCGCTCACACCTTCAGCGCTGGTCGGGATAGGCATTTCCAATCGTCACCCCTGAGCTAAGATGAGACATGATCACGGTCCGACAGCGAAATGCCGAAAAGGCGGGGTTTGGATACGAGAAGGTCCGCCTGAAATGCGGCCCCGGCCCGAAACAGTGGATGTGCCCACAAATGAGCCAGCCGCTTTCGGTCGAAAAGGCGGCCCTGTCCCACTTCGCCCAGCAAGGATGGCGAGGGTTCAGCGGCGAAGGCGGCCTTTTGCTGACCCTCATCAAAGCCATGTCGTTCCAGAACCTTGGATACGACGAGCGCACGCGCTACGTCGAGGCGCTCTATACGCTGGCCGCAGAACCATCCTACGGACGATCCTACACCGTTGCCGAGTTGCTCACGAATCTGGCCCGCGCAACCGCCGGTCAAGTGGCGGCTAACTTTGACCAAATGGCGTCTCGGGGTCCACACATAGAGCAAACGGCGTGGGGGCATTCGTCCGACACCTCGTCAGTTCTCGATGTGTTTCCCGGCCTGGAGCGCTGGATGCTATTGGAACTGTTTGAAGTTGCCGGCTCTGATTTGCTTCACCGCATTGCCACCATTTTCGCCTCTAACCCCTACGAATACCGCCGCGGCTGGCCGGACATCACGATGTGGAGGGAACGGCAGCTCCGCTTCGTGGAGGTCAAAGCTCCTGGCGACTCGCTGGGCAAGAGTCAGAAAGTCATTGCCCAAACCTTCGCCGTCCCATTGGGCCTGGACTTCACGCTCCTTGATGTCGTGGTGCCACCAGCGGTGCCCTAGCCCACAGCATTGACGCTCGCGCGCGAAACCAGGCCGCAGCACTCTCCCGCCGACTTTGGCTCGCCAAGGAAGAGTTCGCGGGCGCGGCATGGCGGCCAAAGGGCAAGCAAGCCCATCCGGAAACCGGCTTGGTCGGTCAAGCAGGATGCATTGTGTCCGGCATAAACTACGAGGTGTGACCAGCTAGTTAGGGTGAATGGATGAACCAGGTTAGGAAGCGATGGAATAACGACGAAACGCGTGGACAGGTCGAACGAATCTTTGGCCGCGATCAGTTAGAGAAGGTGCGTTCTTGCCTACAGGCACTCAATGAGCGCATTTACTTCAGCGAATACCACTACAGGCAAGCCAACTATTTCATCAAGAAGCCGATGGAAGGCCGAACCAGCGATGAGGCCATGTTGGTTTTTTTGGGCGTATTTGACGAAGACGACGAGCCCGGGGCCTGGGAACACTTTCGCTTTTCCCACGCCCATGCATTTGCTTGCGTCCAGAACCTTCACTCTCTCCCCGACCACTTGGCCTACTTCGCCTACTGGGCATTAGGAATGGACTTGGATGAAAAAACTCGTATCCAGCGCTTGCGAGACATCACCCGAAAGGAGGTGAACAGACGCCTTCCTGAGCCACTGAAAGAGGTCTACAGCCAACTCGTTGCGGACGAAAGTTTCGTCTACATCGATGACCTCAACAACCATTCCAAGCATCGATCCTTGATCAAAGTTTCCTATCAAACGAAGTTTGAGATAGATCAGGTAAAGGAACATGGCTTGCAGTTCGGCGAGTTCACCTTCGGAGACAGATCCTATCCCGCCCGCTGGGTGCTGGAGACGCTGCGAAAAGAACATAACCGTCAAAGCAAGTTCATCGTGGCGTTCGGCAACGAACTGAACGCCACGCTCCAAGCCATGCCGGCACGGGTTGGCTAAACTCACATTCGCCCTGCCAGACTAACGATGGTCATGCCGCCCAGCGCGCTTGCGAGAAGCTCCGCGAGCGCTCCGGGCCGGTGGACTAGCCAACGTGCTAGCGGACGTTAGCGAGCCAGCCACTCCACGAGTTCTCGCACGCTTGCTGCGTCCGCACATGCTGCATCCACCCCATCGCTTTCGACCTTCACTTGGAACGCCAGCCAGGCGTGCTCCTTCTTTTCGGTCAGCCCAACATGAGGCTCGATGGCACCCCGGCTCCATAGCCAGATCGATTTGTCCCGAAGCTTTCGGACGAGTGCCTGGATGTGCGGCAATGCTTCTACTCTTTCCGCTAGAAGCTCGAAAGCCTTCGAGGCCGGGCCCTGGGGGCCCTTCTTAGGGAGTCCCCCTTCGTCCAAGGTGATCTGACCCTCGTCCGCCATCGTTCTTAGCATCGAGCGGCATGTAGCGATATCAGTGTCGCTCGGGTCAAGGAAACCGTGCTTGGTGGCCTGCCGAAACGCGTAATCAAGGTCCACAATCGCGCATGCTGGAAGGCCCAGCGCCTCCAGGATCTCCATGGACTTCTGGGTATCCGAGACGCCGCTCATCGCGACAATCGCGAGCGAAGACTGCCCCATGGTCTTGCCGGAGACTGCATTGAAGAGGCTGGGGAGCAACCGGAGCTCTGTCTTTCCCTCGGTCAAGACCACCTTGTCAGCGAAGAGCATCTGGGAAGAGTTGGTCAAACTGAAGATCTGGTGGAGCTGATGCGTAGGCTCGGCAACCAACTGCTCGACCACCGACTGAAGCCTGGGCCTTGCTTGGGTCCCCTGCGGATGCTTCTTCGTCATCAACAAAGCATTTTTAGCGTCGCGCGCGAGGATCATTTGAGCAGAGTGGGTCGAAAAGACCACCTGATAGCCCGACGCGGAAAGTGCCCTCAGTGCTTCGCGAACCTGCTCTACAGCAAAGGGATGCATGAACAGCTCGGGCTCATCAATCAGCAGCAGCGTCACTCCACCGGCTATGGCAACGCCTCGCTTGAGGTCAGCCAGGTGGCGCACCATTGCCATCTGAATAGCGCGCTGGGCACCATGCCCGTATGAACCAAATCCCCTGCCCTTTCCGTCTCCCTCATAGACCTTGACGGTTCCCGCCTTGATGAGGTCGTTCAACACAGGGACGGGGAAATCCAGCTTGATGCTCACCCCAGGGAACAGATCGGCGATTTTTTGATTGATGGAGGCGTCAATCCTCCCCAGCTCTTCAAATCGTTCTGCACCCTCAGCGGAAAGCATTCCAACGATTGCCAAAAGGTGCGGCGATAGATCCGCCTGATGCCTTTCTTGAATAGCTGCGACCATGTCTATTAAAAGCTTACCAATCGTCGTACTGGTCTTTGCCTTACTGGCATCCTCTTCCGCATCCTCCATAGCCCCGATCCGTATTGGATCCGGGAAAAGAGCTGAGATGGCCTGATCAATGCCAGTCGGATTTGGATCCCACTCGTTCGTGTCTAAGTTCAACACGGTCAGTGAAACGCCACTGCCAGCCCCTTGCTGATGCTTTCGGATGCGAAGCACGCCATCACGCACATGCGGCTCGATCCTTGTTCGATGCTTCAAGTCCAGCATGGCAAGGTCTTCTTCGACGATGCCATAGAGACGGCCAGATACCTCAATAGGCAGAAGTGGATCGTGGAAGTCTTCCTCCTTCCAGCGCCCCCCTTTTACCAACCATTGAAGTGCAGTGAGGCAGTTGCTTTTACCGCAGTTGTTCAACCCAACGAGTGGCGTGAACTCGGTCAGCTGCAACTGCGTAGAAACGCACGACCGAAAGTTGCGAATATCGAGATCTGAAATATAGACAGCCATTCCCTTCCCCCTGTTATGAAGTCACTCCCCGATGGCTGCCTTCAGCTGCTCGGTCACGCTGTTGCCCTTCTCATCCTTCAACTGGGCCATGAGGTAGACCCCTCGGCCGTTGCTCTTAGCGGCCCATAGCTCACCGATCATTCGCTTCTCCTTCTCGGAGTCCGCCGTGTATCGGTCGCCGCCCTTGTATTCAACGACCAGCAGGCGACCGTCCTTGAGCTTGGCAACGAAGTCCGGGTAGGTCCGCTGCTTGGACGTCGGCATCCAGAACTGGCTCTTGTCCACCAGGTTGCGGACCCAAAACGCCACCTCATCCAGCTGATCGATGGCCTGGGCGCAGAGAAACTCCTCCCCCACCTTGCCCCCGGCGGTCTTCCATTGAAGATCGCCCACGAAGGGGTAGTAGTGCTTGCGGAAGCGATACGTGCCGCCTTGGTAGTAGGAGTGCGCCGGATACTGGGTCATGTCCGCGGGGTAGGTGAACATGGCATCGGGCTCATCGCTGACCACGATCTCAGCGTCGGCACCAAACAAGGCCTGCTGGAAGCCATCCTTGAGCGCCTCCGCCTTGGCGATCTGAAGCTGCTCGCCGAGCTTCCGTCGGAGCACGAACTGGCCATTGAGCAGTTGGGAGAGAGAGAAGCCCCGATCTTCGGACAGCCCGCTGATGGACCGGCGCAACCACTCCCGCAGCACGGGCTGCTTGACCGCTGGATCGCGGATCTTCTGGTCCAGCCAGCCCACCAGGTCCGCCTGTGTGCGGTCCTTGGCGAAGCCTGGCAAGTAGGTGTTCACGTCGTCATCAATCGGCGTGTAGCTGACCTTCTCGTCCACCAAATCAACTTCAAAGGTCTTGCTATCTGCGTTGAACTTGAGGCTTGTTAAGTCCGGGGGATAGGCCAGCAAGTCCCAGGTGAAGCCCGGCGGCGTGGCGCCGCTCTCCACGAACTCCAGCTCGCCCTGCTCCATGACCCCAAGCCGCGGCACGCTGAACACCGCGCCGTTCTGGCTAGGGGCTTTGACGGCCTTGGCGGCGATCTGATGCCGCTGGATTGTAGCCGCCGCTTCCTCGCGCTCCTTGGTTGGCACAGCCTTGGTGATCGCTTCCACGGTGGACTCGTCCACCTCGCCCGTGATCTCCACCGAGCCGCCCTTGCCTTCCTCGTTCGGAGTGAACACAACGCTGGTCTGGTCCCGAGCAGGGATACCAGTAAGATCCGGTTGTTTGCTCACGGCAATGGTGGTCTTGGGCGTCACGGGAACCGGATTGACCTTGCCGCCTTGCAAGTCCAAGCCGGGGCCAGGTGTGGGATCCGGCAGCACCGCACCCACGGCCTCAAGAGGGTTGAACCCGATGTCGATGAGCGACTTGGTGAGCTCTGCAGCAGCCAGATTGAACGCCGCAGTGGTGACGTGCGCGTAGGCCTTGTTCATGGCCTCCTGCTTGCGGCGGGTCGCATACGGCATGCGCAGCACGCGCCCCAGCAGCTGCTGGATGTCCTTGTCGCTCTTGACCTGGGCAACCGAGCAGAAGACGTAGGCAAAGGAGCAATCCCACCCTTCTTTGAGCGCTTGCTTGGTGATGATGACCTCGATGGGGCAGTTCTTGGCGAACAGGTCCACCCCATCGATCTCGCGCTGATCGCCCGTGGCGATGGCGATGGCTTTTTCGGGCACCTTCTCGTTGTCGATGAGGTGCTTCTTGACCTCCTCGACCGTGGCAGTGCCCTTGGCGTTCTCAGCCTGAATCAGCAGGATGGGACGGATATAGTCCGGCTCGCCCAGCGCGGTCTTGCCCAACTCGTTGCGGCGGGCCACGGCGCTGCCCACGGCCACCTCCCATTGCCCGACGTGCTCCTTGAGCACGACCGGGAACTTGATCATGTTCGCGTTCTTCAGCTCAAACGCGCTGACGCTCACCAGCACGTTGCTCTTGCTGGCCTCGGGCGTGGCGGTGAGTTCCACCACCACCTTGGCGCCCAGGCGCTCGTAGACCTGGTAAGACAACGGCGTGTTGGCGTTGTGGGCTTCGTCGGTGATGACCAACGGGCCGTGGAGCTTGAGCAGGTTGGCAAAGGACGCAATGGCCTTGCCGGCTTTGTTCTGCTCCAGGTAGGCCAGATCGGACACGCTGCCGGCGAAGTGCGCTTCCAGGTCCTCGTGGTGCTCGTAGACCTTCCGGCCTTCCTGGTTCTCCACGCGCAACGCGGCCATGGTGGTAATGACCACGCACACCTTGGTGCCCAGATCGGCGGGGCGGATGTGGGTGAAGTCTTCCACGTCGAACACCGCGACCTTGCCCCCGAACGCCTCGTCCAGTTCCTGGCGGTAGGGATGGCGGGGATTCTTGAAGGCCTCCAGCGTCTGGGTCTTGATCTGGGTGGTGGGGACCATCCACATGACCAGCGGAAACTCGCGCTCGAGGTAGGCGTCGCCTGCCGCCTGGATGATGTGCGCGCCCATGACGGTCTTTCCGCCGCCCGTGGGGATGCGTAGGCACACGTAGGGCGAGGCCTCCAGATGAGGCATGGGTTTGTATTGGGTGACCAGACCGGCATCCGCGTTCTTCTCAAACGCGGATGCGGGGCCGGTCAGCCGGGCGTCTTCGAGGAACTGGGCCAGGCTGGACAACGCCCGCTGCTGATACACCTTGAGGGAAAGAGCCATGCTTAGCGTGCCTTGATGTCGTAGGGGGTTTGCTTGAAGGTGATCTGGAGCTCCTCCAGCCGCTCTTTAGGCAAATCGCAGGATTCGCCGTAGATCACCTTGGGACCCTCGAAGGTCTGCAAGCCTTTCAACACCCGCTTGGTCAGCACGTTGCCGCCGGTCTTGCTCTCATCGCCCAAAATACCGTTGAACAGCAGGTAGTAGCCGACCCCGTGGTGCTCGCCCAGGAACGGCTGCTTCGGTGCTCGAGTGGAGCGTGCGGCGCCAGTCTCGGCGAACCAGACGTGGGCGGCCAGGTGCTCGAACTTGATGCCCTCGCGGATGTGGCCCGCATCATCGAACACGGGCACACCGAGCTTGTAGAAGCGGAAGCCGCCACCGCCCCTCCAGTCGGCACTTTTTGAGATGCCTCCTTGCTCACCATCAACAACCTTTTTCATCCTGGGTTGACCAAGCAACCGAGCGTGCTCACCGACTTCTATCCCAATCCATTTCCGGCGCATCTTGTGAGCAACCGCAGAAGTAGTCGCAGAGCCTAGGAAGCTATCCAAAACAAGATCCCCCTCTTCAGACGCTATGTGAATGACACGTTGAAGGAGACGTTCAGGCTTCGGCGTCATGAAGTTTTCACTACCAAAAAGTGCGACGACCTCTTTTTTCGCTTCCTGCGTATTTCCGACATCTGAGTTCATCCAGATCGTCTGAGGAACTACACCTTGCTTGACTTCCGAAAGAAATCTTTTTATTCGAGGAGCGTTGTTCCCTGCAGCGCCCCACCAGATCCGCCCATCGGAATCCATTTCCTGAAACTTCTCCTTCGACACACGCCAATACATTCCGTTTGGAGGGCCAGGTATTACCCTGCCACTGGGACAAGTAATCGGATATGTTCCAGCGCCATAGAAGTTGCGCGCTGAAAGGTCGCCTGAGGTCCACGGACCACGCGGATCTTCATCGGGGTTCTTGTATGTGGCAGTTTGCCTCTCAGACCGAGGCATGTCGTTCGGGCGCCAAATATCTGCGTCTTTTGCATAGACAAACAGATGATCATGGTCGACGGAAAGATGTCGAGCACTGTTCTTCGGAGAGAAGACCTTCTGCCAAATCGCGTTTGCAATGAAGTTCTTACGGCCGAACACCTCATCTGCAATGACTTTGAAGTAATGGGCCTCATTGTCATCCAGGGTTATCCAAATCGATCCATCTTCAGCCAACAGATCTCGCAACAGCTCTAGGCGCGGATACATCATCGACAGCCACTTGGCGTGCTCAAGGTTGTCGTCGTAATGATCAAAGGCGCTGCGAGTGTTGTAAGGCGGATCGATGAAGATGCACTTCACC
Source organism: Stenotrophomonas sp. YJH_SMC_120 (assembly GCF_059368675.1). Taxonomy (NCBI): domain Bacteria; kingdom Pseudomonadati; phylum Pseudomonadota; class Gammaproteobacteria; order Lysobacterales; family Lysobacteraceae; genus Stenotrophomonas; species Stenotrophomonas sp. YJH_SMC_120. The sequence goes on from NZ_JCAFRY010000001.1 coordinate 537,124, forward strand.
TGCCCTGCGTAGTAAGGCAGCAGGGCCTTCAGAGCGTCCAAGTTGTCGCCTTCGATCAGCATGTTCGGAGAGTCGACCTCCCCATAGGACAAGCTGGCCACCGGCTCCAGAAGGCGGTAGGGCGTCAGGGCGGAACGGGTCAGGTCTTCATCACGGTTAGACCAGTTGAGCAGCGGCATCGAATACATCCCCTCGAACAGGCTCCAAGTATCGTTCAGCGGGTGCATTTCGGCCAATACTCCAAAGCCTAACGGCGGCTAAGCCTTTGATCGAAATGACCTTCCCGTGATCGGAGCCTGATCGCGAACTATATGCTGGGCCACTTAACGACCGCCGGGCCAAGAGGCAACTAGGCTACGGAGGGCTGAGGCCCACCTTCCCGCAGTAGCGATAGACAGCCGAGCTGCTCACCCCGAGCTCCCGCGCCAACTGAGCCCGGCTGACCTCCTTTAAGCGAGCCCGAACCTGGTCCAGGGCCAGCCCCCGCAAGGTGCGGTGCTCCGGCCCTTTCAGGACGCGCCCCAACCAAAGGGCTTGGCGGTCCAGGCCGATGGTGGCCGGCGACACGCCCAAGCGCTGGGCCACCTCGACCGAGGTCAGCCCGGCTCGGACCAGCCGCTGCACCTGCTGGCGACGCTCAGCGAGCTCGCGGGCTTGGCGGTCCCGGAACGCCTGCCGTCCGGAGCCCGCCAGGCGGTGCCGCCGGACAAAGCGGTTCACGGCTTGGTGGGTGACGCCCAGGCGTTGGGCCAAGGCGCGCTGAGTCCCCCCTTCGTCCAGCAAGGATTGAACCTGGGCCGGGGAGCGGCCGCCGAGGAAGCCTTTGCGTGGAATCATGATGGAGCGGCCTGACGACGTCGCCCATCGCGCGGCGCTTTGAGACCTGCTCTTTTCATGTAAACAGATATAGACGACGCGCTGACCCCAAGATGCAGAGCCACAGCGTTGGCCGTCTGGAATCGGACGAGCAGGATCTCGACCTCTGCTCGACTCAAGCCCGAGAGGGTCATTTTCTCCGCCGGTTTACGCATGCCCGGAAGCTTCAGCGGTTTGCGGTCGGTCGATGGTGTGTTGGCCTGGCGGCATCGCCCGTCCCGTGGCGCTTTGAGGCCGGCTCTCTTCATGTAAGAGGACACATGCGCCCCACTGGTTCCGAGATGCAACGCCACTGCCTTGATGGTCTGGAATCGAGCAAGAAGGGCCTCGATCTCTGCTCGACTCAAGCCCAAGAGGGTCATTTTCTCTGCCGGCAGACGCACACGCGGCAGCTTCAGCGCTTTGCGGTCGGCCGTTATGCACGCGTATGGCACGGCCAACTGTTGCGCCATTTCAGACACCGATAGGCCGGCCTCGCTCAACCGGCGCACCTCTTTGCGCCGAGCCAGAACAACCGCCTTCTTTCCGTTTTGCGGCATGTCCAGTTCGTATTTCTTGCAAAACAGGCTAACCGCTTGCTGCGTGACGCCGATCCGAGCCGCCACACGGGTGCGGGTGCCCAGTTCGTGGAGCAGGCTCAGCACTTCCTCAACCGAGTGCCCTGCAATGCTCCTCGGTTGTCGTTGGCAGACCGGCAACCGCAGTCCAAGGGCTTGAGCATCTTTCTGCAAGGTGTAAACAGCCACCCCGAGGAACCTTGCGATGTCCTTTCGTGCCATGCCGGCCTGAATGCAGGCGCGGACCGCATAGCGGCGTTGGCTCACATAAGCCCGGTAGCGCTCCGAGGGCATGGCATCCGCAGGATCCACACGCTGAGCGTGCTCGATTTGCTCCGCTTCGCCGTGTGCGTTGCGGTGCGCGGCCAGGGCGTCGTCCACGTCCTTGCTGAAAGGCGTGTTGCGTTGGGCTGCGTCGTAGATGGCCCGGATGTCTGCGGGCATCGGCAACAGCTCGATGCCATCCGGCCCGGGAAGAACGTCTGGGGCAAACAAGGTGGACGGCTCGCGTGTCATCGGCCCACCCAGTAGCCCAGTCCCGCGCTAAGCAAGGTGGCCGCGTATAGAGCGGCGTCCTCAGCGCTGGAAATGTTGAGGGCCATTATCACCGCCACGAATGCAAGCGTGAGGACGCAGCCCGTGAAGATCCCCCCATAAATGGCGAAACCAATGTAAAGCGACGCGCTCCGCTCGCCGCTCCGGAGGAAGGTCAGCGATTGCTTCACCGTCGGGTAAGTCAGCGCGGCCACAAAAGAGATAACCGCCGCCGAGCAAAGAAACACTGCAAAGACCAGAATGGAAAGGAAAAGCATCGTCAACGCACTCATCCGCGCGACCTCCCCTTGCTCCAGAAAAAGGCCAGCAGGCAGAGCACCGCGACCGTGCCGAGGACAAACAGGCCTCCCCCGGTGGCGAGCTGGTGCCAGACGCTGAAGGTGGCTTGGGCCAAGAACGCGGCGATGACCACCATCCCAACTCCAAACAGCCCGCCATGGATCACGACGCGGCCGTGCGTGCGAGCGTCTCGCTCACCGCCTCTTACCCGTTGCCAGGCTGCCTTAGCGTCGCCAAAGCGCTTGAACGTCCAGAGCGGGACCAGGACCATGAGGCCAAGCAGGGTCAGCAGAAGGATCGCGCTCACCATGGGCGGCCTCCCGCGCGACTCCTCAGCGGGCGCGCCTGGAAAGTGAGAGGTTGGCCCCACTGGCTGGGCTTGAGATTCCATGCCATTGGCAGGTGGTGCAGCTCGCGAGGTTGCGCAGGGGAGCAGTCCATGCCGTCTAGAATGAGGTGACCGTAATGGTGGGCAATGCTTTTGAATGTGGCTCCCATTAGCGCCGCCCTTTGCCGGTCGTTGCCGCGTTGGCAGAGCGCACGCCCCAGCCCTTGGCTTGGCGCAACCGATCGATCGGGGCTGCTGCTTCGTGAGAAAGGCCCAGGTATCCGCTTTCGTCCATCAAAACGTGGCCTGGAGATTGCTTGAAGTCCTCGATGCTCAGCGCGGCATCGGGGCGCTTGCGGAAAAATGCGAGCCATTTCATCAGCGCTGCCCTCCAACGGCTACATTTTCTCTGCCCGCACCGATGACTACGGATACGGAAGCTGCCTCAAGCTCTGTAATCACTGGCTGCGCGGTCCCTTCGGAGCGGAGAAAAACTTGATCCCCCACCTCAAAAGCCCCCTGCTCGTCGCCCTGCATGTAGAACGGCAGAATGCGGCCAGCGATGCGCAGCGCACATACGCTGTCATCCACACCGTTGTTTCGCGTGTCGCGGCATGGGACGCGCTCATACGTCACTCGGAGCGTGTAGTAGCGCTGCGCCTCGTCAATCACCCACAGCGTGACGCTTTCGCGTGTTGCGGGGTTCTTCTTCAAGATTGAGTTGTAAGCCGCGTATGGGCCACGGCCCGGCGCTTCCATGGGTTCGAAGGACTGAACCCCGGTGGCGGTTTCCGTGGGGGACGCCTCCCAGGCGTGTGTGACCCTTACTGCGATGGTGTGCGGCGTGATCACGGTGGCATTCACCCCGACGGCAACGGCGACCGAATCGCTACGGGGCTCGGCGGCGCTGGCGGCAAGGGCGAGCAGGCTGGCAAGGGCCAGAGAAAGAATCAACGCGCGCATGAGGCCTCCTTTTTTGAATGGGTTGCACTACCCATAACAAACGGTTTGGTTTGCGCAAGGGGATCGGGAAAAGAAAAGGCGGCTTTCGCCGCCCTTTCCCTTGGCCTTAGAAGCGCGCTCGCAAGCGAGGGGCTTCCAGGGTTTGGCCGTCCTGCCCATGGGCCTTCATGGCCGCACCGACCTGCCGTTGGGCGTCGGCCCCAAACCCGCCTTCCGGTGGCTTCCAAGCGTTGGCAGGCGGAAGTATACTGTCGAGGAGCTTGGCTCGGTTGTGGGCACGGATGACCTGATCCGATTGATCATTCCCGTGCCGCCCCAACAAATCTGTCGGGGTCGTTCCCTCCGAGTCCGCGTCCTGGGGCGTGCGTCCCGACTTGAGCAGGTCACCAGCCCATTCGGCATCGCCGGATGCGACGGCGAAGTGGAGCGGATACTCGGTGGCAGCGGTCAGGAAGGCCACGTAGTCCTTGTAGCTGGTTACCCAGGTCTCTTCCTTCCACTCTTCTTCATCGGTCTTGCCGTCGTAGTAATGGTCGAAGGCCGCTTGCCGCAGCTCGTCGTAAAGCTCGTCTACTGACCAATCGTTCTTCACCGCTTGGATGAGCAGGTCGCGCTCTTGTTCGCAGAGCTTCAGACCAAGGGCTTCGCGTGCGCTGATGGGTTGGGTGGAATCGTGTTGCATGGGGTCCTCCATTGGTTGGTGTTGAGTAGGTCACGGCTCACCAGCACCGCAGGAATGCGGTGGAAGCCGTTCTTCGTTTTCAACCCCGATGGGGAACCTGACAGGGGCATGGATGCCCACTTCCCAGTTCTAGCAAAAACTCGGGGAAGGTCAAGCCCTACCAGCGTTAGGCTACTTGGCGTTCCTTGCGTTGCGACGGCGACCTTCGACCGGCTTCCGCCTTCCGCCCCTGCTCGGTGTCCTGCTCCTTCTTGACCTGCGGCAGCGGCTCGCGTTCAAACGTCGGGATGTCGAGGAAGGTCATGACCTTCTCCGCTTGGCTGGCTGCGCGGAACAGGGTCCTAGGGTCATCGGCCAGGGCTTTCATCCAAGACTGCAGGTAGCCGGCGTGCTGTTCTTCGTGTTCTTTCCCCAGCCCGATCCCGAGGCGCTCGGAAATGAAAAGGCTGGACAGCTCTGCCACCAGTTCCTCCTTGGCATACCCCTCCGTCCCGAATCGCCCGGTTAGATCGCGGCCGAGCCGGTGCTTGGCCCCGGTCCAATGGGCCAGTTCGTGGAGCACGGTTGACGCATAACTAATCGGGTCTTGAAAGCTGCCCGCTTTCGGAACGTGGATGCTGTCGGTAGCAACGGAGTAGAAGGCCCTGTTCCCGCCATCGTGATGAAGTTTTGGCTGGTGCTTGTCCAACAACTCCCGCAGACGCAAGTTGCGGATCGACTCGGGCATGATGAAGGGCGGCGGGGGCTCGGGCATGCCGTCCATTTGGCTGGCATTGAACACCGTGGCGACGAACACCGATGGCCCTTGGTATCCGCCCTTCTCTTCGCCTTCGGTCAACGGCTCGGCACCGTCTTTGGCTTTGCCCGTCTTGCTGAAGTCCCAGTAGGCGATCTGCTGCCCCTTCTCGCCGCGCCTGACTTGGGCCCCGATGCTTTCTGCCTGCCGATAGGTCAGCCAGCGATTGTCGTTGTAGCCGTGGGCCATCTGCGCCCCGAGAAGGATCAGTGTGTTCGAGCCCCTATAGGACTTGCCCGAGGTTGGATTCCACGGCCCGTTGATCGAGCCGTTCTGCGGGGCGTCGGGGTCGTTCCAGGGTCGGCGCCAGGGGATGGTGCCCTGCTGCATGAGTTGGAGCATTCGCTCGGCGGTGGTTTGGATGAGATCCGAATACTTGGACATGGGTGGTTGCCTCAAATCTTTTTCAACCTCCTGCGCCTCTCAACAGGTGGTTGTGGGTGGATGGGGTCAGAACTCGATATGAAGGGTCAGACTCTTGCGGTGATACAACGCTCGCCGCACCAGCTCGGCGATTTCGTCCTCGCTGCGCAATCCCTGGTCGCCGTCTTTTCCCAGACGGACGTGGAGACCAAACCCGCTTTGCACGAGCAAGTATTGCGGGTCCGCTTCCGGCGTCTCTGGACTCTCCAGATCGGCCGGGCCGATGGCCGATTCGGGGAACGCGTCGTCGGGGATGTGGTTGGGCGATGGCATGGGGGCTCCGTTTTGGTTTGGATACCCCTTTGCAATAGCGCAACGTCGCCGGTTGTAAAGGCCTACGCGGCTTCAGCCATCGGTGCGCCCGACAGGAGGTCGATGGCTTCCATGGCCTCTTTGCTCAGAGGGTCACCCAACGGAACCTCCTCGTCCGGGATGGACTGGGGAGCCCCGCCCTCCAGGCGCGGCTTCAATCCCCCCACGCGCAGGTTGACCCAGCGCTCGGCCTTCGATCCCTTCGTCGCCTTCTTCTGCTTCTGCTGGAGCCCCGGCATCCGTTCGCGCACCCGCTTCCAAAGCTCTTCAGCACCCACCGGCTTGCGGCCCAGCTCATCCAGAACGTAGTTTCGGTAGTCTGCATAGATGTCGTTCTTGTCGGTCCACGTGCCTTCTTCTTCGATGACCATGCGCTCAGCGAAGTAGGACGCCGTGGTGTCCGTCTCTTGCCGGGTCTGCTCGGCCAGCGCCTTGACGGCTTCGGGCATTTCCTCGGGCAGGCCGCCTCGCTCAATGAGGCGCATGGCTCCCTCCAGCAGCCAGTCGATGATCACGGCCATTTCCGCCGGGTCCTCGGTCAGCTTCTTGTGGAAGTCCGGATCGCGGTCCTTGTCGTTCTCGGCCAGGCGCACATTGAAGGGGATCATGCAGATCTTTCGCCAAAAGCCGTGCTCATGACTCGTCACGGAGAACATGGCGTTCAGGGCAAGAAAGAGCGTGCCCCGAGGAACCGTGGTGTAAGCGTCCTTGCCTTTGTTCTCGGCGGACATGGGGTCGCGTGAGATGAGCGCCTTCAGGACCTGCTGGATGGGATCGGAGAGGACCTTGGGCGCCTCTGTCGCCAGATAAAGAGTCTTGGAAGCGAGAGGTGCCATGGCGAACTGCCCATCCAGCTTGTCGATGCGGACCGCAGTGTTCTTGGGGTGGATGGCTCGCAGGACGTGAAGCAAGGTGCTCTTGCCGTTGCTGCCGCTTCCCAGCAACAGGAAGGCTTTTTCCAGGCACATCGGCATGACCGACGACGCCATGGCTTCTTGAAGCAACCCTCGCACGGCCATGTCAGGCATGAAGCGATCCAGATATTTGGCCCACCGCGACTTGGGGTCCAACGGCTTGGGGGTGTAACGACCCGACTTCACCTGGTCCAGGTTGAGCTTCGCTGGAACAAGAGATGTGATCCCGTGTTTGGGGTCGGCCGGCAGGTATTCGATGTAGGCCTTCTTGTTAGCGTCCTTGAGGATCTCCAGGTAACCGCCCTTCAGCGGCACGATGGCCCGATGCTGGCTTTCAGGCAACTTCATGCCAGGCAAGCGGATCATTTCGAGCATGGCCGTCTTGACGCAGCTGGTTGCGCTGCTCTGCTTGGCGTCCTCCGGGGCGTGCTTGCGCATCCAGTCCAACGCGTGGGCTTCTACTTCCCGGGTGGCTTGCAGGGCCCAGATGCCTTCGGACTCATCCCACTGATACAGGGAAACGTCGATCTCGCCGTTGTCCATCTTGCCGCCGATGCGAAACTGGTTGCCGCGGCGCATATCGTCGGCATAGGCCAGCTCAAACGAGAGGTCTTCCCCGATCACACCCAGGTCATCCGTGGCGTCGTTGGGATTGGCTTCGGCCCCAAAGGCCTTGCCCTTTTTCTTCGGAGCCTGATCAACGGCGTCGCCATTGGCCTCCCCGCCCTTGACAGGGCCAGTCTTCGACTTACTCTTCATGTTGTAATCCCTAGTTGTAAACGCCCCGGTTCGCACCCGGGGTTTTTTATGCCGCTTGACTGGGGCGATGCACCCACTCTTGAAGCGCCTGACGCATGGCCTCGGAAGGGGTTTGCCCACGGGCCACCGCCGTCTCCTCCACCAACGCCTTAAAACTTTTGCTGACCCGGGCCTTCAACAACTCATCCCGTGCGGTCTTTTCGCGTTTCGTCTTCACTGCCTGCTCCGTTTCTTGATTTGTGGTCCTGTTGTGGCCACAAATCCATCTAAGCAGGCTTTACGGAACTGGCAAGGGCTCGCGCCAACGGATGTTCGTTTCTGCTTTTGATGCTCCAGAAACACTTGAAAGTGTGAAATACCTCAAGCATCAGCCCTGGAGGTAACAAGTGCTTGTTACCCACTTGTTACCCTTCAAACCCTTATGTTTACTGGGGGGTAACAGGTGGTAACAAGGTAACAAGTGGTTTAAGAGATCCACGCAAGAAAAATCCACTCACCGCTCACAACATCCATGCATACATCCATCGGGAGCTCGCGATCCACCCGTTACCCTGTTACCCCATGTTACCTCCTTATGGGACAAGGCTTTCACGGGTAACAAGGGGGTAACAGGTGCTTGTTACCTGTTAGGAAAAACAAGAGCAAAAGCGGCTTGAAGCAAGAGCCGGCGGCTGCTCGCCGCCGAGTCTTGAAGAGGGAAAGGCGGGCCTCCGGCCTCTACTCGTAGAGGTGGAAGTGAGACCAAAACCCGGGGCGCCTGGGACCGATCAGTTCGTTCCCCACCGTGACTTTGACCGCCCCAAGCGGCAAGAAATGAAACGTTTGATTCGCGTGGATCTGCAAAGCCGTCATCGCTGCGCACAACGGATCGATGTCCCCCGCCAGCACCAGGATTTTTTCGCTTGGAAGGTGTTTCAGTTGACTCCTGATCGCGGCAAGGGCAAGCGAACCCGCGCCGCAACAGCTGTCGTAGACCTTGGCTCCGCTCCCACCAGGCCGATGCCTGGTGGCAAGGGCTTGAACCAGATCGAGAAGATCGCCGGGAGTGAAAGACTGACCCAGCCCTTCTCCACCCTTCCTGGCCAGCAGCTCGGCATGGACCCGTCCCAGGACATCGTCAAACGGCCTGCTTGCGAAGACCGCTTTGATGTAAGCGTTGATGGCTGCTACCACTTCAGGCGCTTCTTCGACATTTTTTTTCAAGGGTCCAAAAGCAAGGACTTTGGTGTCGAGGTGACCCTTGGTGTCTGCGTGGATATGTGCCATCGACATCAGTGCGTGCTGAACGAACGTTTCGAATGCAACCCGCGGATTCCACGGCTTGCCAGGAGTGGAAGGAATGGCGCGGATGGCCTTCACAAGCGCAGTGACCTCATTCATTGTTGGCCGCCCCCATGTCAGCGCCCGTCATCCGGTTGGCCTTCTCGAGCCGGATCTCCTCATCCATGGCGATGAACCGATCTCGCGTGAGAGACCAAAACACCACCCGCATTTCCATGTATTCGGTGATGATGTCTTTGCACTCGATTACCACGCGCCCGATGGGCATCCGCCAGATCAACTGGTTTGACAGCAACTGAAGTGCGGTCATCGCAGCGCACAACGGATCGCGGTCGTTCGCTTTCACGGTAAGCCCCCGAAGGGCCTTCGAATCCTTCCCGGCCAGTTCGTGAAGCTTCACAAGCAACAGCGTGCCGGCTCCGCAGGTGGGGTCACCCATGGGCCACTCGTCTTTTTGAGGCGCTTGAGCAAAGGCGTTCAAAGCCATCGCCAAGCCCCAGGGGGTGAAATGTTGAGCGTCGTTCTTTTTCCCTGACCACACCAACTCATTAAACAGCCGGCCCAGGATGCATTCGAACGGCTCGAAGGTTTCCACTGCGCCGCCGTATGCCTGGCCCGCTTCGAGGCACCAATCCTCGGACCCATCCACATCGGTCCCAAGCAGCGTCAAGTCACACCAGGCGACCAAGGGCCCATATCCCCAGGTGAACAACTCCTCGGCCTGCTTGAGAACGCAAACCTTCAGCGCAAGCGCGGTGAACTTGCGCATCTTTTCCCGGGGCGAATCCCCGGGGATGGTTTGAACGGCCTTCAGCAACCGCTGGTAAGCCGCATCGCGGGGTGAGGTCGGCTTTGCCTTCTTCGAAGTGCGCTTACTCATCGTTGGCCGCCCCCACGTCAGCGCCCACCCCAGAACTCAACCGGGCAAAGTCCAGCTCCAGGAAACATCCGCGGATCTGCCCCTCCCTGACCGCCCGCTTCAAGCGACGGGCGCCCTCCTCGCCGTAGGCAATCCACGCAGGGCCAGCAGGGGGCGCGTCACCTACGTCTCCGTTGGCCCGGTGGAACTTCAAGCGGCCCTCTTGGAAGACCACCGCGCTGACATTGGGGTGGTTCAGCACGAAACGTTGGAACCAGCGGGTCTCGGTTCGCGCAAACACCAGGGCGATGCCGCCCCCCGGGTGGTTGGCCATCTTCTCCATCCAGGCCTCTTGCCCCCGGCCGAACGGCGGGTTCATGAAAACGAAGGCATCCGCCGGCCATTCCGACGCCAGGCCGTCATCGCTGGGCTTGAGCATCCGAGCCGCGGTGGGCCACGGCATCCCGTTCTCGGGCGTTGCCGGATCCAGGTCGAAGGGCCCGAGGCCCGTGTAGCCCTCCTTCGGGCTTCCCCAGATGAGCTCCGGCGAGGTGAGCCAGGTGTCCGTGGTCTGGGCCGCAGGCAGGCGGTCGTAACCGACCGTGGCGGACGCGAGCTTGGTGGCGCGAGGGGAGGAGGTGATCTTGCGCTGCTTCAGCATGGACAGCGCGCCGGTTTTGAGCGGGTGAGCAACAGTGTTCATGGGGAATCTCCAGGTTTGGGTTTTTTGGGCAAAGCTCCGCCGGCACGGCTAAGAAAAGCCGTGTTTCGCAAACGGGGTTTGACGGGTTGGTCCAGGCTTGGCGCTGGTTACTACAGCTCAAGCTCGATGTGATCAGCGATCTTATCGATCTTCTCTTCGCTCACGTTCAGGGCAAACAACTGCCCCTGCACGGTGAACTCCATTGCGTCGTAGAAGGCCACGCCCCACACCTGCCAAGGGACCGCATTGAGCTGCTCGGCACTGAAGAAACGGAATCGTGACAGGGCTTCCTCCTGCGTCGCCGCCTGGATGGCAAAGCTCCTTGTCGCCAGTCCATCGCCGCTAAGCTCGGCGAAACCCTCTTTCGTATCGGCCGGATAGGTCTCGGGGAAATCCATGAGACCCGCACGATGGCAAGGAAAACTGACTCGCGGCAGCACTTCAGCAATCCCTTCATCAACTGAGCACGAAATGGCCTTCTCAATGCGATTGATGCTGAAAAACGTCACCAACGCCTCTGCCAACTTTTTTGCTGACTTCCGGCGCACCTCGCGCTCGGCGCCCTTGTGGCTTCGTCCAGGCATTGGCAACAGAGCGACGATGTCAATCGCTGCGGTGATGTGGAAGGTGAAAGTTTGCTGTTTCATGAGCAGTTCCAGATGGTGGGCAAGGCTCCGCCAGCACGGTTGGTCAGCCGCGTTTCGCGAACGTTTTTTTGGGGTTCGGCCAGACTGACCAGGTGTACTGCTGCGCTGCTGGCTTAGCCGTTGGCGGCGTCTTCGATGTCCAGGAAGCTGTTCAGCGTTGCCAGCTGCAAGGTGAGCCCCTGGTCGGGGGGTACGCCCCGCAGGTCGCGGTTGGGCACGATGACCGACGTGCTGGTGTCGGCGGCAAGCAGGCCCAATGCGTGGGGCAGAACGTCGGCCAAGGCGTCGGCGAGGACCTGCGGGGTTACGTTAGAGAACTGGTTAGAGAGCGAGGGGTCGAGCGAGAGGATGAGCGGCTGCATGAATGTCTCCGTGCTGGTGTGGCTCCATTTTCCAGTCACGGTCCGAGCGCTTCGATGCCCTAAGAGGGGTCCCCCTCTTGGACCTGAATCTTCATTCATCCAGCCACGCTGGGGCGGCGGCGGAAGCCGCTGCTTCCCCGCTTTTATCTCTCCACGACCGAGCCGGCGGGCAGCCGGCGAGACAGGGGCGTTGCGCCCCTGAAGGACCGTCTAGAAGGGCGTTCCCTTTCTGCTCGGGGCAGGGGCCGGAAGCGAGAAGTCCAGCAGCTCCGCCCTTGCTTCGTTGCGGGCCGTCAGCGCCATCTTCGCGTCCTTTAGTCGCTCTGCTTCGCGCGCTTTCAGCGCCATGGCTGGCGCGGCCTGCGGGTCCTCTTCGGCATCGAATGCAGTCTGGGCTTCCGATGCGTCCTTGATGGCCAGGGATTCCTCCCACGCCATGAAGTCGGAAACGGCACCCAGCCAGTCCTTGTGGCATTGGAGCAACGCGTCTTTCAGTGCGGGCTGTGCCCAAGGCATGCCGAACGCTTCGGCCAGTCCGCACTTCTCGACCTCGAGTTTGAAGTAGTTGTGTTGATCAACCTCAGCGATGCTCTTGCTTCGGAAGAACATACGAACATGGTCCTTCGCGCCCCGTGTTTCGATTGGCCTTACCGACGCCACCACACGCTCGCCTCGCTCATCGACCCCAATCGTGAGCAGGAGGTCGCCATTGAGCTGCTCTCGAAACGTCGCCAAGCCTTCGGGCAGCGTTCGCGTGGCCCCCAAGAGATGGCCTGCCTCCCTCGCTTCCCGCCACGGGCGGCCGCCCGGACGGTTTTTCTCGTCCTCAGCGGCGTCAATAAGATCCACCAGCGATATGGCGGCATGGGTGCGTGCCTGCTCCGGTTTGTCCACGACCACGCCCACCTTGCGAGCCCACGCGTTGAAGGCTTCGTAAGTCATGTTCAGCAGGCCCGCGGCCTCGGCGGCGGTCCATGTGTCCATCCACACCGCCTCCCGCTTGCCAGCCGCCAGTTCCTGGCGTTGCTTCTTCTCATCGGCCAGCTCTTTGTCGAGAGCGCGCAGCAACTTTCCCCAGGTTACCCCCCACCCGCCCGCGAACGTGTCGTCCACGTGCCCGTAGCGGTCGGCATAGCGACGGATCAGCGCCGCTTCGGTCTTTGCTTTCGAATCAAACGACATACGGGGCAACCACTAGGATCGGTGGGGACTGTAGATGCTTAGAAGCGGAACGGCGTGCGAGTGATTGGGTCCGCCGCGGGCGGCAGACCGTCGTCCAAGCCTTGAGCACGGGCTTGGTTGCGGACCTCCCTCCACGCCGCCTGGAACGCGGATTGTGCCGCCTCCATCGCGTCATCGAATGGCTCGCGCGCCGCAACGCTGGTCCAAGGCTCCAGCAGCGCCTCGGCCAGGGGGGCCTCCCAGATTTCGCCCTCTGCCAGGGCGCGATCCAGGGTGTCCTCGTCCACGGTGAGCACGTGCCCGGCAATCAGCCCTCCCACCACCGCCCATGGGTGGGGAATGGCCCAACCTTCATGGGACGTGATCAACGCAGCAAAGCGCCCGGCGTTCTTGCGCAGCTTTTCCAATGCCACCTTGGCCTCGTGGATCTGCCGCTCCAGCTCCAGCTCTCGCTGCTGTTGGCTCAAGCGCTCCAGCTCAGCGCTCAGCCGACGCTCTTTCGCTGACCTGCCCTGACGCCCATCCTTCCAAGCCACCAGTTCGTCGTAGTCGTATTTCACACGCTGGTTGGGGCCATTGACGGCGCTGCCGGTGGCCTTCTGAAAGCGGGGCCCGGTGGGCGGGGTGCGTCGCCTCCACTCGCCCAGCGTGTCGGCATGGATGCCCAAAAACCACGCGGCGGCCTTGGCGGACACCAACCCGCCTCCAGCGCTCTTCGCCCGGGCCAACTCTGCGTTCCAAGAGGCTTCCGCTTTGGCTTGGAACGCCTCTTCTGTGCGAACGGGCTCAATCCTCGTCATCGAGCGCCACCTTCTGGTTGCGTGCTGCAAAAATCGTCACTGGCGGGTCGTTGACCTCATCCAGCCGCGGCTTGTCCGTGCCCTTCCAGCGGTTCCAGACCCGGGGACTGCTCGCCATCATGTGCTCTTCCACCACGGCAAACGCTTGACGCAGGACCGACCACTCCTGCTCGGTGTAGATCGCGTCGGTGGCCGCGGAATCCTTGTCCTTGATCCGGTGGTGAAGCATCTGCGACACGACCCGGGCCTTGGTGCCGTGAATCCGTTCGGCATAGCGCCCCAGAGTGCGACGCAAATCGTGGGGGGTCAGGCCGATGTCCACCTCCTCGCGCAAATCGATCAGCCCAGCGTCGCGACGCACGTTGGCGATGATGGATTTGCTGTCGGAGTAATGACCCGTTTTGCTGCGCCCGGACCTTGCCGGAAAGACGAACCGGGTTCGATCCAACGCGTGCTCAGCGTCGGCCACCGCCGCCTCCAAGGCGTCGATCAGTCCCCGTTGCCCACCCCGTTTGCTCGCGGCGCTCAGCGCGGCCTTGGCGGCCTCCAATCCCTGCTTGGCCCCTGTATCGTCTGCGCGCTCGTTGAAGCGCCGCTGCAGGACGCGCTCGGCGAAGTAGGTGACGGGCAAGAACCGCTGCTCCTTGTTCTTGGTCTCGAAAAGGTAGACCTGGCTGCCCGCCCGCTTGGTGGTCGGGTTGATGTCCTCTGGCCCCGCCAGCCAGACCCAGGACACCATTTCCTGCGACAACTCTCCGGGCGTGCAGCGGTCATACCAGCGCAACGGAGCAGCCTCGCTGCGCCGTGTTCCCCAAAGCAAGGTCAGCAGCAGGTAGTCCGCCCCGGCCGCATTGCGCCCGCCTTGTTCGTCCCGCCGTGCTGCAATGGCTTTGAGGACCTTGGGCAGCGTTTTGTCGTCCAGGGGATTGCGAACCTCTGCCCGGCTGTAATGGTTTCGCAGCTCGTGCGCTTCCCGGAGCATGTCGCGGGTATGGATCACCACCAGCGGGTTGTAGAACTGGCGCTGGGGACGGCCAAACCGATGATCGCGGGCTCTTTCCTCGTCGATGAGGAAATCCACCGCTCGCCTGGCGTCCGAAAACGTGTGTTCCGTTGAACTCAACCCTGCAGCTCGCACCCGCTGGATGTATTTGCCGGTGATGCCCAACGCTTCCAGCTGGGAAACGGTGAGCTTGGCCCAATCCGCCACCTCCGCCAGCTTTCTGCTCATGTCCCGCGGAATGCGATTGGACAGTTGCATGGAACTGATCCGGCAAGCATCAAAGGCCTGCTGGATGACCTCCAAATGGAGCTCGTTCAAGGTTTTGTCCGCCAACCCAACCGTGGGGCGTGAAAGGCGGGCCAAACTGTCCCTCACCGCGTCCACGCTGGCCGGCTTGATCTTCTTGTTCTTTGCGCGGGCGTCCAAGTGGGCGATGTAACGCTCCAATGCCTCGCGCAGGGTCAGATCCCCGAACTCTTTTTCCGATTCCCTTTCCAGCGTTTCCAGCAACTGCTGGCGCTTGACGTGGACGGGGTTCTTCCCCGTTTCCTTCAACAGCGCCAGGTGCTCCCTGCACGCCTCCCTGGCCTCGTCCAGCCCCATGTCGCTCACGTTGCCCAAGGTGAAGCGGATCGGCGTGCCCGTGGGCCCTCGTTTCTGGCCAACGTAGGTGGTCATCGTGGAGCCGACCCGGAAGCCAAACCCCGTGGGAGCCCCCGGCCCGCCGTCCAGCACCACGTAAGCCTTCCCGTCCGGGCGCGGGACCAGCCGAACCTTTCCTTGCGCATCCAAGGCCGGGCCTTTGTGGACCGACAGCGCCAGCACCTGGGCGTAGGTCAAACTAAACTTGAGCGAACCCGCCCTACTGCTTGACGCTGGACTCTTCATCGCATGCCCCTCCGGGTGCCGGTGTTGCTACTGTAACGCACGCCCGCGGTCATTGCTACACGGCGTTGCTACACCCCACCCCACCCCATCCCGCGCCCGTCGCTACATCGTCACTACAGAAAACACCGTCACTCGCCTTCATTCGCCTCGAATCACCGTCACTCCACTCAAAGCCCTTCAACTCAAGTGATTGATATTAAAGAAAACAACAGCGCCAGCAAGGGCTCGAAGGAACACACGCCTGCGATGAAGCAGTTCTTCGCAGCCAAGTCCGACTACCCGGACCTGCTGCTGTTCTTCCGCATGGGCGACTTCTACGAGCTGTTCTACGACGACGCGCGCAAGGCCGCGCGGCTGCTCGACATCACCCTGACCCAGCGTGGCAGCTCCGGCGGCGCGCCGATCCCGATGGCCGGCGTGCCGGTGCATGCCTACGAAGGCTACCTGGCACGGCTGGTGGCGCTGGGCGAGTCGGTGGCGATCTGCGAGCAGATCGGCGACCCGGCGCTCGCCAAGGGCCTGGTCGAACGCAAGGTGGTGCGCATCGTCACCCCCGGCACGGTCACCGACGAAGCGCTGCTGGACGAGCGCCGCGACACCCTGCTGATGGCGCTGTCGCGCAGCAAGCAGGGCTACGGCCTGGCCTGGGCCGACCTGGCCGGTGGTCGCTTCCTGGTCAACGAGGTGGAAACCGACGACGCCCTGGAAGCCGAGCTGGCACGGCTGGAGCCGGCCGAGCTGCTGGTGCCCGACGAGGAGAACTGGCCGGAGTTCCTGCGCCAGCGCACCGGCGTGCGCCGCCGTGCGCCGTGGCTGTTCGACGCGGACAGCGGCCGCCGCCAGCTGCTGAACTTCTTCAAGCTGCACGATCTGAGCGGCTTCGGTATCGATGACAAGCCCCGTGCCACCGCCGCCGCCGGCGCCCTGCTCGGGTATGTCGAGGAAACCCAGAAGCAGCGCCTGCCGCACCTGACTTCGATCGCGATGGAAACCGCCGGCGAGGCGATCGCGATGAACGCCGCCACCCGCCGCCACCTGGAATTGGACACGCGTGTCGACGGTGATACCCGCAATACCCTACTGGGCGTGCTCGACAGCACGGTGACACCCATGGGTGGGCGCCTGCTGCGCCGCTGGCTGCACCGCCCGCTGCGCCTGCGCGAGGTGCTGGTGCAGCGCCACCACGCGGTGGAAACCCTGATCGATCGCGGTGCGGACGCCGACATCCGCGAGCAGTTCCGCCGCCTCGGCGATCTGGAACGCATCCTCACCCGCGTCGCGCTGCGCTCGGCGCGCCCCCGCGATTTCTCAACCCTGCGTGACGGCCTGGGCCTGCTGCCGGCGGTGCGCGAAGTGCTGGCCCCGCTGGACTCGCCGCGCCTGCAGGCCCTGCATGCGGCGCTGGGCGAACACGACGCGTGCGCGCAGCTGCTGGCCAGCGCCATCGCCGAGATGCCGCCGCTGAAGCTGAGCGACGGCGGCGTGCTGGCCGATGGCTTCGATGAAGAGCTGGACGAGCTGCGCCGGCTGTCCACCCATGCCGACCAGTTCCTGGTCGACCTGGAACTTCGCGAGCGCGAGAGCAGCGGTATTCCCACCCTGAAGGTGGGCTACAACCGCGTTCACGGTTACTACATCGAAATCAGCAAGGGCCAGTCCGATCGTGCGCCGGTGCACTACACCCGCCGCCAGACGCTGACCAATGCCGAGCGCTACATCACCGAAGAACTGAAGGCATTCGAGGACAAGGTGCTGTCCGCGCGCGACCGTTCGCTGTCGCGCGAGAAGTACCTGTACGAGCAGCTGCTGGACACCCTTGGCGGGCAGTTGGAACCGCTGAAGCAGTGTGCCGCTGCGCTGAGCGAACTGGACGTGCTGGCCGCCTTCGCCGAACGCGCGCAGGCGCTGGACTGGGCGCGCCCGGAGCTGGAGGCCGAGCCGTGCCTGAAGATCGAACGCGGCCGCCATCCAGTAGTCGAAGCGGTACGCGAACAGCCGTTCGAACCCAATGACCTGGACCTGTATCCGGACCGTCGCATGCTGGTCATCACCGGCCCGAACATGGGCGGTAAATCGACCTACATGCGGCAGAACGCGCTGATCGTGCTGCTGGCCCACATCGGCAGCTTCGTGCCGGCCAGCCGGGCGGTGATCGGCCCGATCGACCGCATCCTGACCCGCATCGGCGCCGGCGACGACCTCGCCCGCGGGCAGTCGACCTTCATGGTCGAGATGGCCGAGACCAGCTACATCCTGCACCACGCCACCGCCCATTCGCTGGTGCTGATGGACGAGATCGGCCGTGGCACCTCCACCTACGATGGCCTGGCGCTGGCCGACGCGGTGGCCCGCCACCTGGCCTACCAGAACCGCTGCTACACGCTGTTCGCCACCCACTACTTCGAGCTGACCGCGCTGGCCGACGAACAGCATGAGGGCGGCCGCAGCGGCATCGCCAACGTGCACCTGGACGCGGTCGAGCACGGCGAAGCGCTGGTGTTCATGCACGCAGTGAAGGACGGCCCGGCCAACCGCAGCTTTGGCCTGCAGGTGGCCGCACTGGCCGGCCTGCCGCGCGCCACCGTGGCGCAGGCACGGCGTCGACTGGCCGAGCTGGAACAGCGCGGCGCTGAAAGCCACGCCGCCGAGCTGGCGCCGCAGGCGCTGGATGCCCCGCAGCAGTTCGGGCTGTTCGCGGTACCGTCCAGCAAGGCGCAGGAAGCGCTGGCGGCGATCGATCCGGACGAACTGACGCCGAAGCAGGCGCTGGAAGCGCTGTACCGGCTGAAGGCACTGCTGTAAGTGCGCCTGGCCAGGGGGCACCATGCCCCCCTGGAAGCCGCCGCGGAGAATCCTGCATACTCGGCCACGCAGACCGCCACAGGGGAGCTGGGGCGCCGTTCCGCACAGTCACTGAAACTGCGATCCCAGCGGCATGCAATGGGGCCGGGCAACATGCCGCGGCATCGAAGCGAGGGGATTCGATCACGAGGGAACGAACATGCGGCGTACGGTTCTAGCGTTGTTGCTGGTGTGTGGCGTGGCCGATGCACAGGAATTCGTAAGCAGCGAGCGTACCTACGACGAACGCCTGCGGGGTGCGCGGGTCGCGGCGCTCGGCGATGATCTGTTTGGTGATTCCCTAAACAGGAAGGATGGCACGCTGCAGTTCTCGCAGACCGATGTCGTGGTGCCGACCAGCAGTGGAATGCGGGTCGCATTCACCCGCACAACGCCGAAGCAGAAACAGGGACTGGATCGCGCTGCCGCCCCGCTGGGGGCGTCCTGGGAGATCGATGCCCCCTACATGATGGGCTCCTACGATCAACGCCGGGGCTGGAATGCGGCGGGCGGCGGCCGCTGCAGCGGCAGCAACCTGTCCCCGACCGAGTGGGTGGGCCCGTCACCGGACTTCAACACCCGGGTCATCCCGAAGCACACCTATTGGAGCGGCATCTTCATCAACCTCCCTGCGGTCGGTTATGAATCCCTGTTGCTGAAGGAAGCAGGGGCAAGCCTGCCCCAGGATGGGGCAACCTACATTGGTACCTCGGCCAGCCAGTGGCGCGTCAGCTGCCTGCCAGCCATCAGGAATGGAACCGGCGAAGGTTTTGTGGTGCGGACCACCGATGGCACCCGTTACTTCTTCGATTGGATGGCGGTCCGCGACCAGCACGACGTGCTGGCCAACGAGTACTATCGTGATGGCAATGGCAATGGCACATCGCAGCCCTACCTGCTGGTTCCGGTCGTCGATGTCTTCCTCTACGCGACACGTGTCGAGGACCGCCACGGCAACTGGGTCAGTTACAGCTACGACGGTGCCAACCCGACCCGCCTGCTGGCGATCATTTCCAATGACGGAGCCCGGATCGATATCGACTATGACGCGCAGGGCAAGATCGGCGCCGTCCGGGCCGGGGATCGCACCTGGCGTTACAACTACGTCGACAGCTACTGGGGGCGCACGCTCAACGAAGTCGTACTTCCCGACCAGTCGCGCTGGACCTTCTCCACCGACCGCCATGTGGGCGCCATGCCGTGGACGATGGTGCCCCCCGTCCTGAATCCAGGCTTCTACATGAATTCCTGCGCGCAGAATGCAACGGGATTCCGCTCGGAAGATGCCGGCGACCCGGCCTTCAACGATGTGATCACCATGCGCCATCCCAGCGGTGCACAAGGGGTGTTCTCGCTTCGCCAGTTGATCCACGGATCGGACAATACGCCTGGCAGCTGCGGCATCATCGGCACTAGTTCCTCCAACTTCGGGTTTGGCTCATTCGGCATTCCCAATGCCTACATGGCCAAGTCGCTGGTATCCAAGACCCTGTCCGGGCCCGGCATCCAGCCCGCCTCCTGGACGTACACATACTCACCACACTGGTCATTCACCGGTGGCTGCACCTCCAACTGCGTTTCAACAACCTGGGAAAACCGGCCCGACGGCGTGCAGGCCGAGTATGTCTTCGGCAACGACTACACCGCCAACATCGGCGACCTGCAGATCGAGCGCCTTCGCCGTGCCGGCCTGGTGGTACAGGAAACCCGGTATGTGAAGGCAGGCGCATCGGGGCCCTACCCCGCACGCTATGGAACGCAACTGGCGCCACGCGGGAATCCGCTGACCACCCAGATCCGGCCGATGCAGGACACCCAGCTGCGCCGGGACGGGATGCTTCATCGTCGTTATGTGGATGCATTCGACGGCCTAGCGCGCCCGGTGCGCATCGTCGAATCGAGCACTGCTGGCCCATGATCGGAGCGTGTCGGGACGCGAGCCGCCGGGCGACCGGAACAAGGCCCCGGCAGTGAATTCCCGACAATCGATAGACAGAAGCTATAGAAGTGAATGATTCATTCGATTATTCATTTCATCTAGCCATAGCTAAAGTCGAGTGAAGATGTTCCACCCCGTCTTCACCCGCAGGAGCCAGCCATGAGCCAGTCCGATAACAACAGCCCCAAGTGCCCGTATCACACCGCGCCGTCGCCGGCGGAAGGCGCCCAGCAGCAGCGTGAACTGAGCACCACGCCCAAGCAAAAGCACGGCGATGATCCGGTCACGCCGATGACAACGGCCTTCGGCGCACCGGTGGTGGACAACCAGAACAGCAAAACCGCCGGCCCACGTGGCCCGCTGCTGATGGAAGACGTCTGGCTGCTGGAGAAGCTGGCCAACCTCAACCGCGAGATCATTCCCGAGCGCCGCATGCACGCCAAGGGCTCGGGCGCGTTCGGTACTTTCACCGTCACCCACGACATCAGCAAGTACACCCGCGCCAAGCTGTTCGAGAAGGTCGGCAAGCAGACCGAGATGTTCGCGCGCTTCACCACGGTGGCCGGCGAGCGTGGCGCCGCCGACGCCGAGCGTGACATCCGCGGCTTCGCGCTGAAGTTCTACACCGAAGAAGGCAACTGGGACCTGGTCGGCAACAACACGCCGGTGTTCTTCCTGCGCGACCCGCGCAAGTTCGCCGACCTCAACAAGGCCGTGAAACGCGACCCGCATACCAACCTGCGCAGCGCGCGCAACAACTGGGACTTCTGGACGTTGCTGCCCGAAGCCCTGCTGCAGGTGACCGTGGTGATGAGCGACCGCGGCATCCCGCGCAGCTTCCGCCACATGCACGGCTTCGGCTCGCACACCTACAGCTTCACCAACGCCGACAGCGAGCGCTTCTGGGTGAAGTTCCACTTCGTCAGCCAGCAGGGCATCGAATCGCTGACCGACGCGCAGGCGCAGATCCTGGTCGGCCATGACCGCGAAAGCCACGGCCGCGACCTGTTCGCCGCAATCGAGAAGGGCGACTTCCCGAAGTGGAAGCTGTTCATCCAGGTCATGCCCGAGCTGGAGGCGGAAACCTACCGCATCCATCCGTTCGACCTGACCAAGGTGTGGCCGAAGAGCGACTACCCGCTGATCGAAGTCGGCCAGTTCGAACTCAACCGCAACCCGGTCAACTGGTACCAGGACGTGGAGCAGTCCGCGTTCGCACCGAGCAACCTGGTGCCCGGCATCGGCCCGTCGCCGGACAAGATGCTGCAGGCACGCCTGTTCGCCTATTCCGATGCGCAGCGCTACCGCTTGGGCGTGAACCACCACCAGATTCCGGTGAACGCCGCACGCTGCCCGGTGCACAGCAACCACCGCGACGGTGCGATGCGCGTGGACGGCAACTACGGCGGCCTGCCGCACTACGAGCCGAACAGCTACGGCCAGTGGCAGGAACAGCCGCAGTACCGCGAGCCGCCGATGAAGATCCGCGGTGACGCCGACTTCTGGAATTTCCGTGAGGACGACGCCGACTACTTCAGCCAGCCCGGTGCGCTGTTCCGCAGCTACAACCAGGCACAGAAGGACCGCCTGTTCGCCAACACCGCCCGCGCCCTGGGCGATGCGCCGGACTTCATCAAGCAGCGCCACATCGACAACTGCAGCAAGGCCGACCCGGCCTATGGCGCTGGCGTTGCCGCGGCCCTGAAGGCGCTGGCCAGCCAGCCGTCGGATCCGTTCAAGCCGGCGCAGCCGGAAGCGGACTTCCCCACCGCGACCCCGGGCGCCGAAGACATCGAGCTCTGATCACCCTGCCCCGTGAACAGCACGCCGCCTCCCCGTGAGGCGGCGTCGCCGTTTTAACGGTCCGCGTCGTACCTTCTGCACGCCCCACCCCAATCAAGGATTCCGCAGATGAGCCTCACCGACGAACTTCTCGCCAAACTGCAGGGCGCACCGCTGCAGCAGGTGTCGCAGCAGCTCGGCATCAGCGACACCCAGGCTTCCGGTGCGATCAGTGCCGCGCTGCCGGTGTTGATGGGCGCGCTGGGCAACAACGCCTCGCAGCCGCAGGGCGCGCAGGCGCTGCTCGGCGCGCTGCAGAACAACCACAGTGGGCTGGACCTGGGCAGCGTGCTCGGTTCGGTGCTGGGCGGCGGTGGCGGTGGCGGTGGTGCCGCCAGCGATGGCGCCGGCATCCTCGGCCACATCTTCGGCGGCAACCAGCAGAAGGTGGAAACCGGCCTGGCCCAGGCCACCCAGCTCGACAGTGGCCGCACCAGCCAGCTGCTGCAGATCCTCGCACCGATCGTGATGGCTTTCCTCGCCCAGCGCCTCGGTGGCGGCCAGGCCGACGCCGGCTCGCTCAGCCAGGCCCTCGGCCAGGAAAAGCAGCAGGTGCAGCAGCAGGGCGGTCTTGCCGGCGGCCTGCTCGGCAGCCTGCTGGACCAGGACGGTGACGGCCAGCTCGGCGTGGGCGATCTGCTGAAGATCGGCGGCAGCCTGCTGGGCGGCAAGCGCTGAGCCAAGGGGGCGCCGGATCCGGTCTGGCGCCCTGCTGCTTACAACGCGTCGATATCGCCGAGCGCGCGGATCAACCGCCGTGCGCGCTTGTCCGGCTTGTGCTCCGGCGGCTGGAAACCATCGCGCGCCGCGATGCGCAACGCGCGCTGTTCGGCACGGCGCGCCTTCGAGGCCTCACTCTCGGCATACAACTGCTGCGCCGTCGGCGCCGGCCCGCGCTGGTCGCTCAGGCCCAGCACCTGGATCTCGAAATGCTCTTCGCCGCGGTCGACCTGCAGCTGCTCACCGACGCGCACTGCGCGTGAGGATTTCGGGCGCTGCCCGGCGACGCTGACCTTGCCGGTCTCGATGGCCTGCTTGGCCAGGCTGCGGGTCTTGAAGAAACGGGCCGCCCACAGCCAGATGTCCAGGCGGACACTGGGCGACAGCGGGGAAAGCTCGGTCATCGGCAGGGACTACTCCGTTCGCTTGTTCAGGGGACGCGGGTTGTAGGGGTCGGTGCGGCAGCCACTGCCCCCGATCAGGATGGGAACGCCGGCGGAAAGATCCTGGCGCTGGCTGCCGACCAGGCACTCGGGGCGGTCGGTTGGCCGCACCTGGGTATCGCCCAGCCGGTCACCTGTCGAACATGCGGCCAGCGCGGCGCCGATCAAGGCCAGCGCCAGCCTTCGCTTCACCTGCAGTCGTTGACGCATTGCCACATCCCGCAAACCGGCTTGGTGCTAGTGTGCGCCTCCCGGGATTCGATCACCACTCCATGGCCAAAGCGCCGCTTGACCTGACCTCCGGCCCGATCGGCCGCAATCTCCTGTTGTTTTCCCTGCCGATCCTGGCCGGCAACATCGCGCAGTCGCTGAACGGTTCGGTGAATGCGGTCTGGGTCGGGCGCTTCCTCGGCGAGGCGGCACTGACCGCCACCGCGAACGCCAACAACATCATGTTCTTCCTGATCGGCTCGGTGTTCGGCTTCGGCATGGCCTCGACCATCCTGATCGGCCAGGCGATCGGCGCGCGCGACATCCCGCAGGCGCGGCGCGTGGTGGGTACCAGCGCCACCTTCTTCATCGGCCTGTCGGTGATCATCGCCATCGCCGGCTGGTTCATGGCCCATCCGCTGCTGGCGGCGATGGGCACGCCGGCCGCCTCGCTGCCATTGGCCGAGGCCTACCTGCAGATCATCTTCCTGGCGATGCCGACGCTGTATGCGTTCGCCTTCCTCACCGCCGCGCTGCGCGGCGCCGGTGACTCGCGCACGCCGTTCCGTTTCCTGATGGTGTCGGTGGCACTGGACATCGTGCTGAACCCGGTTCTGATCTTCGGCATGGGGCCGTTCCCCGCGCTGGGCATCGCCGGCTCGGCCTGGGCCACGCTCGTCGCGCAGACGCTGTCGCTGGCCGGCCTGCTGCTGTACATGCGGCACAAGCGCCACACGTTGTGGCTGGGCCGCGCCGACATGCGCCTGTTCAAGCTCGACCTGACCATCCTGAAAGCGCTGGTGCTCAAGGGCGTGCCGATGGGCCTGCAGATGGTGCTGATTTCGCTGTCGGTGATCCTGCTGATGACCATGGTCAACCAGTACGGCACCGACACCGCCGCCGGTTACGGCGCTTCCCTGCAGCTGTGGAACTACCTGCAGATGCCGGCGATGGCGATCGGCGCGGCGTGCTCTTCGATGGCGGCGCAGAACGTCGGTGCACAGCGCTGGGACCGCGTACGCGGCACCGCACGCCAGGGCGTGCTGTTCAATTTCCTGCTGACCGGCGCGCTGATCCTGCCGCTGGTCCTGTTCGATCGCCAGCTGCTGGCCCTGTTCCTGCCGCCGGCCAGCCAGGCGCTGGACATTGCCCGTCACCTCAACCACGTGGTGATCGGCTCGTTCCTGTTCTTCGGCGTCAGCTTCGTGATCTCCGGCGTGGTGCGCTCCACCGGCGCGGTGATCCCGCCGCTGCTGATCCTGGCCGGTTCGCTGTGGGGCGTGCGCGTGCCGTTCGCCGAGCTGCTGCAGCCGTATTGGGGCGCCGATGCGATCTGGTGGAGTTTCCCGGTCAGCTCGCTGGCGTCGATGCTGCTGTCGTTGGCGTACTACCGCTGGGGCGGCTGGCGCAAGGCGAAGATGATGGGCAAGCCCTCGCACGCCGAGGAACTGGCCACGCCGTCGGAAATTCCGGCCTGCCCGCCGTCGCCGGTGGCCGACCCGGATGCCGCACCGATGCGGTAGTGCCGGCCGCTGGCCGGCAACCTCAAGCCTCTCCAGCAGCATCGCGGCACAGCCGGCCAGCAGCCGGCTCTACCGCTTCTTCTTCGCCGCGTTGAACATGGCCGCCGCGCGCATCAGCGCCTTGAACGCGGCGGCATCCGGCATCGCGCCTTCATGGATATTGATCGCGCGCCGCGTGTTGCCCTCCAGGCTGGCGTTGAACAGGCCTTTGGGGTCGGCCAGCGCCGCGCCATTGGCAAACGTCAGCTTCACCGCCTGCTTGTAGGTCTCGCGGGTGCACAGGATGCCGTTGTGCTCCCACACCGGTGTACCCCGCCATTTCCAGGTTTCCTGCACGTCGGGCAGCGCCTCATGGATCAACGCACGCACGCGTGCCAGCGCTTCGCCACGCCAGTCGCCCAGTTCGGCGATGCGCGCATCGATCAGTTCGGCGGCCGGGGTTCCGGCATCGGCCGGGTTGGGTGCATGCGTGGCCATCAGCGGCTCTCGTCGGCAAGGAGATCAGAACGGTGGGCTTACATGTGTTCGCCGGGCAATGCCGCGGCCTGGCGCACCCAGTCAAGAAACCGGGCTTCATCCAGTACGCCATCCTGTGCAATGTGCAGGTAGCGCGTATCGGCACTCCTGGACGGCTCCGGCGGCACCGGTTTCAGCGCAGCGCCGCGGAAGAACGCCACCTTGATATAGCGGGTGAAGCAATGGAAGCTGAGAAACCAGCCTTCGCCCGCGGCCACCGCATACATCGGCGAGTTCCACTTCACCGCCTTGTGCACCCCGGGTACGGCCTGTTCGACCAGCGCATCCAGCCGTGCGCCGATCGGCCGCTTCCAGTCCGGCATCGCCGCGATATAGGCCTGTACCGTGGCATCGCCCTCGCCCTTGGCGATCTGCGGATTACCGCCTGACAACAGCTTGGGCGCAGCGGAAGGTGCGGTTCGCTTGGCAGGCATCGCACGGCACGTCCATCGGGATGATGCCGGCAGCCTACCGCGGCCTGTGCCGGGCGGTCACGGCGCAGTGCGCCATCGGCTCAGTCCGCCTGCCCCGCGCGGAACTGGCGCCACTCCGGCAATTTGCGGTGACGGCGCAGCGAGCGCATCAAGCCGGCCATCACCACGCCGAACAGCGCACCAGCCAACAGCCCGGCCGCCAGCAGCAAGGCCAGCGGACGCTCGCTGCCCTGCCACAGCATCAGCCACATCAGCGCGGTCCAGAACAGCCCGAACAACAGGCCCTGCACCAGCGCATTGGTACCGAAGCCGGCCAGGATCGGCGGTGGCAGTGCGATGCCCATGCGCCACAGCAGGCGATGCAGCAACGGCGCCGACTGCACACGCGCCAGTCCCTTGCCGTCGAGGAAGCGCAACGCCGACTGGATCACGGCGGGATAGCGCGGGTTGATGTCGTTCATCACCTGAGCATGGCCGATGCGATGCCGGAAACGCAAACGGCCACCCGAAGGTGGCCGTCGCGGCAACAACCGAAGTTGTTTATCAGGCCTTTTCGGCCAGACGGGCAGCCTTGGCGGCAGCAGCGGCAGCCAGGTCTTCCTTGATGCGGGCAGCCTTGCCTTCCAGGCCACGCAGGTAGTACAGCTTGCCGGCGCGGACCTTACCACGACGCTTCACTTCGACCGAGTCGATGATGGCGCTGTGGGTCTGGAACACGCGCTCGACACCGTAGCCGTGCGAGATCTTGCGCACGGTGAACGAGGAGTTCAGGCCGGCGTTCTTGGTGGCGATGACGACGCCTTCGTAGGCCTGCACGCGCTCGCGGCTGCCTTCCTTCACCTTCACGTTGACGACAACGGTGTCGCCCTGGCTGAACTTCGGCAGTTCACGGGTGATCTGGGCGGATTCGAATTCCGCGACGATGGACTTGTTCAGCTTGCTCATGGGTTACACCGATTCTTGTTCGGGTGGGCGTGTCATGTAGACAACGTGGGCTCATGCAGTCACCGGACTGTGCTGCACGTTTGTTGTGGGTACTGCGCGCGCCGGCCTGGGCTGGCGGTAATTGGCCATGATAGCCGATAAAGCCGGCCCTGCGCTAGGGGGCGGCCTTCTGTTTCTGGGCTTGACGGCCCTGTTCCAGCAGCGTGCGGTCGGCCTTGCCCAGCGTCTGTTCATCCAGCAGGTCCGGGCGCCGCTGGGCGGTACGGACCAGCGACTGCTGGCGGCGCCACGCGGCGATGGCCGCATGGTTGCCTGAGCGCAGCACGTCCGGCACGTCGCCCAGAGGGTGCTGGGCCGGCTGGCTGTAGTGCGGACAGTCGAGCAGGCCCAGATCACCTTCGAAACTGTCCTGGGCCGCTGATTCAGCGTCATTCAGGGCCCCGTCCTGCAGGCGGGCCACGGCGTCGATGATGACCGCCGCACCCAGCTCGCCACCCGACAGCACATAGTCGCCGAGGGAGATTTCCTCGTCGACATTGGCTTCCAGGAAACGCTCGTCGATGCCCTCGTAGCGGCCACAGAGCAGGACCATGCGCGGCAGTGCCGCCAGTTCCCGTACCTTGGCCTGGGTCAACGGCGCCCCCTGCGGGCTGAGGTAGATCACCCGCGCCGGGGTCGGATCAGCATCGCGGATCGCCTGCAGGCAGGCCTGCAACGGTTCGATCAGCATCACCATGCCCGGGCCGCCACCGAACGGACGGTCGTCCACCCGGCGGTAGTTGCCTTCGGCGTAATCACGGGGATTCCAGCCATGCAGGCTGAACAATCCCTTCTCCTGCGCGCGCCCGACCACGCCCAGTCCAGCGGACTGGGCGAGGAACTCGGGGAACAGGGTGATGACGTCGAAACGCATGCTCACACTCAGAACTCGGGATCCCAGTCGACCACGACCAGGTTGGCCTCGAAATCGACCGACTTGACGAAGTCCGGCTGCACGAACGGGATCATCCGCTCGCGGTCACCCCGGACCACCACCACGTCATTGGCGCCTGTACTGAACAGGTGCGAGACCTGGCCCAGGGCAACGCCCTCGGTGGTCTTCACGTCCAGGCCTTCCAGGTCCACCCAGTAATACTCATCGGGCTTCGGCGGTGGCAGGGCACTGCGGGCCACATAGATCTCGGTGCCGCGCATCGCTTCAACGGTATCGCGGTCCTCGACGCCGGGGAACCGGGCGACCAGGTGCTTGCCACTGTCGCGGCCACGCACACCTTCAATCGTGGTTTCCACGCCGGACGGGCTGCGCACGATCCACGGCTGGTAACGGAAAATGGCGGAACGTGGCTCGGTCCAGGACTCGAGCTTGATCTCGCCGCGCACACCAAAAGCGCCGACAACCCTGCCCAGCAGGATGCGGCGCTCGATATCTTTCATCTGCTTCAACCAAGAGGGCCACGCCGAAGCGTGGCCCGTCAGGATCAGGCCGCAGCGGCCTGGGACTTGGTCGCTTCCTTGATCAGGTTGCGGACCTTGTCGGTCGGCTGGGCGCCGTTCTTGACCCAATGGTCAACGCGGGCCAGGTCCAGCTCGATGCGCTTCTCGCCGCCCTGGGCGACCGGGTTGTAGAAACCAACGCGCTCGATGTTGCGGCCGTCGCGCGCACTGCGCACGTCGGTGACGATGATGTGGTAGAACGGACGCTTCTTGGCGCCGCCGCGGGTCAGTCGAATCTTGACCATGGTGTTTTTCCTATTGCCCAGTCGCCAGGATGGCGAGGTAAGCGGGCGATTATAGCGGTAGAGTCCGGCCGAGCCAACCCCGGGCGTTCGCTTGGGGTCAGATCCCTTTTGCGCCGCAAAAGGGATCTGACCCCAGCCCCTGCCAAGCCACCGCCGCCAGCACCGCCCTGCCCTGTTCAGCCAGCGCCTGCGAGCTTGGCAGGAGATGCCCGTCGATGGCCTCCAGCGCCCACAGGCCGCTGGCGTTGCAGGCAAAAGCGGCCTTCACCCTGCTTAGTTCAGCCAGCGCCAACGGCCGCGTCAACTGCGCATCGGGCCAATGCCGCTTCAGCAGCGCTTCGGCCGTACCGCGCAGGGCCGGCGCCTGCGGCCAGAGCAGGCGTTCACCATCGTGCACGGCCAGGTTCCAGGTGCTGCCTTCACTCACGTCGCCATCAGCGGTCACGAACAGCACATCGTCGAATCCTTCGGCCATCGCCGCGCGGCGCTCGGCGAACAGGCCAAACGTGCCCACGTGCTTGATCCGCGGCATTTCGCGATGCCAGACCACGCTGCGCACGCGCTTGGGCACGACCAGGGCCAGCGGCGCTGATATTGCCACCAGCACGTCCACCGGCACCGCCGCCAGCGGGTTGCGGAAATCGAACCGGCGCGAGTACACCGTCACCCGCAGCGAGGCATCGGCCAGGCCGGCCTGTTGCAGGGCCTGTGCCATCCAGGTCTGTACCTGCACTGTATCCAGCTCGCTGCCGAACAGTTCACGCGTCGCCTGTGACAGCCGCGCCAGATGCAGGTCCAGTCCCTGCACCGCGTAGCCGCGCACCTGCAGCGAGGTGAAATGGCCGTAGTTGACCAGCGCCGGCAGCAGATCCTCGACCTGTGCCGGCAGGCCGTTGCAGGTCACCGTCATCGCAGCAGCGCCTGCGCCTGGCTCCACATGCCGCGCAGCACGTCGGCGGCCGGCTGTGCCGGCGCCATCCACGCCGACTGCCCGGCCCAGGCCTGCATCGCCGCCAGGCGGTTTTCCTGCGCGGCCTGCTTGCGCATCGGCGCGGTCAGCCCGCGCTGCACCGGGTACGGGCGTGGCGGCGGGGCGCCTTCTGCGGCAGCGGCGCGCACATAGGCGGTCGCCAGGCCGCGGCCCAGGCGGCCGCTGAAGGCGCGGGTCGGCCAGGTGTCTTCCGGTTCGCTGGCGGCCAGCCCATCGGCCCATGCCGAGGCGATCGCTGCTTCGGGCGTGCGCAGGAACGCGGTGCCGATCTGCACCGCGCTGGCCCCCAACGTGAGCGCGGCGGCGATACCGCGGCCATCGGCGATACCGCCGGCGGCAATCACCGGGATCTGCAGGTGATCGGCCAGGCGCGGCAGCAGCGCGAACAGGCCGACCAGCTGGCGCTCGGCCATCGCCGGATCGAACGCACCGCGATGGCCGCCCGCTTCCATGCCCTGCGCCACCACCGCATCGGCACCGGCGTCCTGTGCTGCACGCGCTTCGGACAAGGTGGTCGCGCAGGCGATCCAGGCAATGCCGGCATCCTTCAACTGCTGCACGTGGCGCGGCAGCAACACACCCATGATGGTCGAGGCCACCGCCGGGCGTGCGGCCAGCAGTGCGGCGAACTGTTCTTCGAAGTCGGCGGGCGTGGCATCGGCGGCGCTGGCCGGCACGTCCGGGCCCCACTGCGCCAGGAAGGCGCGGCTGGCAGCCTCGGCGGCAACGTCACGGGTCGGCACCGGATCCGGCACCCACAGGTTCACCTGCGCCGGGCCGGTCGAAGCGGCGCGGAAATCGTCCATCCAGCGACCGATATCGGCCGAAGAGGACAACACCGCGCCCATCGCGCCCATGCTGCCGGCATTGGCCAGCGCAGCCGACAGCGGCACCGGGCAGGCACCGGCCATCGGTGCCAGCAGGATCGGAAGCTGCAATGAAAAACGCCGACAGAAGGTGTCGGCGCGTTCAAGAATCGGCGATGCATTCATCGCGACATACCTGTTGGAGAAGTCGCCATCCAGCATACGCCAGTCATTGTGACCGGGGCCGCGTCGCAATGCGCGCCGGCCCCGTCGCTGCATCAACGGAACGGCATGCCGCGGCCGCCCATGGCGCCCATCATGCCCTTCATGCTGCGCAGCATGCCCTTCATGCCGCCGCCGGCCATCTTGCTCATCATCTTTTCCATCTGCATGTACTGCTTCATCAGCTTGTTGACGTCAGCCGGCGTCACGCCCGAGCCCTTGGCGATGCGCGCGCGGCGCGAGCCGTTCAGCAGGTTCGGGTTGCGCCGTTCCTTCTTGGTCATCGAGCTGATGATGGCGATCATGCGCGGCACTTCCTTGCCCTGGCTGACCTGCTGCTTCAGATGGTCGGGGATGTTGCCCAGGCCCGGCAGCTTGTCCATCAGGCCGCCGATGCCGCCCATGTTCTGCATCTGCTCGAGCTGGTCACGCATGTCGTTCAGGTCGAACTTCTTGCCCTTGGCGACCTTCTCGGCCAGCTTGGCCGCCTTGTCCTTGTCGACCTGCTGCTCGACCTGCTCGACCAGCGACAGCACGTCGCCCATGTCGAGGATGCGGCTGGCGATACGGTCCGGGTGGAACACGTCCAGGCCTTCCGGCTTTTCGCTGACGCCGACGAACTTGATCGGCTTGCCGGTGATGTAGCGCACGCTCAGTGCGGCACCGCCACGGGCGTCACCGTCGGTCTTGGTCAGCACCACGCCGGTCAGCGGCAGGGCATCGCCGAAGGCCTTGGCGGTGTTGGCCGCGTCTTGGCCGGTCATGGCGTCGACCACGAACAGGGTTTCGGCCGGGTTCACCGCAGCGTGCAGGGCCTTGATCTCGGCCATCATCGCTTCGTCGATGGCCAGGCGGCCGGCGGTATCGACCAGCAGCACGTCGACGAACGACTTGCGCGCGTCGTCGATGGCGGCACGGACGATGGCTTCCGGCTTCTGGTCGGCACTGGACGGGAAGAACAGCACGCCGACCTGCTCGGCCAGGGTCTTCAGCTGTTCGATCGCGGCCGGACGGTAGACGTCGGCCGAGACCACCATCACCTTCTTCTTGCGCTTTTCCTTCAGGTGCTTGGCCAGCTTGCCCACCGTGGTGGTCTTGCCGGCGCCCTGCAGGCCCGCCATCAGGATGATGGCCGGCGCGGGCACATTGAGGTTCAGGTCGCTGGCTTCGGCGCCCATCACCGCGGTCAGCTCGTCGCGCACGACCTTGATCAGCGCCTGGCCCGGGGTCAGCGACTTCAGCACTTCCTGGCCGACCGCTCGTACCTTGATGCGCTCGATCAGGGCCTGCACCACCGGCAGCGCAACGTCGGCTTCGAGCAGCGCGATGCGCACTTCGCGGGTCGCCTCGCGGATGTTCTCCTCGGTCAGGCGGCCACGGCCACGCAGGCGCTCGATGGTGCCGGAAAGGCGCTGGGTCAGGGACTCGAACATGCGGCGCAACCTGTCTGAAAGCGGGGGACAATAAGGCAGACAGTATAACGGGTCCGGCTGTCTCCCCGGACTGCGGCCACGGGGCCGTCGCCACCACCGCAGGGGTGTGCGAAACTGCAACGATGACAATCGTTCTCATCGCCGTCCTGCTCTACCTGGCTGCCAGTGCCCTGCTGGTGCGCGTGCTCGGCCGCGATGAAACCACCGGCTCGCCCACCTGGCTGTGGCCGGCCCTGCCGGCGATGCTGCTGCATGGCAGCTACCACGTGATGGTGGCGATGCGCACCAACGGCGGGCCGGACATGCACTTCTTCGCCGCGCTGTCGCTGGTCGGCCTGGGCATGGCCTGGCTGACCTCGCTGGTCGGCGCGCGCGGACGCATGTCGGCACTGGGCGTGGTGGTGTTCCCGCTGGCTGCCGTGCTGCTGCTGGCCTACCACGGCTACGGCCACGAACCGAGCAAAGTGCTGGGCTGGCGCCTGGCCAGCCACGCCTGGCTGGCGCTGCTGGCCTACGCCACGCTGAGCATCGCCGCGCTGCTGGCAATCATGCTGTGGCTGCAGGAACGCGCACTGCGTCGCCGAGAGTTCCGGCCGTGGCTGCGGGCGCTGCCGCCGCTGGCCGACCTGGAATCACTGCTGTTCCGGGTGATCACCGTCGGCTTCGCGCTGCTGACCCTGACCCTGGTCACCGGTGTGCTGTTCGTCGATGACCTGCTGGCACAGAAGCTGGTGCACAAGACTGTGCTGAGCGTGCTGTCGTGGATCGTGTTCGGCGTGCTGCTGGTCGGCCGCCGCCGCTACGGCTGGCGCGGCATGAAGGCGGTGCACTGGACGCTGGCGGCAATGCTGTTGCTGCTGCTGGCGTTCTTCGGCAGCCAGTTCGTGATCGAACTGGTGTTCGGGCATACGCGATAGAAGCGTGCCGACCAACGGTCAGCACCCACCCAACATCACCTGGTAGTGCCGGCCGCTGGCCGGCAACTGGACCGCACCCTGCGTGGATGCTGCCGCCGGTCATGGCACCGGCTGCGCCAGGATCTTCCGCACCGAACGGCCGCTGTTGGTGAGGATGTCATCGACCTGCCAGCAGCCCTGCGCCTGGCGCACCATGGGCAGGCGGGTCACGTAGGCCTTCTTCCACACCGAATAGCGCATCTCGACCTGGCCGGAATTCGCCGAGGCCGCTTTCCAGCTGTAGCGCACCGGGGGTTCGATGTCGCCGTCCTGCGCATCCAGCCACGGATCGGAATCGATCGTGCAGATGCCCTGTCCGCGTTCCTGGCAGGCACGCTCGCCGCGCAGCGCCTTGCCGAAGGCAGGGCTGACCAGCGCCGGGGGTGGCTCCAGCAGATCACCGTTGCGCGTCGTTGCCTCGTAGAAGGCGCGGGCCACCGCCTCTGGTTCCTGGCAGGCAGGTGCAGCCTGCACGGTGGGGGCCAGCAGCAGCCCGGCGATCATCAACATCCCTGTCTTTCGCATGTATTTTTCCTTGAGGTAGTGCCGGCCGCTGGCCGGCAATACAGGATATCCCGGCGCTGCCGGCCAGCGGCCGGCACTACCCGATACCCGGCTTACAACCCGTAACGCTCGATCACGTGCAGGTGCGGCTGGCGATCCTGGTCGCAGGCTTCGGCCAGGCGCAGCCAGCAATGCGGATGCGGCCACGTCGCGGTGTGCTGCTGCAGGAAGCGGTGCAGTGCCAGCGGTGCGTGGTCCTGCGGCTGGGCCACGGTGAACAGCAGGCCGGGCAGCGTGCCGTCTTCCACATCGGGGTCGGTGACGGTGTAGTCCGGGCGGCTGTGCGACCACACCTTCCAACCCTGTGCTTCGGCCGCCTCGACGAAGACGTTCCAGGCCTCTTCGCCCGGGTGCGCGCCATCGATCATCCAGCTGCGGGCGAAGCCTCCGCGTTCCAGCACATGCACCTGCGCATAGGTCGGGATGAAATGCTCGCGTGCTTCCTCCTCCTCGGGTGCCGGATGCACCAGCGCGGCATCGAACACCACCCAGTCGCCCACCTGCTGGGCGCGGTTGGACGGCGCGTTCTCGACGATGCGCGCGGTCACCGGTCCGCTGCGACGGGCGTAGTACTCCATCGGCTCACCGTTCTCTTCGCTGCGGATGATCACCCAGCCCCACGGCTCTTCGACCACGCCTTCCTGGCTGGACAGCTCCATGCCGATCGCCTTGGCCGAGCGACGCACGGCGTCCCAATCCCGCGCCGCGCTGGCGGCACTCATGTGGTCCCAATGCGCGGCATTCGGATCTTCCAGCAATTCAACCAGCTGCGCATAGCAGGCCTGTGCTTCGCTGAAGCGGCCGGTTTCCATGTACATCCGCGCCAGCGTGCCGCGCGCGCCGTGCGAGCCCGGAGACAGCTCCAGCAGGGATCGGGCCGCCTGCTCCAGCGCCGGCCAGTCGGACACGCGGCGTGCACGCTGCACCTCGCACCAGTGCGCGAACACCGGCACGCTGCCACGGTAGAGATCGGCCAGCTGGCGCAGGCCATCGTCGTCGCCCTGTTCGGCCAGCCAGCGCATCAACGTGTAGGCCGCGGGACCATCGTTCTGCGCATGGCTGCGTACGAACCGCCACAGCAGCGCGCGCGCCTCGGGCTGCGCGCCGCAGGCATTGAGTGCGCTGGCCGCCATCTCGGCCAGCGCCTCGTCATCGGGCAACTCGGCATGCGCCTGCAGCAACCACTGCGCTTCGCGCTCGGGATCGCGCGACTGGTTCTGTTCGCCCTGCGCGTCCAGCCATGCCAGCAGCTCGCCCGCCGGCACCGGCAGCGGTGCGACATCCGGCAACGCGTCGATGCGCGCGGCCAGGCCGGCCACCAGCGCCGCAGCACCACGATCCTGGCGCAGCTGCGCCAGATGGGTGCGGGCCAGTTCCAGCTGCCGCAGTGCCACCCAGCGCGCGCCACGCTGCAGCGCCAGCTCCAGGCTCAGCGCTGCCACTTCGATCATCAGGCGATGCGATCCGACCCGGGCAAAGTGCTCGATGATCGTGTTGAAGCGCGTGCCCAGATCCCAGGTGTTGCGCGCAGGATCCCGCTGGCAGAGCGCGGCGGCGGTGTTGGCCCACAGGCGCCAGTAGTTCGGGGTCAGCTCGCTCCACGGCACCAGCTGCTGCAGCGCCTCTTCGTCGCGGCCCAGCTGGGCCAGCGCCCAGGCCTTGGACAGGCGGCGCGGCACCGTGCAGTTGGCCGGCTCGTACTCTCCGGACGCCGCAACTTCGGCCTCCCGCTTTTCGATCAGTGCCAGTGCCTCATCGGCACGGCCCATTCCCAGCAGGATCTTGATCTGCATCTCCGGGAAGCTGTCGAACACTTCCTTGCCACAGGCCTCCACGGCATCGGCCTGCGCCTGCAGGTAATCCAGCGCCGCCTGGCCACGACCATCATCGAGCAGCGCATCGGCCTTCTCGCAGCTCAGGCACTGGAAACACGCCCAGCTCGGGTCGATGCGACCCAGTGTTTCATCGCAGACCTCGATGCGCTCGGGCACCCAGCCCGGGCCATCGATGTTGCCATAGCAGGCAGCCAGATCCTGGGTCACGCAGATCGACTGCGGGCATTCCAGCGTGTCATCACGGTGCGCACGTTCGAACAGCGCCACCGCTTCGCCCAGCGCGCTCTCGCCTTCGACGCGGTTGCCGACGCGGTTGCGCAGCGCCCAGTGGCCGACATAGACGTCGACCCACGGGTTGTCCAGCGCCTTGCCCAGCGCACGCGCTTCGGGCAGCAATGCATCGACGCGGTCGATCTGCAGTTCACTCACCTCGTCGGCGAGACGGTTCAGCAGGTGCGCGTTCTGCGCCTGGCCGGCCTGGCGCAGGTCACCCTGCAGTTTTTCGACCCAGTTCCAGATGTCCATGGGGTAAGTGCTCCTGTCTAGCGAAGGCTGGATGAGAAGGTACGGTGCTCAGCGCAGCATCTGCTGCAGGGCACCGGCGATATCGGTAAAGGCGCCATTGAGATCCGGGCCGGGCGTAGCGTTCGCGCGTGCCAGCGGGCGGCCCTGCGCGGCGACGATGATCTTCAGTGAGCGCAGCAGACGGGCTGCGGCTTCGGCCTGTGGATGCCCCTCGCGCTGGGCGCGCAGCAGCGCCTGCACTGCCGGGTTGTCGAGATTGAGGTACAGCCGCGACGGCGCGCGCGACTCGATGCGTGCGGTGAACTGCCGGGCCAGGCGCAGCGCGGCCATCGACACGCGCTTGTCGTTCTCGTCGTCTTCCAGGCGCTGCTTCAGCTCGGCTTCGCGGTCGGGCACCACCACCACCGGCAGCGACTCGGGGCTGAAGCGTGCCGGCAGCAACTGTTCGCCGTCGCCCAGCTGCTCGCGCAGCCATGCCAGCTGCGCCTCGTCGAGGCTGTCATCGCTTCGGAACAGTGCACGGTTACCCTGCTCGGTCCCCAGTTCAACCAGGCGCAGGCCCTTGGCCTGGGCCCAGCGACGCAGGAACGGCACGACTGCATAGCGGTGGCCATGCGCGACCGGTACCCCCATCGCACGGAACAGCATCTCCTCGAAGCCACCGCCATTGTCGAGAATCACATGCACGGCACCACGCGCCGGCAGCGCACTGGCCGGCAGGTCGCCCTGCGAAGTCGGCACGCGCACGTGCTCCAGCAGCAGGTCGAACAGGCGGTCATCGCACAGCGCCGCGCCCAGCAAGGCCTCATTATGGCGCGTGAGAACGCGTCGCCAGGCTTCCGGCTGCTGCCGTGCGACGTCGGCCAGGCCATCAATCAGCGCCTCCAGCAGCGCGTGCTGCACGGCCCGGTACTGGTCATCGCGCTGCAGGTCTTCGCGGCTGGCGGTGGGCGTCAGCCGCGAGGATTCGATCACCCCGCCGATGAAACCGGCCCACGGCGGCAGCAGGTCGCGCGCATCGTCGTCCAGCAGCATGCCGCGCACGAACACCGAAAGATTGCGGTTGTCACTGGTGCCGTAGGTAGCGCCATCCTGGACCCACAACAGGCCGGTGGCATCGCTGTCGC
This sequence comes from Stenotrophomonas sp. YJH_SMC_120, assembly GCF_059368675.1. Lineage (NCBI taxonomy): Bacteria > Pseudomonadati > Pseudomonadota > Gammaproteobacteria > Lysobacterales > Lysobacteraceae > Stenotrophomonas > Stenotrophomonas sp. YJH_SMC_120. The sequence goes on from NZ_JCAFRY010000001.1 coordinate 573,904, forward strand.
CATCCGCGCGCAGTGGCACGGTGACGATCGGCTCGAAATCGTGCTCGAAGCGCGCAGCGAACTGCAGCGCCTGGCGACGCGCCTGCACCGGATGCACGGCGACGTCACCCTGGCTGCGCCACGGCGGCGGCTCGGGGTTGAGCGCCTCGGCCGCAGCACCGATGAAGATCGGCTCGGACAGCAGCGCGCAATAGCGGCCCAGCACCTCGTGCAGGCGCGCCTCGTTGGCCAGCGGCAGGAAATCCGGATGCAGCTCCAGTTCCACCTCGGTGCCAACCGCGCGCGCCGGCATTTCGCTGACGGTGTACTGCTCGGCATTGCTGGACACGTACAGATGACCCAGTTCCGGCGTCTGGTACGACGTGGTACGCACGCTGACCCTGCGCGCCAGCACGAAGGCCGACAGGAACCCGAGGCCGAACATGCCGATCAGGCCTTCATCGTCCTCCCCGCCCTGGCGCAGGCCCCGGGTGTAGCCGACGCCCACGGTAGCCAGGTAGTCATGGATTTCCTGGCGGGTCAGGCCGGCACCGGTATCGGTGATGCGCAGCACGCCGGCAGCGGCATCGACCTGCACCGAGATGCGCGACGGCACTTCGATGCCAGGCTGCTCGATGCGGCGACGGATGATCGAGTCATGCGCGTTCTGCACCAGCTCACGCAGCGCCACCACCGGGGTGGAATACAGGTGCTTGCCCAGCACCGTCATCAATCCATTGAGATCGACCCCTGCGCGACGGATTTCGGCGTTGGGGGCGGTGAGCGTGGTGTCCTGCATGTAATCGTTTACTCCTGGGCACGGAAAGACGCCAGAGGGCGCCTTCGTCGAGCGGGAAAAACTAGCACAGGCAGGCTGACCGCTGCCGTATATGACGTTTGTAGAGGCAGGGCCGCGCGCATCACGCCGCGTCGATGGCCTCGGACAGGCGCTCCACCGCGATCACTTCCATGCCCTTCACCGAGCCGCCCTTGGGCGCGTTGGCCCTGGGCACGATGGCGCGCTTGAAACCATGGGTGGCCGCCTCGCGCAGGCGGTCCTCGCCGTTGGGCACCGGGCGGATCTCGCCGGACAGGCCAACCTCGCCAAAGGCAATCGTCTTTTCCGCCAGCGGCCGGTCCTGCAGCGAGGACAGCACCGCCAGCAGCACCGGCAGGTCGGCTGCGGTCTCCTGTACGCGGATACCCCCGACCACATTGACGAACACGTCCTGGTCGCCGACCAGCACGCCGCCGTGACGGTGCAGCACGGCCAGCAACATGGCCAGGCGGTTCTGCTCCAGGCCGACCGCGACACGGCGCGGGTTCGACAGCGGCGATGCATCGACCAGTGCCTGCACCTCCACCAGCAGGGGCCTCGTGCCCTCGCGGGTGACCATCACGCAGCTGCCCGGCTGATGGGTGCTGCCGCCGGACAGGAAGATGGCCGATGGATTGGAGACTTCCTTCAGGCCCTTGTCCCCCATCGCGAACACGCCGAGTTCGTTGACCGCACCGAAGCGGTTCTTGAACGCGCGCAGCAAACGGAAGCGGCTGCCGCTCTCGCCTTCGAAGTACAGCACCGCATCGACCATGTGTTCGAGCACGCGCGGGCCGGCGATGCCGCCCTCCTTGGTCACGTGGCCGACCAGGAACACGGCGGTGCCGGTCTCCTTGGCGAAACGCACCAGCCGCGCCGCGCTCTCGCGCACCTGGCTGACCGAACCCGGCGCGGCGGTCAGGCTCTCGGTCCACAGGGTCTGCACCGAATCGGCCACGATCAGCCGCGGGCCCGCCCTGGAGGCATGCTGCAGGATCGACTCGACGCCGGTCTCGGCCAGCGCGTTGACCCCATCCAGTGGCAGTTCCAGCCGGTGCGCACGGCCGGCCACCTGCGCCAGCGACTCCTCGCCGGTGACGTACAGCACCGGCAGTTCGGCCGCCATCTTCGCCACTGCCTGCAGCAGCAGGGTCGACTTGCCGATGCCCGGGTCACCGCCGACCAGCACCACCGCGCCCTCGACCAGGCCACCGCCGAGCACACGGTCGAACTCGCCGATGCCGGTGCTGACCCGGCGGTGCTCGGTCTGCTCCACGTCCTTCAGCGCGGTGATCTTCGGCGGATCGATCTTGCCCGCCCAACCCGCCCGGCGCGACGCCGGCGCCTTGGCCGCCGCCGCGCTCTCCAGCACGATTTCCGACAGCGAGTTCCAGGCGTTGCACTCGGTGCACTGGCCCTGCCACTTGCTGAATTCGGCGCCGCATTCATTGCAGACGTAGGCGGTGCGGGCTTTGGCCATCGGATGATTTCCAGCAACGGGAACAGGCGTGGCAGGATAGCCGAGCCGGGTCGCAGGTGCTGCGACCGCTCAAGTCCCGCCTGCCCGCGCCGATAGCTGTCGCGGGCGTGCGCCTTGCGGGCGCCCCCTCCCTCCCCCTCTGGATTCAACATGACTGGCAGTTACAGTCAGAGCCTGGTCGCCATCTCCCTGCTGGTGGCCATTCTTGCTTCGTACACGGCGCTGGACATGGCCGGCCGCCTGGCCACCGCCGAGGGCCGCGTGGCCCGCTGGTGGCTGGCCGGCGGCGCGGCGGCGATGGGCCTGGGTATCTGGTCGATGCATTTCATCGGCATGCTGGCCTTCGACCTGCCGATTCCGGTCGGCTACGACCTCGGCATCACCCTGTACTCGCTGGCCGTGTCGATCGGCGCCTCGGCCTATGCGCTGTGGCTGGTGTCGCGGTCCAGCCTGCCCTGGCGACGTCTGCTGGCCGGCGCCGTGCTGATGGGCCTGGGCATTGCCACCATGCACTACCTGGGCATGGCCGCGATGCGCATGCAGCCGGGCATCGACTATCACCCGGGCTGGTTCGCTGCCTCCATCGCGGTTGCCATCGGCGCCGCCGGTGCGGCGCTGTGGATTGCCTTCCGCCTGCGTGCCGAGCAGCGCAACACCACGCGCCTGCGCCTGCTCGCCTCACTGGTGATGGGCCTGGCCATCGTCGGCATGCACTACACCGGCATGGCCGCGGCGCGCTTCCCGGAGGGCAGCATCTGCGGCGCGGTCGGCAGCGGCGGCATCGACACGCGTTGGCTGGCGGTGCTGGTGATCGTCACCACGGTGGCGACTCTGGGCATCGCCCTGGTGGCCTCGCTGTTCGACCGGCAGATGCGCGTGCGCACCGGGCTGCTGGCCGATTCACTGGCACACGCCAACGACAGGCTGATCCAGGCCGCCCTGCACGACCCGCTGACCCAGCTGCCCAACCGCATGCTGCTGCAGGACCGCATCGAGCAGGCCATCGAGAAGGCGCGGCGGCGCAACCAGGCGGTGGCGGTGATGTTCTGCGATCTGGACGGCTTCAAGGCGGTCAATGATGCGTACGGACACCAGCTGGGAGATCGCCTGCTGGTGGCGGTGGCGCAGCGTATCGGCGGCCTGCTGCGGCCACAGGACACCTTCGCCCGCCTCGGCGGCGACGAGTTCGTGATCGTGCTGGCCATCGATGTTCCCGACGATGCAGTGGTGGTCGCCGAGCGGATCATCGCGGCGGCGGGCGAACCGTTCCTGCTGGATGCAGCCGAGCTGCAGGTCAGCGCCAGCCTGGGCATCGCCCTGTATCCGGCTGACGCCGGCAACGAGCGCGAGCTGATGGCACACGCCGATGCGGCGATGTACCACACCAAGGAGACCGGCCGGAACGGCTATACGTTCTTCACCCCCTCGATGCAGCTCAGTGCCAACCGCCAGCTGCGCCTGCTGCAGGACCTGCGCAAGGCCATCGCCCGCGACGAGCTGGTGCTGCACTACCAGCCCAAGTTCCCTGCCGCCGGCGCACCGGCCACCGGCGCCGAAGCGCTGCTGCGCTGGCAGCATCCCGAGCTGGGCCTGCTGGCGCCGGATGTGTTCATTCCCATCGCCGAACGCAGCGGTCTGATCCTGCCGATCGGTGACTGGGTACTGGACCGTGCCTGTGCACAGCTGCGCGCGTGGCACGATGCCGGACATTCCGAATGGTCGATGGCGGTGAACCTGTCACCGTTGCAGTTCGCCTCGCCGGCGCTGCTGGACAGTGTGCGCGAGGTGCTGCAACGGCACCGCATCGAACCGGCGTGCCTGACCCTGGAGATCACCGAGACCACGGCGATGAAGGACGTGGACGCCAGCCTGGCGATTCTCAACGACCTGACCGCGATGGGCGTGCACATTGCCATCGACGACTTCGGCACGGGCTATTCCAGCCTGCTCTACCTGAAGCGCATGCCCGCCACCGAACTGAAGATCGACCGCGCGTTCGTGCACGATCTGGAATGCAATGAAGAGGATGCCGCCATCGTCTCGTCGATCATCGCGCTGGGGCGCACCCTGCAGCTGCAGGTGGTGGCAGAGGGTGTGGAGACGCAGGCACAGCGCGAGTACCTGAGCGAACTGGGGTGTGATCAATTGCAGGGTTACCACCTGGGCCGACCAATGGACGCCGAGGAGTTCCTGCGCCGGGTGGGGTGAGACCCCATCCACGCATGGCATGGATCTCCTGGTAGCGCCGGCCGCTGGCCGACTTCCCGTAATTGCCGGCCAGCGGCCGGCACTACCACCCTGTGCCGGCCATGCCGGGTGGGATGAGGCCGATGGCTTTGGGGTCGGATCCCTTGCCGCAGGCAAGGGCTCTGACCCCATCCCCGTACAGCGTGGATCTCCTGGTAGGGCCGGCCGCTGGCCGCCTTCCCGCAACTGCCGGCCAGCGGCCGGCACTACCCCCTGTGCCGGCCATGCCGGGTGGGATGAGGCCAATGGCTTTGGGGTCGGATCCCTTGCCGCAGGCAAGGGCTCTGACCCCATCCACGCATGGCGTGGATCCTGGTAGAGCCGGCCGCTGGCCGGCTTCCCGTAATTGCCGGCCAGCGGCCGGCACTACCACCGCGCGTGCCATTCCCGGTGGGCGCGACAAACAAAAAGGCCGCCCGAGGGCGGCCTTTCTGCGTGGCGACGTCGCGCGGACGTCAGTGCATCATGTGCACGTTCATGTTGTGCATGACCCACAGGGTACCGACCACGATGATGCCGATCACCACCACGGTGAAGGCCGCAGCGTTGACGTTCCAGCGGCTTTCCGAAGAGCGGTCCAGGTGCAGGAAGAACACCAGGTGGACCAGCATCTGCAGCACCGCGGTGATCGCGATCACCACACCGTTGACGGTGCGCGAGAAATCACCCGACATCACCATCCAGAACGGGATGACGGTCAGCACCACCGCCAGCACGAAGCCGATCAGGTACGACTTCACGGTGCCATGGCTTTCGCCGCCGGTGCCGTGGTCGTGTGCATGGTTGTCATGTGCCATTACAGCGCTCCATTGAGGTAGACGACGGAGAACACGCCGATCCAGATCAGGTCCAGGAAGTGCCAGAACAGGCTCAGGCACGCCATGCGGGTCTTGTTGGTCGGGGTCAGGCCGTACTTCTTCAGCTGCACGAACATCACCAGCAGCCACAGCAGGCCGGCGCTGACGTGCAGGCCGTGGGTACCGACCAGGGCGAAGAACGCCGACAGGAAGGCACTGCGGTCCGGACCGTAGCCCTGGTGGATCAGGTGCTGGAACTCCCACACTTCCATGCACATGAAGCCGAAGCCCAGCAGCCAGGTGATGCCCAGCCACAGGTACATCTGGCCCATCTGCTTGCGGTGCATGGCGATCATGCCCAGGCCGAAGGTCAGCGACGAGGTCAGCAGCAGCGCGGTTTCCCATGCCACGAACGGCAGTTCGAACAGGTCCTTCGCGGTGGGGCCACCATCGGTGCCGCCTGCCAGCACCACGTAGGTGGCGAACAGCGAGGCGAAGATGAGGCAATCGCTCATCAGGTACACCCAGAAACCGAAGACGGTGTTGCCGCCGGTGTCGTGGTGCTCGTGGTCGTCATGGCCATGGGCCGCCGCATGCGCGGCGTGCCCGTGGCTCAGGGTCGAGGTATTGGTGCTCATGCCTTCAGCTCCGACTTCACCAGGCCCTGGGCTTCCAGGTGCTTGCGGTGTTCGTTCTCGATGCGTTCCACCTCGGCGGCCGGGACCCAGTAGTCCACGTCCTGGTCGAAGGTGCGGTAGATGAACGTGGCGATCATGCCGACGAAGCCGACGATGGCCAGCCACCAGATGTGCCAGATCATCGCGAAGCCGAACACCAGGCTGAAGGCACCGATGACAACGCCCGTGCCGGTGTTGCGCGGCATGTGGATGTCGGTGTACTTGGTCGGCTTCGGCCAGGCTTCACCACGCTGCTTGCGCTCCCAGAAATCGTCCAGTTCGGTGACTTCCGGCAGGGTGCCGAAGTTGTAGAAGGCCGGCGGCGAAGAGGTTTCCCACTCCAGCGTACGGGCATCCCACGGGTCGCCGGTCAGGTCGACGGTCTTCTTGCGGTCGCGGATCGACACGGCCACCTGGATGATCTGGCACAGGATGCCGGCGCCAACGATGAAGGCACCTGCGGCGGCGATCAGCAGCAGCGGCTCGTAGGCCGGGTTGACGGTGCTCTGCAGGCGACGGGTCATGCCCATGAAGCCCAGCACGTACATCGGCATGAAGGTCACGTAGAAGCCGATGAACCAGCACCAGAACGCGCACTTGCCCCAGAACTCGTTGAGGCGGAAGCCGAACATCTTCGGCCACCAGTAGGTGATGCCGGCGAACATGCCGAACACCACGCCGCCGATGATGACGTTGTGGAAGTGAGCGATCAGGAACAGGCTGTTGTGCAGCACGAAGTCGATGGCCGGGATCGCCAGCATCACGCCGGTCATGCCGCCGATGACGAAGGTGACCATGAAGCCGATGGTCCACAGCACCGGGGTGGTGAAGTGCACGCGGCCGCGGAACATGGTGAACAGCCAGTTGAAGATCTTCACGCCGGTCGGGATCGAGATGATCATCGTCGTGATGCCGAAGAAGGCATTGACGTTGGCACCCGAGCCCATGGTGAAGAAGTGGTGCAGCCACACGATGAACGACAGCACGCCGATGCAGGCGGTGGCGTAGACCATGCCCTTGTAGCCGAACAGCGCCTTGCGCGAGAAGGTCGCGATGACTTCGGAGAACACACCGAACGCCGGCAGGACCAGGATGTACACCTCCGGGTGACCCCAGATCCAGATCAGGTTGATGTACAGCATGGCGTTGCCGCCACCGTCATTGGTGAAGAAGTGCGTACCCAGGTAACGGTCCAGGGTCAGCAGCACCAGGGTGATGGTCAGCACCGGGAAGGCAGCGACGATCAGCACGTTGGTCACCAGGGCGGTCCAGGTGAACACCGGCATCTGCATCAGCTTCATGCTGGGGGTACGCATCTTCAGGATGGTGATGAAGAAGTTGATACCGCTCAGCGTGGTACCCAGGCCTGCGACCTGTAGACCCCAGATGTAGTAGTCCATGCCGACGCTTGGACTGTATTCGATGCCCGACAACGGCGGGAACGCCAGCCAGCCGGTGGCAGCGAACTCACCGATCCACAGCGACAGCATGATCAGCACAGCGCCCGACACGAACAGCCAGAAGCTGAGCGAGTTGACGAACGGGAACGCGACGTCGCGCGCACCGATCTGCAGCGGCACGGCCAGGTTCATCAGGCCGGTGATCAGCGGCATCGCCACGAAGAAGATCATGATCACGCCGTGGGCGGTGAAGATCTGGTCGTAGTGGTGCGGCGGCAGGTAACCCTCGGACCCGCCGACGGCGAGCGCCTGCTGGGTACGCATCATGATGGCGTCGGAGAAGCCGCGCAGCAGCATGACGAAGGCGACGATGAGGTACATCACGCCGATCTTCTTGTGATCCACCGAGGTGAACCACTCCTTCCACAGATAGCCCCACAGCTTGAACTTGGTGATCAGGGCCATGACGCCCAGGCCACCCAGCACCGCGCCGACCAGGGTGGTCAGCACGATCGGATCGTGGGGGATCGACTCAAGAGAGAGTTTTCCCAACATGTTCATTCTCCCGAACCCGCGTGGCCAGCATGGCCAGCGTGTTCGTGTTCGGTGGCATCCAGGTTTTCACCCGATTCCTTGGAATCATGCGCGTCACTGGGGGCATGCCCCTCGTGCGCTTCATGGCTGGCGGCATCGGCAGCGGCGGCACCGGCGTGCGAGTGCTTCATGCCGTAATGCTTGTTGTCGCCCATGTGCTTGGCGATGACCCAGTCGAACAGGCCTTCTTCGGTCTTGCCGAAGTAGGTGACCGGATACCACTCGGCGTTGCGTGCTTCACCCAGGGCCTTGAACGAGGCCTTGTCCAGGGTCTGCTCACCGGCACGGACCTGGTCCAGCCACTGACGGTATTCGGCATCGGTGACCGAGTAGGCGGTGAAGTGCATCTTGGCGAAGCCTGCGCCACTGTAGTGCGAGGACATGCCCGGGAATTCACCGGTCTCGTTGGCGATCAGGTGGAGCTTGGTCTCCATCGCAGCCATCGAGTAGATCATGCTGCCCAGGTGCGGGATGAAGAAGGCATTCATCACCGAATCGGACGTGATCTTGAAGTTCAGCGGCGTGTTGACCGGGAACTTGATTTCGTTGACGACCGCCACCTTCTCTTCCGGATAGATGAACAGCCACTTCCAGTCCAGCGAGATCGCCTCGATGGTGACCGGCTTGACGTCCGATTCCAGCGGACGATACGGGTCCAGCGCGTGCGACGAACGCCAGGTCAGGACCGCCAGCACCAGCACGATCATGCAGGGAATGGACCACACCACCACCTCGATCGCCGTCGAGTGGGACCACTTCGGCTCGTAACGGGCCTTGGTGTTGGAGGCGCGATACTTCCACGCGAAGGTCAGGGTCATGATGATGACCGGGATGACGACCAGCAGCATGAGCACGGTGGCCGTGATCAGCAGGGTCTTCTCATCCTGGCCGATCTGGCCCTTCGGACTGAGGATGGCCACGGCATCGCAGCCGGTGAGCATCACCAGCAACGACAGCAGCAGGCCCGGGCGCAACCAGCGCCCAAGGGTTTTCAACGGAATCATCGGTCGATCCAATTGCGAGGGAATGCCGTTCCCCGTCCTGCCTGTTCCGGCCAAAGCCGGTCCCACCGGTCCGGAAGACAGGTAGGGAGGTGGGTCGAGTCAGCCTTTCAATTTTAGGCCGTCACCCACCATTTAAGAAAGGCATTGACATTGATCGAGCGCAGGAAAGGCCCGATTCTGGCTGCGACACGTTGTCGCACCGCGCGGGCATGACGGGGCGCATGACCCAGGGCGGCATTCCGGCCCTGGACGTTCGCGGGCCGTTCGCCCTCGTTCGGCAAAGTCACCTGAATCGGTTCAGGCGTGCTGACGGGTGCCTGGCATGGGATGCTCGGCACAGGAGGAAGACCCCGATGGACAAGATCGACTTCAAGAACCGCGACCGGGCACTCTATCACCCGCCCGCCGGCCAGTTCGTACCGGTCGATGTACCGCCCCTGCCCTACCTGATGGTCGATGGTCGCGGCGACCCGAACACTGCCCCGGCCTACCTGCAGGCGGTGCAATGGCTGTACTCGGTGAGCTATGCACTGAAGTTCGCCCTGAAGGCCGGGGGCCAGGACTACGTGGTGCCACCGCTGGAAGCGCTTTGGACCGCCGAGGATCCGTCGAGCTTTGTGGCACGCCGCAAGGATGAGTGGAGGTGGACGGCGATGATCCGCACGCCGGATGGGATCCGTCCAGCGCAGTTGGAGGCTGCCATTGCCAAGGCGGCGAAGAAACTGGGCGACGTTCCGGCCAGCCTTCGCCACGAAATTCTCGAAGAAGGCCTCTGCCTGCAGACGCTTCACGTAGGCGCCTACGATGAAGAGGGTCCGGCCCTGGCCCATCTGCACGACGAACTGATGCCCGCACTGGGTTACACCTTTGCCGGCCCCCATCATGAGATTTACCTGAGCGACCCGCGCAGGACCGACGCGGCGCGGTTGAAGACCGTGCTGCGGCAGCCCGTCCGCGCGGAATGACCGCCTGCGAGCACCGCTCTGACAAGGAGCAGAAGATTCATGCCCCTGATTGATCGTTTACTGCGCTGGACCACCCTGCCCACCGGGCGCCGCGCCTTCGCGCTGCTGTGCAGCGTGTTGTTGCTTGTACTGGCCTGCAATCCCGACCTGCTGCCGCTGCTGTCGCTGATCGATGCACTGGGGATGGATGTGGTGGTGTTGCTGCTGGCCGCACAGGTAACGGTGGTACTGCCCTGGCTGCGGGAACGCACCGGGCGATGGTTCCGGCTGGCCATGCGGATCGCGGCCGGGGTGCTGGCCGGGGTGATCGGCGGCTATCTGCGGCAACTGGTGATGCTCGTGCTCATCAGATCCGGCACCTGCTGCGCTATATATAGGGCTTGATCCTCCGGGCCTGCAGGGAAGACATGAAACAGCTCGCTATCACACTCGGTGCACTGCTGCTGTCCGGCAGCGCATGGGCCGATACACACCAGACCGGAAAAATCACCAAACTGGTTGTCGAATCCACGTTCGTTTCCGTGTGGCTGGAAGGCCAGCCCACCAACAACGAGTGTGCTTCCGACGGGCGCTGGACAATCGATCTGGCCAGCGACAAATCCGGACGGGAAAAGTACGCGGCCATCCTGTCGGCGGCGTCATCGCGGACACAGATCGGCTTCCACGCACTCACCAGCGAAGGTTGCGGCGTGTTCGGAGCAAAGAAGATCTACTATTTCGACCTTGCTTATTGAGGCAGATCTTCTCCCCAACTCGCGCTGCCCCATGGCGGGGATTGCCAACGCCTTCCATGGCCTGACCGGGCTCATTCAATCCAGACGTTGGAAATCGAATGTGACCTTCCTGGTGCACCGGGAGGGGACCGGAGGGAAACGCCACTTCGCCACGGCAACCAAGGCTGCGCGCTCATAAGCAGCATTGTCGACCCTGCCCCGGTCCAGCGCTTCAAACTGTGACCGCGTGATGACGGGATTTGTCACCCGCCCATCCTCTTCAACGACGACGGTCGCCACGACAGAGCCACGCACCTGCATCTCGGTCGCGGCGGGAACGACCGGCGCAATGGACTCCACCGGACTGCTTGCCGCCTGGCAAGGCCCAGGGAGCTCCTCACCGGCGTGACATGAGGCACTGGACAAGGCCAACGCAAGCATCAGAACGCGGTTCATTCAACACTCCCGATTGCTGGTGGGGGAGCAGACATTAACCGTGCCGTTCGTGTCGCTGTAGCTCTTCCGGGCAGGCTCCCCCAGCTCACGCGCGGCCCGGGTCTCCACCCCCGTAGCCCGCGCCTCCTCCGAAGATACGCCGACTCGGATCTGCATCACGCCGTTGCTCTCCGAGTTGGACTGTGGCGCAACAAGCGAAGCCTGGAAAGCGGACAATCCAACCCGATCATGCTGGGCAGCATGGCTCACCTCGTGACCGCCCCCCAGAGCAGGAGACTGGATCTCCCCGGAGGATTTGACGCGAAGTCCAGAGGTGACATCAATGCTGATGATTCTCTTGTTCTCGTCATATCCAAAATCACCATTGCGATTGAACTGTATGGTGTAGGTCTCATCGGATAGGAGAATCTGCTTCAGTTCAGAGCTGATGGTTTCTGACTTCATCCAATGGTTGAGCACGGCAGCACCATCACGCAGCGTCGCTCCGCCTTCAAATGCGTACTTGACGATTCGCCCATCTGGATCGGTGAACCTGTAAGGATTCCCGTTCGCATACCTATACCGGTTGAACTGCCCCACCGGCTGCTCATACGCCGTGACCGGATCAACCGACAGGAACACCCCCAACTGCGGATCCATGTAGCGCTGCTGCATGTAGATCAGGCCCGTTGCCGAGTCGCTCACGTGCCCGGTATACCCCGGCCCGTCCGTGACCTGACCACCGACCACGGCCCCGTAGGGCTCGTAGTCATAGCGCTTGATCACATTGCCGTTGGCATCGCTCTCAGCCACGACCGAGCCCAGGGCGTCAGTGTGGATGTACGTCACAGTGGTCTGGGCGACTGCGGTTGGCGACAGGCCAAGGCCGATCAGCAGCACACAACACAGCCAGGCGCCTGATGCCCCCAGCTTGCGAATTCGATCTCCACATCTCCTGAAGCGGGTAAACACGCCGCCTGCAGTTCCCCCGAACCTGCGCATCCTTCCAATCTCTGAAAGAGCCTTGAAGCAAGGCTAGGTATTCATAGCACAGGAATGACCGGCTGCAGTTGCCAGGTCAGGAACTGTGCAAGGAGCCAAGCGCCTGGGAAGCCGGAGGGGCGGGTAGATCGCGAGACTCAGAAATCGCGACCTGCCAGCCATGGGCTGGCACTTCTGGGGTTGCCGGCCAGCGGCCGGCACTACCAGAGCATAAAAAAAGCCCCGACCAAGGCCGGGGCTTTTCTACAACTGGTGCCGGAAACAGGAGTCGAACCTGCGACCTACGCATTACGAACCCAGCCCAGTGACCCCGACTAGGGACCCAAGCGACTCGCAGCTCAGCGGATGAGCCCCACTCCGGCCGAGCGGATCGGCATGGACCATTGCCACCGGCAGGCACTCTAGCACTCGCCTGGCAAGTGCCCGCTGGGGTGTTCCGGAGACTCACCGGAACTGGCCCGACTGACGGTAAGTGCCAACTAAGCCTTGGCCTGAGGGCAGTTCCACCCCACCAGTCCCAGATGCGGACGAGGATGAGGACACTCCTTACTTATACGAGCTCTCTTTCGCTGAAGCCCATACCGAGGAGCGTCGCACTATGCATGCGTCGCACAAAGCACGTCAGCCCCTGTACAAACAGATACTTAGGCCACCGCCCGAGCCTGGAAAGTTCCGACTAAGCCGTGCAACGTGGAACTCGAGGCCCTGAGGCGCGGCAGCGGAGGTCAGGCACTTGACTTGATCCGACTCGACTCGCGCGCCTCCTGTACTGGTAACATTTTGACTAAAGAAATGGATGGACCCACATGGAAGAGAGAACAACTGAGATGCCGCGCGACAACCTCAACAACAGCAGTTCAATCCCGCCAGCCGCTGCATATGTTCGTCAGAAGTTGCCGGTAGAGCATTTGCACGATCTTTGCTCTAATGCGCTCGAAGCGTCACTCAATAGCCATCAGGCAAAGATTGCAAAAGCAGGCCTGCTTGCAGGTGATATAGATACTTGGAGAGACGCCATTGGAGCCAGACCGGAAGGACGGCTACTGGAAACCGCAGCTTCAGAACTGACTTTATCAGTTTTGAATGCATGCCAGGCTCAGTATCGTAACGCCTTTAAAGGACTCAGACTGGTACTCGAGCTTTGCCTTCAAAGTTGTCATCTGTCTGCGAATCTTCTGGATAGCGCCGAATGGCTAAGGGGCGACAAAGACACGAACTGGTCGGCACTATCAAACGATGTTGACGGACCACTCGGCATCAGGTTCTCAAAAGCGTTCAATCCTGAGCTAGCGGACCATGCCCCTGCCTTCCGAAGCATTGCGACCACTCTCTACCGTGAGCTCTCTGAGTGCATTCACGGAAATTTGCCAAAGCGCATCAGCCTGACTGACACCATATACTTCAATCATGACACACTCGATCTATGGCTAAAGAAGGCCGAGATCCTCACCAACGTCTGCCACTTCTCGCTTTCTCTACGCTATCTCAACGAGTTGACACCAGAGGCAATAAGCAAACTGCGCTCACCAATTGGCGATAGTCTGGGCCACATTTCAACGATTCGATCAAAGCTGGAAGAATAATCCATGGATGACGCTAAGAACTTTATCTTTCGAACAGAAGACATTCGCCCTGAGGAAATACTATCTCTCTTTGTACCCACGGAACGGGATCGGCAACTCATCGCAGGACTTAAGTCCCCTACACCTTTCATCATAGAGGGCAGCCGCGGGACGGGAAAGTCGTTCCTGATGCGTGTCTGCGAACAAGAGCAAGAACTTGAGTCAGAAACGAGCAAAGTAATCCCCGTCTACGTATCGTTTGTCAGAAGCTCGCTACTTAATGCTAAGAACGAGCACCAGTTTCAAAGCTGGATGCTCGCCCGCCTCGCATCAAGAGTGCTTAGGACACTTCAACAACACGGCCTTCTCGCCCAGCCCACGATATCAACTAAACTTCTCGCGGGCGGCGACTTTGAGCACCCTGAAAAGAAGACTGAGCTTGAATTGGTAGCAGAACGCTTTGAAGACTCATTCAAGAGTCCAGGTGTCGAAGTCGACGCATCCGCCGTGCCGGATGTGGAGGCGTTCAAGGACGCCATTCAGGATATCTGCGACCAACTTGGCATTCGCCGATTTAACGTTCTGTTTGACGAGGCAGCGCACATCTTCAGACCGGAGCAACAGCGTCAATTTTTCACTTTGTTCCGAGACCTCCGCTCCCCTTACATGACATGCAACGCAGCTGTCTACCCGGGGGTGACCTCATATGGCCCATCTTTTGAAGCGTCACACGATGCTCAGATTGAGTCTCTCAACCGGGACATTCATTCTTCCGGCTATCGCGAGCAGATGCGAGAAATTGTGATCAAACAGTCTGACGCAGCACAGCAGACATTGATCGAACGAAATGGCGAGAGCTTCGACGCGCTAGCTCTCGCGGTAAGCGGAAACCCGAGACTGCTACTTAAAACAGTAGCACTGTCAGGAAAGTTCCGCTCATCCGACATTCAATCTGTACTCAAGGACTTCTATCGAAACGCCATTTGGGCTGAGCATAGCGCACTCTCACAGCGGTATCCGGGGCATCGGTCATTGATTGACTGGGGAAGGACGTTCGTTGAAACCCACGTAATTCCCGATGCAATCAAGAGGAATGATCAATGGCGTAGCGAGGGAAAGCCTGAGCGCACCTGCTACTTTTGGATCAACAGGGATGCTCCCCAGGCAGCATTTGAGGCGCTAAGACTCCTTGAATACACCGGAGTTATCACCAAGCTTGACGCAGGAGTAGTTGCAACCAGGCGACAGATCGGCACCCGGTATGCAATCAATATGGGCTGCCTCGCGGCGAGCGCCTCAAGCCCGGCAGCATTAATAAATGAACTAAGAAGTGGACTTACAGTAAAGCGCTTCACAGAGTACGGAGAGAACTTCGATCAGTTCATTGAACTGTCGGGAAGCGTAGGAGCATCGATAAATGCGGATCTGTCCACAGAGCTATCAAACCTCTTGGATGCATCGGTATCAAATCTCGACCTCACAAGTCATCAGCTTAGCGCACTTAACTCGATTGGCATAACGACCGTAAGGGGCGCACTTACTTCGTCGGAGGCCAACTTCAGAAGGGCAGCCTACATAGGGCCAGTTCGCTCTAGAAAAATGATGAATGTTGTGACTGCCGCAGTGATGGAATACCTCTCAGGCTGACATCGCGCCAGCTTCAGCTTGGGGCCGACTGCGGCCCCAAGCTCCTTATCCTCACAACATTGTGTCGCCCGCATCCATGTACGGCCAAAACGTTGGGAGGTCCTCGGAGAACGCGCGCCCAGCCAAGACAGTGACTCTATCTCGTCTCGCTCAGGCGGCGGCTACATGCAAGGCATTTTCGGTACATGCCATATCGCCCAGGACGCTCCCGTCCCAGCAAGCCACCGCATTCGCAATCCAAAGCGCTGCGCCCTTGATCCCAGCGCCAAAGCCTTAGAGTAGCGACAAATGCAAGGGTGACCGATACCGCGATAGCCAACGCCGGGAGCCATCGCGCCATCGCATACACCCCTGCAAGCATCGGACTCTCCCGGAGCATTCCCAACGGCAGCATCAGCAGCAACCCCAGCGCCAAAGCCCCAAGTGCGGGCGCATACATCCTTACCATCATCCACGTCCAACGATCCATGTAGCCGTCCCGGTGATTGCTTTATGCATCCTTGAGCATATCGGTCGCAGGGGATGAGACTTGAACGGCGAACTTTCTTTGCCGCCCGTACAAGGCCGAACACCATCGTGTGCTTCATACAAAGAGGCCATGCCTTGCGATTGCAAGCACAGGCTCATGCACCGCCGCCCGCATGTTGCACGTCGAGCTCAGGGCACATGCGCTTTGATAGCGCTTTGTATGAGCTATACACCAGCCCCCAGGATCTTCGAAGCGCGCTTACACGGCCAAGCCACCCATACAACCTCGCGGCCAATTACGCCGTCGATCAATGAGGACTGCGGTTTACAGCAATCCACATGATCATCCGAGTAGCCATTGAGTCGACCATGTGTCATGTGGATCGCCATAAACACTGCATACATGGGCAAGCAATCTATACATCACAGTGATTGCCGGGAGGTTGCGCTCATAAGCGGCCTGCAGGATGCTCACCAGGGCTCACCAGAAGCTCGCTGAGCGCGCCGCAGGACCGTTCAGCGACACCCCTACACAAACACCGGCAGGATTGAACACAGAGGCTTACAGGTCATCTTCGAAAACTCCGGCGCACGCTCTCCACACAACCCCGGCTGTAATTTTCTGCGCGTCCCCGAAGGGGCGCGCATCTGGACCCGAGGTGCGAGGGCCGAAGGCCCGAGTACCGATGGGACCAGTCACGGGACATCAACGTTGGCCGCCCAATAAATATCTACCTTCTCAAAGAGAAGGTAGTTGCTCTTGATTTATAGCTCTTATGGGGCTGCTGACAAGCGAGCTCGCTTGCGCTCATAAGACCTTATTGGCGTTCGCTATGCAGCCAGTTTTCGCCGTTGCTCCTCGCGATGCTTGCGCTGGTTGTTCCGGTTCTGCTCACGCCTCCTGTCCGCACGGGGATCGCCTGAGACGCCTGCGGCATTCAGCGCGCGTGTTACCGTCCGCTTTACGCTCGAGCACCGGGCGGCGAACGGGCAGTTGCGACACGGCATATCCCGCACGTCGTGACGATTGCCGATGCACGCCGGAACGTATCCTTCAGGCGCTTCGTTGACCTCAGCAGGCACGGCGACCATCGCCAGCGCATCCCGGACCATGTCTTCTTCAAACATCGCCTTGGCACGCGCCTCTGTCAGCGGTCCACCAGCCCCAAGATACCGCGCCAATCGGGCGGGGCGGTCCTTTGCATGCAGCACATCGGCACTCAATGCCCGCATTGCCGCAGCATGCACGGGATCTTCTCCAGACGGCTCCATAAAGAAGTGCCGATCCCAAGCGGGCGAGAACAACCGTTCACCAGTCTCAGCCCAGGTGGGGTGTCCCCGCATCCATGCGCCGAACAACTTCCCGGAAATCAGCTGGTTTGGCAATGGTGGGCGCTTCGCCTTCCGGCCCACGATCCATCGTTCCATGACGATCTCGCAGAACAGATCGTACGGCATTCCCAGTTCGTCAGCCTTCTGACGGGCCCGCCACAAGCTGGTAATAACCGACCTGTCGTTCAACGCGAGACTTGGCGTACAGGGCTGCTTGCGCGGCGCTTCGGAATGGTCAAAGTGACGCGCCCAAGCAGCACGGTACGCGGCGATATATGCCTCCGTGAACGCCTGCGTGGCCTGCACCGGGGACATGTAGCGGTTCCCGATCCAACGGGTGCGCAGCAACAATGCCTCTTTGGCAAGCAAGCCTTTATCGATGTACGTGCGCTGGAAGACCAGCTCTCCCACCTGTCGCTTCACGGGATCAGCCGACTTCAGCGCGCGTTGATATGAGGCATCCCTGCTCTGCGCCTCCATCATGTTCTTCGCAGACGCCTTCTTTCGGGCCGGGTTAGGCCGTTTTATCTTTGCCTTCCCGCCCGTCGCGCCTGACTTCTTGTTCCTAGCCATTCTCTTTCCCTCCTCGATAAAGACAGTGTTATACCGACCGGGCCGATGAAATCGCCGGTCTTCTTATGTTCACTAGCGCACGGCGCGCCCGGACGTTTCCGCTGCGGGCGCGCAATGGATGACGCGAGTCAGATGAGGGAACGGCCACCAAGCGGTTGGATGGCGCTATCGCCAAATGTGACAGCCTGAACTTCACCTGGTCCCAGGCCATCCCTAGACATCACGCTCCTTAGTGCCGTCAGGCGCAGAGGGGCCCCTCCGCACCCAACATGGTCGCCATGGGCCGCTACCGGCTCGGACCTCAGCGACTGACGGCGTCGAGCTCCATCACGTGCAGCTGCACTTCAGCAGAGACAAGCATTGCGGGAGTGATGCGCTTCTTGCCGCAGTGGCGCAGGAAGGTCACAGCACGCTGAACGTAGTCGCGGTAGTTGATACCGGTCATGTCAACCAACTGGCGAGCCTTCCAAATTGCGCGAAACATCGAGGCATCGCATACACGCAGGTCGTAGCGACGGTCAGTGGCACCCGTGTTGAGCTGCAGCCTGCTGGCAAACTCGGCAGTGGCCTCGAATGCAGTCATCTCGCTGTAGGTGGAGGCGCGATGGATTTCGCACACCTTATCCACGACAAGCTGCTCACCGCCCATGATCGTTTCAGAAATTGCGCTCTGCGCGGCGTGCAGCGCGCCCCTGCCCTCACGCTGCGCAGCGAAGAGGCAGATGGAGCGATCAATATTGTTGTGCTTGTGCATGGTAGTTCTCCTAGTTGCTAGCGACTGCGGAATTGCCGTCACTGGAAACAAGGTTGCCAAGCAAGTAAGTGGCGGACCCATTGAATTCAACCAGTCCACCATCCTAGGATGTGGCATGAGCCAACTGCCGCATCCTGAGTTCAGGGCACTATTGATACTTGCCAATGGGCTGACTAGCGACCTTGAAGTCCGCCTCAAGGAATACGACCTATCCCTCACTGGATTCCTGGCGCTAGAGGCTATCGAGCGGGCACAAGGTGCCAACGCATATCCGATGACACGCGCGAGCCTCGCTCGAATGATTGGCACCACGCCAGCATCGATGTCTGTACTTGTTGGGCGTCTGATACGCAAAAGGATGGTGTCAGAAACGTCTATTGATGCCCGGGCCAAGAGACTTGCGATTACATCATTCGGGCACTCTAAGCTCGCTGGAGGGAAGGTAGCCTGGGAGGACACCTTTGAAAATCTTAGCGAGGCACTATCGCCTAGCGGCAAAAGCCAGCTTCTGAAAGCCATTGATAAGCTGAACTTGACGCGTGAACACGAGCGCAAAGAGGAGCATCGAGCGGCGTACATGCGCACCCTCTCAAAGCAGTCAACCAAGAATGCAGTTGCAAATAACCATCAACAGTCCAGAGTCGCTGAGTCCCGAAGGAGGGCTGAGCTCGAATGATCACAGCTGTATGGAGTGATCGATTCCGGTACCCCACTACGGCAGCTAGGTAACGCGTCCTTCGCGAACCATCTAGGACTTCGTGCTTTGGACACGGATTATCCACGCACACAATTAGAACCCGTCGTTCGCCAATGCGCACCAATCGCTGCACAACGCTAGCCTGACAGGGTCGCTACACCCCTGCATCGACAGCCCTCGGGCAGCCCCAGATCGGCCGACAGAGCGATCCTAGAGCGTCTATTCTGCGCAGCTAGCCCGGTGCCTGAGACAGTAGCCAGGTGACACCTCAGCTAGCATAAAGAAGGCCCACTGACGTTGCCATCAGCGGGCCTGGTTGCGGCAAATCGAGTTGCTCAGCGAGGGCGAATGCCCAAGCCAAGCAGCACAGCTCCAGCGATGGTAAGTGCTTGACCTACTGCGAGCGCATGCATGTTGGCAATGTTGCCGTAACCGCTTGCTGAGGGGTTGATCAGGAAGTAGAGCCCAATTGCGAGTGCAACTAGTCCCAATGCCACACACGCCACTGTCGAGCCACGCTCTTCCCGGGCGTTCGCGCTCGCACGATTCGATTCAACAATTGCCTTGGGCAGGTCCGCATAGCACTTAGGACACTTCGCGGATGATCTACCCGAGGGGATGGCAGCACGGCAAGCCGGGCATTGATAAAGGTTAGTTGCTGGATTGCTGGTTTGCATGTTCTCTCCTCCATGATTGGATGCACTGGGGTTTCCGACGTCAGCCACCCGTTGGACTACCCACCTGAGCGCCCTTGACCAGATCACGCAATGCAGCGCGTTGCTCATCGTCCAGGCTGTATTCGGTATCGCAGACCCGGACCTCGATCCTGTTGGCACCGGTGAAGGCCCCTGCTTCTGCCAAGGTCATCTTCTTGCCGAACGAAAGGATTGCGTACTCGTATCGATTGAAGGCGGGCATGTCGCTGGGAAGCGAAACAGCCCTTCCGTCCACGAGCATGTCAAAGCCTGTACCGGCGCAGCGGACGTCATAGGACATGTTGAAGGTGAGGATGGCCGAGACGGTGAAAGAGTCCGACTTCGTTACAGCGCGGTCTCCGTCTACTACGCTGTGCAGGCTCAGAGAAATGCCCCTGCTGGTCTTCGACAGCTCCGATAGCTCCACTTTGGCCTCGTAGGAGGTTCGATCCTTGAAACGGTCGTATGAGCGCTGCTCCTGGGCTACGACTTCTCCCGGGGCAACAGCAGTCAGCATCAACGACATGACGGCAGCAAGCGTAATCCTGTTCTTCATCCCAACGTCCCCGACTGAGCGCTGACGGGCCCGGCCACCCCTTGCGACCGGTCACACCGCGTGCAACGCTATATACCGCAATGGTAATGACTTCTACTGAATAGGTATATGGCCCATGCTCCTGCAAGTTCACACACCGTTACCTCCGCGTGCCCTCGCCCCAAGTCATCACTGCTACGTTTTCCAAGCGGCTCTCCGAAGCTCGAGCGCTGCGAGGGCTGTCCCAGCGCGCGCTGGGGGCGCTGGTGGATAAGGATCAGGACAAGAACCGAGGTGCCGTGCTGATCAACAGGTACGAGCGAGAGCGAAATCAAGCGGATATGACCAAGGCCGCAGAACTTGCCAGCGCACTTGATATACCCGTCGCATACCTCTTCGCTGAGGACGATGACCTGGCTGCCGCAATCTTGGCCTTCGTGAAGCTCCCGCCCCCAGAGCGGCACAGGGTGCGAGAGGAGCTTGAGCGCTTGGCCGGGCAGCAGCCCGACTGAGAGCTTCACGCCGCCAGCTTGGCAACTGCCGCCGCCAGGGTGTCCGGGGCCAGGTGGGCGTAGCGAAGAGTCATGGTGATGTCTGCGTGTCCCAAGAGCTCCCGCACGGTGTTCAGGTCCACCCCTGCCCGCACCAAGCGTGATGCGAAATGATGGCGCAGATCATGGAAGCGGAACTCTTCAATGCGGGCATCGGCTATGAGTTTTCCCCACCCCTTCTTGATGTCGGTCACGTCGAAGACCTTGCCCGCACGGCGCCCGCCCGCTTGCCCAGCCCAACGCTGCAGGACTTCCATGGCTTCGACGTTTAGCGGGATGTGACGCTGCCTACCGGACTTGGCGTTCTCGGCCCGAATGGTCAGCATCTTGGCTTCCCAGTTGATGTCCGCCCATGTCATCGACAATAGTTCACCCCGCCGCATGCCGGTATTGATGGCTGTAAGGACCACCGGGGTCAGGTGATCGACATAGCCGTCCATCGGCAAGTCAGGCAGAACCGCTTGCCGGTACTTACGTCGGGCCGCATTCGCGTTCGCCCTCCCCTCAACCCCGGCTAGATCGCGCGCTGCGAGCGCGGCCCGGAGCATCGCTTCTTCGTCCGGGGACAGGAACCGCACCACCTTGCGGCTAGCTGCTGATCGCTGACGCATGCCCATGAGGGGGTTAGTCTCGATCAGCTTCCACTCAACGGCCCGAGACAAAGCAGACCGCAGGCAAGCAAAGTCGCGCGCTGCGGTAGCCTTGGTGACGGCGTCAGGGCCAGTGACACGCCCGCGCCACCATCGCTCCATTGTGGGCACGTCAATTTCGATGATCTGCCGGCGCAACAGCCACGGGAACACGGATCGGATGCGATCCGGGTACTGACGACCACCCTTGAGCTCAGCCACAGCCCAAGGCTCGAAGTGATCATTGAGCAGCGTCTCGAGCGTGCAACTGGTGGGCTTGGACTTCGCAAGCGCGGGCAACCCGGACTGAACGTACTCAGCGACAGCCTGCCGAGCTTGGTCGCGGGCCTGATCAAGTGACAGATGTTCAACCGAACCCAACGTACGACGCTTACCGTGCGCCCAGGTCACGATCCAAGCTTTATGACCTGAGGGCTGCACGCGAAGAATCAGACCACGAACCTGGGCGTCCCTGAGCTCGTACGGGCGATCTCGGGGCTCCGACGTGAGAGCGATGCGCTTGGTAAGGGCAGATGACATTGGGCGGGTTGTCCGTAAGTGGCGATAAGGCCAACTTAGGACAGGATGCGAGGTGGTGTTTGGATGAGGACGGTCCGCACTACAATAGAACAGACCATTCAGGATATGGCGGAAACCATGGAAGTTAAATACTTGCTTCGAACCCTAGACTTTAACCAGCCAGCGACTATATCGGAGCTTTATTACGGACCCAGCCCGACCTCGACTAGAAGTATTTCAATTAATGGCAATGAAGCCAAATCACTGATAAAGATAATGGACAGGCTCGGAATACATGTCACGAGGGACGCAGATGACGCTAGCGCCTTTCGGGTTCCGTATGACTCACTTTGGTCGTTTGGCACAAACTTTCACTTGGCCGCAAACACAATCCAGCAAGAAGAGCCAGGGTTCAGCATCATGCATAGACTTAGAGAGCTAGTCCCAATCGAGGGAAGCCACCCACATTCCTATCGCGTCACCGCGCTTGCGAAGGTGGTAGATGATGATGTCGCCAGCCGAATTTCCCCTCTATTTGGAAGGGACATACATACAATTGACTTCCAACACACAAAGCATCACGCCGAAGTAATAGCAGCCGCACTTTATATTGAGGGAATGCTCAACCACGTGATTGAAAGTACCTCCACGAAAGCGAGCCCCCACAAATTTTTCCAGAAAATAAATCTCTGCGAATCAGAGGGACTTCTTCAGAGTGGGACCACCCAGATATTGCACGCACTCAGGAAGGCCAGAAACTCAGCCGCGCATGATCTGGACATGCTGACGCAGGACGAAGATAACACAAAAGGAGTGCGCGTAGAAAGCAACCACAAGGACTTCATAAACAACGTGAGATCCGTCATTGACCTTGCCAAGGATCGCTACGACATCGGAACAGTCCGAATCAACTTTAGAACTGCCATCGCACTCACAGCAGGTGAAATAAACAAGTCCGCACAGATGGCAGGGAGCACAACACTTGGATTCATTCACCCCGACGAACTTGACGACCTTTTCGCCTAACCTCCCACACAACAATTCCAACCGCACAAAAACAGTATCAGACAAAGGCAAGGACAAATGACCGTTGCAGCAACGCAGGATGCGCTCGAAGCTTTCTTCATTGATCCCCGAGTTGTTGAATTGTGCGAGTTATTACGCACAAGTGACGATTTGCTCGACGTGATAAATCTATCCGAGAACCAGCACTCCAGCATGCTGGCTTGGCTGCTGGACCCCCGCGAGGGGCATGGACAAGGCGACCAGATCCTACGTGATTTACTTATCGCTGCGACTACGTCTGCTCGCTCAACCGTTGCCCTTGATGGAAGAGGTAGAACTTCCCGATTCTTCTCTGCTTGGCCCCCCTCGCGCATTCGTACGGCGACCTTTGGCTCGGCGTTCGTTGCTCGGGAACTGGGAATTAATGCAAGAGAGCGAGTGGATCTCTTCGTGATTGACCCACAGAATAAATTCATTCTAGTAATTGAGAACAAGGCTGGAATGAATCACTCAGACCACCAGCTCGACAGCTATAAGTCAAAATTCGATGAGATTTCATCTTCCAACTCAAATCTAAAGGATTATGATTGCGCATTCATCGCCCTAGACCGCTACTTCCAAGGAGATGATGAAAAAGAACTTCCGAGCGCTAGCACGTGGCTTCATATCGGCTACGAATGGCTCCAAGTGTCTGCCAATCGCGCGTTGATGCACATGGAACGGGGAAACAATGCGGCGCGGCTTGTCGTGAGTTACTGCAATAGGCAGACCGACTGGAACAGTCCTCAGAACAAAAGAAGCATAGAACTAGCTTCGGCGTTGCACCATGATCACAGCGATGCCATCAAGCGTTTGCTTTCGACGTCGATAAGGCGCATCGAGACTGAATGGCTGTCAAGTCGTGCGCCGCCTGCTGAACTCGAATTCATGCTCCAGAACCGTTCACTTGAGGACCTGCTCCGAGAAACACAGGGCATGGCGTCGGTGGCCTCGTCGTTGCTGGCACGTGTTCCCGGCTTGACAACAGAGTCTCTCGAGCATGGGCGCGTATGGATGGACATATGCCCTATTGGCTGGGAAAGATACTTCAATGGCGAATGGTGGCCCGTCTATCTCAGCATCACCTACTCAAACAAGGACAGAACTCAATTCCGAGTTTCTCTAGTGTGGAACTCATATCACGCCCGCTCTGAAGCTGAAGCGAAGCAACTTCGAGGGCTACTTGCGGAGTACAACCAACGATTTTCAACACATAGTGACGCCAGCCGCAGATGGATTGTGTTGGACAAAAGTCTAAGTCTTCAGGAGCTCTTTCGTCGGGTCCCCGAGGTCTTTGCCCACCTGAAGAAGTTGTTAGAAGTCAGCAGCGTCACCCCCTGAAACAACTCTTTCGCATCAGACTCGCCTGCCTCGACGCGTTCCCTAAGCGAGTCTGAAGCCAACGGCCAGTAGATTCCGCGAATGATGTGCGCGGAAGCGGGCCATCCGCAATGAGCTGCATGGAAGCTCATCCAGCAATCGACTGCGAGCAAAGCCCTCACCAATCAATGATTTCCAATCACCCACCAACAAAAAGCCCCGACCAAGGCCGGGGCTTTTCATGCAACTGGTGCCGGAAACAGGAGTCGAACCTGCGACCTACGCATTACGAATGCGCCGCTCTACCAACTGAGCTATTCCGGCGGAGCCCGCGATTTTACGGGCTGGGCGCCCCGGCGGTCAATCCACCCGGCTCAGTCCGCCTCTACCCGGTTGGCACACACCCGCCCAGCCGCGAAATCCTGCAGGTTCCCCAGCGTGATCGCCGAGATCTCCTGCAGCGCCTCCACGGTGAAGAAGCCCTGGTGGCCGGTCACCAGCACGTTGGGGAAGGTCATCAGGCGCTGGAAGGCCTCGTCGTCGATGATCTCGCCGGACAGGTCCTGGAAGAACAGCGCGCTTTCCTGCTCGTACACGTCGATGGCCAGGTGGCCGAGCCGGCGCGACTTCAGCCCGCGGATCACTGCATGGGTATCCACCAATCCGCCGCGCGAGGTATTGACCAGCATCGCGCCCGGTTTCATCCGCACCAGCGAGGCGTCATTGATCAGGTGCTGGGTATCGGGCGTCAGCGGGCAGTGCAGCGAGACGATGTCAGCGCGCGCCAGCAGTTCATCCAGCGCCACCATCTCGCCGATATCTGCGAAGGCCGCCGACGGATACGGGTCGTGCCCCAGCACCGTGCAGCCCATGCCCTTGAAGATGCGCGCGGTGGCCAGGCCGATCTTGCCGGTACCGACGATGCCGACCGTGCGGCCATGCAGGGTCCGTCCAAGCAGTCCGTCGAGCATGAAGTTGCCTTCGCGCACGCGGTTGTAGGCACGATGGGTCTGGCGGTTGAGGGTCATCACCAGCGCCAGTGCATGCTCGGCCACGGCTTCGGGCGAATACGCCGGCACCCGCGCGACGAACAGGTCCAACGCTTTCGCAGCGGCCAGGTCCACATTGTTGAAGCCCGCACAGCGCAGCAGCACCGCACGCACGCCCAACGCGTGCAGCGCGCGCAGCACCTGCGCATCCAGCCGATCGTTGACGAACGCGCAGACCGCGGCGCAGTCCTGTGCCAGCGCTGCGGTATGCACATCCAGCGCGGCATCGAAGTAGACGAACGTGTAACCCTGCCCCGCCGCCTCACGCAGGTTGGCTTCGTCCAGGAAGCGACGGTCGTAGGGTCGGGCGCTGAAGACGGCGATCTGCATGGAATAACCTGGATGGAATGCCATGCCGACCATACCGCAGCCACGCGTCCGTGGGGATGGCACCGGCGATGCGAACATCGCCGGTGCCCTGTGCCACTCAGAACTTGTAACCCAGCCCCAGCATCACGCCGTTCTGGATCTGCCCGTCACGACGCTCGCCCACGTAGTCGGCCATGATCGACAGGCGTTCGCTGGCGCGGCTGGTCACGCCCAGGTTCCAGGCCAGCACCTGCTCGCCCACGGCCTGGCTGCTTGCCCCGAACACCAGATCCGGTGCTGCGGCGAAGCCGGTGCTGTAGCGCGCCTGCGAGTCGCCCAGTTCCTTCTGCCAGACCACGCGGGCACGCGGGGTAATGCGCTCGCCGTTGTTGCCTTCGAAGGTCCTGAACAGCTGCAGGCCGGCGCCCACGCGGATGCTCTCCAGGCTGCCGCTGCGACCGACCAGTGCACCCGCGCCCTGCCCTTCATTGAAGCGCGTGGCCGAGGTACGCGCGTAGTCCACCACCGGCAACAGCGGCTGGATCGCCAGGCCCTTGCCCGTGGTGAATGAGAACGCATGCTCCACCCGCGCGGAGATCGCATCGTTGCTGTACTTGGCACGCAGCGGCTGCTGCAGGCCATCGATACCGCTGACGCTGCGGCGGGTGTCGTGACGCAGGTCTGTGTAGCGCACCGCCGCCGAGAGATAGCCGCGCGAATAGGTCGCGTCCAGGTAGCCACCCACGTCCAGCGCGCGCACGTCACCACTGAAGTCGGAGCCGTCGCGGCCCTTGGTCGACATATCCGCCGCGGCCACGCTGACGCCCAGGGTGACGCGGTCATCGGCAACGCGAGTATCGGCGCCGACGACGATGCCGCCGATGTTATGGCTCAAGCCTGCCACGCCACCGTCGGCATCGATGCGGCCGTGGCTGGCGAAACCGCGCGCCCACAGGCCATGGTTGCGACCAGAGCCACTGCCTTCACCGCCACCCGCCGCCGGCTCGACCAGATGCATGGCCAGCTGGTTGAACAGGCTGCCGTGGCGCATGCCCGGCTGCGCCGACACCGATTGCGCGGCCTGCGAGGCCAGACCGTCGGCATCACCGCCACTGCGCATCGCGGCCTGGTGCTGCTGCACCACGTTGCCGATGCTGCCCACCAATGCGTTGTCGGCCAGGCGCAGGGTCGCGTGCGCGTCACCGCGCAGGGCACCGGCCTGCTGTGCGATCACATCACGGTCGGCGAACTGCAGGGCGCCGAGCAGCGACTTCAGGCCACCATCCCTGCGATCGGAAGCAGTCGCCAGCGCGCGGCCCAAGCCATCGCCGGAAGTGCCGTTGGTGAACAGGCCCATCTGGTCGAAACCCGGGTTGGCGGTCAGCCACAGGCCGTCAGCGGCCTGCTTCACGTTGAAGCTCAGCAGCGAGTTGTGGCGCGGGCGGAACACTTCGCCGCCGGTGATGCTGGCGCTGTAGCCGGTGTCACCCAGGCGCACGACCTCTTCGAAGCCGCCCTGGTAGATCGGGCCCTGCACCAGGTCACGGCGGAAGTCCTGGCCGTAGTAACCCTGCGCCACGTCCAGTTCGAGGAAGGCCCCTTTGGAGATCACCAGCGCGCCGTCGGTCTGCTTGCTGTCGAAGAAACTGCCTACACGCAGGCGGCCACTGCCCGCCCCGCCGTTCTCGGTCACATCGAACAGCACCTTCCCGCCCGGCATGATGTTGACGTAGCCATGGGTGACCAGATCGCCGCCGCGCGGCATCAGGGTCCCGTACACGCGCAGGCGGTTGAAGCCGTCCTCGCGCCAGGACGGGCGGGTACCGCTGGCCAGCGCACTGAGTTCCATAGCGGTGCCGGCCACGTCACCATTGCCGACCAGCATGCCTGCGCCCATTACCCGCACCTCCGAAGCGCGCAGGGCGCCGCCTTCCAGCGCGATGGTGCCGTTGTCGACCAGCATGAAGTCGGCACCGGTGGTCGCGGAGGTCCGCCATGTCGCGCCATTGGTCACGCGGATCACGCCCATGGAGTTGTCCAGCGTGGACGCATCCAGATCGCCCAGGCGCAGCTTCGACAGCAGCAGGGCCTTGTAGTACGGATCGTTCTGGTAGTCCTGTACCGAGTTCGCGCCGATGCCCTGCGGACCATTGCTGGACGCGTTGTAGATGCTCTGCGCCAGGTTGATGTAGCTGGATTGCCAGTTGGTGTTCCAGCGCGCGAAGTCATCATCGACGAAGGTCTGCAGCTGGCGACCGGTGCGCAGGTAGCCCGGATTGATGTCGCCACTCACGTTGGCGGTGACATTCAATGTATCGCCCGGATCGCGGTAGCCCTTGGCGGTGATGACCCTGTTGCTGTAGATGTCCTGGCCCGGGAACGACTCCAGCTTGCTGCCGCTGCCATCAGGATCGAAAGTGACCGAGGCACCCGTGGTGCGCGCCGGATCGCGGAACACCAGCAGGCCGTTGGGCTGCACGACTTCATACATGGCCTTGTGCAGCAGCCCGGCATCGATGCCGCCGCCGTAGTTGCCGGTGTAGATCTGGGTCATCCGCGGCGATGGCGTGTAGATCACCTTGCCGCTGTTGCTGGCCGCGTGGATCTGTACCGAATCGACGATCGGCAGATCACCGGCCAGATAGCGTTCGACGCCACCGGACTGCATGATCGAGCAGGACGAAATGCAGTGGCCGGACACGATGGTGTTCAGGCCGGACGTGCGGATCACGCCCTGCAGCCACTCGCCGGCGATCAGCGCGCCACCATTGGAGGTGCGCAGCACCACTTCGCGGATCGGCCGGCCCTCGGCCTGTGCCTTGGCCAGCAAGGCGGGCAACGACACCACATCGGCGTAGGTCACCCCGCCGCTCAGGAAGATGCGATCCCCCTGCACGTGATAACTCATTGCCATGACGTCATCAGCCGCCGCGATGGCGCCAACGGCGATCAGCCCGGCCAGGGCCAGGCTCAACTTCGAATGCTTCATACGTTCTCTCTCTCCACCCGCAACACGCGGGTAAGGAGTCAAACGGCAAAGCGCCGGAATCTCCCCCAGCCCGGTCGGCCGGAAAAAATGAATGCATTCACAATGAGAGAGGGGCACCACACACTCTTCCCCATCCGGTCATCGTCGCGTAAAACTCGAAGGCGCACCCGCCAACGTCAGCCGAGGCCAGCCCTGTCCGTTCCGTCCCCCCTGATCCACCACGCGCCGGAGCCACCCGCGCCTGCGGACGCCTTCATCGCGTTCGTACGCGAGGAACGCGCGCCACTGTGCGCGTTCCTGCGCACACGGGGCGTCGGGCCGGAGGATGCAGAGGACATCGCGCAGGACTGCATGGAGCGGCTGATCCGCTATCGCGCGCACGGCACCGACGAACTGCGCCTGCTGCTGTATCGTATCGCGCGCAATCGCCTGGCCGATCGCGGCCGATCGCCGCAGTCGCGACCGCACCTGTCACTGGCCGAGCATGATGGTCACGACGAGCCCACCAGCCCGTCGCCGGACCCCTTGCGCCAGGCAGAGTCCGGGCAGATGTTGTCCCTGCTGCGGCAGGCCCTTTTCAAATTGCCCGAGCGTGCGCGCGAGGTGTACCTGCTCAACCGGATCACCGGCATGAGCTATACGCAGATCGCGCGGCACTGTGGAATTACAGCCAAGACCGTGGAAAAACACATCGCCCGCGCCCTGCAGGGCCTGCGCCAGGAGTTGGGACCGGATCCGCTGCACAACGACGGGGATACCGAATGAGCAGCCACCGGCACACGGAAGACGCCTCGCTGTTCGCACGCGCCAGCGCCTGGGTGGCGCGGTTGGAGGCCCCGGACTGCACCCCTGCCGAACGCGAGTCGTTCGAAGACTGGCTGGCTGAAGACCCTGCCCATGTCAAAGCCTGGGCGCAGGCCGAAGATCTTTTCCAGCAGGGCCAGGGCCTGGCTGCGGACCCATGGCTGCGGACGGCTGCGGCGCGTGCGGCACGGCCTGCCCGACGCCGCTGGCTGCCTGCCGCGGCCGCGGCCGCTGGTATCTGCCTGGCCATCGGCGTGGGCTGGATGGTAGCGGTGGATGGCAACCCAGCCCCGCAGCGCTTTGCCAATGACACGCATCAGGCGCAGCGGCTGACCCTGCCCGATGGCAGCGTAGCCACGCTCGATGCCGGCACGACGCTGCACGCACGCTTTGGCTGGCGCCACCGCGAGCTGGACCTCGAACGCGGCCGCCTGCAGCTGCAGGTCGCGCCATCGAACAAAGCACTGCAGCTGCGCGCCGGCACCAGCACCATCCGCGATATCGGCACCACCTTCCAGGTCGAGCGCCTGCACGATGGCCTGGTCGAGGTCGCGCTGCTGGAGGGTGCGGTGGAAGTCAGCAACGGCGCCGCCCAGCACACCCTGGCCCCTGGCCAGCAACTGCAGGTACTCCCCTCCGGGCGCATCCAGCCCGGTCCAACGCTGTCCTCCACGGCAGCCGCCGAGGGCTGGCTGCATGGGCAGCTGGTCTTCGATGCCACCCCGCTGTCGATCGTGGTCGAACGCATGAACCGCTATGGCCATGCACCGCTGGTGATCGCCGACCCGGAGATCACCGATCTGGCAGTCAGCGGCACGTTCCGCGCAGGCGACGCACAGGAGTTGCTGTCCGCGCTGGAACTTGGCTGGTCCATTGCTGGCCAGACGCGCCCGGATGGCGCGCTGGAACTGCGCCGCACGTACTGAGGAGGCCTGCGGTGATGGCAGGACCAGGCGCGCTGCAGTGGGGGCTGCTCCGCCCCCTGCTGTGCCTGGCGCTGCTGGTCGCCGCGCCGCCTGCCGCCCTCGCAGGCGATCCGGCTGCCACCCACGACTACCGCATCAACGCTGGCCCGTTGCCCTCGGCATTGCAGCAATGGGCACGGCAAAGCGGCATCGCTCTGGTGTTCGATGCCCGGGAACTGGCGGGGCTCCATGCCAACGGCACCCATGGCCAGGCCGATCCAGCATCGGCCCTGAAACAGCTGGTCGCCGGCATGCCGGTGACCATCCTTCGAACACCGTCCGGTGGCTTCGTGGTCCGCCGCATCCGCGTCGCGCCCGCCGTCGCGCCGCCGGTTCCGGCAACGGTGGCGCCGCGCCCGCGCATGCCCCCGCAGTCGCCCCCCCAGGTGGACCTGGCGCCGATCCATGTCACCGGCAGCCGGTTGCCGCGCACCTCCGTGCAGACCACCCTGCCGGTGACCACGATCGATCGCGCAGATATCCTGCGCAGTGGCTACGGCAGCCTGTTCGACCTGCTGCGACACCTGCCGGGCATGAACGGGCTGCCAGCGATGAGCAGCGCACGCAGTGGCGATTCGCAGTACCTGCCTGTCGGTGCGGCCGCCACCACCAGCCTGGATGGCATGGGACCGCGCGCCACCCTGTTCCTGGCCAATGGCCGGCGCCTGCCCCGTTATCCGATGGTGTCCCTGGAACAGGGCGGGCTCACCGACCTGGGCGGCATTCCACTCAGCTTTGTCGAACGCATCGAACTGGTGCGCGGCGGTGCATCGGCCATCTACGGTGCCGATGCCATGTCCGGCGTGGTCAACATCATCCTCCGCGACCAGGCCGACGGCCCGGAGGCAACGCTGCAGACCGGTCTGAGCAGTCGTGGCGACGCTGGCCAGTACCGCGTGCAGGCCGCCACCGGAGGCCTGCGCGGGAGCGGCGACCGCTGGTTCGCAGGCATCGACCTGCATCGCGTCGATCACCTGGCGGGGGACCAGCGTGACTGGCACGCGGAGACGTCGCAGTACCTGATCGGCGCCTTCCGCGATGGCGACTACTGGCCCGCTACGCGCTGCGACGGACCATTGAAACGACGCAATGGCGCCTGCTGGTTCGACAGTTCGCGCCCTCGTTCGCTTCAACCGGCCTCCGATACCGCCTCGGCCTATCTGCGCTACCGGCATGAGCGTGGCCAGGGACGCTACGTCTATGCCGAAGCCCGCGCCAGCCACAACCGGCAGCGTTTCGATCTGGGCCCGACCGCCGTCGCCCTCGGCCTGTACGGCTACACCTTCAACAGTGTCCTGCGCGAAGCCGGCAATGTGCGTCCCCAGGTCCGTGCCACCGACGCCGATCTCACCCTGGGCATCGGCCGGGACCAGGGCAGCCACAGCTGGGACGCCGGCATCAGCGCGCAGCGCAGCGACGTCACCCTGGCCACGCCGGGCACCGTGCGCGCCGAACCGTTCATCGAGGCGGCGCAGTCGCTCAGGTTCCTGCCAGGCTTCGATGCATTGCCCGCCGATGAAGCCACTTCGCTGTTCCCATCGATCCGCAACCGTGGACTTACCGAGCAGTGGCAGGGCTGGTGGGGCATACAGCGCGCATTGATGCCGATGCGGGGCGGCAATGCGCAGCTGGCTACCGGCATCGATCTGCGCCATGAACGCTGGACGTCGCACCCGGACACCCTGCTGAGCCAGGGCGATCTGGCACTGGGGCTGCCGCAGCAGCAGCGGCGCCTGTCGCGGCAGAGTGGCGGCGCGTATGCGGAACTGGGCCTGCCACTCACGTCGGAACTGCGCATGGACCTGGCCGCGCGCTGGGACTACGACGGCGACTACACGGCATTCTCGCCCCGTGCCGGCCTGCGCTGGACGCCAACACCGCACTGGTCGTTCCTGCTGGCCAGCGGCCGCGGCTATCGCGCGCCCAGCCTGTTCGAACAGCGCCGCCCGCCAGGACAGTTCGGTACCCTTACCCTGCCCGTCTCAAGCGCACTGCCACCTTGTGCACAGAGCGAGCCGGACGGCCGCTGTGTGGTCACTGCGGATGTGGAGGAGAACAACGCGCTCAAGGCCGAGAGCTCACGCAGCCATTCGCTGGCGGCGACCTGGTCACCCAGCGATGCGTTCTCGCTTTCGCTGACCCACAACATCGTCGAGCTGCGCAACGAGATCCTCGCGCTGCAGCCGGCCGATGCCGTGTGGAACCGTGACACTTGGCAGTTGGATGAGGATGGCAACCTGAGCAGCCTCCGCCTGTCGTTCGACAATATCGGCCGCACCACTTCCCGCAACTGGGTGCTGCGTGGCGAATACCGGGTCGACACCGGCAGCACCGGCCAGTGGTTGTTCTCCTTGGACGCGCTGAAGCAGCAGGAGCTGCGCCGCCGTCGGGACCACGAGCCGGCGATCGACCTGCGCGGGCATGTCACGCCCGAGATGGCGGCGGTCCTCAACGTGCAATGGCAGAACAGCAACTGGGACATCGCCCTGCGCGGCAACCAGGTGGGCCGCACCCGCGCATGGCTGCCCGGCGCCGAGTGCCCGCAGCGGCAGATCGAACAGAACCATTGCATGAATCCGCGGCAGCTGCGCTGGAACCTGCACCTGGCGCGCCGCCTGGGCACACGCGTCATCGCGGCGCTGGACGTGCACAACGTGCTTGATGCGCAACCGGTGAACTACCTGGTCGGCAATGGTGGGCAGATGCCGGGGCTGGACGATCCACTGGGTCGCTACTACCTGCTTACCCTGCAGTTCCGCTGAGCGTAGTACGCTACGCGGCCTGTTCCACCGGTCTGCCACCTTCCCCATGAAAGCCTATCTCTGGTTCTGGGGCGCGTTCCTGCTGTTCTTCGCGTTGCCCTTCCCCTGCATCCTCTATTTCGGAACCTCCTGGCCGGTGGCGCTGGCTGATCGCAGCGCGCCATGGCTGTCCCTGCTGCTGCTTGTGCTGTCGCTGGCTGCATGGCTCTCTCTGCTGTTCGCGTTCCTGCATTTCCTGCTGCTCGGCCCACCGCGCGCCCTGCATCGCGTCCGCTCGATCCTCGCCGATGGCGAACCGCGCGATGCGCTGATCGAACACGCTGAACAGACCGGCGTACAGGTGCGTGGCTTCGCGCAATGGAAACTGCAGCTGTCCTTCAAGAACCTGTCCGGCACGCCGATCCGCGAACAGCTGCTGGTGGTCGACAGCAAGCCGCAACTGCAGCGCTTCGGCGTCGGCAGGCACGTCGATGCACGCCTGAGCCGGGTGCCGGGCGCGTTCCCGAACGTGGTACTGGACGGTGCCCAGCCCGAACTGGATGTCGCCAGCCTGTGGCGGCGAAGCATCGGCGCAGCGCTCTGCATCGTCCTGGTAGCCGCTGCCTATGTGGCGGCCTACCGGCTGCAGAGCGAGGGCCTTGGCTGGACCTTCCTGTCCTTCGGCCACCCGCTGCTGGTGTGCCCGCTGGTGCTGTGTGGGTACATGTTGGGGCTGCGCCTGCTTGGCCGCCTGCTGCAGGCTGATGCGCGCGGCGACGCGTTGAAGTACCGCGGCATCGGCGTGGAGGCCAGGGTGCTGAAGGTGCGTCAGACCGGCACCTACCTCAACGAACAGCCGCAGGTGGAGTTCCAGCTGGAGTACACCGATCGCGACGGCCGCGTGCAGCAGGTGAGCGTGCGCCGCTTCATCCCGCTGATCGATCTAGCCAACATCCCGCGCGAAAACGTGACCCTGCTGTACGACCCGGATGACCGTGGCAACGTGCGCCTGGAGGGCGTATGAAACAGCCGCCCTCCACCCACACCGTGTTCCTGGTACTGCTGCTGGTTCTGGCGGGCGTGGCCGTTGCCGGCGGCGCCCTGCAGACCATCAGCGAAACGCTGGGGCATTCGGTACAGCCGGACCGGTTGCCACCCTCCGTCCCGTCTCAGTCGTCGCGCGAGCAACCCGCATCGCTTGTGCCGTCCCCGGCCGCCTTCCCCGCGGCGAGTACCGCTGCGGCGCCCGAGCGCAACAATCGCCTGTTCGATGCGGACTACCTGCTGGCTGCCCGCCAGGCACTGGAGCAGCTGCCAGCGCTGGCCGGACAGCGGTTGACAGTGTTCCACAGCATCCACTTCTATGACGATGGCCGCATCAACCTCGATCTGGTCGACCCGCAACAGCCGGGCCACGTCGACAGCTACCACTTCGAACGTGGCCAGTGGCGCAAGGGCAATCCGGTGAACCCGCAGCAGTTCGCGCCGACCATCAGCCTGCAGCGCAGCAGCACACCCCTGGCCAGCATCGATTTCGAGGCCGTGTCGCGCGTGGCGCAGGCACTGCAGGAACAACGCAACGCGCTGCAGAACCCCGCATCCGAAGTCGGCCACGTCTACGTGATCGTGCGCAAAGGCGGCAAGCTGGTGTGGCTGCCGGATGACGTCGCCGGTGACCGCGAATCCGTGCGCCTGCAGTTCGATGCGCAGGGCACCCTGCGCGGCGTGAACCGCCGATAGGCCACAAAAAAAGGGGACGGAGGGGATTAAGTCGTATGTGCCTTGGTGCGGATTGCGACTTAATCCCCTCCGTCCCCTTTTTCTATTTCACCGAGCGGGCGATGGCGTACTGCGCGCCGTAGTACGTGGATAGCACCAGCAGGCTGGCCAGCGGCAGACCGCCGGCGAAGCGGTCCCAGGCCAGCAGTGAATCGCTGGCGACGAACAGCAGCGCACCGGCGGCCGCCCAGCGCGCGCTGCTGGCTTCCACGGCAGCGGGCTGTGGCCGGCACCACTGGCGTGCCAGTGCCAGCACCGCCATCGAGGCCAGCACCACCACATACGCCAGCACCGGAATGCGCATCGGTGCGGGCAGGTGCGGCCACAGGCCAAGTACGTTGAGCACGGCAAACGTCGCCAGCAGGACGCTGGCGGCGAGCAGGCCACGTCCGGCACGCAGGCCGTCGCGGAAGGCCACGATGTAGCAGAGGTGGGCCAGCAGGAACGCGACCAGGCCCGGCACGAACGCATCCATCGGCAGCATCAACGCGATGTCACCCACGCACGACAGCAGCATGCCGGCCAGCACCGCGCGTCGATAGAACGGCTGTGTGGGATCATGCAGGCGCCAGACGATGGCAGCGATCAGCAGCGTGGTGGTCGGCTTGGCCAGCCAATGCAGCCAGCGCCCGTCACCGTGCAGGAACGCGCCGACGATGGCCAGGATCGCCATCAGCAGGATCACGCCATCGCGGGCGCGCGGCTTCATCGGGCCTTCCACAATTCTGCAAGGCGGTCAGGCTTGCCGGCGATACGCTCCAGCACCGGGTACTGCAGGCCACCGTGGTAGGCGATGCTCATCGTTTCGATGCGGTCGAACTGCTTCACCAGCAGCACGATCGGCGCCTTGTCCTTTGCTGCGGCCGCCACTGCATCCTTCAAGCGCTGGCTGCTGTACTCACGGCCGCCAACCGCGATCACCTTCATGCCCGGTGCAAGACCGGCGTTGAACGCCGGGCTGTCCCAGATCACATCGCCAACCGTACCGCTGTCGAGCACGGTCGCGCCCAGCGAATAGGCCAGCAATGCCGCCTTGGCACGTTTTTCCTGCGCCTTGTAGGCGTCGTTCGGGGTATCGCGGTAAACCAGCTTCCAGCCCGCCAGTTCCAGGCCGCCGGTCAACGAACCGTGGCCGTCCAGGCGCCCGCGCAGGAACGTCGCCCAGTCGTACGGCGCGATGCCGTTCAAGGTCGCGACCACATCATCGAAGGTGTACGGATTGACGTCCCAATCGCCATTGCCGACGCCGAAGAACGCACGCGCGAAGTCGTCCAGGCTGCGGCGGTTGCCGCTCAGTTCGCGCAGCTTGCCCTCCACTTCCAGCCACAGCATCTGACCGCCGGAGTAGTAGTCCTCGCTCATCTGGTAGTTGCGGTAGGGCAACGTGCGGCGCTGGGCGATGGTCGGGTCGTTGGTGGTGTCCTGCAGTGGGCGCCAGGCCAGTCCCGGGCGGCCGCGGTCATAGGTGGCGGCCACGTTGGCCAGCATGTCGCGCGCCTGCGCGACCGACCACAGCCCCGAGCGTGCGGCCAGCACCTGGCCCCAGAACTGGGTCTGGCCCTCGTACACCCACAGCAGGCTGTCGCCCATCGGCACGTTGAAATTGGCAGTAGCCAGATCGGCGCCACGGCGGTACTTGCCGTTCCAGGAATGGGTGTACTCGTGCGGCAGCAGGTCGCGCATCCACGCGTTGCTGTCCCACTCGGTGAAATAGCCCGGATCGGCGCTGTTCTCGCTGGAGCGGTGATGCTCCAGGCCGATGCCGCCGAGACGGTCGGTCAACGCCAGCAGGAACTCATAGTGGTTGTAGTGGCGCGCACCGTAGAGCTTGTCGGCCTGCTGCACCAACGCGCGATGCATGGTGATCTGTGCCTCGCTCGGCTTCAGCGATTTGGCGTCGTCGGCAAACACATTGAGGTGCACCGGCACCTTCGCGCCCGGGTCGAGATCGATGCGCTGGTAGTGCTCGCCGGCGAACAAGGGCGAATCGACCAGATGGTCATACGAGATCGGCTTGAACACCACGGTGTCACCGTCGCGCCGCGCGGTTTCCAGCGCGGTTGCGAACGACCAGCCCTTGGGCAGGGTCACGCTGGCCTGCGCCTGCAGGTTGCGCGCATCGACGCCGGCCGGATACAGCGAATTGGCGTTCCACTGCAGGTTGAGCATTTCCGGGGTCATCACCACCCGGCCCTGGCTGCCGCCCTGCGAGGACAGGAAGTCGAAGTGGGCGACGATCTCGCTCACGCCCTCGGGCACGTTCACCTTGAACGCATAGACGTTGAACTGGTCACGCTGCCAGGCCAGCGGCTTGCCGTTGGCGGTCACGCGCAGGCCGGCCAACTTGTCGATCGGGCCGGTGGGCGAATGGTTGCCGGGAATCCACTGCGGGTACAGCAGGGTCATCGGGCCGGGCTTGGCCGGCACCGTAGCGGTCACCTTGAAGATGCGCCGGGCCAGATCGCGCGCGTCGACATCGATGCGCAGCAGGCCGGGGGCCTCAGCGTTCGCCGGTGGCGAGGTCTGCGCCAGTGCAGGCGTGGCCGCCAGCGCGAACAGCAACGACATCGCCAAGGCTCGGGTCTTCATCGGGCAGGTTCCAACAGCGGAGAATCTTCCGATGCTAGGCCTGTAACGTGCCCTGCCCCATGGCCAAAGGTCATGGGCGGGCCGCCCATCCTTGCGTGCGAAAAAGCGTGCGAACCAAGGTTCGCACCCACCTTGTGCCGGCTCGCACCCACCTTATGCCGGCTCGCACCCACCTTGTGCTGGTTTGCACCCACCGTGTGCCAGTTCGCACCCACCAGAGCAGTTCCAGTAGATCCACGCCATGCGTGGATGAGGCGCTTCCCGGTCAGTCGACCAGGCGCAGGCGCAGTTCCTTCGGCAGCGCGAACACCATCGATTCCGGTTCGCCGTCCAGCTCGCCCACGCCGGTGGCGCCCAGTTCGGCCAGGCGCGCCAGCACGCCATCGACCAGCACCTGCGGTGCAGAGGCGCCGGCGGTCACGCCGATGTGCTGCTTGCCTGCCACCCATGCCGGGTCGATCTCGTGCGCGCCGTCGATCAGGTACGACTCCACGCCCTCACGGCGGGCCAGCTCGCTCAAGCGGTTGGAGTTGGAGCTGTTCGGCGAACCGACCACCAGCACCAGGTCGCAGCGCTTGGCCAGATCGCGCACGGCATCCTGGCGGTTCTGCGTGGCGTAGCAGATGTCGTCGTTCTTCGGGCCCTGCATCGCCGGGAAACGCTCGCGCAGCGCATCGATGATGCCGCGCGTGTCATCCACCGACAGCGTGGTCTGGGTGGTGTAGGCGAAGTTTTCCGGCTGGTTGATCTGCAGCGTGGCAACCTGCTCCACGTCTTCCACCAGGTAGATCTGGCCGGTGCCGGCTTCGCGGTTCCACTGGCCCATGGTGCCTTCCACCTCCGGGTGACCGGCGTGGCCGATCAGCACCACGTCACGGCCGGCACGGCAGTGGCGGGCGACTTCGAAGTGGACCTTGGTCACCAGCGGGCAGGTGGCGTCGAACACCTTCAGGCCACGGCGCTCGGCTTCCTGGCGCACGGCCTGGGACACGCCATGGGCGCTGAAGATCACCGTGTTGTTGTCCGGCACTTCGTCGAGTTCCTCGACGAAGATCGCCCCGCGCTGCTTCAGGTCGTCGACCACGAAGCGGTTGTGCACCACTTCATGGCGAACATAGATGGGCGCGCCCAGCGTTTCGATCGCGCGCTTGACGATCTCGATCGCACGATCGACACCGGCACAGAAACCACGCGGGTTGGCGAGCAGCACATCCATCAGTTCAATCTCCCGGCAGCGGCCGGCTTACGGCTTCGGATTGGCATTATCCGCCTTTTTGGCGGACTTGCCGTCGAACAGGCCAAACAGGGCGATGCCGATGGCACCCACCACGATGGCCGAGTCGGCGATGTTGAACGAGGGCCAGGTGTAGCTGCCCACGTACCACTGGATGAAGTCGACCACGTGGCCGTGCACCTGGCGGTCGATCACGTTGCCGATGGCGCCGCCGATGATGAGCGCATACGGCACCGCGGCCTTCCAGTTGCCGCGCGCGGTGCCGCGCAGCCACCACGCCATCAGGCCGCTGATGGCGATCGCCAGCGCGGTGAAGAAGTACTTCTGCCAGCCACCGGCGTCGCTCAGGAAACTGAACGCGGCGCCGGTGTTGTAGGTGCGGTACCAGTTCCAGAAGCCGTCGATGACCACCACCGGCTGGAACTCCGGCAGGCTCGACAGCACCCAGGCCTTGGACCACTGGTCCAGGCCGATGATGGCGGCCGACAGCAGCAGCCAGACCAGGGCGTTCGGATGCGGACGGGGCGCGGCCATCAGAACCAGCTCCGCACTTCGCCGGCGCCGGTCACGTTGCTCACGCAACGGCCGCACAGTTCCGGATGGTCGGCGTTGCTGCCGACGTCGGCGCGGTGGTGCCAGCAGCGCACGCACTTGGCCTTGGTGGTCGGCTGGGCGCTGACGAACACCTCGTCGGTGGTCGCCGGGCGCACCTGCACGTCGCCACTGATGAATAGGAAGCGCAGTTCATCGGCCAGCGGCTGCCACTTCGCGGCCTGCTCCTCGTTGGCGGCAATGGTGATCTCCGCTTCCAGCGCGGCACCGATGGCGCCGTTGGCACGCATCGGCTCGAGCACCTTGGCCACCTGCTCGCGCACAGCCAGCAGCTGGTCGAAGTCGGTGGCGTTGAGCTGGGCATCGGCCGGCAGCGGCGCCAGGCCGTCGTACCAGGTGGTGAACAGCACATGGCCGGCGTGCTCGCCCGGCAGGTAGCCCCACAGCTCGTCGGCGGTGAAGGTCAGGATCGGCGCCACCCAGCGGGTGAACGCTTCGGCGATGTGGTACATCGCGCTCTGTGCCGAACGGCGACCGTGCGAATCGGTCGGCATCGTGTACAGGCGATCCTTGGTCACGTCCAGGTACAGCGAGCCCAGGTCCACGCTGCAGAAGTTCAGCAGCAGCTGCACGATCTCGGCCATGTTGTAGCCGTCGTAGGCCGCCTTGATCTTCTCCTGCAGCTCCCACGCGCGATGCACGATCCAGCGGTCCAGCGCGACCATCTGGTCGAGCGGACGCAGGTGCTGGGCCGGATCGAAACCGTCCAGGTTGCCGAGCAGGAAGCGTGCGGTGTTGCGCAGGCGGCGGTAGGCATCGGCATTACGCTTGAGGATCTCCTGCGACAGCGACATCTCGTTGCTGTAGTCGGCCGAGGCGATCCACAGGCGCAGGATGTCCGCGCCCAGCTTGTTCATGATGTCCTGCGGCTCGATGCCGTTGCCCAGCGACTTGGACATCTTGCGGCCGTGCTCGTCCACGGTGAAGCCGTGGGTCAGGCACTGCTTGTACGGGGCGCGCTTGTCGATCGCCACGCCGGTCAGCAGCGAGGACTGGAACCAGCCGCGGTGCTGGTCGGAACCTTCCAGGTACAGGTCGGCCGGCTTGCCGAAGCCACGCGCGGCGAGCACGCCTTCATGGGTCACGCCCGAATCGAACCAGACGTCGAGGATGTCGGTGACCTTTTCGTAGTCGGCGGCTTCAGCGCCCAGCAGTTCGGCGGCATCCAGCGAGTACCACACGTCAATGCCCTCGGCTTCGACGCGGTCGGCGACCTGCTGCATCAGCTCCACCGAACGTGGATGGATCTCGCCGGTCTGCCGGTGGGTGAACAGTGCGATCGGCACGCCCCAGGTGCGCTGGCGCGAGATGGTCCAGTCCGGGCGACCGTCGACCATGCTCTGGATGCGCGCCTTGCCCCAGGTCGGGAACCAGCCGACGGTGTCGATGGCGGCCAGCGCATCGTTGCGCAGGTTGGCCTTGTCCATCGAAATGAACCACTGCGGGGTGGCGCGGAACACCACGGGCGTCTTGTGGCGCCAGCAGTGCGGGTAGCTGTGGCGGATCGGATGGAACGCCAGCAGCGAACCGTTGTCGCGCAGCACGCCGACGATGGCCTCCTGCGCCTTCCACAGGTGCTGGCCAGCCAGCACCACGTCACCGGCCGGCGGGGTCGATTCCAGGTACACGCCACGGCCGTCGATCGGGGTCACCTGGCCGGCGTTGTACTTGTCCAGCAGGCCGTACTTCTGGCTGACCACGAAGTCTTCCTGGCCGTGGCCGGGGGCGGTGTGCACCGCACCGGTACCGTCCTCGTCGGAGACGTGGTCGCCGTTGAGCACCAGGATCTCGCGCTCCGGGTAGAACGGGTGCGCCAGCAGCTGGTTCTCCAGCGCCGCACCGGTGGTTTCACCGTGCAGCACCACGTTTTCGACGCCATAGCGCTGCAGCGCGCGCTCGGCCAACGCCGCAGCCAGCACCAGCCAACGGCGCTTGCCGTGGTGCGCCGGGCCTTCGGCCAGCACGTAGGTGATCTCCGCGCCCAGCGACACCGCCAGCGAGGCCGGCAGCGTCCACGGGGTGGTGGTCCAGATCGGTACGGCCACGTCCACGTCGGCCGGCACGCTCACGCCGAACGCCTGGCCGATGGCCTGCGCATCGCGTGCGGCGTAGGCCACGTCGATCGCCGGCGATTCCTTTTCCTGGTACTCGATCTCGGCCTCGGCCAGCGCCGAGCCACAGTCGAAGCACCAGTACACCGGCTTGGCACCACGCACCAGGTGGCCGTTGGCCACGACCTTGGACAGCGCACGGATCTCGTTGGCTTCGAAGTCGAAGCTCAGGGTCTTGTACGGGTTGTCCCAGTCACCGGTCACGCCCAGGCGCTTGAAGTCCACGCGCTGGATGTTGATCTGCTCTTCGGCGAACTCGCGGCACTTCTGGCGGAATTCAACGGCGTCGAGCTTGGTGCCGACCTTGCCCCACTTCTTTTCCACCGCGATCTCGATCGGCAGGCCATGGCAGTCCCAGCCCGGCACGTAGGGCGCATCGAAGCCGGCCAGGTAGCGCGACTTGACGATGATGTCCTTCAGGATCTTGTTGACCGCGTGGCCCAGGTGGATGCGGCCGTTGGCGTACGGCGGGCCATCGTGCAGCACGAACAGCGGGCGGCCGGCGGCGTTGTCGCGCAGCTGCTGGTAGAGCCCCTGCTCTTCCCACCGCGCCAGAATGCCCGGCTCGCGCTTGGGCAGATCGCCGCGCATCGGGAATTCGGTGGCTGGCAGGTTCAGGGTGGTCTTGTAGTCCTGGCTCACGCAGTGGCTCGCAATCTATGTTCGGAAAGGATGGCGCGCGCCTGTTCGGCGTCGCGG
This sequence comes from Stenotrophomonas sp. YJH_SMC_120, assembly GCF_059368675.1. NCBI lineage: Bacteria > Pseudomonadati > Pseudomonadota > Gammaproteobacteria > Lysobacterales > Lysobacteraceae > Stenotrophomonas > Stenotrophomonas sp. YJH_SMC_120. The sequence continues at coordinate 616,221 of NZ_JCAFRY010000001.1, forward strand.
TGCATCTGGTCGGTCAGCGCCGCCAGATCATTGAATTTCTCTTCGTCGCGCAGCTTGGCGACGAACTCCACATCGATGTGGCGCCCGTACAGGTCGCCCTGGAAATCGAACAGGTGGGCTTCCAGCAGCGGCTCCACGCCCTCCACCGTCGGGCGGGTGCCGAAGCTGGACACTGACGGCCACGGCTGGTCGAACACGCCATGCACCCAGGTCGCGTAGATGCCCGACAGCGCCGGGGTCTTCGGGAACCGCAGGTTGGCGGTGGGGAAGCCCAGCGTACGGCCGAGCTGGCGCCCGCGCACCACCCGGCCGCTGATCGCGTACGGACGGCCCAGCAGGTCGTTGGCACGGGCGAAGTCGCCCTGCTGCAGCAGCTGGCGGATGCGGGTGCTGGAAATGCGTTCGCCATGCAGGTCGACCGCTTCAATTTCGCCCGCAGTGAAACCCAGTTCGGCACCCATTTTCTGCAGCAGAGCCAGGTCGCCACGGCGGCGGTTGCCGAAGCAGAACTCCGGGCCGATCCAGACCTCACGCGCACTCAGGCGCTTGACCAGCAACTGGCGCACGAAGGCCTCGGCCGGCATCGCTGCCATCGCCGCGTCGAATCGCAGCAGGCCGACCGCATCGACACCGAGCTCGCGCAGGATCTCGACCTTGCTGCGCGCCAGGGTCAGCCGCGGCGGCGGTGTGCCCTGGGCGAAGAACTCACGCGGCAGCGGCTCGAACGCCACGGCCACGGCGGCCACGCCCAAGGCGCGCGCGCGGGCAACCGCGTGGCGGACCAGCGCACGATGGCCCAGGTGGAGGCCGTCGAATGCACCGATACAGACCACGCTTCCGTTGGGGAACAACCCCCCGCCCTCGACGCTTCTGAACAGCCTGCTCATCAACTCTCGTTCCGGCCCGACCGGGGCCGCCGCTTCAATGGTGTAACCCTGAAGTATAGCCGCCACAAGCCGCGATCAATGCCCACGCAGATCGCGCGGGCGGAAGCCCATCGCCAGCATGGCTACCGCGTAGGTGGCACCGCCACCGCCGACCAGCAGCGACAGGCTGCCGATCCGCTCCCACACGCTCATCGCCGAGAAGCCTGGCAGCCAGTGCAGCAGGGCCAGCAGCACACCAACCATGGCCGCACAGGCCAGCAGCAGTCGCAGCAGATAGCCGCCCCAGCCCGGCCGGCGCTGGTAGACGTCGGTCTTGCCCAGCCAGTACCACAGCAGGCCCAGGTTCAGGTAACTGGACAGTGCACTGGCAATGCCCAGCGCCAGATGCAGGCCCGGCTGCTTGCCGATGGCCGCCATCACGCCCTGCGCCTTCAGCTCGTCCGGCACCATGACCTGGTACAGCACCGCCAGCAGGGCGAAGTTGAACACCATGTTGGCCACCAGCGCGGCCACACCCGCGCGCACCGGGGTCTTGGTGTCCTGGCGTGCGTAGAACGCTGGCAACACCACCTTCAGCAGGGCGAACGCCGGCAGGCCGAAACTCAGGCCGTACACCGACAGCGCGGTCATGCGGGTATCGAAGGCACTGAACTGGCCGTGCTGGAAGATGGTCGCGATCAGCGGTTCGGCCAGCAGCAGCAGGCCCAGCATGGCCGGCACCGAGATCAGCAGGGTCATGCGCAGGCCCCAGTCCAGCGAGCGCGAGAAGCCTTCGCGGTCGGTGCTGACGTGGTGACGGGCCAGCGCCGGCAGGATCACCGTGCCCAGCGCCACGCCGAACACGCCCAGCGGCAGCTCCAGGAAGCGGTCGGCCAGCGACAGCCAGGACTGCGAGCCATCGGTCAGCTTGGCCGCGATGACGGTGTCCAGCAGCAGGTTGATCTGCGCCACCGAGGAGCCGAACAGGGTCGGCACCATCAGCGTCATCACCTTGCGCACGCCCGGATGGCTCCAGCCCCAGCGCGGCAGGGTCAGCAGGTTGATGCCCTTCAGCGAGGGCAGCTGGAACAGCAGCTGCAGGATGCCGGCAGCCAGTACCGCCCAGCCCAGCGCCAGGATCTGCTTTTCCGGGGTGCCGCCCAGCCGCGGGGCCAGCCACAGCGCGCCGGCGATCATGCACAGGTTGAGGATGACCGGGGTCAGCGCCGGCATGGCGAAGCGCTGGAAGCTGTTCAGCGCGCCGCCGGCCAGGGCGGTCAGCGACACGAACAACAGGAACGGGAAGGTCAGGCGGAACAGGTCGACCAGCAGGCCCTGCTTGACCGGATCGGTATCAACGCCACTGGAGAAGACCGAGGCCAGCTGCGGCGCGAAGATCAGCGCCAGCGCAGTGACCAGCATCAGCACCCCGCCCAGGGTGCCGGCGGTGCGGGCCATCAGTTCACGCAGCTCGGCGTGGCTGCGGGTCTCCTTCACTTCCGTGAACACGGGCACGAAAGCGGTGGCGAAAGAGCCTTCGGCGAACAAACGCCGCAGGAAATTGGGTACCCTGAAGGCGACCCAGAAAGCATCAGTGATGGCGTTGGTGCCGAACGTGGTGGTCACCACGAAGTCCCGGACAAGTCCGAGAACGCGCGAGACCATGGTCATGCTGCTGAACGACAGCAGGCCCCGCAACAACTTGGGTGAACTCACTCAGCGTCCCTCTTGACAATCGACTTGACGTGCATTTCTTACGCCATCATACTAGCTAGCTTGCTGTTCCCATAACACCGATTTTTTCAGGAAACCACCACCGTGGCCAATATCAAGTCCGCCAAGAAGCGCGCCAAGCAGACCGTCGTGCGCAACGCGCGCAACGTGGCTCAGCGCTCGATGCTGCGCACCGCTGTCAAGAAAGTGATCAAGGCGCTGGACGCCAACGATGCCGCCGGCGCCGAAGCCGCCTTCGCCGTTGCCCAGCCGATTCTGGATCGCTTCAGCGCGCGTGGCCTGATCCACAAGAACAAGGCTGCTCGCCACAAGAGCCGCCTGAACGACCGCATCAAGGCCCTCAAGGCCGCCTGATCCGGCGTTGCCGCCCTGCCCTTAGGGGCCGGGCAGCAGACAAGAACCCGGCCCCGGCCGGGTTTTTTGTTGCCAGCGATCCACGGGGTCCGCGCGATCCGGTAGTGCCGGGCGCTGGCCGGCAACCCCGAGGAATGCCGGCCAGCGGCCGGCACTACCGGGGAACAAAAAAAAACCCGGCCGAAGCCGGGTTTTTCGCATGGAACCACAACAGCATTAACGCGCGTCGCGGGCTTCCTGCTCTTCTTCCTTCTGGCGATCGAAGAAGGCCATGATCCGGCTCATGATCGGGAAGGTGCCTTCGCGACCCAGCGCGGAGACCAGGAACCACGGCTCCTTCCAGCCCAGGTCGGCGACGATCTGCTCGGCCGCAGCCTTCGCTTCATCCTCGAACATCAGGTCAGCCTTGTTCAGCACCAGCCAGCGCGGCTTCTGCAGCAGTTCCGGATCGTGCTTTTCCAGCTCGCGCTCGATGGCGCGCACCTGCTCGACCGGGGAAATGCCTTCCACCCCACCCTCCATCGGCGAGATGTCCACCAGGTGCAGCAGCAGGCGGGTGCGCTGCAGGTGGCGCAGGAACTGCGCACCCAGGCCGGCACCGTCGGCCGCGCCTTCGATCAGGCCCGGGATGTCGGCAATCACGAAGCTGCGGTAGTTTTCCACCTTCACCACACCCAGGTTCGGGTACAGCGTGGTGAACGGGTAATCGGCCACCTTCGGCGTCGCCGCCGAAACGGCACGGATCAGGGTGCTCTTGCCGGCGTTGGGGAAGCCCAGCAGGCCGACGTCGGCCAGCAGCTTCAGCTCCAGCTTCAGCGTGCGCTCCTCACCCGGCTCGCCCGGCAGCGCCTGGCGCGGCGAGCGGTTGGTCGAGCTCTTGAAGTGCATGTTGCCCAGGCCACCGCGGCCGCCCTTGGCCACCAGCAGGCGGTCGCCGTGCTGGGTCAGGTCGCCGATGACTTCATCGGTGGCAACGTTGATCACCACAGTGCCGACCGGCACGGTGATGGTCAGGTCTTCGCCGCCCTTGCCGTAGGCCTGGCGGCCCATGCCGTTCTCGCCACGCTGCGCCTTGAAGATGCGGTCATGGCGGAAGTCGACCAGGGTATTCAGGTTTTCGTCGGCGCGGATGTACACGCTGCCGCCCGCACCGCCGTCGCCGCCGTCCGGGCCGCCGAGCGGAATGAACTTCTCGCGACGGAAGCCAATGCAGCCGTTGCCGCCGTTGCCGGCGAACACTTCGATTTCTGCTTCGTCTACCAGTTTCATTGTTTCGATGCCTGCGATGGGCGCGGCCTGCCGGCCGCCACCTTGAATGTTATGCCTGCCGATGGCCGGCAGCCCGGCCTGGCCGGTCTTGCTTCAACTCTAACGAAAAGCCCCGCCGAAGCGGGGCTCTTCATGCAGCACCCCCATGCCGAGGCACGGGCGCCGGCGATGCCTGGATCAGGCGTCGGCCGAGACGATGCTGACGGTGCGACGCTTCTTGGCGCCCTTGACCGAGAACTCCACCTTGCCGTCCACGAGGGCGAACAGGGTGTGGTCACGGCCCAGGCCAACGCCGGTGCCCGGGTGGAACTGGGTGCCGCGCTGACGCACGATGATGTTGCCGGCTTCGATGGCCTGGCCGCCGAAGATCTTGACGCCCAGGTACTTCGGGTTGGAGTCGCGACCGTTGCGCGAGGAGCCTACGCCCTTTTTATGTGCCATGACTGCTTCTCCTGATGCTTAGCCGGCGATGCCGGTGATCTCGATTTCGGTGTAGTACTGACGGTGACCCTGACGCTTCATGTGGTGCTTGCGGCGACGGAACTTGATGATCCGGACCTTGTCAGCACGACCCTGGGACAGGACCTTGGCGGTGACGGCAGCGCCCTTCAGCGCATCGCCCAGCTTCACGCCGTCGCTGTCACCCAGCATCAGGATGTTGTCAAACTTGATCTCGCTGCCGACTTCGACTTCGAGCTTTTCAATGCGGAGCTTTTCGCCCTGCGCCACGCGGTATTGCTTACCGCCGGTGACCAGTACTGCGTACATGACCAGGCCTTCCTCTGTAGTTATTGTGGTCTGAGCTGCCGCCATCGAGGGCGGACAGGAGCGGAATTTTACGCAGATCAGCGGGCGCGGGTCAAGTCAACCCCTGAACGTCGAAGGAGACGGCACCGGAAAGGGGTCAGAACCCTTTTCACGCCGTCAGCCAGGGATCTGACCCCTGGCTGACGGCCTGTCTCACAAGGTGAGACACCGGGCTGGCAATGTCGCCCATTGCCCCCATCTGGTCACCTCGGTAGGCTGACCGATTGCCGTTCCCTGCTGGCCCGGCACCCAGCCAACGCCCCCACAACCGGATCCCCCATGGCGATGGATTTCATCCGCATCCGCGGCGCGCGGACGCACAACCTGAAGAACCTCGACCTCGACCTGCCCCGCGACAAGCTGATCGTGATCACCGGCCTGTCCGGCTCGGGCAAGTCCTCGCTGGCGTTCGACACCATCTATGCAGAAGGCCAGCGCCGCTATGTCGAGTCGTTGTCGGCCTATGCGCGCCAGTTCCTGAGCGTGATGGAAAAGCCGGACCTGGACCACATCGAAGGCCTGTCCCCGGCCATCTCGATCGAGCAGAAGTCGACCTCGCACAACCCGCGTTCGACCGTCGGCACGATCACCGAGATCTACGACTACCTGCGCCTGCTGTACGCCCGCGTCGGCACCCCGCGCTGCCCGGACCACGGCTATCCGCTGGAAGCGCAGACGGTCAGCCAGATGGTCGACCAGGTGCTGACGCTGGACCCGGAACAGCGCTACATGCTGCTGGCGCCGGTCATCCGCGACCGCAAGGGCGAGCATGCGCAGGTGTTCGACCAGCTGCGTGCGCAGGGCTTCGTCCGTGTGCGCGTGGACGGCGAGCTGCATGAAATCGACGCGGTGCCGCCGCTGGCACTGCGCCAGAAGCACACCATCGAGGCGGTGATCGACCGCTTCCGCCCGCGCGAGGACATCAAGCAGCGCCTGGCCGAGAGCTTCGAGACCGCGCTGAAGCTGGGCGACGGCATGGCCTCGGTGCAGAGCCTGGACAACACCGGAACCGCGCCGACGCTGTTCTCCTCCAAGTATTCCTGCCCGGTCTGCGATTACTCGCTGCCGGAGCTGGAACCGCGCCTGTTCTCGTTCAACGCACCGATGGGCGCCTGCCCCGGCTGCGATGGCCTGGGCATGGCCGAGTTCTTCGACCCCTCGCGCGTGGTGGTGCATCCCGAACTGTCGCTGGCCGCCGGTGCGGTGCGCGGCTGGGATCGTCGCAACGCCTATTACTTCCAGCTGATCGCCTCGCTGGCCAAGCACTACAGGTTCGACGTCGACGCGGCGTGGAACTCGCTGCCGGCCAAGGTGCAGCAGGCCGTGCTTTATGGCAGCGGCGACGAAGCGATCACCTTCACCTACTTCACCGAAGCCGGTGGCCGCACCCAGCGCAAGCACCGCTTCGAGGGCATCATTCCCAACCTCGAACGCCGCTACAAGGAAACCGAGTCGCCGGCGGTGCGCGAAGAACTGTCCAAGTACATCAGCGAACAGCCGTGCCCGGAATGCCACGGCGCGCGCCTGAACAAGGCGGCTCGCAACGTGTTCGTGGCCGACCGCCCGCTGCCGGACCTGGTGGTGCTGCCGATCGACGAGGCGCTGAAGTTCTTCAGCGAACTGAGCCTGCCGGGCTGGCGTGGCGAAATCGCCGCGAAGATCGTCAAGGAAATCGGCGAACGCCTCGGCTTCCTGGTCGACGTCGGCCTGGATTACCTGACCCTGGAGCGCAAGGCCGACACCCTGTCCGGTGGTGAGGCACAGCGCATCCGCCTGGCCAGCCAGATCGGCGCCGGCCTGGTAGGCGTGATGTACGTGCTCGACGAGCCGTCCATCGGCCTGCACCAGCGCGACAACGAACGCCTGCTCGGCACCCTCACCCGCCTGCGCGACCTGGGCAACACGGTGATCGTGGTGGAGCATGACGAGGATGCGATCCGTCTGGCCGACTACGTGCTGGACATCGGCCCGGGCGCGGGCGTGCACGGCGGCGAGATCGTCGGCCAGGGCACCCTGCAGGACATCCTGGAAGCCCCACGCTCGCTGACCGGCCAGTACCTGTCCGGCAAGCGCGCGATCGAGATTCCGGCGCGCCGGCACAAACCGAACCCGAAGATGACCCTGCACCTGCGCGGGGCCAGCGGCAACAACCTGAAGGGCGTGGACCTGGCGATCCCGTCGGGCCTGCTGACCTGTGTGACCGGCGTGTCCGGCTCGGGCAAATCGACCCTGATCAACGACACCCTGTTCTCGCTGGCCGCCAACGAGATCAACGGTTCCTCGCACCCGATCGCCCCGTACAAGGAGATCGATGGCCTGGACCTGTTCGACAAGGTGGTGGACATCGACCAGTCGCCGATCGGCCGCACCCCGCGTTCCAACCCGGCCACTTACACCGGCCTGTTCACTCCACTGCGCGAACTGTTCGCACAGGTGCCTGAAGCGCGCGCGCGTGGCTATTCGCCGGGCCGCTTCAGCTTCAACGTGCGCGGCGGCCGCTGCGAAGCCTGCCAGGGCGACGGCCTGATCAAGGTCGAGATGCACTTCCTGCCGGACGTGTACGTGCCGTGCGATGTCTGCCATGGCAAGCGCTACAACCGCGAAACGCTGGAGATCCTGTACAAGGGCTTCAACATCAACGACGTGCTGGAAATGACCGTCGAGGATGCGCTGAAGCTGTTCGAGCCGGTGCCGTCGATCGCGCGCAAGCTGGAAACGCTGGTCGACGTCGGCCTGAGCTACATCAAGCTGGGCCAGAGCGCGACCACGCTGTCTGGTGGTGAAGCGCAGCGCGTGAAGCTGTCCAAGGAACTGTCGCGCCGCGATACCGGCCGCACCCTGTACATCCTCGACGAGCCGACCACCGGCCTGCACTTCCACGACATCGAAGCGCTGCTGGGCGTGCTGCACAAGCTGCGCGACGAGGGCAACACGGTGGTGGTGATCGAGCACAACCTGGACGTGATCAAGACCGCCGACTGGATCGTCGATCTGGGCCCGGAAGGCGGGCATCGCGGTGGCACCATCCTGGTCACCGGCACGCCGGAAGACGTGGCGGCCTGCCCGCAGTCGTACACCGGCCAGTTCCTGGCCCGCATGCTGCCATCCACCAGCGCGCGCCCGGAACAGCCGGCCGCCGTGGCCAACAAGCCCGATGCCCGCCCGCCGCGCAAGGTGAAGCCTGAGAAGCCGGCCAAGGTGGCGAAGAAGGCGGTGGCTACCAAGAGCACCGGCAAGGCCAGCAAGAGCACGACCAAGAAGAAGGACGCCTGATGAGCAGCGAACACAAGATCCTGGCCCGCATCCCGATCAGCGTGCGCTGGCGTGACATGGACAGCATGGGCCACGTCAACAACGCCAAGTACATTTCCTACCTGGAGGAAGCGCGCGTGCGCTGGATGCTGGGCGTGGACGGCGTATCGATGACCGACCGCATCGCACCGGTGGTGGCCGCGACCAACGTCAATTACCGGCTGCCGATCGTGTGGCCCAACGACATCGTGGTCGAACTGTTCGTCGAGCGCCTGGGCAACAGCAGCGTGACCATCGGCCACCGCATCGTCGATCAGCAGGACGATTCGAAGCTGTATTCCGATGGCAACGTGGTGGTGGTCTGGATGGATACCCAGACCGGCAAGAGCGCACCGCTGCCGGAGGCGATCCGCAGCGCCTCTACCTGACGCGCCCTGGTGGGTGCCGACCTTGGTCGGCACGCTTTGGCTGCAATGAGGTTGCCGGCCAGCGGCCGGCACGACCGACACTGATCAAAGGACTGACATGGTCCACAAGACCGAACTGCGCGACCTGCTGCCCGGCATGGTCCCCTACCCCACCGACGTCTTTCCCGCCGACCAGGCCTGGCTCGGCCAGCACCTGCTGCCGCTGCTGAAGATCGACCTGGGCGTGCTGCGCCCGGAACTGGCTGGCCAGGTGGCAACGATGCTGTGCCCGATCGAGCCGTACGACGGCTGCATCGGCGAGACCACCGAAGAACACCACAACGATTTCACCGGCACCAACTGGATCGCCTTCGAACTGACCGCCGGCAACCAGATGCGCTTCCTCGGCAACGAGGGCTATTTCATCGGCGATGCGGTACAGGACAAGGACGCACAGGAACACATCGCGCAGATGCGCGAGAGCTACGCCAAGGCCCGCGACTACCATGCCACGCACGGTCGTCTCGCCTGCTACTCGCGCTACGGCAAGGGTGAGGCCAGCGAGCGCGATTATCTGGATACGCTGGGTGGCCCCATTGGTTTCGGCAACTGGACCGAGACCGCGGAGATTCCCGCAGCCTTCGAACTGGGCTTCACCGAGGCGGCCGATGACCCCAACGCTGCGGACGATGCCGAAACGGTGATCATCACCCGCAATGGCAACAAATTCTTCGCCGTGGCCGACGTAGCCGGCTACAACTGGTGCGCCACCGGTGCCGACGCGATCGTGATGCTGTACGAGCCGGTCAGCCGCACGGTGCTGTTCTCTTACGACTGGTCGTAAGCCTGTTTGGTAGTGCCGGCCGCTGGCCGGCATACCGAGTTGCCGGCCAGCGGCCGGCACTGCCATCCCGCTACGGCGCGGCCTTGCGCACGGTCAACGTCGCACTCGCTTCGCTACCACCTTCCAGCTGCAGCCGCAGCGGCAGCACCTGCCCTTCCTTCAACGCACCCTTGCCCTGCATCAGCATCAGGTGCAGGCCACCGGGTTTGAACTCGGCACGCGCGCCGGCTGCCAGCGGCAGGCGCTCGATCGCGCGCATCCGGCTGACCCCGTCGACAATCGTGGTCTCGTGCAGCGACACATCACCGAAGCTGCTGCTGGTCGCGCCGGTGATCGCCACCGCCTTGCTGCAGCCGTTGTGGATGACGCCGTAGCCGGCGGTCATCGGCATTGCCGGATTCGGAGGCAACCGCGCCCAGCCCTGCTCCACCGTGACGCACGCCGGTTCGGCGGCCGAGGCCGATGCTGCGGTCGCACACAGGACCCACAGTACGCCAACGAATGGTTTGGTTATCATCGCCCAGGTTCCTTCTTCGCAACGAGACCGCAGCATGACGACGCTCATCGAGGTGATCAACCATGGCCCCATCCGCGAACTGCGCCTGGCACGGCCGCCGGTCAACGCACTGGACACCGAACTGTGCCGGCAGTTGATCCATGCCATCGAGCTGGCCATGGCCGAAGACGCGCATGGCATCGTGCTGTCGGGCAGCGAGCGCGTCTTCACCGGCGGCATGGACGTGCCGCACCTGCTCTCGCATGGCGATGACAAGCACAAGTTGCTGGACACCTGGAACGCCTTCTTTGGCGCCGTGCGCACGCTGGCCGAGAGCCGCATTCCGGTGGTCGCGGCGATCACCGGCCACGCCCCGGCGGGTGGCTGCGTGCTGGCCCTGTGCTGCGACTACCGGGTGATGGCGCGCAGCGCCGATCCGTCGCGGCCGTATGCCATCGGCCTGAACGAGGTGCAGGTGGGCCTGATTGCGCCGGAGGGCATCCAGCGCCTGCTGCGCCGCGCGGTGGGCGTGCACCGCGCCGGCGTGCTGCTGACCACCGGTTCGCTGGTGCCGGCCGAACAGGCGCTGCAGATCGGCCTGGTGGATGAGCTGGCCGAGGGAGACCTGGTGGTGGCACGCGCCATTGCCTGGCTGCAGAACCTGCTCAAGCAGCCGCGCCAGCCGATGCTGCTGACCCGCGCGATTGCCCGTGCCGACCTGCATGAGGCGCTGCACCCGGACCTGATCCAGCTGGACCGCTTCGTCGAGGCCTGGTTCGCCCCGGATGCACAGAACGCGCTGCAGGCCCTGGTAGCCCGGCTCGGCAAGTAAACGGTAGTGCCGGCCGCTGGCCGGCAACCAGGCAATCCTTCCGGGACGCCTGAGGCTGCCGGCCAGCGGCCGGCACTACCGATGATGGGCTGGCCTGCACCGGTATAATCGGGGCCTCTTCACTGCTGTGGCCGCCCCACTTGAACGACACGCCCGAACCCGTCGTCTCCGAGCTGATCGACCTGCTCACGCTGGAGCGGCTGGAGGACAACCTGTTCCGCGGGCAGAGCCGCGACATCGGCACCAAGTACGTGTTCGGCGGGCAGGTGCTGGGCCAGGCGCTGGCCGCGGCGCAGGCCACGGTCGACAACGGCCGCCACGTGCACTCGCTGCACGCCTACTTCCTGCGCGCCGGCAACATCGACCACCCGATCGTCTACGACGTGGACCGCACCCGCGATGGCGGCAGCTTCTCGGTGCGCCGGGTCACTGCGATCCAGCACGGCAAGGTGATCTTCTTCTGCGCGGCCTCGTTCCAGCAGGCCGAAACCGGCGCCGAGCACCAGCACAAGATGCCCGAAGTGCCGCAGCCGGAAGACATCGAACCGAACCGTCCGCTGCCGGCCGAAGTGCTGGAGCGGCTGCCGATCAAGGTACAGCGCTGGCTGTCGCGCGGTGGCCCGTTCGAGTTCCGCCACGTGTACCCGCGCGACGAACTGAACCCACCCAAGCGCCCGCCCTACCACCAGGTGTGGCTGCGCCTGAGCGAACCGGTGGGCGATGCGCCGGAGCTGCACCAGGCGCTGCTGGCCTACGCCTCCGACTTCCACCTGCTGGGCACGGCGACCTTCCCGCACGGTATCAGCTACTACCACCCGCACGTGCAGATGGCCTCGCTCGACCACGCGATCTGGTTCCACCGCCCGTTCCGCGCCGACGACTGGCTGCTGTATTCGCTGGACAGCCCCAGCGCGCAGGATTCGCGCGGCCTGGCCCGCGGCCAGTTCTTCACCCGCAATGGCGTGCTGGTGGCCAGCACCGCGCAGGAAGGCCTGATCCGCGTCGTTCCCGACCAGGCCACGGCCGCTGCCGTGCCAGCCAAGGAGTAACCCCATGCGCCAGATCTTCAGCAGCCAGCGCGTGGAAACCGTCGAAGGCGTGGCCGAGCTCCTGCGCGAGCATGGCATCGACGTCAAGGTGACCAACGGGCGCTCGTACAAGACCCGCCGCCGCGGTCAGTTCAGCTATACCGACCTGGGCAACGCCAACGCCTATCCGGCGGTGTGGATCGTACGCGCCGACGACCAGCCGCGCGCGCGTGAAATCCTGCGCGAGGCGCGCCTGCTCGACACCACCCGTCGCGACCACCCGACCGCCGAGTTCGCCTTCCGCGACGCGCCGGAACCGGGCAGCGGCGGCCGCAGCTGGGCCTGGCGCATCCGCATCGCCCTGCTGGTGGTGATCGCCGGCGTGGCGCTGGTGATCGGCCTGCGCCATCGTAGTGCCCCGGCACCGGTCGCACCGGCCCCTGCCCCGCAGGCCCAGCCGCAGCGGGCACAGCCGGCACCGCAGGCCGCGCCGGAAGAGGAAGAAGTGCGGGTCCGCATCCAGCCCTCCAAGTAACGCACGGGTAGTGCCGGCCGCTGGCCGGCACTACCGCACAGAAAGTCGGTCACATTGGGCGCGCGGCTCCGTCATGGGACACAATCCCCGCAGGAGAGCCGCCGCCATGACGACGTTCGCCGCATCGATCGACCAGACCCTGGAACGCGAACTGCCGGCCGCCGCCAGCGGTTGCCAGCACGCCTATGGCCGCATCGTGCTGGCCTGCCAGAACACGGTCACCGCCATCGCGCTGGCCATCACCCGCGACCGCCAGGCCAGCGAGGACATCGCGCAGGAGGCTTTCGTCAAGGGCTGGCAGCAGCTGCACCAGCTGCGCAGTTCGACCAGTTTCCTGCCCTGGCTTCGGCAGATCACCCGCAACCTGGCCCGCGATTGGCTGCGTGCACAACGTGGCCGGCCGCTGACCGGCGAGGCCGCCGAGGTGGCGATGGGCATGGCCGCCGACCCTTCACCGGGCGCGGCCGACCGGCTGCAGCGGGTGGAAGAAGAGATCGCCGCCGAGGACATCATCTCCGCGTTGCCGGCCGACAGCCGCGAAGTCCTGCTGCTGTACTACCGCGAAGGGCAGCGCTCGCAACAGGTCGCCGATCTGCTCGGGCTCAGCGATGCGGCCGTGCGCAAGCGCCTGTCACGTGCACGTGCCCTGGTGCGCGACGGCCTGCTGCAGCGCTTCGGTGAGTTCGCGCGCAGCAGCGCGCCGAGCGCCGCATTCGCTACGGCGGTGGTTTCGATGGTACTGGTGGCCGCGCCCGGCACGGCCAGCGCAGCGATCCTGCTCGGCACCGGTGTCGGCGTGGGCGGCAGCAAGCTGGGCCTGGGCGGCGTCAGTGCCGCAGGCGGGGCAGCCATGGGTTCACTGACGGCCGCCGCCAGCCAGCTGCACCTGATTCCCGCCAGCGACTGGGCCACCGTTGCCGGTGGCGTCATCGGCGGCATCATCGGCAGCTACCTGGGTGGCCGCTTCCTGCTGCGCTTCGCAGACACCCAGCAGGAACGAACAGCAGTGCGACGCTTCGTGCACCTCAATACGTTCACCGCGATGGTCGTCTGCACCAGCCTGCTGATCTCGCTGATGCTGCAGGTGCCAATCTGGCTGCAACTTGCGATTCTCGTCATCGGCCTGGGTACGGTGAGCTACCAGTGCCTGGTGCCGCTGCAGCGCGTGATGGCACCCATGATCGCGCGCGATTCAGCGCGGCGCGGCCGCAGCGGAACCAACTGGAAATACGAATCCGTGTACGGGCGCACCGGCATCATCGGGGCGAACGTATTCGTGATCGGCCTGGTGGTATATGCGCTGATGCGCAACGGAAACGTGTAACGGACAACGCCGGCAGTACGCCGGCGTTGTCATCGATCACTGCATTGAACCTCAGCGCTGCGGCTTCGGCGCAGCGCCATCACGCGGACCGCCATGGCGCGGGCCACCGTGCATCGGGCCCTTGGCGGCGTCGAACTCGGCCTTGCTCAGCTGGCCGTCCTTGTTGGTGTCGGCGGCAGCGAACCAGGCGTCACGATGCTGCTTCATGCGCAGCTCGCGGTCGGCCTTGTCCAGGTAGCCGTCCTTGTTCAGATCAAGCTGGTCGAAGCGCGCGGCCAGGCGCGGATCGGCCTTGGCTTCCTCGCGGCTGATGCGGCCGTCCTTGTTGACGTCCAGCTTGGCCCAGCGCTCACCGCCGTGGCCACGTCGCCCATGCTGCCAGCGCGGCAGCTCATCGCGCGAGAGCTTGCCGTCCTTGTTCTTGTCCAGCTCGTCGAACTTCGCGGCCAGGCGCGGGTTGGCGGCGGCCTCGCTGCGGTCGATGACGCCGTCGCCGTTGGTGTCCAGCCTGGCCGGGCGCTGCGCGGGCGTGGTCGGGGTGTCGGCCGCGAGCGCGATACTGGAAGCGGAGGTGCCGAGCAGCAGGGCCAGCAGCAGGGGGGTACGGATCATGAGGTCACTCCTGGGGATGGGAACAGCGTCGGGGTGATCACTTCACCCTCGGGGGACAACAACGCCCGGGCGCGACGTCGGTTGACGCTACTGCCGATTCCATTCATCCGCCGGACAGTCGCCGCCACTGCGACAACCTGGGGCTATGCTGTGCCCATGGCGATACATGGCGACAGAGACGACGAACTGCGACTTTTCCAGACCGGCGAGCACCCCTGCGGGTACTGGTCGGACCGGGTGGCACGCGACCTGGTGCTGGACCCGAACGACCGCCGCCTCGGTGCGCTCTATCCGCTGGCACTGAGCTGGGGCTTCCGCCGCAGCGGCGACCTGGTCTACCGGCCGCATTGCGCGCACTGCCAGGCCTGCGTGGCGGTGCGCATCCCGGTGGCGCGCTTCGCTCCGGACCGCAGCCAGCGCCGCTGCGCCGCCCGCAATGCCGACCTGGAGGTGCGGATCACCGCCGCCACCGCGCGCGACGACCTGTTCGCGCTGTACCACCGCTACCTCACCCACCGCCACGCCAACGGCGGCATGGACGACCATGGACCGCACGAGTTCGAGCAGTTCCTGATAGGCAGCTGGTCGCACACCCGCTTCATGGAAATGCGCCTGCCCGGCCACGACGGCCAGCCCAGCCAGCTGCTGGGGGTGGCGGTGACCGACGTCACCGAGCACGGCCTGTCGGCGGTCTACACCTTCTTCGACCCGGACCACGCCGCGCGCGGGCTGGGCACCTTCGCGATCCTGCAGCAGATCGAATGGGCGCGCCGCGAGGGGCTGCCGCACGTGTATCTGGGCTACTGGATCCGCGGCCACCAGAAGATGGACTACAAGCGTCGCTTCCATCCGCTGGAAGCCTACGATGGCCGCCGCTGGCACGATTTCGACAACGATCTGGACGGGCGCTGACAAACCGCTGACACCGGGCCGGGTGCACAATACGGCCCATGAACATGACCCGCCGCCATCCCCTGATCCTCGCCCTGGCCCTGCTCTGCGGCGCCACGGCCCCCGCCTTCGCCACGTCCCCTGCGATGACCGAAAAGCCGTCCGCTGCGCTGCGCCTGGCCACCTACAACACCTCGCTGTACTCCGATGACGCCGGCGGCCTGATCAAGGAGCTGGAAGGCGACAGCGAGCACGCGCGCAAGATCGCCGCGGTGCTGCAGCAGGTGCGCCCGGACCTGGTGCTGCTGAATGAGTTCGACTTCGACGACGCCCATCGCGCCGCCGACCTGTTCCAGAAGCGCTACCTGGAAGTGGCCCAGCCCGGCGGCGGCAAGCCGCTGCACTTCGCCTACCGCTACCTGGCACCGGTCAATACCGGCGTGCCCAGCGGGCTGGACCTGGACAACAACGGCGTGGTCGGTGGCGAAGGCCGCAGCCGCGGCAACGATGCATGGGGCTACGGCCTGCACCCGGGCCAGTACGGCATGCTGGTGCTGTCGCGCTACCCGATCGATGAAGCCAAGGTGCGCAGCTTCCAGCTGCTGAAGTGGAGCGCGATGCCCGGTGCGATCCGCCCGGTCGATCCGCGTACCGGCAAGAGCTTCTACAACGACCACGTGTGGTCGCAGCTGCGCCTGTCGTCGAAGTCGCATTGGGACGTGCCGGTGAAGACCCCGGCCGGCGTGGTGCATGCGCTGGTCTCGCACCCGACCCCGCCGGTGTTCGACGGTCCGGAGAAGCGCAACGCGGCGCGCAACCACGACGAACTGCGCCTGTGGCAGGAATACCTGTCCAAGGGTGACAAGCCATGGCTGTGCGACGACAAGGGCCAGTGCGGCGGTCTGGCGCAGGATGCGCGCTTTGTGATCCTCGGCGACCTCAACAACGACCCGGCCGATGGCGATGGCCGCCATGAGGCGATCGTCGAGCTGATCGAGAACGCCCGCGTGCTGCGCTACCCCACCCCGCGCAGCGTCGGCAGCGAGCAGACCAGCCTGGCCTATGCGGCCAAGGGCATCGAGCGCAAGGGCGCACCGTTCCACGCCACCGGCGATTTCGGCCCGAAGTCCGGCACGATGCGCCTGGACTACGTGCTGCCCTCGACCGGTTTCGAGTACGTGGGCAGCGGCATCTTCTGGCCGGCCAATGAGAGCCCGGAAGCGAAGATCGCCGACGGCAGCGACCACCACCTGGTGTGGGTGGACGTGCGGTAGCGTCGACTGGGTAGAGTCGACTGTTCGTCGACTGCACGGTGGAAAAAGGGGACGGAGGGGATTAAGTCGTTTGTGCCACAAACGACTTAATCCCCTCCGTCCCCTTTTTTGGTTTACGGGCGCAGTTCGACGCCGATGGCGTCGGCGGCATCACGCGCGGTGGCGCGTGCTTCGTCGATGGTTTCCGCGCGCGCCAGGGTCACGCCCACGCGGCGATGGCCGTGCACGCTCGGCTTGCCGAACAGGCGCACGGCGGTGTCCGGCACCTGCAGCGCGGCGGCGACGTTGTTGAAGTACGGCACGCCCTCGCCGTGCGCCAGCAACGCACACGAGGCCGACGGGCCGCTCTGGCGGATCACCGGGATCGGCAGGCCGAGGATGGCGCGCGCATGCAGCGCGAACTCGCTCAGCTCCTGCGATACCAGCGTCACCAGGCCGGTGTCGTGCGGGCGCGGCGACACTTCGCTGAACCATACTTCGTCGCCCTTCACGAACAGCTCCACACCGAACAGGCCCCAGCCGCCGAGGTCGTCGGTGATCGCGCGCGAGATCTCTTCGGCACGCGCCAACGCAGCACTCGACATCGGCTGCGGCTGCCAGCTTTCGCGGTAATCGCCATCCTTCTGCAGATGGCCGATCGGCGCGCAGAACGAGGTGCCGCCGGCATGGCGCACGGTCAGCAGGGTGATCTCGTAATCGAAATCGATGAAGCCTTCGACGATGCAGCGGCCGGCACCGGCACGGCCACCGGTCTGCGCGTACTCCCACGCCGGGGCGATGTCCGCCTCGCTGCGCAGGGTGCTCTGGCCCTTGCCCGAGGACGACATCACCGGCTTGACCACGCACGGCAGGCCGATGGCGGCCACGGCAGCACGGTATTCGGCCTCGGTATCGACGAAGCGGTACGGCGAGGTCGGCAGGCCCAAGGTCTCGGCGGCGAGGCGGCGGATGCCTTCGCGGTCCATGGTCAGGCGCGCAGCGCGCGCGGTCGGGATCACCCGCAGGCCCTGTTCCTGTTCCAGCTGGACCAGGGTTTCGGTGTGGATGGCCTCGATCTCCGGCACCACCAGGTGCGGCTGCTCCTGGGCGATCAGCGCGCGCAGCGCCATCGCATCGAGCATGTCGATCACGTGCGAGCGGTGCGCGACCTGCATGGCCGGCGCATCGGCATAGCGATCGGCGGCGATCACTTCCACGCCCAGCCGCTGCAGCTCGATGGCCACCTCCTTGCCGAGTTCGCCCGAGCCCAGCAGCAGCACGCGGGTGGCGGAGGGGGACAACGGAGTTCCAAGCTTGGCCATGGCGGTTCCAGCAGCGATGTGAAGGCGGGTGGGCATTCTAGCTGGCCGACCGCCCCGGCCACGGCATCCGACGAACGGTAGCCGACAAGTGATATCACTTTGATATCTTCACTCCGAACCCTCAAGGACGTACCGCCATGAAAGAGAAGTCGCTGTCTTCCCTCAACGGCCTCGGCACGCTGGCCGGCGCCCTGCTCGTCGCCCTCGCTGGCGCCGCCCTGTTCGTACTGGGAGTGGCAGCCAAGGCCAGTGCCGGCTCGCCCAATCTGTTGCTGATGCTGCTGGGCGCCCTGCTGGTGGCGCTGGGCGTGTTCATCCTGGCAGGCCTGTACACCATCCAGCCCAACCAGGCGGCGGTGCTGAGCCTGTTCGGCAAGTACGTGGGCACGGTCAAGGACAACGGCCTGCGCTGGAACAACCCCTTCTTCGCCAAGCGCCGGGTCAGCCAGCGCGTGCGCAACTTCGAGAGCGGCAAGCTGAAGGTCAACGAGCTGGACGGCAGCCCCATCGAGATCGCCGCAGTGATCGTCTGGCAGGTGGTCGACGCCTCCGAAGCGGTCTACAACGTGGACGACTACGAGAGCTTCGTGCACATCCAGTCCGAATCCGCGCTGCGCGCGATGGCCACCAGCTATCCCTACGACCAGCACGAGGATGGCCAGCTGGCCCTGCGCAGCCACGCCAGCGAGATCTCCCAGCACCTGAAGAACGAGCTGGCCGAGCGTCTGGCCGACGCCGGCGTGCAGGTGATCGACGCACGCATCAGCCACCTGGCCTACGCCGCTGAAATTGCCCAGGCCATGCTGCAGCGTCAGCAGGCCAACGCGGTGATCGCCGCTCGCACGCGCATCGTGGCCGGTGCAGTCGGCATGGTCGAAATGGCCCTGGCCGAACTGCAGAAGAATGGCGTGGTTGAACTGGACGAGGAACGCAAGGCGCACATGGTCAGCAACCTGCTGACCGTGCTGTGCTCGGACCGCGGCACCCAACCGATCGTCAACGCCGGTTCGCTTTACTGAGCCATCCTCGCAACGGGGCGCCCCACCGCCCCGCCAGGAGTTTTCATGAGTGAGAAGAAAGCCTATCCGCTGCGCATCAATGCCGAGGTCCTGGCCGCGGCACAGCGCTGGGCTGACGACGAGCTGCGCAGCCTCAACGCGCAGATCGAATACGTACTGCGCGACGCCCTGCGCAAGGCAGGACGCCTGCCGAAACCCACGCCATCGCCGGAGGACAAGGAATGAGCAAGCGCTGGAGCTACCAGACCATCGAGGTCAAGACGTCCATGATGGGTGTACTCAAGCCCGAGGACATCCAGGCCGAACTCAGCCGCCAGGGCCAACTGGGCTGGGAACTGGTCAACATCATCATCCCGGCGCCGATGCGCCCGGCGATGCTGGTGTTCAAGAAGGAGGCCTGAACCATGGGCGGCAGCGACCCGAAACCCTTTGACGTGGCCGAGAGCTCGCCGCTGCGCGTGCTCTGGATCGTGCTGCCGCTGCTGGCTGCCTTCGTGGCCTGCCTGTATGCACAGCTGTACAAGGCACCGGCGAGCGCACCCTGGATCGAAGTAACGCTGTCGCCGCCCTGGTTCCGGATGGGCGGCAGTGCGGCATGGAGCCTGCTGGTGATTGCCCTGCTGGGCATTGGACTGGGCACGGCCTTCTTCCGCCGCCGGGTGGAACTGGCCGGCGATGTGCTGGACGTCCGTTCAACGATGTACCGACGGCGGGTGCCGGTGGCGCAGTTGCGGCTGGACCAGGCCGAGGTGGTCGACCTGCAGCGTGACCGCCGCTATGGCATCCGTGTCAAAACCAATGGCTATTCAATGCCGGGCTTCTACTCGGGCCACTTTCGCCTGCAGGGAGGCGGCAAGGGCTTCGCCCTGGTCACCGACCGTGCGCGGGTGCTCGCCCTGCCGGTCAGTGATGGCAACACGCTGCTGCTCAGTGTGGACCGGCCGCAGGCGCTGCTCGATGCGCTGCGCAAGGTGGCCGCGTCGGCGCCGCGGCAGTAAGCTGCGGCGATGCAACGACGTGCCCCCCTGCTGATCAATACCGAGGCCATCGAGCTGTGGCCCGCCCACCTGTTGCGCGCACGCAGCAACCTGGATGCACGCCTGCTGTCGCAGGCGCAGTGGGTGCTGCGGCGCAAGCGTGATGGCCGCTATCTGGCGGTGGTACTGGCGCAGGGTGTGCACCCCATGGTGCCGCGCCTGCCGCGCGAACCCGGGGTCGAGGAAGCACTGGCACTGCTGGATGCCGCGGCTGCACGGCCCTTCGGCGCCGGACTGGAAGATCAGTGGCTGCCGCTGGCCGGGTTGCAGCAGCGCCTGCAGCAGCTTGGCCTGGATGGACAGCGCTATGCCGACGACAGCGGCCTGCCGCTGGAATCCGAGCCGTGCCTGCTGCACTTCGCCGGTCGCGACCGCTTTGCACGTCCATTGTGGCTGCGCCGTGGCGCCGCGCAGGGCTGGCGACGGATGCGACTGCACGCGGCACGGGATGGAATTGCGCTGGATGCCATCTCCGGCTTCCGCAGCCATGCCTACCAGTTGGGCATCTTCGAACGGAAGCTGGCGCGCGGCTTGAGCGTGGCAGAGATCCTGAAGGTAAATGCCGCACCGGGTTTCAGCGAACACCACAGCGGCCACGCGCTGGACATCGGCACACCGGGCGACGCCCCGGCCGAAGAGTCGTTCGACGCCACCGATGCGTTCGCGTGGCTGCAGGCGCATGCCGGCGGGCACGGCTTCCATCTGAGTTACCCGCGCGACAACCCGCACGGCATCGTCTACGAACCGTGGCACTGGTGCTGGAGACCGGCCAACGGCTGAGCCCCTCATGGCGAAAGCCTGGAGCGGTCAGCGCATGGCCGCGGGATGGAACAAGAAGGCAAAGACAGAAGCCGGTCGCTTCACTCGAAGCCTCTATAAGGGATCAGCGCGCGGCTGTTGGGTCCGCCTTCAAGCGAGCCGAGCACCGCAGGTCCGGCGAGGGCGAAGAGGTGCGGGTGTCTGAGCGCAGCGAGTTCCCGCACCGCCCCTCGACGGGCCGAGGAGCGCAGGGGACCGGTGCGCAGCGCCGGCTCGCGGCCGGCGGCGCGTTTCTTTTGGTTACTTTTCTTTTCGCGCGAAAAGAAAAGTAACGCCCATGAACCATCACGATCGCATCGGCATGGATCGGAGCGACAGCCCTGCGACCGTCACCGCCTCAACGCATTGATCGCCAGCAACACCCATCCGGCCATCATGCTGGTGCCCCCGATCGGCGCCATCCGCGTCGGCCACTGCCACAAGGCACCGCCCACCAGGCTGCCGGAAAACAGCAACACGCCCAGCAGCAGCACGTACAGCGCCAGGTGCGCGGTCGCCCCCTGCGCACGCGGGCCAAGCGCCACCAGCACCGCGCCATGCGCGAACGCATACAGTGCCGCCATGTTCAGGTGCTGCTGTGAAAGCGGGTCAGCCACACCGTGCGATGCGTAGGCGGACAGGCCGATCGATGCCGCCGCCAGCAGCGCACCAAGGCAGGCCAGCAGGGAAGGCTTACGTGCGCGACGTTCCAGGTTGAACATGGGGGCTCCTTGCACAGCGCCCTTTCCGGGCGCCAGATGAAAAAAAACGCGCCGCAATGAGCGGCGCGTTTTCGTGTCCAACACTACATGGGTCAGCCGAGGCTTACTTGACGGCCCAGTAGATGTCGTAGGTACCTTCCGGGGTGAACGACTTGTCGATGCCATCCTTCCAGGTTTCGTACGGACGGTCGATCACTTCGTTGCCGGAGGTCACAGCCCAGGCGCGCAGGCCGTTGCGGGCAACGTCCAGACCCGCCATGTGGCCGGTGTAGGCCGCATGTGCCGAGCGGTGCGGAGCCACGTGCACGTACTTCACCGGAGCGCCACCGTCGATCTTGACGGTCAGGGCCTCAGCGGTGGCACCTTCAGCACCCTTCTTCTTCACCGGCTGGGCGATGTCGAAGGCGTACTTCTCCTGGCCGAAGTCGGTGGTGATGATGCGGAACGGACCGGCGGCTTCAAGGCCATTGGCCTCCATCACGCGCTTGATCCACTCCTGGTTGTCCTTGATGGACTTGGTGATCGTGTCCTGACCGCGGTCCACGTTACCGGCGTTGACGACCAGCAGATCCTCAGCCGGCACATCGACGATGGCCAGATCGGTCAGCGGGGCTTCCGGCGTGCGGTAGTCGACGTTCGGGACGGTAGCCAGCATGTTGGCCATGCGCGACAGGCCCATCTTGATGTCGTCGCCGATCTGGCGGCTGACATACAGGCCTGCATAACGGCCGAACAGGTCGAAGCCGTACTTCACCGAGTAGTCCTGGGTGATCTTCACGTTGCGGCCACCCTTGCCGGTCGGCTCCAGGGTGAAGGTGGTGACCTTGTCGTGACCCTTGGTGGCGTCTTCGATGGCGATCGCAACGCGCTTGTTCTCTTCGGCGTCGGTGATCTTCCAGGAGCCGGTGCCCAGGTCCTTGGAGGTGAAGTCCAGGGTGGCACCCTTGCCGGAGGCCGGGCCGGACAGCTTCAGTTCAACGGCGGGATCGCGCAGTACCAGCGGGTTCCAGTCCTTGAAGCGGCGCAGGCTGCTGACCGTGTCGTACACGATCGTCATCTTGCGGTTGGTCTCGATGCTTTCGGTGATGTGACGCTCGCCCGGCAGACATACGCCAATGATGACGAACAGGCCAGCCACGATCCCCAAGGCGATCAGGAACTCGATAATACGGGTCATTCAGAGAGTCTCCGGGGCCGATCCCACGGCCGGGTTGATTGAAGCGAAGCGCCAATCCTAGCAGGCTTCGCGGGCATTGTTTATCGGGATTGGCGCACCGGTTTCCCTGCCGGCTGCGTATTTGTATGGACAAAGAATTCGAAGGGTAACGCATACCGCTACCCGGCAAGTAGGGGGGCACCTTGGCCGGAACCCCCTACCACCACCCAAGTCTTTGTACCGAAACGATTTTCCTCAGACCAGCTGGAGTTCGAACGCCTTCAGTACCGCGCGCGTACGGTCGCGCACACCCAGCTTGGAGAGGATGTTGGACACGTGGTTCTTGATGGTGCCCTCGGCCACGCCCAGCGAGTTGGCGATCTCCTTGTTGGAGAAGCCGCTGGCCATCAGCCGCAGGATCTCGGTCTCGCGGTCGGTCAGCGGGTCCGGGCGGTCCAGGCTGACGAACTCGTTGCGCATGTGCTCCAGGCCCGACAACAGGCGCTGGGTCACCGCCGGCTGTACCAGCGAACCCCCTTCGGCCACGGTACGGATGGCACCGACCAGCTGTGCCAGGGTCACATCCTTGAGCAGGTAACCCTTGGCACCGGCCTTGAGGCCAGCCAGCACCAGCTGATCGTCATCGAAGGTGGTGAGGATGATGGTCGGCGGCAGCTGTTCCTGCCGCGACAGCACCTGCAGCGCTTCCAGTCCGGACATCACCGGCATGCGCATGTCCATCAGGACCACGTCGGGGCGCACCTGCGGGATCAGCTCGACCGCCTGCCGGCCATCGCCGGCCTCGGCCACTACCTCGATGCCATCGTCGAGCGCCAGCAGGGAGCGGATTCCCTGCCGCACCAGGGTTTGGTCATCGACCAGGCAGACGCGAATCATCAACGTACTCCTTCAGGAACCTTGGTAAGGGCGGCCACCAGCACCGTTGCCGGCACCGTTGCCCGCAGGCGGAAGCCTTCACCGGGACGGGTCTCGATCTGCAGCTGGCCACCACATTGTTGCAGGCGCTCGCGCATGCCGCGCAAGCCATTGCCCACATTGACCATGTCCGCGCCGACACCGTCGTCGCGGGCCTCCACCACCACCCGGTCCGGGGCTTCACGGTACACCTTGATCCACAGGTGGCGCGCACCGGCGTGGCGCACCGCGTTGGTGATGATCTCCTGGGTACAGCGCAGCAGGACGTGGGCCCGCTGGGGGTCCTCCACGTTCAGCGGATCCTCGATCTCCAGCTGGATGTCCAGCGAGGGCACGTTCTCGGTCAGCGGGCGCAGCGCCGCGGCCAGGTCGATCGCGCCGGTCTCGCGCAGCTGGCTGACCACCTCGCGCACGTTGCCCAGCAGCAGTTTGGCCAAGGTATGGGAGCGCTTCACGTGCTCCAGCGCCTGCCCTTCGGCCAGGTGCCCGGCCACTTCCAGGTTCAGGGTCAGCGCGGTCAGCTGGTGGCCCAGCAGGTCATGCAGCTCGCGCGAGATGCGGGTTCGCTCATTGACGCGGGCACTCTCGGCAAGCAAGGCGCGGGTGGCACGCAACTCTGAATTGAGCCGGCGCTGTTCGTCGCGCGCCTCGGTCTGCTGCCGGGCAACCAGGCTGGTCACGAAGATGAACATGGAAAAGCCGCCGTACAGCAGCGACTGCATCACCGCTTCGAACAACGGGAAGCGCAGCAGCAAGTAGTAGACCGGGGCCACCGCCAGTTGGCTAACCAGCAGCCACAGCACGCCCAGCCGCACCGACAGCATCCACGGGATGACCCCGGCGGCCACCATCATCAGGATGCTGCCCAGGCCCGAGCCGCTGAGGAAGCTGACGCCCAGCGCCGAAATCGTCAGCAGCAGCAGCAGGCCGCGGTCCAGCCAGCTGGTGGGGCTGTCGCTGCGCAGGATGCGGGTCAGCCAGTAATAGGAGGTGCCGAAGGACAGGTAGGCGACGAACAGCAGGACCGCCCAGCCGCCCATGTCACCGCGGCTGTGCAGGTTCTCGAACTGCGAGTACGCCAAGGGCAGACCGACCATGACCCAGGTGAACAGGCCGGCCAGGCGAAGGACGCGGGTATGGCTGAGGACTCCCAACATGCCAGCACTCTACGGGCCCGGCCTGCACACCGCACCCCACGGAAGTCATGCCTGCCCGGTCGCCTGTTCATGCCGCAGCCCACCCCGGGCATGCAATAATCGTGCGCAGGGTCCCTTGATGGACCAACCGCGTTACCCCACGGAGTCACAATGTCGATTGTCATCCGCGACGTGCGCGAGCACGAGCTCGATTCCGTCCTGGCTTTGAACAACAACGCTGGCCTGGCCATCCTTCCCCTGGATGCGGCCCGTCTGCGCCTGTTCTATGAAACCGCTGAGTATTTCCGCGTCGCCGAGCGCGACGGCAACCTGGCCGGCTTCCTGATCGGCTTCGGCAGCGACAGCCAGCACGACAGCAGCAACTTCGCCTGGTTCAAGCAGCAGCTGGACACCCCCTTCTTCTACATCGACCGCATCGTGGTCGCCAGCCGCCGCCGCGGCGGTGGCGTCGGCCGTGCGTTCTATGCCGACGCGCAGAGCTTTGCCGAGCTGCGCTACCCGCAGATGACCTGCGAAGTCTTCCTCGACCACGGCGCCGATGCCGCCCTGCTCTTCCACGGCAGCTTCGGCTTCCGCGAGCTGGGCCAGAACACCATGGCCCAGGTCGATGTGCGTGCCAGCATGCTGGCCAAGGAACTGTGCAGCTACCCGTGGGTCCAGGAGACCTACGGCGGCAAGCTGCCGGATGTGGCATGGACACGCGCCCGGCAGCTGCCGGCGCAGGCACAGCGGCCGACGGGGACCTGAGCGTGGCGGTGAATTTCGATTACGAACAGGCCGGTGAACTGAAGATCGGCCAGGTGGGCATCGCCAACCTTCGCATCCGTACCCTTGATGTCGAACGCCTCGTGCAGGAAATGCGCGAGCGCGTGACCCGTGCGCCGAAGCTGTTCGGCCGCGCGGCGGTGATCCTCGATTTCGGCGGCCTGAGCCAGGTTCCGGACGTGGCCACTGCACAGGCGCTGGTCGATGGCCTGCGCAGCGCCGGCGTGCTGCCGGTGGCGCTGGCCTATGGCACCAGCGCGGTCGACCTGCTCTCGCAGCAGCTCGGCCTGCCGCTGCTGGCCAAGTTCCGCGCCCAGTACGAACGTGCCGAGGCCGAAACGGCCCCGCCGCCGCCCGCACCGGAACCGCGCCGCGCCGCGCGTGCCGAACCGAAGCCAGCCCCGGCCGCACCGGTAGCCAAGATCGCCGATGCAGCCGCGCCGCAGCCGGGCCGCATGCAGCTGGGCAACGTGCGTTCGGGCCAGCAGCTGTACGCGGAGAACTGCGACCTGACCGTGATGGCCACCGTCGGCGCCGGCGCCGAGGTCATCGCCGATGGCAGCATCCATATCTACGGCACCCTGCGCGGCCGCGCGCTGGCAGGGGCCCAGGGCAACACCGCGGCACGCATCTTCTGCCGTGATTTCCATGCGGAACTGGTGGCCATTGCAGGCCACTACAAGGTACTGGACGATGTTCCGGACAACCTGCGCGGCAAGGCCGTGCAGGTGTGGCTGGAACAGGACCAGATCAAGATCGCTGCGCTGGACTGACGCAGCCCCAAACTAATGCAGAACCAGGAGAAGTCCTTTGGCTGAAATCATCGTAGTCACCTCCGGCAAGGGCGGCGTGGGCAAGACCACTTCCAGCGCGAGCCTGGCCTGTGGCCTGGCGCGGCGCGGCAAGAAGGTGGCGGTGATCGACTTCGACGTCGGCCTGCGCAACCTCGACCTGATCATGGGGTGCGAACGCCGCGTGGTGTACGACTTCGTCAACGTCGTGCATGGCGAAGCCACCCTCAAGCAGGCCCTGATCAAGGACAAGCGCTTCGACAACCTGTACGTGTTGGCCGCCTCGCAGACCCGCGACAAGGACGCACTGACCCAGGAAGGCGTGGGCAAGGTCCTGAAGGACCTGGCCGCCGATGGCTTCGATTACATCATCTGCGACTCGCCGGCCGGCATCGAGAAGGGAGCATTCCTGGCGATGTACTTCGCCGACCGCGCCGTGGTGGTGGTGAACCCGGAAGTGTCCTCGGTGCGCGACTCCGACCGCATCATCGGGCTGCTGGACTCGAAGACCCACAAGGCCGAATCCGGCCAGAACGTGCCTGCCTTCCTGCTGCTGACCCGCTACACCCCGCTGCGCGTGGAAACCGGCGAGATGCTCAGCATCGCCGACGTCGAGGAAGTGCTGGGGCTGAAGGCCATCGGCGTGATCCCCGAATCGGGCGACGTGCTCAATGCCTCCAACAAGGGCGAACCGGTGATCCTGGATGTCGAATCCGCTGCCGGCCAGGCGTATGACGACGCCGTCGCGCGCATCCTCGGCGAAGATCGCCCGATGCGCTTCACCAGCGTCGAGAAGAAGGGCTTCTTCAGCAAGCTGTTCGGAGGGTAAGCATGGGCCTGTTCGATTTCCTCAAAGCGAAGAAGACCACCGCCGAAACCGCAAAGAACCGCCTGCAGATCATCATTGCGCAGGAACGCAGCCACCGCGGTGGCCCGGACTACCTGCCGCTGCTGCAGCGCGAGCTGCTGGAAGTGATCAAGAAGTACGTGAACATCGACGTCGATGCGGTCAAGGTCGACCTGGTGAAGGATGGCCAGCACGATGTGCTGGACATCTCCGTGGCGCTGCCTGAAGGCCCGGACAAACCCTGATGCCCCGCCCCGCCCGTGCCTGCATGGGCGGGGCCGCGTGACCTGCATGACCGATACGACAACCGCCGTGGACATCACCTGCGTGGGCGACATCGCCTTCGCCGACGCGCAGTGCCTGCTCGCCGCGCATGGCCTTCGCCTGCACCACGTGGCCGCAGGCGAACCGATTCCCGGCAGCTACTGGGGCGAGCCCGAGGCGGGCATCATCGCCAGCAATGTCTATGTGCGCGATGACACCCCGGTGCATTCGATGCTGCATGAAGCCTGCCACCTGATCGTACTGCCGCCGGAGCGGCGCGCGCAGGTGCACACCGACGCCACCGATTCGATCGCCGAGGAAGATGCCACCTGCTACCTGCAGATCGTGCTGGCCGGGCGTTTGCCTGGTGTCGGCAGTGCGCGGTTGATGGCCGACATGGATGCCTGGGGGTACACGTATCGGCTGGGGTCGACACAGGCGTGGTTCGAGCAGGACGCCGAAGACGCGAAGGCGTGGTTGATCGAACGTGGGTTGCCGGTGGCGTAACGCATCGGTAGTGCCGGCCGCTGGCCGGCAACCTCATGAACCCGTGAAGCATTACCTGGTTGCCGGCCAGCGGCCGGCACTACCCCATCATCCCTGCCCTGCCAGCGCGCGCAGGGTGATGCCGACGATGTAAGCCAGGTACGTGCCGGTGGCGTAGCCCATCGTGCCCAGCAGCACGCCCACCGGCGCCAGTGCCGGATGGAACGCCGCGGCCACCACCGGCGCCGAGGCCGGTCCACCGATGTTCGACTGCGAACCGATGGCGAAATAGAAGAACGGCACCTTCAGCAGCTTGCCCAAGCACCACAGCAGCACGATGTGCACGGCAATCCAGATCAGGCCGAGCAGGAACAGCCACGGGCGGTCCAGCAGCGCCAGCAGATCCATCTGCATGCCGATGCAGGCGATCAGGAAGTACAGCAGCAGCGAGCCCAGGCGCGATGCGCCCGCGCCTTCCAGCGTGCGCGCACGGGTGAAGCTCAGGCTCAGGCCCAGCGTGGTCGACAGCACCACCACCCACACGAACGGCGCGTCCAGGCTGAACTGCGAGGCCCAGCTGACGTTGGCCTTGAACCAGGCTGCCAGCGGCGCGCCGATGGCGTGCGAGAGGCCCACGCCGCCGAAGGCCACCGCCACACGATCAGCATCAGGTCGGTGAGGCTGGGAATGCGCTCGTGTTCGGCCTGGAAGCGCGCGATGCGCTCCTTCAGTTCATCGATGGCCGAGGTATCGGCGCCACTGCGCGCATCGATCTTCGCTGCCCGCCCCGCCAGGAAGATCAGTGCGGCCATCCACACGTAGCCGACACCCACATCGACCACCGCGAACTGGCCGAACGTGGTCGCATTGACGTCGAATACTTCGCGCATTGCCAGCATGTTGGCACCGCCACCGATCCAGCTGCCTGCCAATGCGGCCATGCCAGCCCAGGTGTCACCGGCCACGGTTTCCGGATGCAGCGCGCGCATCGCCAGGAACGCCACCACCGCACCGAGCATGATGCTGGCCGAGGCGCCCAGGTACATCAGCACCAGCTTCGGGCCGAGCCGCAGGATGCCCTTGATGTCCACCGCCAGGGTCAACAGGATCAACGCTGCCGGCAGCAGGATGTCGCGTGCGATCGGGTTGTAGAGCTTGGTGTTCTGCCCATCGATCAGGCCGACGGTGTTGTAGATGCCGGGAATCAGGTAGCACAGCAGCAGCGCTGGCACGAAGGTGTAGAAGCGCTTCCACAGGCCCTGCTCGCGCGAAGCGGTCCAGAACACGGCGCCAAGGGTGGCGGCGATCAAGCCGAAGACGACGATGTCGTTCTGGATCATGCAGGTGCTCTGGGTAGAGCCGGCCGCTGGCCGGCTGCTGTTGGCGGCGGATCATGAGGGTGTGCCGACCAACGGTCGGTCCCCACCGGTAAAGCAGATGGCGAAACAAAAGCGCCGCCCCGAAAGGCGGCGCTGCAGTCATCAGTTGCCGATGTGCTGCTTCAGCCAGGCATTGACGGTGTCATGCCACAGGATGCTGTTGTTCGGCTTCAGCACCCAGTGGTTTTCATCCGGGAAGTACAGGAACTTCGATTCGATGCCCTGACGCTGGGCAGCGGTGAACGCGGCCAGGCCCTGCTCGACCGGAATGCGGAAGTCCTGCTGGCCGTGGATGACCAGGATCGGCTTCTTCCAGTCCGCCACGTGGTTGACCGGGTTGAACTTCTCGTAGTTCGCGGCCTTCTGGTACGGCGTGCCGCCCTGCTCCCACTCGGTGAACCACAGCTCTTCGGTGGCGTAGCCCATCATGCGCTGGTCGAACACGCCGTCGTGGTTGACCAGGCACTTGAACGGGCTGTTCCAGTTGCCGGCGATCCAGTTGACCATGAAGCCGCCGTAGCTGGCGCCCAGCGCACAGGCCTTGTCACCGTTGAGGAAGGAGTACTTCTTCAGCGCCGCGTCCCAGCCCTTCTGCAGGTCTTCCAGCGGGCGGTCGCCCCAGTGCTGGCTGATCGCATCGGTGAAGGCCTGGCCGTAGCCTGTGGAACCGTGGAAGTCGATCATCACCACGGCGTAGCCCTGGCCCGCGTAGGTCTGCGGATTCCAACGGTAGCTCCAGCCATTGCCGAAGCTGCCCTGCGGGCCACCGTGGATCAGGAACGCGACCGGGTAGGACTTGCCTTCCTGGTAGTTGTGCGGCTTGACCACATAGCCATGCACGGTGTCGTTGTTCCAGCCCTTGAACTCGAACTGCTCGTAGTCGCCGAAGCTGACGTCCTTCAGCACCTCACCAGCGGCCGGGGTCAGCGCGCGCAGTTCGCCGATGGCCTCGCCCGCAGCCGGCAGCAGGCCGACCAGCACCTGGTCGTTGCTCTTCAGGCTGTTGCGGGTGATCGCCACGCTGTTGCCGGCCACATCCACCGAGGTCACGCTGCCGTCGCCGATCAGCTTGGTGGCCTTGCCGCTGGCCACGTCGATCTGGAACAGCGGGTGTTCGCCAAGGTCATCGGCCGTGGTGTAGATGCTGGCACCATCGGCGGACAGGGTGATGCCGCCCGCCGAGCGATCCCACTGCGGCGCAATTTCGCGGGTCTTGCCGCTGGCCAGGTCCATCGCCATCAGGCCGAAGCGGTCGGCCTCGAAGCCCGGGCGCTTCATCGCACGGTAGAACAGGGTCTTGCCGTCCGCACTGAACACCGGGCCGGCATCCCAGGCCGGGTTGGAGGCGGTCAGGTTGACCGGTGCCTGCTTGCCGGCGGCGTCGAAGCGGTACAGGTCGAAGTTGGTCGACCACGGCTCCTGCTTGCCGGCCACGCGGATGCTGGCCACCACGCTGGCGCCGTCCGGCGACCACGCGAAGTCATCATTGCCGCCGAACGGCTTGGACGGCGCATCACCATCGATGGTCGCGCTCAGCGCCGACGCGCCCTTGACCGCACCGGCCTTGGCCGTCGGCAGCGGAGCGACGAACAGGGTGTTGCGGCGACCGTCGTTCCAGGTGTCCCAGTGGCGCACGAACAGCGAATCCCACACCTGGCCGCTGGCCTTGGCGTCCTTCTTTTCCTTCAGCTTCTTCTCGGTGCAGGCCAGGTCCGAGGCACAGGCCTGGAACACGCCGGCGCTGAACAGCACGCGGTCGTCCTGCGGCGACACGTGGTAGCTGTCCACGTCGACCGGGAAGTCGGTCAGCTGGCGCGGAGCACCGCCGCTGATCGGCTGCGCGTACAGCTGCTGGCTACCGTTCCTGGCACTGAGGAAATACACGGTCTGGCCATCGGCCGACAGCGAAGCGGAATTGACGTTCCAGCCGGCCGGGGTGATCTGCTTCGGCGGCGCCGCATCGCGGGTACGCAGGTTGCGCGCGAACAGCGCGGTGGAGGCCTTCAGGTTAGCATCGACGCTGCGCTTGGCGAACACCACGGTGCCACCGTCAGCGGTCAGCACCGGCGCGGAGACGCGGTCCATGGCCACCATGTCGCGGACTTCCAGGCCACGGGCAGCGGCGACGCTGGGCAGGGCGGCCAGCAGGCTCAGTGGCAGCAGGGCATGACGCAGTTTCATCGGGGTCTCCGCAGGACGGCAAAAAACCGATGGTAGGCCCGTGCGGCCGGGGCTGCCAAGGCCATCGGTCATGGCTGCAGGCGGGCAATCGCCAGAAACAGCAATCCGCGCCGTAGCGCGGTCTGCGGTAGTGCCGGCCGCCGGCCGGCAACCAGGGGTATCACGGGATTCCGGGATTGCCGGCCAGCGGCCGGCACTACCCGTTGAACCCAGGGGCAGAGCCCCCTTACGCCTTGGCGTACTTGCCGGTGCGGTAGATCAGCCAGCCGACCAGGAACAGCACGGCCAGGCCGATCCACTGCGCGCCCGGCAGGTGGAACGGCACGGCCAGCACGTCGGCGCGGCTGCTGACCACGATCGGAATCGCGATGGCGATGCCCATCAACGCTTCGCCGGTGATCAGGCCCGCGGCGAACAGCACGCCCGGCTTGTGCACGCGGTCGCGGCCTTCTTCGTCATCGGCGCGCACCTTGTGGAAGCGCTCGACCAGGTGGGCGATCAGGCCGCCGAGGAAGATCGGCACCATCAGCTCCAGCGGCAGGTAGATGCCGATGGCGGCGGCCAGCACCGGCACGCGGAAGCGTGCGTCGCGCGACTTCAGCCAGCTGTCGAAGGCGATGATGGCGGCACCGACCACGGCACCGATGCCGATGAAGGTCCACGGCAGTTCACCACCGAACAGGCCCTTGGCCACCGAGGCCATCAGGTTGGCCTGCGGTGCGGCCAGCGCGTTCGGGTGCAGCTCGGACTTCACGCCGATGCCGTAGGCGGTGGCCAGCAGGTTCAGCACCGGGGCCATGATCAGCGCACACGAGAAGGCACCGATGCCCAGCATCAGCTGCTGCTTCCACGGGGTGGCGCCGACGATGTAGCCGGCCTTGAGGTCCTGCAGGTTGTCACCACCAACCGCAGCGGCGCAGCACACCACCGCGCCGATCATGATGGCGGCCACGGCGCCCAGCGGCGCGCCGCCGGCACCGACCGGCTTCAGGCCGTCGGCGCCCAGCAGCACGACCAGCACGGCCGAGGCGAACAGGATGGTGGAGATGGTGATGCCCGAGACCGGGTTGTTGGACGAACCGATCAGGCCGGCCAGGTAGGCCGAGACCGAAACGAACAGGAAGCCGGCGACGATCATGATGAGGGTCATCGGGATCGACACGTGCCACTGGCCGACGATGGCCTGGTACAGGGCCAGCAGCGGCAGCACGAAGACCACCAGGGCCACCAGCATCCACTTCATCGGCAGGTCGCGCTCGGTGTGCGCCAGCACCGGACCACCGCTCTTGCGGGCGGCGGCAAAGCCGCTCTTGACGCCGTTGAGCAGCGACTTGCGCAGCGAGATCAGGGTCCAGATGCCACCGATCAGCATCGCGCCGACACCCAGGTAGCGCATCTTCGCGCCCCAGATGGCGAACGCCGCCTCGGTGGACGAAGCCGCGGCAACCGACGCGGCCAGTGCCGGATCGGTGTTCATGAAGAACGCCTGGTAGATCGGAATGGCGATGTGCCAGGTCAGGATCGAACCGGACACCACCACGATGCCGACGTTGAGGCCGACGATGTAGCCCACGCCCAGCAGTGCCGGCGACAGGTTGGTACCGATGAAGGCGGTGACCTTGGAGCTGCCGACGTAGGCCGAAGTGGCCCAGGCATCCGGGATCAGGCGCATGCCGCTTTCCGCGGCCAGCTTGACGAAGGCACCGATCACCGCCGACAGGCCGAGGATCTTCAGGCCCGGGCCCGGATTCTCACCGGCCTTGAGCACTTCGGCCGCAGCCTTGCCTTCCGGGAACGGAAGCGGGTCTTCGACGATCATCGAACGACGCAGCGGCACCGAGAACAACACGCCCAGCAGGCCGCCGAGGCCGGCGATGCCGAGCACCCACCAGTACTTGAAGTCCGGCCAGTAGCCCATGATCACCAGCGCCGGGATGGTGAAGATCACACCGGCGGCGATCGACGAACCGGCCGAAGCGCCGGTCTGCACGATGTTGTTTTCAAGGATGGAGCCACCGCCCAGCAGGCGCAGCACGCCCATGGAAATCACCGCGGCGGGAATGGCGGTGGCGATGGTCAGGCCTGCGAACAGACCGAGGTAGGCGTTTGCGGCCGACAGCACCACCGCCAGCACGATGGCCAGGGCCACTGCGCGGAAGGTGAGCTGCTTGGGCGCAGCGTCGTGGTTCATGGAAGCCCCTGCTGGCAAAAAATCCCTTGCACGCTAGCGTTCAGGAGGCAGCAAGTCCAGTGCGGTTCGGGAGGGTTGCGGCCAGGTCGGCAGTGAGATAGTCGCTTCCAGCCAAACTCGGCCAACGCATCAAGCGCATGGGGCACATGCCGGAGGGCTGCCGGGCCTCGCGGTCTCTTTGTCCTGTAGGGGCCCGGCCAACCAGTACTGCAGCATTCCAGCCATCATCGTTTGAAGTGCCTCAACGCCCCGTGCATCGTGTTCATGATCTGAACCGATGACGCTGAGCCGCCCGATGAACACCCCACTGCGGATCCGCCCGATCAAATTACCGGTCGTGGCTGTCGTGACCCTGACCTGCCTGATGCCGCTTTGCGATTACGCATCTGCCTGGAGCCGCATTGGCGCAGTCGAGATCACCGACCACGCCGGCAAACCTTGTTTCGGACTACCCAGGAAGGAGCGCAAGCGTATCGGTAAAACTCCGGAGGTGTTTGGTGTGGAGGTGCATGACGCAATTACTCCACCGCTGCGGCGGCAATGGTCGTTCTACTTTGCCCATCCCGCATCAATCCCACTTCCACCCGGAGCCTGCGTGGTCTACGGAGAAGTGCCAGCCAACGCCATTTCAAGGCAGACGGCGATGCCGCTGCAGCCCGGACGCCTGTACGACGTTTCGCTGTCGGCCACCAGGACCGGCGCCACGCAACACCACAGCGCCCGATTCTGCTTGAAGGCCAACCCCGACGGGAGCCTGCGAGCGATCCAGGTCCACTACGACGAGGCGCTGGGCTGGAGCCCCTCGGTTTGCCTGCCCTGAGCCGACGCGCGCGCTCGTCGGAACCGCCCAGCACGCGCTGGAAAGACGCAATTGTTATGTTATATCCTGTCACGCCGACCGAACCTCGCACGTGGCCCCTTCCCCCACTACCCGCCTGGCCTCCATCGACCAGCTGCGCGGCACCGTGATGCTGTTGATGTTGCTCGACCACGTGCGCGAGACCTTCTTCCTGCAGCACCAGGTGAGCGACCCGATGGACGCGGCGACGGTCTCCCCCGCGCTGTTCGCCTGCCGTCTGCTGGCCCACCTGTGCGCACCCGTGTTCGTCCTGTTGACCGGCCTGTCGGCCTGGCTGTACAGCCAGCGCCAGGCGGATCCGCGCCGGGCCACGGCCGCGTTCCTGCTCAAGCGCGGGCTGTTCCTGGTCGTGCTGGAACTGACCCTGGTGAATTTCGCCTGGACCTTCCAGCTGCCGCCGGAAACCCTGTACCTGCAGGTGATCTGGGCCATCGGGCTGAGCATGATCGCGCTGGCCGGGCTGCTTTGGCTGCCACGCCCGGCCCTGCTGGTGCTGGCAATCGCGGTGGTGGCCGGGCACAACCTGTTCGACGGCTTGCGGGTGCAAGGCGATGGCCTGCTGGCGGTGCTGTGGAAAGTGCTGCACCAGCGCGACTGGATCGAGGCCGGCGCACTGCGCCTGCGCACCTCCTATCCGGTGCTGCCGTGGATCGGGGTGATCGCCCTGGGTTATCTGATGGGGCCCTGGTTCGCCCGCGAGCGCGCGCCGGCGCAGCGCCATCACTGGCTGCTGTGGGCAGGCGTCGGCGCGCTGGCCCTGTTCGCCTTACTGCGGTTCGCCAACGAGTACGGGGATGCTCCTTGGCAGTACCAGACCACAGCACTGCGCACCTGGCTGAGCATCCTCAACATCACCAAGTACCCGCCGTCATTGCAGTTCCTGCTGCTGACCCTGGGCGTGGGGTTGTTGCTGCTGCGCCTGTACGAATGGCCGCCACTGGCGCGTGCGCTGCGCCCGCTGGCCGATATCGGCGCCGCGCCGATGTTCTTCTACCTGCTGCACCTGTATGTGTTGAAGGCGCTGTACCTGGGCGCGCTGGCGGCCTGGGGGCCGACCCATGGCGAGTTGTATGCCCTGGATTCGGTCAGCGGCCTGCTGCTGGTGGCCTGTGCGCTGGCGGTGGTGCTGTACCCGCCGACCCGGGGATTCGCGCGGTTCAAGGCGCGAAGGCGTGACCTGCCGTGGTTGCGGTACCTGTGATCGCCCAGGCCAGTCCGGCAATCCACGCATGGCGTGGATCTACTGAAAGCGGATCGGGCCACAGGCCTATAATTCCGCGATGAATTCCACCGCTATCGCTTCCGACGACTTCCTGGGCCACCCCAAAGGCGTCTATGTCTGCTTCTTCACCGAAATGTGGGAGCGCTTCTCCTTCTACGGCATGAAGGCGCTGTTGCTGCTGTACCTGACCAAGTACCACCTGTTCGGCGACAAGGCCGGCCTGGACCTGCTCGGCGCCTACGGTGGCCTGGTGTACTGCATCCCTGTATTCGGCGGCATGCTGGCCGACCGCTGGCTGGGCATGCGCCGGGCCGTGCTGTTCGGCGGCATCCTGCTGGTACTCGGCCACCTCGGCATGGCCTTCGAAGGCCACGCTGCGTACCGGGTGAACGGCGAAGTGGTGCGCGACACCTCGGCACTGGCGGTGACCTACCTGTCGCTGGCGCTGATCATCATGGGCGTCGGTTTCCTGAAACCGAACATCTCCACCATTGTCGGCAAGCTGTACGCCAAGGACGATCCGCGCCGCGATTCGGGTTTCTCGCTGTTCTACGCCGGCATCAACCTGGGCGCGCTGTTCTCATCGCTGGTGTGCGGCTTCCTCGGCGAGGCCTACGGCTGGAAGTACGGTTTCGGTGCGGCCGGCATCGGCATGCTGGCCGGCCTGGCCATGTTCCTGTGGGGCCAGAAGTACCTGCAGGGCCACGCCGAACCGCCGCAACCGGCGGCGTTGAAGCAGAAGGTGCTGGGCCTGCCGCGCGAATGGCTCATCTATCTGTGCGCAGTGCTCGGTGTGTTGCCGGTGGCGTGGCTGATGTGGGCGGCCGGCAACGGCGCGTTCGCGCTGGGCGGTGAAATCAGCCTGGCACTGATGTTGATGGTGGTGGTGCTGGGCGGCGTGCTGGTCTGGTTCGCCTGGTTCACCGGCAGCAAGTGCACGCCGGTACAGCGCCAGCAGATGATCGCGCTGATGGTGCTGATCTTCATGGCGCTGGTGTTCTTCACCATGTACGAGCAGTCCTACGGCTCGTGGGTGACCTTCACCGACCGGCTGCTGACCAAGGACATCGTGCCCTCGCTGGTGATCACCGGCGGTACGCCGCTGCCGTGGTCGATCCTCTCACTGCTGCTGGCACCGCTGGGCTTCGTGGTCAGCGCGCGGTTGTCCGAGCGTCGTCCGGGTTCGGCTGCGCCGCGCACGTTCTTCGCCGCCATCGTCGTGCTGATGCTGGTGCTGCTGGTGCGCGACTGCCTGGTGATTCCGCAGACCGCCGGCTCGCTGACCTATCTCGGCGGCCTGTTCCTGGTGCTGCTGGCACCGGCCTTCGCCGCACTGTGGACGTGGATGGACCGCCGCGGCTGGGAACCGGGCAAGCCGGTCAAATCAGCCTGGGGCCTGGTGATCGGCGCACTGTCGTTCGTGCCGCTGGCACTGGCCGCGCAGCAGGTGGGCGCTACCGGCGAGATGGCCAGCGTGTGGTGGCTGGTGCTGGCCTACTTCCTGCTGGCCAGTGGCGAGATGTGCCTGTCGCCGGTCGGCCTGTCGGCGGTGACCCAGTTGGCCGTGCCGCGGGTGATGAGCCTGATGATGGGCACCTGGTTCCTGGCCACCGCCTTCTCGGAGACGCTGGCCGCGCTGTTCGGCAAGCTGGCCGCGATCGAGGTGCCGGAAGGCGAATCGCTGGACATGGTGGCCGCCGCCGGTGCCTATGCGCACCTGTTCTGGCTGCTGATGTGGATCGGCCTGGGCTGTGCGCTGGCCGCTTTCATTGCCGCACCACTGTTGAAGAAGATGATGCACGGGGTGAAGTAAGCCCACGCACAGGCAGGAACCGGGGCGGCGGTTGGATCATCCGCCGCCCTTTGCGTTACGGCGCCCTGCCCTTGCCGTCCGCAGCCGCAGTCGTGGCGGTCTTGCCACCCAGGCTGCGCGACAGGAACGCCAGCAGCTTGCCGTAGTACTCGCTGCGATGGGCCTGGGTATAGAAGCCGTGCCCTTCGGTCTTGTAGTACAGGCTTTCCACCGGCGTACCGGCACGCTTGAGCGCCGCTTCCATGCGTTCGGTGTGCTGGATCGGGGCGCGCTTGTCCTGACCCCCGGCCGCCAGGAACACAGGCACCTTGATCCGCTCGGCCAGGTTGACCGGCGAGACCGCGCCCAGCGTGGCCGGATCACCCAGCCACTCGCGCAGGTAGCTCATTCCGGAATCGCGGTCCTGGATATCGCCGCCAGTAAACATCAGCGGCAGGTCGTAGACGCCCACATAGCCGGCCGCGCACTGGTACAGCCCCGGTTCGCGCGCGGCGCCCATCATCGCCGAGTAGGCGCCGTAGCTGGCACCGTAGATGCAGATGCGCCGGGCATCGGCGATGCCTTCGCTGATCGCCCAGCGCGTGGCGTCGGTCACGTCGTCCTGCATCGCGCGCCCCCACTGTTTGAGTGCTGCCCGGCTGTGCGCACGGCCGTAGTTGCCCGAGCCGCGGAAATTGATCTGCAGCACGGCGTAGCCGGCAGCGGCCAGCAACTGGTTCTCGTGGTCGAAACTGCCGTTGTCGAATATCCCGATCGGCCCACCATGCGGCACCACCACCATCGGCAGGTCACGGCCAGTGCTGCCATGCGGGACTGTCAGGAATCCATGGAGCTCCAGCCCGTCACGCGCCTTCAGCAGGACCGGCCGCACCGACGCAGTGGTCTCCGGATCAATCCATTCGCTGCGCGCCATCAGGAAGCGGGCCTGGTTGCGGTCGCGGTCGTAGAGGTAGAACTCGCCCGGATTGGAACCGGACCCGGTTTCCACCAGCAGCCGGCGACCGTCGCGGGTACTGGAGGTGATGAATACTGCACGCCCGGGGAAGGC
Source organism: Stenotrophomonas sp. YJH_SMC_120 (assembly GCF_059368675.1). Classification (NCBI taxonomy): domain Bacteria; kingdom Pseudomonadati; phylum Pseudomonadota; class Gammaproteobacteria; order Lysobacterales; family Lysobacteraceae; genus Stenotrophomonas; species Stenotrophomonas sp. YJH_SMC_120. The sequence goes on from NZ_JCAFRY010000001.1 coordinate 654,718, forward strand.
CGCCTCCAAGCTGCGGTACAACCGTGCCTCGTCCGAGCTTTCGTCGAAGAACCGGGTATGCGGCGTGTTTCCCAGGAACAGCGCGCCGACCGGCACGGTGCTGCCCGGGCTGCGGATCAGTCGTGCCGGATCGACAACCTCATCGCGCAGCACGACCTTGCGCTCCTGCGTGGCCGGGTTCCAGCTGACGATGGCATCGGGGCCGCTGGGCTGCTCGCTGAGCAGGTAGGCCAGCTGGCCGTCGGCGGAAAAGCCCAGCGCCGCCTCGCTGCGACCACTACGTGTCTCATCGTTGACCAGCGCCCAGTCGCCACCATTGCGGTGGTAGAGCCGATGGACGTTGTCAGTACCGGCGCCCTGTACGAAACGTACGTCGCCGCGGGCATCCACCACATAGGAGGCACCCGGCATCGGCGCGCGGGCCAGCAGCCGCTGCTTGCCGCTTGCCAGTTCCAGCTGGGCCGCATAACCGTTGGCATCCAGCCGCGATCCGCCTACCGCGATGACCACGTGCGCATCGTCGCCAGGCAGGGCGTCACTGAGGAACGCTGCGGCCGACGTCCGGTACTTGGGCCGCACGCGCAAGCCAAGGTCGCGGTAGCCCACCAGTAGTTCCGGTCGTCCGGTGCGTGCATCCAGTGTCAGCAGCTCGCCGGTGGCCCATGGCGCGTCGCGGGTACCGAACTTCTGCGCCAGACCGAACATCACCTGATCGTTGTTGACCCAGTGCAGGCCGAAGACATGCGAATTGAGTGGTGGGCGCAGGTTGCCCACCGGCGTGTTGTCGTCCGTACGAAGGATGATCACAGCGGTGAAGCCGTCCGCTGGCACGGTCGCGGCCAGATAATCGCCCCCGGGAGACAGCATGACATCGCCGAACTTGTCCGCTCGCACATAGGCGCCCAGATCGATCGCAGCAGCGGTTCCACACCAAAGTCCCGCCACGATGATGGCGGCCAGCCAGCGCTTATGCATCCTTCTCTCCCACTGCCTGGCCCCCTTGTCCCGGCTGGCCGATTCTAGGCAGGCCAGTGCCCGGCCCGCCAGTGGCGCACAAAAAACGACGGCACCGTTGCCGGTGCCGTCGTTACCACTACCTTGGAGAGAGAGTCAGGACGTGGGTTCGGGGGGCGTGCGCCGGGTCAGTGGACCCCGCGCACCGCCAACGTGAGGGCCAGGATGCTGAGGATCACCGCGATGGTGCCGTCGAGCACGCGCCAGGTGCTGGGCTTGGTGAACAGCGGCGCCAGCAGGCGCGCGCCCAGGCCCTGCGCGGTCAGCCACAGGCAACTGGCGGTGACCACACCGGCAGCGAAGGCCATGCGGGCGTTGCCGAAGTTCTCGGCGATCGAACCGATCACCATCATGTCCAGCCAGAAGTGCGGGTTGATCAGCGAGAAACCGACCGCCGCCATCAGCACCGCGCGGCGGCTGCCGTCGTCGCTGTCAGCCTCGCCCATGCCGCCGCCACCGGCGATCGCGCGGCGCGCCGACTTCATCGCGTACCAGGCCAGGAACGCCACGCCGGTCCACAGCACGGCGGTGGTCAGCCACGGCAGCGCCGAAGTGAGCGTGCGCAGGCCGGCCACGCTGGCAAAGATGAAGATCGCATCGATGGCCGCACAGGTGGCGACCACCGGCACGATGTGCTTGCGCAGGATGCCCTGACGCAGGATGAAGGCGCTCTGGGCGCCGACCACGGCGAACAGGCCGATGCCGGTAGCTGCACCAGAGAACCAGGCACCGAGGCCGGTGCTGGCGGAGATGACCGAGAACATGGGATTCACTGCCTTTACTTGCTTGGGGGGACGGTGCCTCGCGAAGGCGGACAGCACCGGAACGAGCGCCATTGTCGCGCCGCAACATGAAAAAGACGAGCTAAACTTCCTAAACCAACATTAGCGGAACTTAATTCGATGCGTATCGACCATGCCCAGCTGCGCGCGCTGGCCGCAGTGATCCGCGAAGGCAGCTTCGACCGCGCCGCGCAGTCGCTGAATGTCACCCCGTCCGCCATCTCGCAGCGGGTCAAGGCGCTGGAGGACCGGATCGGCCGGCTGCTGGTCAAGCGCGGCACCCCGGCCACCGCCACCGCCGAGGGGCAGTTGCTGGTGCAGCTGGCCGAGCAGACCGCCCTGCTCGAGCACGATGCGCTGCACCGGATGGGCCTGGCCGATGAGGACCTGCCACAGGCCAGCATCCCGGTGGCGGTGAACCACGACAGCCTGGAAACCTGGTTCCCGCAGGCGGCCTATCAGTTCGCGCAGACCACCGGCACTACGCTGGACCTGCGCGTTGAGGACCAGGACCACACCGTCGAACTGCTGCGCCAGGGCACGGTGCTGGGCGCGGTGACCACCCTGGACGAGCCGGTGCAGGGCTGCCAGATCCATGCGCTGGGCAGCATCCGGTATGCCGCCACCTGTACACCCGAATTCCGCGAGCGTCATTTCGCCAAGGGCGTGACCGCGCAGGCGCTGGCGCAGGCACCGGTGCTGGTGTTCAACCGCAAGGACGACATGCAGTCGCGCTTCGCCCGGCGCATGGCCGGCGACGACCTGCCCAGCACCGCACCGACCTGGTGGATTCCCTCCACCCGGGCCTTCGTGCAGGCCAACCTCGGCGGCATGGGCTGGACCATGAACCCCCTGCCGCTGGTCAAGCGCCACCTGGACGCGGGCCGCCTGGTCTACGTGCGCCAGCGCGCGTGGGAAGACGTGCCGCTGTACTGGCAGCATTGGAAGGGCGACGTGCAGACCATGGCCTTGCTGACCCGCGCGGTGCTGGATGCCTCCTCGGCACTGATCCGGCGCAAGCGCTGAAAAGGGGACGGAGGGGATTAAGTCGTATAAGGCCCAAGCGACACATCGGGCAAAGACGACTTAATCCCCTCCGTCCCCTTTTTGCTCCATCCAATCTCCATCAACCCTCCACGCCGGGTCCATGCGTGATGCGGATACTGGTCGGCCGATCAATGCAAGGAGGCCCTGCATGCCTGTATTCGTCCGCGATGCGCGCCCCGAAGATGCCGCCGCCTGCATCGACCTGCGGGGGCGCACCCGCGAAAACGCCTTCAGCGCCGCGCAGTTGGCAGAGCTGGGCATCACCGAGGGCAGCTGGGCAGCCGGCATCGCCCAGGGCGATTCGATCGGCCGCGTCGCCTGGGAGGGCGAGCGCATGGCCGGCTACTGCTTCGCCGACCGCGACAGCGGCGAGGTGCTGGTGCTGGCCCTGCTGCCCGAGTATGAAGGCCGCGGCATCGGTCGGCAGCTGCTGCAGGACGTGGTCAGCCTGACCCGCGATGCCGGCCACCAACGCCTGTTCCTGGCCTGTTCGGCCGACCCACGCTCGCGCTCGCATGGCTTCTACCGGCGCCTGGGCTGGCGCCCGACCGGGCAGGTCGACGAGGCCGGTGACGAGATTCTTGAGCTGGTCTGAGTGAAGCTGTCGCCAGGGATGGCACGACGCTGGCAAGGCTTCGTTCGCCGGGTATCACCCGGCGCCAGCGGGTGAGGATGGCGCGAAACGCCGGATGCTGCGTTGCATCAAAAACAGACCGGATCCGGTTAGAATCGCACATGGATGCTGCAAGGCGTTGTTTCTTCACGCCCTTTCCCTGTCCCACGCGCATCCTGACCCCTTCCCCTCCGCCAACGATCCCGCCCCCATGAAGAAATTTGGCAAGGCTCTTCTCGCCCTGCTCGTGCTGCTGTTGCTGGCCGCCGCGCTGTTCCTGTACTGGCCGCTGACCCAGCGCTCGGTGCCCGCCGCCAGCAACGACAAGCCCGTCGACGTTGTGCTGGTCGGCGCCGGCATCATGAGCATCACCCTGGCCACCTACCTGCAGGAACTGCAGCCGGACTGGAACATCCAGGTCTACGAACGCCTCGACGGCGTCGCCGGTGAAAGCTCCGACGGCTGGAACAACGCCGGCACCGGCCACTCGGCCTTCGCCGAACTGAACTACACCCCGGAACTGCCCGACGGCAGCATCGAGACCAAGCGCGCGGTCGGCATCGCCGAATCGTTCGAGGTCTCGCGCCAGTTCTGGTCGCACCAGGTGAAGGAAGGCCGGCTGGGCCAGCCCAGCGACTTCATCAACCCGACCCCGCACATGAGCTTCGTCTGGGGCGATGACAACATCGCCTACCTGCACAAGCGCCAGCAGGCCCTGGTGAAGAATCCGCTGTTCTACGGCATGCAGTACTCCGAGGATCCGGCCCAGATCAAGCAGTGGGCCCCGCTGCTGATGGAAGGCCGTGACCCGAAGCAGAAGGTTGCCGCGACCTGGATGCCGCTGGGCACCGACGTCAACTTCGGCGTGATCACCCGCCAGCTGACCGCCGGCCTGCAGCGCAGCCCGAACTTCAGCCTGCACCTCAACCACGAAGTGAGCGCGCTGCAACAGAACGCCGACAAGAGCTGGAACGTGACGGTGAAGGACCTCAAGGCCGGTACCGAGTCCACCACCCACGCCCGCTTCGTGTTCATCGGTGCCGGTGGCGCTGCACTGAAGCTGCTGCAGATGTCCGGCATTCCGGAATCGAAGGACTACGCCGGCTTCCCGGTCGGTGGCCAGTTCCTCGCCTTCCAGGGCCAGGACGTGACCTCGCGCCACGGCGTGAAGGCCTACGGCATGGCCGAGACCGGCTCGCCGCCGATGTCGGTGCCGCACCTGGATGCGCGCAAGCTGGACGGCAAGCCGGTGGTCCTGTTCGGGCCGTTCGCGCTGTACAGCACCAAGTTCCTCAAGCACGGTTCGTGGTGGGACCTGTACTCGTCGGTGAACCACAACAACGTCGGCCCGATGCTGGAAGTGGGCAAGGACAACCTGGACCTGGTGCAGTACCTGATGGGCCAGGCGCGCCTGAACGATGCCGACCGCCAGGCCGAGCTGGTCAAGTACTTCCCCACTGCCAAGCCCGGTGACTGGAAGCTGGTGACCGCCGGCCAGCGCGTGCAGATCATCAAGCGTGATCCGCTGAAGGGTCCGGTGCTGCAGTTCGGTACCGAGATCGTGACCGACAAGGACCACACCCTCGCCGCCCTGCTCGGCGCTTCGCCGGGTGCGTCGACCTCGCCGCCGATCATGCTGGACCTGATGGCCAAGGCCTTCCCGGACCAGATGAAGGCCGGCTGGGAAGCCCGCCTGCGCGAGATCGTGCCGTCGTACGGGCACAAGCTCAACGACAGCGCCGCGCTGGTCAACGAGATCCGTACGCTGACCAGCCAGACCCTGCATCTGCCGTATCTGGAGGTGCCGGTGGATGCGAACGCGGCATCGCCCGCTGCGGCTGCAGTGCCGGCAGCGGCCAAGGAAAAGCGCAACGCCAACGAGGAACTGCAGGCGCTGTAAGCCCGCAGTTTGCTTTCGATGCAGACGGACGGCCACCTTCGGGTGGCCGTTTGTTTTTGTGCGAGGTGGGTCGGATCCCTCCCGCACGGAAGGGCTCTGACCTGCACCTGGGCGCCGATGATGGGGTCAGAGTGGGTCAGAACCCATTACCTGCGGCGACGGGATCCGACCCCGGCCCGCCACTGCTCTGCGCCGGAAAGCCCCTGCGAATGACGCGAATTGTAATGTTGTTAAGAATTATTTACATTTGCGTCCTGTGCAGTGATCGCACCTCCCCAGATGGACCTGACCGTGCCCGAAGCCGCCGCCCCGGGTGCTGGACGACTGTTGCCGCCCTTCCCCGCTTCCGAGCCTCGAGCCCACCATGTCCCTGATCCTCCGTAACCGCCTGCCCCGCCGCGCGTTGCTGCCGGCTGCCCTGCTTTCGTCGCTGACCCTGCTGGCCACGCCCAGCGCGTTCGCCGCCGCCGATGGCACTGCCGATGCCAAGACCCTGGACCGGGTCAGCGTCCGCGCCGAACAGTCCGCACCACCGTCGAGCACCACGCGCCTGCCGATCACCCTGCAGGAGACCCCGCAGTCCGCCACCGCCATCAGCCTGCAGCGCCTGCAGGACGAATCACTGTTCAGCATCAACGATGTGATGCGCAATGTGACCGGCGTGAGCGTGTCCTTCTATGACACGCAGCGCCCGCTGTACTACGCGCGCGGCTTCGCCATCACCGACTTCCAGGTCGATGGCATTCCCACCTACAGCGGCTCCACCAACCAGGAGTACGACACCGCCTTCTACGACCGTATCGAAGTGATCCGCGGCGCCAACGGCCTGCTCAGCGGCGCCGGCGTCCCGTCGGCCACGGTCAACCTGCTGCGCAAGCGCCCGGGCAAGGAATTCGATGCGTCGTTCGCGGTCAGCGCCGGCAGTTGGGACTACCGTCGCATGGAGGCCGACGTGACCGCGCCGCTGACCGCCGACGGCCGCTTCCGCAGCCGCGTGGTCGCCGCCTACACCGATCGTGGCCTGTATTACGACCGCTACGACGAGAACAAGATGGCCGGCATGGCGGTGCTGGAAGGCGACGTCACCGACAGCACCACGATCACCCTCGGTTACCAGAGCCAGGACAACAACCCCACCGGCTCGACCTGGGGCACCGTGCCGTTCTTCGACAACCAGGGCCATTTCGCGCACCTGCCGCGCTCGACCAACCTGTCGCCGAAGTGGAGCTACTGGAAGCGCGAGAGCAACACCGCCTTCGCCAACCTGGAACAGCGTTTCGGCGACAACTGGCTGTTGAAGATCAACACCGCCTATACCCGTGGCAACGTGCAGAACGTGCGCCTGTACGGCACCGGCAACCCGGACCCGGTGACCGGCGCGGGCATCTACCTGCGCGCGGCCGCCGGTGATTCGAAGGACACCCGCCGCAATGTCGATGCCTACCTGACCGGCAGTTTCGATCTGTTCGGCCGCGACCACGACGTGACCCTCGGCGCACAGTGGTCGGACCTGGAAGGCACGACGAATACCCTGGCACTGAACTTCCCGAGCGACTGGGCGCGCTGCGGCGGCGAGCGCTGCTACTACATTCCCAACGTGTACAACTGGAACGGCGACATCTCCGAGGTGACTTACCGCCGCACCGGCGCGCGCCGCGTGGCCAAGACCACGCAGAGTGGCGTCTACCTGGCCACCCGCCTGCGCCTGGCCGATCCGCTGTCGCTGATTGCCGGCGCACGCCTGAGCCGCTGGGAAACCCTCACCCGCTCCTACAACGCCGCTGGCGCCTACACCGGCACCAGCGGCGCGTACAAGGTGAGCGATGAAGTCACTCCCTACGTGGGCCTGGTCTACGACATCACCCCGAACGTGTCGGCCTATGCCAGCTACACCGAGATCTTCAACCCGCAGAACTTCAAGGACCGCAACGAGAACCTGCTGGCACCGGTGCAGGGTTCGAACCTGGAAGCGGGCATCAAGACCCAGTGGCTGGACGGCCGCCTGACCGCCAACGCCGCCGTGTTCGAGGCCAAGCAGGACAACTACGCCGTGCGCGACATGGGCGTGCCGGAAGGTTCGCTGAGCGATGGCACCTCCGCCTACATCGGCGTCAACGGCACCAAGGCACGCGGCTGGGAAGTGGACGTCAACGGCGAGATCCTGCCGGGCTGGACGGTCAATGCCGGCTACACCCACGTCAAGGTCACCCGCGCGGCTACCGACCTGCTGTACGCCAACCCGCCAAAGGATCTGTTGCAGCTCAACACCCAGCTGCAGCTGCGCGGTGCGCTGGAACGCCTGAGCGTTGGCGGTGGCGTGCAATGGCAGAGCAAGGTGCAGGGCTACAACATCGCCTACCCGCTGGGCGGCACGGTGACGGTGAACCAGCCGGCCTACATGCTGGTGCAGTTCAATGCCAACTACCGCATCAGCGACAGCTGGACCGCAACGCTGAGCGTGCGCAACGCACTGGACAAGACCTACTGGGCGAATCTGGACTACAACAACTACGGCGAACCGCGCTTCGTGTCGGCCAGCCTGCGCTGGACGTTCTGAGCAACCCGCGAACCGGTAGGTGCCTGGTGGGTGCCGACCGTTGATCGGCACGCCCTCCGCCACGACCCACCGTCGTGGCATACCTGAATGGGCCCGCCTCCGCGCGGGCCCTTCCTTTTGCTGCACTGCAGGTTGCGGCGCCCTTCGTAATTATGCCGTAATTACATCAACACCAATCGGAAGCCGGTCGATGAACCCGAGCTGGGATACGTTGGAACGCAGCCGCCAGGCCCGCCTGGAACGTGCCGCGCCGTGGGCCCGGGGACGCGAGGTCGCCGCCGGCGACGTAGGCGAGCTGCTGCACGCACTGCTGGAGCCAGGCGACAAGGTCTGCCTGGAGGGCAACAACCAGAAGCAGGCCGATTTCCTCGCCCAGGCCCTGGCCGATCTTGATCCGGCCCGCGTGCACGACCTGCACATGGTGCAGTCGGTGCTGTCGCTGCCCTCGCATCTGGATGTATTCGAGCGTGGCATCGCGTCGAAGCTGGACTTCTCGTTCTCCGGCCCGCAGTCGGTGCGGTTGGCCAACCTGGTGGCTGAAGGGCGCATCCAGATCGGTGCCATCCACACCTACCTGGAACTGTTCGGCCGCTACTTCATCGACCTGACCCCGCGCGTGGCCCTGGTCGCCGCGCAGGCCGCAGACCGGCACGGCAACCTGTACACCGGCCCGAACACCGAAGACACGCCGGTGATCGTCGAAGCCACTGCCTTCGGTGGCGGCATCGTCATCGCCCAGGTCAACGAGATCGTCGACACCCTCCCCCGCGTCGACGTTCCCGCTGACTGGATCAACTTCGTGGTGCAGGCGCCGAGGCCGAACCACATCGAACCGCTGTTCACCCGCGACCCGGCGCAGATCTCCGAGATCCAGGTGTTGATGGCGATGATGGCGATCAAGGGCATCTACGCCGAGTACGGCGTGAACCGCCTCAACCATGGCATCGGCTTCGATACGGCGGCCATCGAACTGCTGCTCCCCACCTACGCCGAATCGCTCGGCCTGAAGGGAAAGATCTGCCAGCACTGGGCGTTGAACCCCCACCCGGCACTGATTCCGGCAATCGAATCGGGCTTCGTCAGATCGGTGCATTCGTTCGGTTCGGAACTGGGCATGGAGAAGTACGTCGCCGCGCGAGGCGATGTGTTCTTCACCGGCGCCGATGGCTCGATGCGTTCCAACCGCGCCTTCTCGCAGACCGCCGGCCTGTATGCCTGCGACATGTTCATCGGTTCCACATTGCAGATCGACCTGCAGGGCAACAGCTCCACTGCCACCCGCGACCGCGTTGCCGGCTTCGGTGGCGCACCGAACATGGGCTCGGACGCGCGCGGCCGGCGCCATGCCAGCGAGGCCTGGATCAAGGCCGGCCAGCAGGCCGCGCGCCCGGGTGAGATGCCGCGTGGGCGCAAGCTGGTGGTGCAGATGGTGGAAACCTTCCGCGAGCACATGGCGCCGGCCTTCGTCGAGCGCCTCGATGCCTGGGACCTGGCCGAACGCGCGAACATGCCGCTGCCGCCGGTGATGATCTACGGCGACGACGTCAGCCATGTGCTGACCGAGGAAGGCATTGCCAACCTGCTGCTGTGCCGCACCCCTGAGGAGCGCGAACAGGCGATCCGTGGCGTGGCCGGCTATACCGCCGTGGGCATGGGGCGCGACCGCGCGATGGTGGAGAACCTGCGCGACCGCGGCGTGATCCGCCGCCCCGATGACCTCGGCATCTCCGTGCGCGATGCCAGCCGTGACCTGCTGGCGGCGCGTTCGGTGAAGGACCTGGTGCGCTGGTCCGGCGGCCTGTACGACCCGCCCAAGCGCTTCCGAAACTGGTGAGGAGCTGAGCATGGAAACCCTCGACTATCGATTCGAAGGGCACACCGCGGTGCAGTTTCCGCGCGAAGCGGTGCTGGTCGGCGTGCTGGCCTCGGGCAACCTGGAAATCCTGCTGGAGCCGGCCGCACTGGACGGCGCGATGACGGTGCGCATCATCACCGCCGCGAAGGGCTTCGGCAGCGTGTGGCAAGCGGTGATCAGCGACTTCGCACAGCGTCATCCGCTGCGCGATGTACACATCTCGATCAACGATGCCGGTGCGACCCCGGCGGTAGTCAGCCTGCGCCTGGACCAGGCCGTGGAAACCCTGCGTGCTGGAGATCCACGATGAACCGGACGCAGCGCTACAGCTACTACGAAGCCGATGCGCGCGAGCGTATCGCCAGCCTGGTCGATGCCGGTTCCTTCAGGGAATTCCTCGGCCCGGCGCGGCGGATGATAAGCCCGCACCTGGCACAGCTCGACCAGCCCGCGGCGTTCGACGACGGCATCGTTGTCGGCGAAGCCACGCTGCGTGGCCGACGCGTGCTGCTGGCCGCGCAGCAGGGTGAATTCATGGGCGGCGGCGTGGGCGAGGTGCACGGCGCCAAGCTGACCGGGCTGCTGCGCCGCGCAGCCGAAACACATCCCGAAGGTGTGCTTCTGCTGCTGGACACCGGTGGTGTGCGCCTGCACGAAGCCAATGCAGGGCTCATCGCCATTTCCGAGATCATGCGCGCCACCCTGGACGCGCGTGCAACGGGTGTGCCGGTGATCGCGCTGATCGGCAGCGGCAACGGCGCCTTCGGCGGCATGGGCATCGTCGCCCGCTGCTGCAGCACGGTCATCATGTCCGAAGAGGGGCGCCTGTCGCTGTCCGGCCCGGAAGTGATCGAAACCGTGCGCGGCGTGGAAGAGTTCGATTCCCGTGATCGCGCGCTGGTCTGGCGCGTAACGGGAGGCAAGCACCGCTACCTGATCGACCAGGCACAGGTGCTGGTGCCCGATGCCATCGAGGCCTTCGCGCAGGCGGCCAGCAACGCGCTGCAGCCTGATACCAGCAGCACCGATCCGGATACTGCACTGGCTGCGCTGCAGGCCCGCCACGCTGCACTGAAGGCGCGCGTGCAGGCCTGGGGCGATTGCCGCGATGGCCTGGAGATCTGGGCGCGGCTGGGCATTGCCCACCCCGAACGCCTGCCACTGCTCGACACCGATGAATTCCTCATCGCCACCGCCGACCGGAGCCTGCCATGAGCATGCCGTTGCAGACCCTGCTCGATGCCCTGTTCCCGCATGGGCATGCCATTGCGGTGAACGATTCGGTGCTGACCGGCAGCGCTGCCACCGAGGATGGCAAGGTGACCGTCATCGGTACCGCCGACAAACTTGAAGTCGGCGTGGACCACGCACTGGCACTGGCCGAAACCGTGCTTGCCAGCACCGGCGCACATCCACAGCGACCGATCGTGATGCTGGTGGATACCGCCGGACAGCGCCTGGCGCGGCGCGACGAACTGTTGGGCATCAATGGTTGCTTTGCGCATCTCGCGCAGACGCTCGATCTGGCACGCCGCCGTGGTGCGCGCCTGATCACCCTGGTCTACGGCGAATCCGTCAGTGGCGGCTTCCTCTCATTCGGCCTGATGGCCGACCACATCCACGCCCTGCCCGATGCACAGGTGCGGGTGATGGACCTGCGCGCAATGGCGCGGGTGACCAAGCAGCCGCTGGAGAAGCTGCAGGCGCTCAGCCAGAGCTCGCCGGTGTTCGCACCGGGCGTGAAAAACTACGTGGCGATGGGCGCGGTGGATTCGATCTGGAGCGGCGAGCTGGCCGCACACCTGCTGCAGGCGCTGCGCACGCCCACCGATGGCGACCGCCGCGCCGTGCAGGGTGCCGAACGTGGCGGTCGCATGCTGGCCGCACGCGTGGCTGCAGCCGTGAGCCAGGGCGATGCCTGAGCGGCTGCCACGCCATACGCTGGTCTGGTTGCCAGCGCACGCCCGCTGGCAGGCGGACATCGCCGCGCATGAGCCGCGCCTGGGCGACTGGTTTGCGCAGGGGTTGCCCGCCATCGTCGCCCGGCGAGCCGCCGACGATGCCGATCCCCGCCTGCGCCTCGGCGTGCCGCTGCCACCCGCCGAGGGCAAACTGCGCCTGGCCCTGCGCGTGCCGGCACACGATGTGCTGCGCACCGCAGCGCCACCTACACTTCAGGCGGTGCTGGAAGGCGACCTTGTGCAGGACTGGCAGCGCCCGCTGCAGGCATTGCAGGACATCGCCGCAGCGCGTGTATTCGGTGCCTTCGCATGGCAGCACCTCACGGGCCTGCACTATGTGCACGCGCGCTCGGACATCGATCTGCTGTGGCGGATCGACACCGCCGCACAGGCCGATGCCCTGGTCGCACGGCTGCAGGCATGGGAGACCGAACACGGCCGGCGGGTCGATGGCGAATTGTGCCTGGTGGATGGTGGCGCGGTGAACTGGCGCGAATACGCCGGGCGCAGCCGCGAGGTACTGGTCAAGCGCCTCGATGGTGCCGCACTGGAACTACGTGATGCGTTGTTCGCTTCCACCGGGGTGAGCGCGTGAACGCCCTCGTGCAACCGGCGGTCAGGCCAGCTGCCGTGGACAGCGCGCGTCTGGGGCGCCTCGCCATCGCCAGCCTGCATGCCGAACTCGCCCTTGCACCCAAGCCAGGGTTGGTCACCCCCTTCGACAGCGGCAGCCACCACGACATGGACGCCGGCACGTTCCTGCGCAGCCTGTTCGCGCTGCGCCACTACTTCGTCGCCGTGGCCGACGCCGGTGCCAGCGCGGCGCCGTTCCAGACGTTGCGCCGGCACGGCATCGCTGCGGAGATATCGATGCTGCGCGCGACCGCCGGCATCAATACCCATCGCGGCGCGGTCTTCAGCCTTGGCCTGCTGGTGGCGGCTTCCGCTGCCTGTCGGGGCCGCGCGGGCGGTGCCATCGCAGCCGAGCAGGTCTGCCAGGAAGTGCGCCGCTGGGCTGCCGAGCTCGCCGGCGCACCGCTGGATGCGAACAGCCCTGGCCAGCGCGCGCGCGCACGGCACGGCGTGCAGGGTGTGCGCGAACAAGCGGCCGCCGGCTACCCGCTGCTGCGCGAGGTGGCACTGCCTACCCTGCGCCACGCGCTGGCCAGCGACCTGTCACGCGAGGCCGCGATGTGCCAGACCCTGGTGCAGCTGATCGCGTGCGTGGATGACCTCAACCTGCTGCACCGTGGCGGCGCCAACGGCCTGCGCTGGGCCCAGCAACAGGCGCGAGGCTTCCTCGATGCCGGCGGCGTCTTCGTACCCGGCTGGCAGGCACGCCTGCACAGCATCGGTAATGGATTCGTCGCACGCCGGCTGAGCCCCGGCGGCAGTGCCGACCTGCTGGCCTGTGCCTGGTTCCTGCTGCAGCAGGAGGTCGCATGAGCCTTGCCCTGCTCTGCCCCGGCCAAGGTGCGCAGCATGCGGCGATGTTCGACCGCGTGCGCGATCTGCCCGCCGTGCGCGACGTACTGGAGACCGCCAGCGCAGTGCTTGGACGCGACGTGTTCGCGGCAGCTGCTGACGAATCGCGCTTCGACAATGCTCTGGCGCAGCCCTTGCTGTGTGCAGCCAGCCTCGCGCATTGGCAGGGCCTTCGCGAAGCGGTGCCTGCACCGGTGCTGGTGGCCGGCTACAGCATCGGCGAGCTCGCCGCGCACGCCATCGCCGGCAGCTTCGATGCCACCACCTGCCTGGCGCTGGCTGTGCAACGTGCGCAGTTGATGGACAGCGCCAGCCCCGCCGATGCAGGCCTGCAGGCAGTGCTCGGGCTGGACCGCCGCAGCCTGCAGTCGCTGTGTGATGCGCAGGGCACCTACGTGGCCATCGCCAACGGGCAGGACCATTTCATCGTGGGCGGCACGCACGCCTCGTTGCAGCGGCTGGCCGATGCAGCGCGGGCGCAGGGCGCGGACATCCGTCTGCTGCCGGTGCGCGTGCCCGCACACACACCATTGCTGGCGGCGGCGGTCGCACCGTTCGCTGCCGCACTCGATGCATCGCCACTGCAGGCCCCACGCCTGCCGCTGCTGGCCGGCATCGATGCGCGACCGGTGCGGGACCGCGCAACGGCAGTCAGCACGCTGTCGTTGCAACTGACGCAGACCATCGAATGGGCGCAGGTGATGCGCCAGGCCTTCGAGCGCGGCACGCGCGTGTTCCTGCAGCTGGGCCCGGGCAACGCGCTGGCGCGCATGGTCGCGCCGGCCTACCCGTGCTGCGAGGTGCGCGCGGTGGAAGAGTTCCAGAGCCTTGAAGGCGCCGCGGCCTGGGTCCGCAGCGCGCTGGAGCGGCTGCAGTAACGGGTTCGAGCAGTACGTATCACGCAACACGCCGTACATCGCCTTACCCCGGGATGGCGGGTCTCCATCCGCGCTGTACGTGAGTCACGTGTCTGGGAGGGCGCATGAGTCCACAAATCGCAACGATCATCGGTCTGGTGATCATGTTCATCGTCGCCACCGCGATGCCAATCAACATGGGTGCCGTCGCTTTCGCGCTGGCCTTCATCATCGGCGGGCTGTGGGTCGACATGGGCGGCAAGGAGGTCCTGGCTGGCTTTCCCGGCGATCTGTTCCTGACCCTGGTCGGCATCACCTATCTGTTCGCCATCGCGCAGAAGAACGGCACCATCGACCTGCTGGTGCACTGGGCAGTAAAAGCCGTGCGCGGCCATATCGTGGCCATTCCGTGGGTGATGTTCGTGATCACCGCGGTGCTGACCGCCTTCGGCGCGCTCGGCCCGGCAGCGGTGGCCATCATCGGTCCGGTCGCGCTGCGCTTTGCCAAGCAGTACAACATCAATCCACTGATGATGGGCCTGCTGGTCATCCATGGCGCGCAGGCCGGTGGCTTCTCGCCGATCAGCGTGTACGGCAGCATCACCAACGGCGTGGTGCAGAAAGCCGGGCTGGAAGTGACAGAGATGGCGGTATTCCTGACCAGCCTGGGCTTCAACTTCATGATGGCGACGATCTGCTTCTTCGCGTTCGGCGGCATCGCCCTGCTGCGGCGTGGCTCGATCACCGCGGCCGGAACGATCGGCAATGCCGAGCTGGCAATGGCCGGTGGCCCGCAGGCATCGTCGCGGCAATTCGCCATCGAAGGCCATGGCGCGCTGGTCGCGGCCGGCGGCGGCACGCTCAGCAATGATCCGGCGGCACTGGATGCGGTGGGCCTGACCCGCGAGCGGTTGTTCACCCTGATCGGCCTGCTCGGCCTGGGCGTGGCTGCGCTGATCTACAACCTCAACGTCGGCCTGGTCTCGATCACCGTGGCTGTCGCGCTGGCACTGCTGTCGCCACAAAGCCAGAAGGGCGCGGTGGATGGCATCAGCTGGTCCACCGTGCTGCTGATCTGCGGTGTGGTGACCTACATCGGCGTGCTGGAGCATGCCGGCGCGGTGGACTTCATCGGCAATGGCGTGTCCGACATCGGCATTCCGCTGCTCGGCGCGCTGCTGGTCTGCTACGTCGGCGGCATTGTCTCCGCATTCGCCTCGTCGGCTGCGGTGCTGGGCGCCACGATTCCGCTGGCGGTGCCGTTCCTGATGCAGGGTCACCTCAGCGCCGCCGGCGTGATCTGCGCGCTGGCGGTGTCGTCCACCATCGTCGATGTCAGCCCGTTCTCCACCAATGGCGCACTGGTGGTGGCCTCGGCAGCCAAGGAGGAACGCGAGACCCTGTTCCGCCGCTTCCTGGTCTACAGCGGACTGGTGGTGGCCCTGGGGCCGCTGCTGGCCTGGCTGGTATTCGTGGTACCGGGCTGGATGTAACCACCCAACGGTAGTGCCGGCCGCTGCTCAGCAATCCCATGAAGCCATCCAGCGATCATGGGTTGCCGGCCAGCGGCCGGCACTACCTGGCGGTACACTTCCTCCATGGCCATTGCCCCTGCCCCGCGGTCACCGAAGAAGCGCGCCCCTCTGTACGAAGAGGTGGCCGAACACGTGCGCGAGCGCATCTACGACTACCGGCTGCCGCCGGGTGAGTGGATCGACGAGCCCGCACTGTGCGAAGAACTGGGGATCAGCCGTACGCCGCTGCGCGAGGCGCTGAAGCTGCTGGCTGCCGAAGGCCTGGTGCAGATCGATGCCGGTCGTGGCTGCCGGGTCACCCGGTTGACGCTGGAAGACCTCAACCAGCTGTTCCCGGTGATGGCCATGCTGGAAGGCCGCTGTGCGCACGAGGCGGTCAGGCACATCGACGATGCCGGCGTGCAGCAGCTGGAAGACCTGCATGCGGCGATGGAAACCGCGGCAGCCGATGGCAACATCGCCGAGTACTACCGCAACAACTACCTGATCCACGAAACCGTGCAGCACTACGCCGGCAACCCGTGGCTGATCCGCATCACCCACGACCTGCACCGCATCCTGAAGATGCATCGCGGCCGCCAGTTGCTGACCCCGGGCCGCACCGCGCAGTCGCTGGCCGAGCACCGCGAACTGATGGAGTGCTTCCGCCGCCGCGACGCGCAGGCTGCCGAACGCACCATGGAACGCCACTTGCTCAGCCAGGGCCAGGCCTTGGCCGCCTATGTGGCGGCAGGCGGGCTGCTGAACGTACCGGCGCCGTTGCCGACCGAAGGCGGTGGTTGAGCGGATGAGGTTGCCGGCCAGCGGCCGGCACTACCAGGACGTGACCTTGGCCGGCATCCTGGAACATCTCGTCAATCGCCACCACCGCAGCTGCCACCGTCACCACCCCCACCGCTGTCGCCGCTACCGCAGTCGGAGCTGCTGTAGCTGTGATGGCTATGGTTGTCACTGGAATAGCCAACGGAGGTGTCATGGCTTCCGCCGCCATCCCCCCGGCTACCCGAGCCATCGGCCGTGGCCACCGCCATGCACAGGATCGCGCCGACCAGCGGCAGAAGCCAGACCAGCAGCAACTGCACCGTCCGGCCGCCTGCCGAGAGGCCATCGCGCCTGACGATCACCACGGTAGCCACCACGTTCAGGCCCAGCACCAGCAGGACCAGCAGAAGGGCAACGATCAGCATTCGGCGGTTCCGTGCCTGGACTGCGGGCATTATGGCCTGCCTCCCCGGCAATGGCCCTGCCTGTCATGAAGATGGGACAATGTAGGGCGCGCCGGCCTGCTTCCGGGCCGCCGGCGCCCCCCGCACCACACGGAAGAAGAAGAACAACAACATGCTGAAAGTCATTTTCGATACCGACCCGGGCGTCGACGACGCCTTGGCCCTGCTGTACCTGCACAAGCACGCCCAGATCGACCTGATCGGCGTCACCACCACCTTCGGCAATGCCTCGGTGGAGTCGACCACGCACAATGCGCTGTACCTGAAGCAGGCCTGGGGCTTTGCCGCTCCGGTCGCACGCGGTGCCGGCGGCCCGCTGCAGCCGGAAGCCACCCCGGAAACCTGGCCGGTGCACATCCATGGCCACAACGGCCTGGGCAACCACCCGGTGCCGGCCGAACTGGACGCGGCCGCCGACGCGCGCCCCGCCCACCAGCTGATCATCGACCTGGTCCGCGCCCATCCGGGCGAGGTGACCCTGGTCGCGGTCGGCCGCATGACCAACCTGGCCCTTGCCCTGCAGCAGGCGCCGGACATCGCCGGCTTGGTACGCGGCGTGGTGATCATGGGCGGCGCCTTCCACGTCAACGGCAACATCACCCCGGCCGCCGAGGCCAACATCTGGGGCGACGCCGAAGCGGCCGACGTGGTGTTCACCGCCAGCTGGCCGGTCACCGCCATCGGCCTGGACGTGACCACCCGCGTGGAAATGGACCGTGACGGCCTGGACAAGCTGGCTGCGATCGGCGGTGCCGATGCCGAACTGGTGCGTGCGCTGTCGCAGGATTACGTGGACTTCTACCTGCAGGCCGGCCACAAGGGCATGGTCGTGCACGACTGCTGCGCCTGCATCGCGCTGACCCGTCCGGAGCTGTTCCAGTTCGAGCGCGCCAGCGTGCGCGTGGCCACCGACGGCGTCGCCCGCGGCATGACCATTCCCAAGCCGGAAGGCCTGGCGTTCGGCCCCAGCGTGTGGGACGGCCACGTGGTGCAGTCGATTGCCATCGGCGTCGATGCGGCCGCCGTGCTGGCCGACATCGAGCAGACCCTGAAGGTCTGACCCGCTAGCGCTTGGCCCTGCCCGGGACCGTCTCGGGCAGGGTCCACAGCACCGGCAGCACCAGCACCGCCACCAGCGCGATCATCGCGCCCGGCGCCGCCGCCCAGCCGCTGCGTTCCACCCACCATTGCGCCAGCCAGGGCGTTGCCCCGCCGAAGAAGGCCGTGGCCATGGTCACGCCCAGTGCCAGCCCACTCACCCGCCCTTCGCCGGGGAACTGCTCGGCCGTGGCCGGGGCCGCCACCGCGCTCACGCCACCGGCCACGCAGGCCAGCAATACCGCGGCCAGCGCGATGCCCAGCGGCGTCGCCTGCGCCATCCACGCGAACAAGGACAGCGGCAGCAGCGCTGCCAGCACGGTCAGGCCCAACAGCACCGGCCTTCGTCCGACTCGGTCGGACAATGCGCCGCACAGGGGCGTGATCGCGATCACCGCCACGGCCGCAATCGTCGACAGCCACAGCGCATCGCCCTCATCGTGGCCCCGCGCATGCAGGAATGCGGGCAGATAGGTGATGCCGACGTAGTAAGTAATCGAGCCCAGCGCCGAGATCGCGAACGTGCGCGCCACCGCCAGCGGATGGTTGCGCAGCACATGCTTCAGCGGCGTCGCGGGAATGCTGCCCTCGCGGCGCTGCCGCTCGAACTCCGGCGACTCGTGCATGCCCGAGCGTGCGACCAGGATCACCAGTGCCAGCGCCGCACCAACGAAGAACGGAATCCGCCAGCCCCAACGGTCCAGCTGCGCGGTGGGCAGCAGCGCGACGATAAGTGCAGAGATCGCCACCGCCAGCAGTGCGCCCACTTCGCTGGCCGCCGAAGCCAATGACGTAACCAGGCCGCGTCGGCGCGCCGGTGCGCTTTCCAGCAGGTACGCCACCACGCCGGTATATTCGCCGCCCACCGAGAACGCCATCACGCAGCGCAGCACCAGCAGCAGCACGCCGGCCGTGGCGCCTGCGGTGGCCGCGGTCGGCAGCAGCGCAGTGGCCAGCATTGCCGCTGCCATCAACGCCATCGACGCGAGCAACATCCAGCGTCGGCCGAGCCGGTCACCCAGGTGACCAAAGCACAGCGCGCCCAGCGGACGCATCAGGTAGGACACCGCGAAGCCTGCCAGCGTGACCAGCAGCGCCTGTTCGCCGCCGCCGAAGAACACCCGCGACAGCACCGTGGCGAAATACAGGTACAGGGTGAAGTCGTACCACTCCACTACCGTGGACAGGCCCGCCACCCACATCGAGCGCTGCCGCGCCGCGGTCATTGCGTATTCGCCTTCAACAGCCTCGATCCCGGTTGCGCAGGTTCGGGGCAGGATGTCATGGCCGGGGTGAAATACCGGTCATCGGCTATCCGTCGCCTGCATGTACTGGGTTTCATGGCCGGTGAAGCGCTCACCGTCAAAGCCAAAGCAGAACCGCCCTTCCTCGAACACGCGGTAGACCAGCAAGGCGCCATCAAGGCAGAACTGCGGCTGGTCCACGCCCGTTTCCAGTGTCCCGTAGCCGGTTGCGTCTCCGCCCTTCCCCGCCGGCCCGGTGAAGGCATCGATCGGCAATGGCGTCGCCCTGCCGGTGCGGGTATCGACCAGCACCAGCGTGCGCTGGAAGTATTCGGAACGATCATCGACCTGCACCAGCAGATAGTGCTGGTTGAAATTGGGCGCCTGGTGCTGGAGCGCATCTTCGATGGCTCCGCGGTGCCGCGCATCGCAGAAGTCGACCGGGCTGTAGCGGTAGCTGCAACCGTCGTGGTCGTAGGGCAGGTTCATGCCGGAATAGCTGATGCTTCCCTCGCTGTCCACGTCGTGGCCCAGTTCCGGGGTGCTGCACAGCAGCCACGAACGCTGCACATCCTCCGGGTCGGCCAGCAGCTTCGGCTCGCGGCCCTCCTCGTAAGCCACACCACCCGGGAATTCCCGGCCGAAACGCTGGCGGACGATGGGACGTGCCTTCTCCAGCGGCAGGCCGACCCTGGCCCCACGGAACGAAACAAACGTCATCGTCGGCAGGATCACCTCCTCCACCGGCAGCCCCTTCCATTGCCCCTGCACGCAGAACGTGGCGGTCTCGTTCTCCCCGTCTTCCTTGCAGGGCTTCGGTGCGTTCGTCGCCAACCAGGGATGGGCCGGGCGCCCGGTCTGCTGATCGATGTACCAGCCGTCCAGCGCGCAGGTCGGCAGGGCATCGAGCAGCGGAGAGAGGTCTGTTGCGGTGGCCGGGGCGGCAAGTGGTGCGCCCGCTGCGGGTGCCCCGGTCGGCGCATCCGTTGTGCGCTGGCAGGCCGCCAGCGCGAGTAGACCGACCAGCAGCGCGACGTGGCGCGGGCGCCGGATTGAATGCTGCGTTCCCTGCATTGCGTGTTTCCTGGTTTCGACACTCCCTGCAGAGGATCGCCGATCCCGAAGCCGTGCAGGAACGCCGCAGATCCCACATCGGGGTCAGAGCCCTTCGCTCCCGCAAAGAGATCCGACCCCGCCCGTTA
This sequence comes from Stenotrophomonas sp. YJH_SMC_120, assembly GCF_059368675.1. Lineage (NCBI taxonomy): Bacteria > Pseudomonadati > Pseudomonadota > Gammaproteobacteria > Lysobacterales > Lysobacteraceae > Stenotrophomonas > Stenotrophomonas sp. YJH_SMC_120. The sequence goes on from NZ_JCAFRY010000001.1 coordinate 675,094, forward strand.
CCCCGGCAGCTGCAGTTCCGCCCGCAGGCCGCCGCCCTCGCGGTTGTGCAACCTCAGCGAGCCGCCCAGCGACTGTGCCAGCTGCACCGCGATGGCCAGGCCCAGGCCAGTGCCGCCGGTATCGCGGTTGCGCGAGCTTTCCAGCCGATGGAACGGCGCCAGCACTGCCTGCAGCTGGTCCTCGGGAATGCCAGGGCCACGGTCGGAAATGCTGATCCACACTCTGCCGGCGTCATCACGGCCCGCCTCGACCTCGGCGGCACCGGCGTAACGCAATGCGTTGTCGACCAGATTGCCGACCACCCGGCGCAGCGGCTGCGGCCAGGTCTGCACGACCAGTCCAGCGGGCGCACCACCGCTGACCGGCTTGCCCATGTCCTCGTAATCGCCGACCACACTGGCCAGGAACGCGCCCAGGTCCATCGACATCGGTGCGCCACTGGCGACGTGGCTGCTGCGCGCATAGGCCACGCCCTCACGCACCAGTTGACCCAGGTGGTCGAGGTCGTCCAGCAACCGCTGCTGGGTGCTGTCTTCAGGCAGGGTCTCCACCCGAAGCTTCATGCGCGTGATGGGGGTCTGCAGGTCATGCGAGATCGCGGCCAGGATCTGCAGACGCTCAGTGACATGGCCACGAATGCGTGCCTGCAGTGCGTTGAGCGCGGCCGCCGCGCCGCCCACTTCCGCCGGGCCATCTTCAGGCAGTTCGGGCCCGTCCTTGCCCGGCTGCAGATGCTCCACCGCATGCGACAGCTGCTGCAGCGGGCGCATGGCCAGGCGCACCGCCAGCCACGCGCACACCAGCAGCAGCGCCAGCTGCACCAGCAACACGGCGGGCAGCCAGCGCGCCAGCGGCAGGCCCGACGGGGTGATCTCGATGGTCAAGGGAGTGCCGTCGTGCAGGCGCAGTTCCACCTCGAACCGCTCCGGCAGGCGAGCCACCTGGCGCGCCTCCAACGGATAGCGGCGCTGCAGGCTGTCGTCGATGATCGCGGTGACCTGGCGTGCACGATCGGTCTGCAGTCCCGGCCCGGCCGCAGCCGGGCGCAGCAGGTAACGGTAGGTGCGCCGCTCCAGCCGCGGCACCCAGGCCGCGCGCTGGCCTGCGGGCAGGTGCTCCAGCAGCGCGACACTCACGGCCACGTCTTCATCGAGGTTGCGCAGCATCATGCTGCGGGTGGACTGGTAGCGTTCGAAGAACAGCAGGCCGAAAGACAGTGCGTGGGCCAGCGCCAATCCACCCAGCAGCACCAGCAGCAGCCGCGCCGACAGCGTGCGCGGCCAGCGTGGGCGGTGTGCGGTGGTGTTCATTCGTCCGGCCCCAGCAACTGCACCGGCACGCTGAACACATAGCCTTCGCTGCGCACGGTCTTGATGTAGGTCGGCTCGCGTGCGTCGTCACCCAGGCGCTGCCGCACGCGGCTGACCAGCAGATCGATCGAGCGGTCGAACAGTTCGGCATCGCGGCCCTGGGTGAGGCTGAGCAGCTGGTCACGGCTGAGCACCCGATTGGCGTGATCGAGGAACACGCGCAACAGGCGGAACTCGGCGCCACTGAGCGGATGCGCGGTGTCCTGCGCATCCAGCAGATGGCGTGCGGTGGTGTCCAGGCGCCACTCGCCGAAGGCCAGCTGGCGACCTGCTTCGCTCACCTGCAGATTCGGCGGCAGCATCTGCGTGCGGCGGATCACCGCATTGATGCGTGCCAGCAGTTCGCGCGAAGAGAAGGGCTTGGTCACATAGTCATCAGCGCCCATTTCCAGGCCGATGATGCGGTCGGTCTCGTCGTCGCGGGCGGTCAGCAGCACCACCGGCACCGCACGATGCTTGCCGGCGCGCAGGTTGCGGCACAGGCTCAGGCCGTCCTCGCCCGGCATCATCACGTCCAGCACCACCAGGTCCACGGCATGGGTATCCATCAGCGCGCGCATGGCCCGGCCACCGTCGGCCTGGCTCACGCGCAGGCCGTTGTGCTGCAGGTAATCGGCCAGCATCTGACGGATCTCGCTGTCATCGTCGACGACCAGGATATGCGGTACGTGGTTCATTGCGTTCTCGATGAAGACGGAGGTCAGGGCCGCGCTGCGCGGCCATGGTAGCGCGGCTCAGGCGTTGGCCAGCAGGCGCTGGATCTCGCTTTCGGTACGTGCGTAGTCGCCCTCGCCGTAATGGCGGTAGACCACCCGCCCCTGACGGTCGAGCAGGTACAGCGCGGGCCAGAAGCGGTTGCGCCAGGCGTTCCAGATCCGGTACTGGTTGTCCTGCACCACCGGCCAGGTGATGTCCAACCGTGCGATGGCCTTGCGCACGTTGCCGGGCAGCCCTTCATAGGCGAACTCCGGCGTATGCACGCCGATCACCCTCAGGCCCTGCGACGCGTAGCGTGCATGCCACTGGTGGACATGCGGCGCCACGTTGAGGCAGTTGCTGCAGGTGTAGGTCCAGAACTCGACCAGCACCACCTGCCCCCGCAACTGCTCCAGTGTGAGCGGTGGGCTGTTGTGCCAGGGTCCGCCACCGTCGAACCCGGCGGCGGGAACGGCCTGTGCCGGCTGCGCATCGGCCTCCGGACTGGGCCAGGCCATCAACAGCGCAGCCCCACCCAGCACGCCCATCAGCAACGGCAGCACGTACGCACGCAGTGCGGCCATCGCTCAGCCCCCCTGCTCGGCCAGTGGCAGTTCCGCCGGCTTCACCCCCGCCGCTTCCAGGATGCTGTCGGCCACCTGCGCCGGATGCGAAAGCAGCGACACATGGCTGCTGCCGATCGATTGCAGCTGTGCACCGATGCGACGTGCGGTCGCGGCCTGCAGCTGCGGCGACAGCATGCGGTCATCGCGGCTGAGCACGTACCAGCTCGGCTTGCTGCGCCACGCCGCAACGTTCACCACCTCGCCCAGCGCGCTGGCCTTCAACGGGACCTGCGTGCTGTACAGCAGTGCGGCCGATTTTTTCATCACGTCCGGCGCGAAGTCCTGGGCGATGGCATCAGCCGGCAAGGTCAGGTACCCATCCCTTTCCCGCAGTCGGGTCAGACCCGGACCGACCGGGAAACCTTCGCCCTGTTGCGCCGAAGACTGCCCTGCATCCGGTGCGAAGGCCGCCACGTACACCAGCGCCTGCACCTTCGGGTCATTGCCCGCTTCGGTGATGACCGTGCCACCCCAGCTGTGGCCGACCAGCACCACCTTGCCAGGCGCGGCGGCAATCGCGCGGCGGGTGGCGGCGACATCGTCGGCCAACGAGGTGAGCGGATTCTGTACGGCCACCGCCGGCAGCTTCCAGTCATGCAGGGTACTGATGACCTTGCTCCAGCTGGAGCCATCGGCGAAGGCGCCGTGCACCAGGATGACGGTGGGCGGTGCAGCGGTATCGGCCTGGCTAGCGAAGGCGGGGGCGGCTGCGCCGGCAAGGGCGAGAGCAGCGGCAAGCAACGAGGTACGGATCATGGGTGGCACTCCGGTGTTGGGAGTGGCCATTTCCGCCTGCCGGTGTATCACCGCTGTTTCTCCGCGGCGCGGAGTTGTACCGGACTGTAGGGCGCAGGCGGGTTTCTACAGTGGGATACATTCGGGCGCCGGTCCTGGCCGGGCGCTACCGGGTGGATATCGCTCCCCGCACGCGGGCGCGCAACGCCCCGATGTGCGTCAACGCATCGTCCTTGTATCTGACTGTACGAAACCCGGCCGCGGCCACAGTCGCTGACAAAATCCCGGGCAACGGCACACGTTGCCGATACCTGCGCCGCCTGGAATGGCCTCCATCGACCACTGGCCCGCAGGACACCACCATGATCAGCACCGCCTCTTCCATGTATACCCCCCGCCTGGACGCCGTCGGCCGCTGGCTCTCGCCATTGGCGCTGCGCACCCTGCTGGCCTGGGAGTTCTTTGAATCCGGCCGCGAGAAGCTGGGCGGCCAGAACTGGTTCGCCGACCTGGAAGGCCGCTTCCCGTTCCCGTTCTCCGCCCTGCCCGCCTCGCTGAACTGGCAGCTGGCGACCTGGCTGGAACTGGTGGGCGCGGTGATGCTGCTGCTCGGCCTGGCCACGCGCTCGGTGGCCTACGTCTTCTGGGTCCTCACCATCGTTGCCATCGCCGCCGTGCACTGGCCCGACCAATGGAACGGCCTGGGTGAACTCTGGCAGGGCTATGCGATCACCGACCAGGGCTACGGCAACTTCAAGCTGCCGCTGCTGTTCCTGGCCATGTTGCTGCCGCTGATCCTCAACGGCGGTGGCGCGCTCAGCGTGGACCGGCTGTTGGCCGGCTCACAGCATGCCGCTGTCGGCAATGACGGCCTGGGCTGGGGCGTCAGCCTGATCGCCCTGCTGCTGCCGGTTGCGGCGCTGCTGCCCGGCATCGGCTTCGGCGGTGCCCTGCTCGGCGGCGTGCTGCTGGGCTATCTGCTGCGCCGTCGCCACGCCGCCTGAGCTGATTCCCCTGTTCCCGCGCCTTTCGCTTTCCGTCGCCTCCTCGGCGGCGTCCATCCCGCACGCCCCGCGTGCTTTCCCAAGGAGTCATCACCATGTCCATCTCGACCAAGAACACCCCCTCCTCCCGCCTGCCGCGCATTGGTGCCATCGGCATCGCCCTGGCCGGTGGCCTGCTGCTGGCCGGCCAGGCCGCAGCGATCCAACCGCTGGCGATCAGCGCGGTGGCCATGAGCGCCGCCGCCGAAGGCAAGTGCGGCGAAGGCAAGTGCGGGGCCAACAAGGCCACCACCGGCAAGCCCGCCGGCAAGGCCAAGGTGGCCGAGGGCCAGTGTGGCGAAGGCAAGTGCGGCGACGCCTCGTTTGCCCGCACTGACCGCGACCACGACGGCAAGGTCTCGCGTGCCGAGTTCAACGCTGTGGCCGCCAAGCGCGCCGCCGAGTTCGACCGCATCGACACCGACCACGACGGTTACATCAGCGAGCAGGAAGCGCACGACTACCTGCGCAGCGTCTACACCGCCAACGGCAAGCCGATGCCGAAGGGCCTGTTCTCCCGCGTTGCCGATTGATCGACGTTCACCCGGCGCTGCCTTCAAGGCGGCGCCCTCTCTCTGGAGCATCCACCATGTCCCTGCCCCTGCCCACCCATGCCGCCGGCCTTGGCCTGCGCCGCGGCCTGATCGACGAACTGCTGGCCATGCCGGCCGGAGCCATCGACTTTCTCGAAGTCTCTCCCGACAACTGGATCGGCATCGGCGGTGCACACGGCGCTGCGCTGCGCCAACTCAGCGAGCGCCACTCCTTGACCTGCCATGGCCTGTCGCTGTCGCTGGGTGGTCCTGATCCGCTGGACCGCACACTGCTGGCACAGACCCGTGCCTTCCTCGACCTGCACCAGGTGCAGCTGTACAGCGAACACCTGAGCTACTGCGCCGCCGGCGGCCATGTCTACGACCTGCTGCCGCTGCCGTTCACCGCCGAGGCCGTTCACCATGTCGCTGGTCGCATCGCCCAGGTGCAGGACATGCTGGGCCGACGCATCGCAGTAGAGAACATCTCCTACTACGCCGTTGCCGGCGCGGACATGAGCGAGATCGACTTCATCAACGCCGTGCTCGCCGAAGCCGACTGCGACCTGCTGCTGGACGTCAACAACGTTTTCGTAAACGCCTGCAACAACGGTTATGACGCCTTCGAATTCCTGGCCCGCGTGCCGGCCTACCGTATCGCCTCGCTGCACGTCGCGGGCCACTTCGATGAAGACGATGGCTTCAAGATCGATACCCATGGTGCACCGGTGAAAGGCGTGGTCTGGGCACTGTTGCGCGAGGCCTATGAGCGGGTGGGCGTGCGCCCCACGCTGCTCGAACGCGACTTCAACTTCCCCCCGCTTGCCGAATTGCTGGCCGAGGTCGGGCAGATCCGCCAGGCGCAGGCCGAGGCACGTTGGCCCGAGGTGGCCCATGGCTGAGTCGCTGGCTACCCTGCAACGGCGCTGGGCCGATCATGTGCGCGCCCCTGCAAAGACCGCACCCGATGGCATCGAGGCGCGGCGGATGGCGGTCTACCGCCGCCTGTGCATTGACAGTCTGGACAGCCTGCTGGCGGGCAGCCTGCCGCGACTGAAGTCGCAGCTGGGCGATGCCTGCTGGCGCAACACCGTCGAGCACTACTACGCGAGGCACGCCTGCCGCACGCCGTTGTTCCCACGGATCGCGGGCGAGTTCGCCGCCTGGCTGGCGGTGCAGGACACGCTGGCGCTGCCGGGCTGGGCAGCGGAACTGGCGCACTACGAGAGCACGCAGCAGTCGCTGCACATTGAAGCGCGTGACGGCGGGCGGCCGTTGCAGCGCGCTCCCGTAAGCAATGATGTGCTGGCGATTTCGCCGTTGGTGCGGGTGCTTGGCTACCAGTGGCCAGTACATGAGGACGGGGCGCTGGAGCCGGTGTTGAGCACGGCTCCCACGCTGCTGGTGATCCGGCGCCTCGCCGATTTCAGCCTGCAGACCGAGGAACTGTCACCGCTGACCTACGCGCTGCTGTCGGTGTTCGGTGACGACAGCGCGTCGGTGGATGAAGCACTGCAGCTGCTGTCCGAAACACATGGCGTGGCAGCGGACGCATTGCGCATGGCCTGCGTGCCTGTTCTGGGCGAGCTGTGCGCGGCGGGCGTGCTGGTTGCATTGCCCGCTTTCTGAGGTTGCCGGCCAGCGGCCGGCACTACCCCTTCCTTGACCGGCCAGCGGCCGGCACTACCGTCCCCCTACTTCGAGATCTCATCATGGCTCCTTCCAACACGTCCTTCCTGCATGGCTGGCGCCTGTTCGTGGCCGTAGCGGTGGTCCTGATCGCCTTCGCGCTGGCGGCCTTCGCCCTGTATCCCGATGCAGCCGAAGGCAGCCGAGCCGCGATCCGGGTCACTGCGCGCACATCGTTCCTGCTGTTCCTGGCAGCGTTCACGGCATCGTCGTTCGCCAGCCTTCTGCCCGGCCCGTTCACCCGCTTCCTGCTGCGGGAACGGCGCATCATCGGCCTGTCCTTCGCGTTCTCGCACCTGTTGCATGCAGTCGCGATCACCAGCTTCGGCGTCCTCAACCCGGCGTTCTGGCCAGCACGATCCGCGCTGGCCAACCTCCCGGGCACGGTGGGCTACATTGCCATCCTGGCGCTGGCCATCACCTCGCACCGGGGGCTCGCCCGGCGCATGGGACCCACCGCCTGGCGTCGCCTGCACGTCACCGGCATGTGGATCATCGCGGCGGTGTTTACCTACTCGTACTTCAAGCGCGTTCCGGGCAACTTCTGGTATGCGGTGCCGTCGGCGCTGCTGTTCACCGCCTTCGTGGTGCGCTGGATTGCCAAGCGGGCGCAGGCGCTGCGCCGAAGTGCGCATGTGCGGCCGCCGCTGCGGGCGGCCTGAGGGGCTGGGGCCAGATACCTTTACCTGCGAAAATGGGATATGACCCCACTTCAGGTCAAGGCGCGCGGCGCAGCGTGATCAGGGTGATCTCCGACGGCACGCCGATGCGCGCCGGGAAACCGGCCCAGAGGCCCACACCGTTGCCCACGTACAGCGTCATCCCGTCCACGTCGTAGCGGCCGGACACAAAACCGCCATTGGCTCGCTTCACCAGCTGGTCCATGCCGATGATCTGCCCGCCGTGGGTATGCCCAGAGAGCTGCAGCTTCACGCCGCGCGCGGCCGCCTCGCGCGCATTGCGAGGGCGGTGATCGAGCAGGATCACCGGCGCGGCGGGATCGGCACCGGCCAGCGCGGTCTCCAGATCCGGCAGCGGCAGGCCATAGCGTGCCGCCACCGGATCGGTGACGCCGGCGATGGTCAGCGCCGCGTCACCTCGGCGTACCTGCAGATGGCTGTTCTCCAGCACCTGCATGTGCAGCGCGCGGAACGCCTGCATCCACGCCTGGTACTGCGCGTAGTACTCGTGGTTGCCGGTGATGGCGACGACGCCGTCCGGCGCCCGCAGGTCCGCGAGCGGGCGCGCGTCGTCACGGCGGGCCTCGACACTGCCGTCGATCAGATCGCCAGTGATCACGATCAGGTCCGGTGTCAGTGCGTTGCTCTCGTCCACAACTTTGCGCACCCAGTCGCCGGTCAGCAGGCGGCTGGCATGGATGTCGGTCAGCTGCAGCACGCGATAGCCGTCGAACGCAGCAGGCAGATCCTTGATCGCCACGTCGATCTGCCGAGGCTGGGGCACGGCCATGCCCTGGCTGATGCCATAGCCACTCACAAGCAGCGCCAGCAGGCCGGCCAACGGCCGCAGCTTCGAGGCGCGCAGGACCGATACGATGCGCGGCCAACGCAGCAGGTGCGAAAGCAGCAGGCCGGCATCCAGTACCAGCATCATCAAGGCCAGCAGCAGTACCGCCGTGGAGCCGGTGGCCAGAACGGCGATGGCCAGCTTCGGGATCTCCGGCGAGGCCATCGTGCCCCAGAAGGTGGCGACGATGCGCAGCTGCACGGCCACGCCCACCAGCAGCAACGACAGCACGACCTTCATCCAGATGGGCATGCGCAGTGGCCAGAACAGGCGCCAGGCCACATACAGGCCCATCAACAAACCGATCGTACTCAGCACTGCAACCATCCATGACAGAAAGCGGGCCCGCCATGGTGACGGCTGCGGGTCGTGTTGTGTAGAGCCGGGCCCATGCTCGGCTGCTCAGGAAGCCGTCGAGCATGGCTCGACGCTACAGAACCTCGATCGCGCATGGCTCGACGCTACGGATGCCCCAGGCACTCCACCCGCAGGCGGGCGATGCGACGCTTCTCCATCGCCAGTACGGTGATGCGAACATCCGCAATCTCCACCGCGTCACCGATGTCCGGCAGGCGCCCCAGACGCTCCAGCACCAGGCCGGAGATGGTCATGTAGTCGGCACTGCGCGGCAGCGATACGCCGGCCAGCCGCTGCAGGTCGTCCAGGGTCAGGGCACCGTCGGCCTCCCATTGGTCCTCGCCCTGCGCGACCACGCCATAGCGCGCGTCCTGGGTATCGACCAGGTCACCGGCAATGGCCGCCAGCAGGTCGTTGGCGGTCACCAGGCCTTCCACGCTGCCGTACTCGTCCACCGCCACCGCCAACGGCACCGGGTGCTGGCGGATCAGTTCCAGCGCCTGCAATGCGCTGGCACTGGACAGCACGTACTGCGGCTCGCGCAGGTTGCCTTCCAGCTGCAGCGGCCTGCCCTGCAGCAGGTCGGCCAGCAGGTCGCGGCTCTGCACCACGCCACGCAGGCTGTCCAGGTCGCCATCACCCACCAGCAGGCGGGTGTGCGGCGACGCCACCAGGCGTGCCACCACATCCTCCTGCCCACGGGCCAGGTCGATCCACTGCACGTCGGCACGCACCGTCATCACGCTCGACACCGGGCGATCGGCCAGCCCCAGCACGCTGCGGATCATCTCGTGCTCCGCCGGCTGCAGGCGCTCTTCGGCATCGACGTGTTCGTCCGCGCTTTCGTCGTCGTGGCCATTGGCCGGGCGCGCGCCCAGCATGCGCAGCACGGCGTCGGCGGTGCGCTGGCGGAACGGCTGGCGGCGTTCGTTGCGCTCAGGGTTGAAACGCACCCACTGGTTGAACGCCTCGACCAGGATCGAGAAGGCAATCGCCGCGTACAGGTAACCCTTCGGAATCTTGTAGCCCAGGCCCTCGGCCACCAGGCTGAAACCGATCATCAGCAGGAAGCCCAGGCACAGCACCACCACCGTGGGATGCTTGTTGACAAAGCGCGTCAGCGGCTTGCTGGCCAACAGCATCAGCGCCATCGCGATGGTCACGGCGGCATACATCACGCCCAGGTTGTCGACCATGCCCACCGCGGTGATCACCGAGTCCAGCGAGAACACCGCGTCGAGCACCACGATCTGTGCCACCACCATTGCGAAGCTGGCGTAGACCTTCTTGCCATCCTCGTGGTGTTCGCGGCCTTCCAGCCGTTCGTGCAGCTCCATGGTGCCCTTGAACAGCAGGAACAGGCCACCGCCCAACAGGATCAGGTCACGCCCGGAGAAGCTGTGGTCGAACAGCGTCAGCAGCGGCTCGGTCAGTTTCATGATCCACGCCAACGCCGCCAGCAGCACCAGCCGCATCAGCAAGGCCAGCGCCAGGCCGATTACCCGCGCGCGGTCACGCTGGTGCGGCGGTAGCTTGTCGGCAAGGATCGCGATGAACACCAGGTTGTCGATGCCGAGAACGATCTCCAGCACGACCAGGGTTGCAAGGCCCATCCAGATCGAGGGGTCAGCCAACCATTCCATTTCAGGTCCGTTTCGTCAGTAGGTAAGGAAAAGAGCGACCGCTCAGTCAGCGTCCTGTGCCTGCGCCGGGTCGTGCCCGAGCAGGTCGCCGGGCGTGCACTGCAGCTCGCGGCAGATCGCATCAAGGGTGGAAAAGCGGATGGCGCGCGCCTTTCCGGTCTTCAGGATCGACAGATTGGCCAGGGTGATGTCGATGCGCCCGGCCAGCTCGGACAGGGTCATGCCGCGTTCCTGCAGCATGCGGTCCAGGGTGATGACGATCGCCATCAGATGACACCGTCGAGGTCGTCGCGCATCGCTGCGCCCACGGCGAAGACGCGCGCCAGCACGAACAGCATCAGCACGGCCACCAGGCCAGTGATCGACATGCCACCGCCGACCTCCATCCAGGTGAAATCCGGGCCCATCCAGGCCGAATAGGCACCGATCAGGATCGACAGCAGTTCCATTGCCAGCATCAGCCAGGCCATGCGCTGCAGGCGCCGTGCATTGGCGTGGGTGAACGGCCGCTCGCGCGCCGCCGACTTCAGCAGCCTCAGCAGATGGCGCAGGAACAGCAGGCACAGCACCAGCAGCGCGATGATCGCGCCCAGGCCCAGGCAGAAGTGCAGGAACAGATCATTGCCGTGCGCGGCAGCGGCCTCGGCGTCATGCACGCTGTCGAGCAGCCAGCGGCGGTCGTGGGCGACCAGCGGCACCGCCAGCAGTGCGGCCAGGATGCCCAGCCAGCACATCGCCCGGACGGCCTGTACGGCGGCCTGGGCCAGGGCAAACAGGCCTCGCGCGGGTCTGGCGCGGGCGGGACGAGCGGTCAAGCGGCCTCCGGTGTTGGGGTGGACGCGCCGCCCCGGGATGGATTTATCGATAAACGATATATCACACGCTGCGTGAAAGGCTGAACCGCAGGCGTGGCGCCTGTCAGGGCCCGGGCGCGCCCCGCTCCTGCATCGCCTCACCCGGCGTCGCAGAGGCCATCGCCTGCACACCGGCATCGGCGGCCTGTCGCGTGACCAGGCGGAAGCGCACCTGCAGCTTGCCCTGCCCCGGGGTGGCCCAGCCGTACTGGATCGCCACCTGATCGGCCGACAGCGGCCCACGTCCCGGCAGCGAGCGCACCTGCAACGGCATCGGCGCGGCCTGCACCAACCGGGCGAATCCCTTCTGCACGACCGCCGCGTCGGCCTTTTCGGCGTAGACCGTGCACGTGCCATCGTCAGCCCAGCTCACCGCATAACGGCCACTGGCCAGGGGCACCATCCAGGCCACGCCCGATTGCCCCTGCAACAGCGCGGCGGCTTCGGCGGGCTGCAGCGGCGACAGCCCATTGGATTCCATCAGCGACTGCAACCGCGCCGGGGCCCCGATGTGCTGCATGCAGGCGGTATCGAACAACTCGCTGAAGGGATCCTGCGCCGGCGCCTTGGCCTTGGGCGTGCGCGCGGGTTGCGCCGCCGCCAGGGTGGGCAGCAGGGCCAAAGCCAGCCAGAACGCAGGACGCATCGGGATTCCACGCTACGGAAAACAGCAGGGAGGATGGCAAAGCCCGGGCGTGCCGCGCAATGGGTCATGGCTTGACAGCCGCCACCGGCGGGAGGAGTATCAGTTAACGAATTAGTTAATTAGCTCGCCATGGACCGCATCTTCGAAGCCCTTGCCTCCACCGCCCGCCGGCAGATCCTGGCCTATCTCAGTCCCGGCGAACTCAGCGCGGGCGAGCTGGCCGAGCGCTTCGACTTCAGCAAGCCGGCGTTGTCCAGCCACCTGCGCATCCTCGAGGAAGCCGGGCTGATCGAACGCGAGAAACGCGGCCAGTTCGTGTACTTCAGGCAGGTACCCGACCGTTTGGCCAACACGTTGTTCTCGTGGGCGGCCGAAGTCTGCCCTGTTGGTGGCCCGCTCAAGCGTGAAGCCCGCGCCCGCCGCAAGCCCCCCGCCCGCTGATCCGCCCCGCCAAGGAGCATGACGATGCCTGGTTCGACCCGCGATCGCCGTTCGTTTCCAGCAGTGCAGTTTCCGGCACAGGACGGCGGCAGTCCGACCGAAGTCACCCTGATCGCGCAGCTCGGCATCGGTGCCGGTGACGCGCTGGTGAGTGACGCCGGCCAGCGTCAGCGCCACCACCCGGCGTTCATCGATGCGTTGGATGAACCTTCGGCGCGACTGGGTGGAATGCACCTGCAGCATGGGGATGCCTCCTCGCTGTACAGCTTCACCGTCGGTGCCGGTGGCCACCCGTTTCATCGCCATGCAGGCCCGCGCATGTTCACCGCCATCGCCGGCAGCGCGGGAGCCGAGCTGCGTTTCGCCGCCGCCTCCGACACGCAGCTGGCAGCAGATCCCGGTGCCTTCGCGCGCACGCTTCGGCGCATCCGCATCCCACCGGACTGCCTGTTTACCGTGCGCTTCGGCGGCGGCACCTGGCACCAGTTCGCGTCGAACCATCCTGCACATCCCGCGCTGTTCGCGTTGTCCTGCCACAGCAATGAACTGGCCGGCGCGATGAGCGAGCAGGCGCGTGCACAGGTGCAACGCAATGCCGCCGATATCCCCAGCCTGACCGAGGTGCTTCCGGAATCGCACTGGCCTTCGGGCACTTCGCTTGCGGCGGCACCGCTGTTGCAACTGTCGCTGCAGGCGGCGCCTCCCAGCCTGTGCGCACACCTCTGCGCGCGTACCCGTGCCCTGCTCGGCCCGCTGCGCCGCATCCCCATGCGGCCGCTGCACGGGTTCGTCGAACGTGCCACACCGGCCTATCCCATCCGTTCGCGGCCCGCCGCCACCGATGGCCTGCTGCCCACAGCGCTGCCGCACAGCCACTACCAGGACCTGACCACCCTGTGCCTGGAACCCTCGCAGGTGGTCCACCGCTCCGCGTCGGCACTGCTGGCCGATGTACTGGACGGCTTCCTGCGCAATCCGCCCAGCGGCGTAGGCCATCTGATGGCGCTGCGAAACCGACTGGTGGCGCCGTTGCGGTTGCGCACGTCGCCGCTGGGCTGCCCGGTGTCGTCACTGCTGTCCACCGATCGCAGCCGGTTGTTCGCTGGTCGATTTCCGGTGCTGGATTCGCACATCGATACGCAGGACAACGACGCCGAAGTCCTGCTCGGCGCCGACGATCGGCACCTGCGTTTCCGCAGCAGCGTGCGCGTGCAGCGGCGTAGCGATGGACATGTCGAGATCAGCCTGGGCTCTCGCGTGCAGACCTTCAATGCGTTCGGCGGCATGTACATGGCACTGATCGACGCCGGGCACCGGCACTATGTCGCGCCGGCACTGCTGCGGCGTGCGGTGGAACACGCCTTGGCACCGGAGCTGGCCAATGTTGGGGATCCGGCAGCACACCCTGCGAACTGCTGACCCTGGAACACGATGCGCCGGGCCCTGCACGGTTCCGCTCAGATAACGATTTCGCCCTCGTCCTCGCCATCCCAGTAGTGGATGCGGCTGGCGCGCACGTGAATCAGCACCAGTCCCGGTGTATCCACGCCCTGTTCGAACCATCGCTCCAGGTCCTTCACCCAGTGCTGGCTCATCGTGGCCCGGTCGCGCACCAGCGCTGCCCTTCCCTGCACGTGCACGAACAACGGTGGCTTGCCCAGCAGCGACTTGCTGCCGGAAAAACCCAACGCGACGGCGGGGTCAGCTTCAATCTCGCGCACCATGTCGGTGTCTTCGGTGGTGAAAAACCAGCTGTCACCGTCATAGTCCACGTCGCCGTTGTTGCTCATCGGACGACCGGCAATCTCTCCGCCGGCGTGGGTCTGCAGCATCGTGAAATCGATGCCGGCCATTTTCCTGGACAGTTCAGGCAGGGTGAGCTGGGTCATGTCGTCGTCCCTCGTCGGATGGAATCCCAGCGTCTGCGCAGAGCGGTGACCGAAGCGTGGATGGGCAGTTGCGACCTCTTCACAGAAAACGCGATAGGTCGCATGGCACGTGTGTGACGCATTCCTCACCACCACACCCGCGTTAAAGGCGGATGGAGGAACGGTCCTCCACGCCGCGACACGCCTCTAACAGGGCATTGCCCGAGAATCGCGCAACCTCGCGATGCATCCGGCATGGCCGCCGGCATCACCGAGGCTCCCCTCCGCAACCGCATGGCCCCCACATGGACCTGTTCGCCTGGCTCGCGTTCGGCTGCTACCTGTTGGCGTTCTTCATTGTCTCGCTGTTTGCTGCGGCCTACCTGAAACGCTCCAACTTCATGCCCTACCACGGCCAGGCCGTGGGCCTGCCATGGAAGGAGGTCGAACCGCGCATGCAGTTGCTGCTGATGGCACTCATCCGCGTGGTCGGCGCCGGTTGGATCGCACTGGCCGGCGCCGGCGTGATGCTGGCCTGGCTGATCTTCTTCGGCGGACACTTCGCGCTGCCGCAACTGCTGGCCTTCCAGCTGTTCTGCCTGGTCGCCACCGTGCCGCCGGTACTGGTCGCTTCCGGCGTGCGGCGACGCACCGGTGCGAGTACACCGGTGCCCGCCGGCGCCGCGGTGGTGCTGCTGTCGGTCATCGGATTCGTGCTGGCCCTGTTGGCACTGTCCTGATGCGTGCTCCCTCCTATCCCTCCATCGAGGCTCCCATGAATCCCGAATCGATCTTCTACAGCGTGGTCAACGGTGATCTGCCGCCCTCCCAGGCGGGCACCCTGCTCGGCTGGCGATTCGTCGAATACGACGACGCACTGCGCCGCATCCATGTCGAGTTCGACGCCGGGCCGATGCTGACCAACCCGATGGGCAACGTGCAGGGAGGCTTCCTGTCGGCGATGCTGGATGACTGCATGGGGCCGGCGATCTACGCCACACTGCCCGCCAACCGCATCGCGGTCACGGTGGAATCCAAGACCAGTTTCGTCAGTCCGGCACGACCAGGGCGCATCATCGGTTGGGGCGAAGTCGAGCACAGCAAGGGGAGCATCGCCTTCACGCGTGGCTGGCTGACTGACCCGGCAGGCAACGTACTGGCCACCGCCACCGCCACCTTCCGGGTGGGTGCGCTGCGCTGGCGTGGCTTATCGGTACCACGTCCGATCGCGCGCCGGATGATCGCGCGGACGCTGCGGCGGGCGCATGCACGCATCGGCTGACGCATGCCCTCAACGCGTGATGCGACCGCCACCCGCCACCCGTACCCGATCACGCCCCTGCGCCTTGGCCCGATACATGGCCGCATCGGCGGCTCGTAGCAGGGTGCGCCAGCCCAGCGCGTCGGTGCCGCCCTCGGCCACGCCGAAACTGGCGGTCACCCGCAGCACGGTGCCGCCGGCCAGCGCGATGTCCATCTGCTGCAGGGCCAATCGCAATGACTCGGCCAGCTGGCGGCCACCGGCCAGATCACCGTCGGCCAGCAGCACCAGGAATTCCTCGCCGCCATAACGGGCGATGCTGTCGCTGCGGCGCAGCTGATGCCGCAACAACTGCGCCACCCGCACCAGCACTTCGTCGCCGGCATCATGGCCATGGCCATCGTTGATCGCCTTGAAGCGATCCACGTCCAGCAGGATCACCACGGCGCTTGCATCGCCCCCCGCGTGTCTCTGCTGCACCACCTCATCCAGCGCGCGCCGGTTCAACAATCCGGTCAGCTCGTCGGTGCCAGCGAGCTGGCGCAGCTCGCTGGTCAGTGCCGAGCGCTCGCGCGATTTCTCACGCAGTACTTCGATGGCGTCGAACAAGCGCTGCATCTCGGCCAGCGGGTGGGTGATATGCTGCTCCGGACCGGGTGCATCCGAGGCAAGCTGGATCACCTGCGCCTGCGCCTGCAGCAACGGCTGCAGGATCTGCCGGTGGGCAATGCGCAATGCCACGCCCAGCACCACCAGTGTGCCCAGCGCGGTCGCCACCAGCACGGCCAGGCGCATGGCCTCGCGATTGCGGGTGCGTTCAAAGCGGGCGATGGACACGCTCAGGTAGCCATCACGCAGCGCCTCAAGCGACTGCAGGGTCGGCACGTAGCGCGTGGTGAATTCGGCGGCGGTCCATGGCGGCGGCAGGCCTCGGCGGCCATCTTCGATCAACTGCTCGATCATCGGCAGCGATTCGCCGAAGAACTGCCGACGCGCCATGTCCCAGTGCCATGACAATTCCGGGTCACTGCGGAACACCGACTCGTGGCTGCCCGCCAACCGCCACAGCTCCAACAGGCGACCCTCGGTCTGCAGTGCAGCGCGTACCTGTTCCTCCCGCCATGCCCCTGGCACCGCCACCGGCGCCATCACATTCGAGGCCAGGCGGCCACCATGCTCGCGAAGATCGATCAGCACCTGGCCCTGCATCGCCGGAATCGCTGCTTCACGGTCGGCGCTGACCAGCACGTTGATCTGTGCCGAGGTCAGCAGGTGCAGGCGATCGACCACGGCGAACATGCCACTGATCGCACGCTCCACCTCCTCCACGCGGCGTGCGTCATGGGGTTGCGCCACGACCCGGTCGACCGCAGCCCGCGCCGATTGCAGGCGACGTTGCGCGTCGGCCAGCAGCCCATGCTCGTCGACCACTCCCGGATCAGCCTTGAACACGGTGTCCAGCTGCAGCAGGGCAGCGTCGACCCGCTTGCGCGCGGCCGCCAGCTGCGCGGCCAGCGGTGCCTGCTCGGCCGCATCGGCCGGGTCGGCCCCCAGCAGGCTGTTGGCGGGGCCGCGTTCGGCCGACACCAGGTTGGCCAGGTCGAAGGTCTGCCGCAGCTGGCGCAGGCTGGCCAGGTTGTCCTCGGCGGCCGTGAAGCGCAGCGTGCCCTGCACCAGTGCGATGGCCATCAGCGGCAGCGTACAGACTACGAACAGCCCAGCCAGGATCCAGACCCAGGTCCGCAATCCGATGGGCGACGCCTTGCGGGCCATGCACATTTCCCCTGTAGTGCCGAACACTGTAACGGCCGGCTACACAGGCGCCAAGCCACTCGCGGGCCAACCGTGGCGGTGGGTATACCCTGCCGACCGCGAACGCACCGACAAGGCCGCGCGAACATTCGAACCGGGACAACTACGTCATGCCCAGCCGCGTCAGATCCAGCGCTGGTCGACCAGTTCGCGCTTCACGTAGGCATAGAACACCGGCGCGGCGACCAGGCCCGGCAGGCCGAAGGCCGCCTCCATCACCAGCATGGCCAGCAGCAGCTCCCAGGCACGCGCCTGGATCTCGCCACCGACGATGCGCGCATTGAGGAAGTACTCCAGCTTGTGGATCACGATCAGGTACAACAGCGCGGCCACGGCCACATAGAACGAGACCGACAACGCGACGATGCTGATGATCGTGTTGGAGATGATGTTGCCCACCACCGGCAGCAGGCCGGCGATGAAGGTGATCAGCACCAGCGTCTTGGAAAGGGGCAGGTGCACGCCGAACAACGGCAGCACGCCCAGCAGGAAGATGGCGGTGAAAAGGGTGTTGAGCAGGGAGATCTTCACCTGCGCGAACACCACCTGGCGGAACGCGGTGGCCAGGCGGCTGGTGCGCCCGATCAGCTCCTGCGCCAGCGGCCCCATCGTCGGCAGCGGCAGTTCGTCGTACAGCGCGATCATCGCGCCCAGCACCATGCCGATCAGTACGCGTACACCCACCTGCACCACCGAGGTACCGGCCACGCCCAGCTGGCGCTGGTGCTCGGCGGCCCAGTCATTCAGCGCCGCACGCAGCGCCGGCATGTCCTCGGGGATATACGGCTGCAGCAGCGCCGGTACCTGGTGGCGCGACGAATTGAGGATATCCATCAGCCGTGCCAGCAGGGCGTCCGGCCCACCGGTCTCGTTGCGGAAGAACGACGCCACACCGATCCCGGCCAGCACCAGCGCGCTGATGATGATTGCCGACAGCACGATCACCGCGATCGCCCGCGCCCGCCCCGGCGGCAGCTTGCCTTCCACGGTGGACGCCAGCACATGGGTCAGCTGGAACACCAGCAAGCCCGACAGCAGCGTTACCACCAGGCCGAGCTTCAGCGCCAGCCACATGCCCAACAGCATCATCAGCCAGGCCGCGATCCTCGCAACGGGGGGCTTGGGCTGGGCAACGAGGGCGTCTTGCATGGGCGGCGCGTCCGGGCGGGGTGGCCCATGGTAGAGGATTGGCGTGCCGATTCCGCGTGCAGGATGAACGGGCGTTTCGGCCTCGTTCGGCGGCAGCCGTGCCGCACTCACTCACCGTAGCTGGCTGTGTTCTTGCCCTGCCGCTTGGCGTGGTAGAGCGCGCGGTCGGCCAGTGCCAACCAGTCCTCGACACTACCGCCACGCGGCGTCGCGGCAATACCGATACTCACGCTGAACTCCACGCCCGGCGTGGCCTGCCGCGCGGCCTCCAGCAGGTGCAGGCGCACCCGCTCGGCCACGTGCATCGCATCGACGGGCGCGCAGTCGCACAGCAGCACCACGAACTCATCGCCCCCCAGCCGCGCGGGCGTATCACCGGGCCGGGCAAAGGTGCGCAATGTCGCCGCGATATGCCGCAGCACCTCGTCACCGGCGCGGTGGCCATGCGAGTCATTGATGCGCTTGAAATCATCCACATCGAGCATCAGCAGGCAGGCAAAGCCGCCCTGGCCCTGGCCCTGGGCCCGGTCCAGCGCCTGCTGCGCACGCAGGATCAGGAAGCCACGGTTGGCCAGCTCGACCAGCGGGTCCATCCGGCTGAGCCGCTGCAGCTGACGGTTCTGCGATTTGACCCGGCGCGCCAGCTGCCAGCTGAGAATGCTGAGGCCGATGCCATACACGAACAGGAACGGGACACTCAGCACGATCGTGCGCTGCGAGGTGACCGGCTGGTAAGGGAAGCCGAGCAACCACCAGGTGAGTGCGAAGCCCAGCAGCAGGGCCAGCGTGGCGCGCATCGCCAGGCGCACGCCACCGGCAGCGATCTTGTCGGCCACCAGCAGCGCGGCGAACAGTGCGCTGGGCACCGCGCTCAACGCCATGAAGGCGATCCAGCCACCGCCGAAGAAGGAGTCGGCCACCATGCAACGGAACTGGACGACCGCCGGCTGGCGGGAGCGCTGGGTCAGCAGCAATGCCAGTGCCGGCCACGCCAGCGCGTTGAGCAGCAGCAGGACCCACGCCAGCCCGCCATCCTGGCGTTCAAGCATGATCGAGGCGATGGGGATCGCTCCCAGTCCATTGCCGACGAAACGCATCCAGCCGATGCGACGTGCCGCGCCAATGCCTTCGACCGCGCCTTCCGCCGAATCGGTGAAGAATGGCACTGCCGCCCCCCTTGCGCGATCGCACCTGCTGCTAAGGCCCTTGCCGGGCTGCCTGCGATGAGTCTGACAGCTTTGCGTCAATTCGGGATCAAGGTTGCACGATATCGCGCGGGCCGGCTGCCACGCTCCGCGGCCCCACCCCGTGGTCACCTGCGTCGGGGCGCAGCCGTCGATCCCCGCACCATCAGGCTGAAATCCAGCGTCTGTTGAAGCGGAACATCCACCTGTTCGATGATGGCGAGCAGCAGGTTGACCGCGCGCGCGCCGATTTCCCGCATCGGCTGCCGGATGGTCGTCAGCGGCGGCGTGAGGTAGCGGGAAGACGCCAGATCATCAAAGCCGACGATGGACAGGTCTTCCGGCACGCGGATGCCCAGCTCCCGGCAGGCCGCCAGGGTGCCCAGCGCCATCTGGTCGCTGAAGCAGAAGATCGCCGTTGGTGCGGACGTGCCGTCCAGCAGCGCCATGGCAGCCGCATGGCCGGATTCCACTGAAAAATCCCCGGGCACGATGCTCAGCTGGCGCAGGCGGCCACGCACCTTGCCGGCCCCCCGTACCCCTTCCAGGCGCTGCTGGTGCAGGGGATTGTCCGGCGGCCCACCGACCACGGCGATCCGTTCATGGCCCAGTGCGTACAAGTGCTCCATGACGGCGCGTGCGGCGGCGGCATTGTCGATGTGCACACTGGGCAGGCCCAGCGCGGGATCGAACTCGCAGCCGTTGACCACCGGCGCGGCAGCCCCCCTCTGCTGGACAATCTCGCGCGCCGTCGGTGGCAGGCGATGGCCAAGCACGATCATGCCGTCGGCCTCGTTGCGCCGGAGCATCTGCGCGTAGCGTTCCTCGCGGTCGGGTTGGTCCTGCGTATCGCCCAGCAGCACCGCATAGCCGACAGCCTGCGCGGCGTCTTCCGCCCCTTGCAGGATCTGCGCGAAGAACGGGTTGGCGATATCCGGCACCGTGACCAGGATCTTGCCGCTGCGCTGGGTCTTGAGCGTGCGGGCAACCGTGTTCGGCACGTAGCCCAACGCCGCGGCGGCCTGCTCGATGCGCGTGCGCGTGGCCGGCAGTACTTTGTCCGGCCGCGAAAGTGCACGCGACACGGTGCCGGCGGAGACGCCGACGTGCTTTGCGATGTCGTAGATGGTGGCCATGGCGTTAGTTCTCCCGCCCGCTGTGCACTGCACAACAGGTCCTGCGTGCGCCCCTGCTAGGATAATGCAATCGATTGCATCGAGGGCGAATCACGTTGAAGACGCTCAAGGGTCCAGCGCTGTTCCTGGCGCAGTTCATCGGCGACACGGCTCCTTTTGATCGGCTGGACACGCTGGCCGGATGGGCCGCGGGTCTGGGCTATTCTGGCGTACAAGTCCCCACCACGGCGCCCCACCTGTTCGATCTGGCCGAGGCCGCGCGCAGCCAGGCGTACTGCGACGACCTCGCCGGCATGCTGGCAGGTCATGGCGTGCAGATCACCGAGCTGTCCACCCATCTGCAGGGGCAGCTGGTCGCGGTCCATCCGGCCTACGACAGCCTGTTCGACGGATTCGCACCCGCGGACAAACGTGGCGATCCCACGGCCCGCCAGGCCTGGGCGGTGGAGCAGCTTCTGTTGGCCGCCAAAGCCAGCCAGCGGCTGGGGCTGACCGCGCATGCCACGTTCTCCGGCGCATTGGCCTGGCCCTATTTCTATCCCTGGCCGCAGCGCCCACCGGGACTGGTGGAAGAAGCCTTCGCCGAACTCGGCCGCCGCTGGCGCCCGATCCTCGATGCCTTCGATGCCTGCGGCGTGGACCTCTGCTTCGAGATCCACCCGGGCGAGGACCTGCACGATGGCGCGACCTTCGAACGCTTCCTCGATGTGGTGGATCATCACCCCCGCGCCAAGATCCTGTACGACCCCAGCCACCTGCTGCTGCAGCAGATGGACTACCTGGGTTTCATCGACCGCTACCACGCGCGCATCGGCATCTTCCACGTCAAGGACGCGGAGTATCGCCCCAGCGCAAGCAGCGGCGTGTATGGCGGCTACCAGGACTGGATCGAGCGTCCGGGCCGCTTCCGTTCGCTCGGTGATGGCCAGATCGACTTCAAGGCGATCTTCTCGAAGTTCGCCCAGTACGACTTCCCCGGCTGGGCGGTACTGGAATGGGAGTGCTGCCTGAAGCACCCCGAGGACGGCGCACGCGAGGGTGCCGCCTTCATCCGCGACCACATCATCCGCGTGACCGACCGCGCCTTCGACGACTTTGCCGACAGTGGCACGGACGCCGCGTCACTGCACCGCATGCTGGGAATCTGAGCCAAGACCGCCCCGGGAGGGCAAGCCATGACGCACGCCATGTCGCGCCTGGGCGCGATGATGTTTCTGCAGTTCTTCATCTGGGGGGCGTGGTTCGTCACCCTCGGAACCTACCTGGTGCAGGGCCCGCTGCAGGCCAGCGCCAGCCAGGTGGCCACCGCCTTCCTCAGCCAGTCCATCGGCGCGATCGTTGCGCCGTTCCTGGTCGGCCTGATCGCCGACCGCTACTTCGCGGCGCAGCGCATCCTCGCGGTGCTGCACCTGGCCGGCGCGGTGCTGATGTGGCTGGCGTCCACCGCCACCAGCTTCAGCGTGTTCTCGGCCTGCGTGATGGGCTACATGCTGCTGTTCATGCCGACGTTGGCACTGGCCAACAGCGTGGCGGTGCGGCACATGCAGTCGCCCGAGAAACAGTTCCCGCTGGTACGCGTGGCCGGCAGCATCGGCTGGATCATTGCAGGTGTGCTGATCGGCTGGCTGGGCTGGGAACAGGCCCATCGGCTTGAACTCACCTTCCGCATGGCCGCGCTGGCATCGCTGGTGCTGGGCCTGTATGCATTCACCCTGCCGCACACGCCACCGCTGGCGCAGCAGCGCGATGCCGGACTGGGGCAGATCCTGGGGCTGGATTCGTTGCGACTGCTGAAGTCGCGCGCCTACCTGGTGTTTTTCCTGGCGTCCATCGCCATCTGCATCCCGCTGTCGTTCTACTACAACTTCACCAATCCGTATCTCAACGACCTGGGCGTGCGCGGCGCAGCAGGCCTGCAGTCGCTGGGCCAGGTCTCCGAAGTGCTGCTCATGCTGGCCATGCCGTTCCTGTTCGTGCGGCTGGGGGTGAAGACCATGCTGGCGGTCGGCATGGCCGCCTGGGTGGTGCGCTACGCCATGTTCGCCTTCGGCGATGCGGGCAGCGGCTTCTCGCTGCTGGTGATCGGCATCGTGCTGCACGGCATCTGCTACGACTTCTTCTTCGTCACCGGCCAGATCTACACCGATGCGCATGCCGGCCCCGCCGCGCGCAGCAGCGCGCAGGGCTTCATCACCCTGGCTACCTACGGCGTGGGAATGCTGATCGGCACCTTCCTGTCCGGCGCGGTGGTGGAGCACTTCACCACCGAGGCCGGCCCCGACTGGCAGCAGATCTGGCTGTTCCCGGCCGGCGTTGCACTGGTGGTGTTGATCGCCTTCTTGCTGCTGTTCCGCGACCGGCCGACGGTCACGGCCGCGCCCTCCACACCCTGAGGATCCCCGTCGATGCCCAAGCTTGGAATCGCCATCGTCGGCGCTGGCATGATCGGTGCAGTGCATCGTCGTGCGGCACTGCTGGCCGGTGCCGAGGTGCGCGGCGTAGCCGCCTCGTCAGCGCAGCGCGCGCATGAGGCCGCGCAGTCCTGGAATGTCCCGCGCGCCTACCGCGATATCGAGGAGGTGATCGCCGATCCGCAGGTACAGGTCGTGCACGTGTGCACGCCCAACCATCTGCACCGCGCCATGGCACAGGCTGCGCTGGAAGCCGGCAAGCACGTGATCTGCGAGAAACCGCTGGCGACGACGCTGGACGATGCACAGGCGCTGGCGGCGCTGGCCGCATCGACCGGATTGGTTGCCACGGTGCCCTTCGTCTACCGCTACCACCCAGTGGTCCGGGAGGCGCGCGCACGCATCGCCCAGGGCGATCTGGGGCCGTTGCACCTGATCCACGGCAGCTACCTGCAGGACTGGCTGCTGGATCCGGCCAGCAACAACTGGCGCGTGGACCCCGCGCTGGGAGGCACGTCGCGCGTGTTCGCCGACATCGGTTCGCACTGGTGCGACCTGGTCGAATGGGTCAGTGGCGAGGGCTTCGCCGAAGTGAACGCGGCGTTCTCCACGGTAATCGCCGAGCGTGGCGCCGTCAGCGGGCAGAGCTTCAGCACGCCAACGGCCGCCAGTGCGATGCAGGCTGTCACCAGCGAAGACGTGGCCGCAGCGATGTTCAGGACCGGCGCCGGCACGCTGGCGTCATTGACGGTCAGCCAGGTCTCGGCCGGACGCCACAACCGCCTCTGGTTCGAGATCGATGGCGCCAAGGCCAGCGTGGCCTTCAACCAGGAGGATGCCGAACGACTCTGGATCGGCCTGCCCGATCAGCGCGAGGAAACCTTCATGCGCGGCCCCGGTGCCGGCAGCGCCGAACAACGCCGCCTTTCCATGCTGCCGGCCGGGCATGCACAGGGCTACGCCCAGTGTTTCGAGGCGTTTGTGGCCGACACCTATCGCGCCATTGAAGGCGAGCGGCCGCAGGGCCTGCCCACCTTCGAAGACGGTCTGCGCTCGGCACGGATCGTCGATCGCGTCATTGCATCAGCCAGGTCACGTACCTGGACCACCATCGGTTGAATTCCGGGAGGATCTGTTGATGAAAGCTCTTTTCCGTAGAAGTGCAAGTCTCGTCCTGCTGCTCGCTGCCCTGCCCGCCTTCGCGAGCGAAGCCGCCACCACGCAGAAGCCGATCGCGGTGCAGATGTACACCCTGCGCAATGCAGGCTCGCTCGATCAGCAGTTGAAGATCGTCCACGACGCGGGCGTCCGCGCGGTGGAAACGGTCGGTACGCAAAACACCAGCGCCACCGAACTCAAGCAGCTGCTGGACCGGTATTCGATCAAGGCGGTTTCGTCGCACGTGCCACTGGCCGAGCTGCGGGGCAACCTGGATGGTGTGGTGACGTTCAACCGGTCGATCGGCAACAGCACGCTGGTGGTGCCTTACCTGGACCAGAAGGACCGCCCAACCGATGCCGCGGGTTGGACCGCATTGGGCAAGGAGCTGGGCCGCATCGCCAAGCAGGTGCGCGGCAAGGGCATGCGCCTGGCCTATCACAACCACGATTTCGAGCTGGCCGACTTCGACGGTCAGACCGGGCTGGAGCTGCTGTTCGCAGCGTCCGGGCCCGACCTGCAGACCGAGCTGGACCTGGCCTGGGTTGCACGCGCGGGCCTGGACCCGGCGGTGATGCTGGGAAAATTCCGTGGACGCGTGTTTGCGGTGCACGCCAAGGACAATGCGCCGAAGGGCCAGGCCCAGGATGAAGGCGGATTCGCCGCGGTGGGCCAGGGCGTGCTGGACTGGAACGCGATCCTGCCCGCCGCTGCGGCGGCCAAGGTGCAGTGGTACATCGTCGAACACGACCAGCCACGCGACCCGGCCAAGGTCATCCAGACCGGCGCGGACTACCTGCGTGAACACCTGCCCGCCAACGTGCCCACCCGTGCACGGCGCTGACGCATCAAGGAGCCCCACATGAAGATGATCCTGGCCCTGGCCCTGGCTCTGGGCGGCATGAGCACTTCAACGGCAGCCCGGGCCAAGGACGATCCTGCCGCCGGCGCGAAACTCTATGCCCAGCACTGCACTGCCTGCCACGGTGCTGAACGCGCCGGCGTACCGCCTACCTTCCCGGCGCTCACCGACGTCGGCAAGCGGCTTCAGCCCGCCCAGGTCAAGGACAAGATCAGGAAGGGCGGAGGATTGATGCCGCCCTTTGCCCAGCTGTCGCAGCAGGAGATCGACGACCTCGCCAGCTATCTGGCGAAGTAGGCGGCCGGCGACCACGCCGGCCGCGTGCCGCTACAGTTCGCGCACCCAGATGTTGCGGTAGCTGACCCTGGAGTCATGCTCCTGCAGATAGAGCGGCGCGCACGCATGGGGTGCGTACGAAGGCGCACCGATGTACTCGGTCCTGCCTGCCAGCACGGTGTCGTCCTGCACGAGTACGCCGTTGTGCAGCACGGTGATGCGCGCGGGCGACGTCAGGCCGCCGCCCTGCGAGAAGCGCGGTGCCTTCCAGATGATGTCGTAGACCTGCCACTGGCCCGGTGCGCGCGAGGCGTTCACCCGTGGCATGGCCTGCTTGTAGATCGAACCCGCCTGGCCGTTGGCATACGTCGGGTTGCTGTAACTGTCCAGCACCTGCAGCTCATACAGTTCCTGCAGGAAGATGCCGCTGTTGCCCCGGTTCTGGCCGTCGAAGCCCTTCGTCTCGGTGGGGGTACGCCATTCGACATGCAGCTGGACATCGCAGAAGCGTTGCCGGGTGCGGATGCCCTTGCTGCCCGGAACGACGGTCATGGCGCCATCGGCAACCGTCCAGGGCACGCGCCCGCCCTGCTCTGCCTCCCACGCCGAGACATCCTTGCCATCGAACAGCACGATGGCATCGGAGGGGGCCTTGCCTGGCGGCGTGGCCACGACTGCGGGCACGGGCGTCCACACTTCGGTCTTCTTCGGGTCACGCGCAGCGTCGGTACCGTCCTGAGCGAATGCAGATGCAGCGGCCAGCAGGCCGGCCGTGATCAACGCAGGGCGGATCATCAGGATGGTGTCCATCAGCTGGTCCCCCACGCGGGCGTACCGGGGACATAGGCCAGGTCACCGTCGTAGCGGCCCGGCACGGCGACGTACTGCAGCACACCGGTCGCCCCGACCTTTGAAGTGAAGAAGCCGAAGATGGCCAGCTGCTTGATCATCGTGAAGTAATGCGGCATGGCCTCGCCTTCCTCGGGAGTGCCGGTCTCGGTCACGTCGGCATTGCGTGCCTTGGCTTCGGCGTCCAGCGTTCGCAGCAACCCGGTGCGGGCTTCCGGCGTGAGCGATACGAAACGGCCACCGGCGCGCGTGTCGATGTCGGCCAGGCCGGCGCGGAACGTCGCCTGCTGCCGGGCGGTGTAACAGTCGCTGACGAACGTCGCCATGAACGCACCGGCACCCGCGTCCTTGGCCCCGGGCGTCCTTGTCCGCGGCAGGATGGTTTCGGCGATCTCGTCCAGCATGCCAATGTCGGCATCGGAGAACGCGGGCATCGCCCCGGCAGCCGGCACCTTGCCATGCACCAGCGCAGGCAGGCCAACCATGGCCGCACCGGTAGCGGCAACGATCATCTTCAACAGTTCGCGGCGATCCATCAGAGGTTCCCCGCTTTCAGTTCGCGTACCGCATGGTCGGCCGCGCGCGCGGTCAGCGCCATATAGGTCAGCGAGGGATTCACGCAGGCGCTGGAGGTCATGCAGGCACCATCGGTCACATAGACGTTGGGGGCATCCCAGACCTGGTTGTGCGCATTCAATACCGAGCTTTTCCGATCACGTCCCATGCGTGCGGTCCCCATCTCGTGGATGCCCTTGCCCGGGGCATAGTCGTTGTCGTGCATCTTCACCTCCTTGACCCCGGCCGCCTCCAGCATCTCGGCGGCATCGGCGGCCATGTCCTTGCGCATCGCCAGTTCATTGGCGCGCATGGACACGTCCATCGCCAGCACCGGCAGTCCCCATTTGTCCTTGCGGTCGTGGTCCAGGCGGATCGTGTTGTCGTGGTGCGGCAGCATTTCACCGAACCCGGTCATACCGATGCGCCAGTCACCCGGCACGGTCAGTGCCTCCTTCAGATCGGCACCGATGTTGAGCTCGGCGATCTCGCGCGACCATCCGGTGCGGCTGGCACCGCCCTGGTAGCCGAACCCGCGCAGGTAGCCGCGCTTGTCGGCCGCGACGTTGCGGAACCGCGGAATGTAGAAGCCGCAGGGACGGCGGCCGAAGTAGTACTTGTCTTCGTAACCCTCGACCCGGCCCGAGGCGCCCGCACCGAAATGATGGTCCATCACGTTGTGCCCCAACTCGCCGGACGAAGAGCCCAGCCCGCCGTCCCAGACGTCGGTGGCCGAATTCATCAGCAGCCACGTCGAGTTGAACGACGATGCATTGAGGAAAATGACCTTGGCCGTGTACTGGTAGGTCTGGCCGGTTTCGGCGTCGATCACCTCCACGCCACGCGCGCGCTTGCGATCCTTGTCGTAGAGCACTTCCTTGACGATCGAGAACGGCCGCAAGGTCAGGTTCCCGGTCTTCATCGCCGCTGGCAGCGTCGCCGCCTGGGTCGAGAAGTAGGCACCGAAGGGACAGCCCAGGATGCACTTGTTGCGGTACTGGCAGTTCACGCGCCCCTGCTCGGGCATCGGCTGGGTGATGTTGGCAGTGCGCGAGTGGATCATGTGGCGCGTTCCGCCGAAGGCCTTCTTGATGCGCGCGGCCACATCCTTCTCGACGATGTTCAAGGGAATCGGCGGCAGGAACTCGCCGTCCGGCAGCACGTCCAGTCCTTCGCGCGTGCCGGCGATGCCGGCGAACTTCTCTACATGGTCGTACCACGGCGCGATATCGGCGTAGCGGATCGGCCAGTCGGTGGCGATGCCGTCCTTGAGGTTGGCCTCGAAATCCAGATCGGAGAAGCGATAGCTCTGCCGCCCCCACATCAAGGAACGACCACCGACGTGGTAGCCACGGAACCAGTCGAAGCGCTTGGTCTCGATGTAGGGCGATTCCTGTTCGTTGGCCCACATTCCTTCCAGGTTCTCGGCCAGGCCGTAGTCGCGCATCAGCACCGGGAAGGCGGCCTTCATCGCCTGCGTTGGCCGGTTGCGGTGCGGGAAATCCCACGCCTCCTTCATCGCGTTGACGTAGTCCTTGACGTGCTCGATGTTGCGCCCGCGTTCCAGCATCAGGACCTTCAGGCCCTTCTCGGTCAGCTCCTTCGCCGCCCAACCGCCACTGATTCCCGAGCCAACAACAATGGCGTCGTAGTGATTATCTGCCATGGGTTTCTCACCTGGGTGGATATCGTTTCAGACGTCGCAGAGGCGGATCGCCTCGCGCAATGAGGCAACGGGATCGGGCGCTGCAGGCGTGAATTCCTGCGCCAGATACCCCTTGAAACCGGTGTCGCGGATCGCGCGACAGATGGCTGGATAGTGGAGCTCCTGCTGGTCTCCGATCTCGTTCCGGCCGGGCACGCCTGCGGTGTGGTAGTGCTTGAAGCAGGCGTGATGCTTGCCGATGGTGGCGATGATGTCGCCCTCCATGATCTGCATGTGGTAGATGTCGTAGAGCAGGCCGAAATTGTCCGAGCCGAGCCGCTGGCACAGCTCCACACCCCACGCGGAGTGGTCGCACAGGTAGTCGCGATGATCGACCTTGGAGTTGAGCAGCTCCATCACCAGCACCACGCCGCGCTTCTCGGCATGCCCGAGGATGCGCTTGAGCCCAGCCTCGGCATTGGCCATGCCGTCCTGCGGGTCCATACCGTTGCGGTTGCCGGAAAAGCAGATGAGGTTTCGATAGCCGGCATCGGCGACCAGATCGATGTGCCGCGTGTAGCGTTCCACCAGCTGGTCGTGGAACTCGCGGCCGGCAAAGCCCTTGGTCAGGCCCAGTTCCGCGCCGTTGCACATCGAGCTGTACACGCCATTCGCCTTCAGCGTGGGCCAGTCTTCCGGGCCGACCAGGTCGATAGCGGCAAAGCCGATGTCCTTCACCGTCGTGCAGAGCTGGGCAACGGACAGCTGCGGGAAGGTCCAGCGTGCGACGGAATGCTTCAGGTTGCCCTTGAGTGGCGCCGTGGCGGCGAATGCGGGCAATGCGCCCACGGTTGTCGCGGCCCCCAGGCCAATGCTGCCGGCAACTGCGATGCGCAGCGCATCGCGCCGCGTGAGCCCCCTCGAAGGAGCCGGTCTGATCGAATGGATGGACATCCACCTTCCGGCCTCCCAACCGGTATCAAACGCAACGATTCACAGCAATGCAATCGATTGCACCATAGGGGAGGAAATTGTCTGTTTGCAAGTCGCGGTGCACGAAAAACTGATGGTGCGAGGCACAACGCAGATGGCATCGCGCAAAAAGAAAAGCCCCGCATGAGCGGGGCTTTCTTTTCTGCTGCGAATGAGCGTTCGATCAGAACGGAATATCGTCGTCAGCGAAGTCATCCATCGGCGGCGCCTGCTGCGGCTGCGGACGCTGGTTGCCACCCTGGTTGCCGTAACCGCCGCCCTGGTTGCCGCCCTGGTTGCCATAGCCGCCACCCTGGCCCCCACGCTGGCCGCCACCGCCACCATACTCCTGGCGCGGAGCCTGCTGGCGCTGCGGACGATCGCCGCCGTAGTTGCCACCACCGCCGCCGCCACCGCCTTCACCGCGGCCGCCCAGCATCTGCATTTCATCGGCAATGATGTCGGTGGAGTACTTCTCCACGCCGTCCTGGCCGGTGTACTTGTCGTAGCGCAGGCTGCCTTCGACGTAGACCGAGCTGCCCTTGCGCAGGTACTCGCCGGCGATCTCGCCGAGCTTGCCGAAGAACACCACGCGGTGCCATTCGGTACGCTCCTGCTGGTTGCCATCCTTGTCCTTGCGGACGCTGGTGGTGGCCAGGCTGATGCGGGTGATCGCCATGCCGCCCTGGGTGTACTTCACGTCCGGGTCGTTGCCGAGATTGCCGACCAGGATGACTTTGTTGATGCCGCGCGCCATAGGTACCTTCGTCCGTTGTCCAGGGGCAGACCGCCAGTGATAGCACAGCCCCGGGCGGGGGTGCAGTAGGCGAGGCCGCCCCTGTTGAAATTTGGGGGAATGCGAGAACGATGCATCTTAGCATTGCCGCCGCCATCCGCCCGGTCAGAAGACCCCGGCCGCGCAGGAGGATTGAACTGATTTCCTTGTCCGGCAATGACTTACCCTCGCTTCGGTGGACATCCGGAGGGGCATTGGCGTCTGCCCATGGCATCATGCCCGGGCACCTCCCCCCGCCCCCTTCCGCGTTCCCATGACGATCAAAGGCAAAGCCACCTCCCTGGACATCGCCCACCTGGCCGGGGTCTCCCAGCCGACCGTGTCGCGGGCCCTGCGTGGCAGCCCGATGGTCAACGCCGAGACTCGCGAGCGCATCCTGCGCATCGCCCGCGAGCTGAACTACAAGGTCGACAAGAACGCCTCCAGCCTGCGCCTGCGCAATGCCGGCACCCTGGCCCTGCTGTTCTTCGAGGACCCGACCAACGACGACTCGCTGATCAACCCGTTCTTCCACTCGATGCTGGGCTCGATCACCCGTGCCTGCGCCCTGCACGGGCAGGACCTGCTGGTCTCGTTCCAGCAGCTGTCCACCGACTGGCAGGCCGATTACGAGGACAGCAACAAAGCCGACGGCATCATCCTGCTCGGCTACGGCGACTACCACGAATCGCGCGATCGCCTGCAGCGGCTGGTTGAACAGGGCACGCACTTCGTGCGCTGGGGCGCCGCCCTGCCCGGCCAGCCCGGCGTGTCGATCGGCAGCGACAACTTCCAGGGCGGGCATGACATCACCACCCACCTGTTACAGCAGGGCTGCCGCCGCATCGCCTTCCTCGGTCATGCCTCCAGCCACTACCCCGAGTTCCAGGAGCGCTACCGCGGCCATGTCGCGGCCCTGCAGGACCACGGCCTGGCCGCCGAACCGGCACTGCAGCACGATGCGATCACCACCGAGGCGTCGGGCCAGGAAGCCTGCCAGGCGCTGCTGGCACGCGGTGAACCGATCGATGCGATCTGCGCCGCCAGCGACCTGATCGCCATCGGCGCGATGCGGGCCCTGCGCGAGGCCGGGCTGCGGGTGCCACAGGACGTGGCGGTGACCGGCTTTGACGACATCCCGCTGGCGGCTTCGGTGTCCCCGGCGCTGACCACCGTGCAGCAGGACACCAAGCAGGCTGGCCAACTGCTGGTCGAGCGCCTGCTGGCGCTGATCGGCCGGCAGCCGGTGGAGAGCCAGAGCATCCCGGTGAAGCTGGTGGTGCGGGAATCGTCGCTGCGCGGGTAGGCACCGCAGGGCCGGCGCCCCTACCAACGCACGACGGCCCGATTCCCCCCCCATGACCAACGGCGGATGCGCACGGAGGCTGATGCGCGGATAACGCGCAGACATCGCCCATGGAAAGGTGTACGTCACATGCTGAAGATCGATTCGCTGTCGAAGACGTACGCTAATGGCGTGCACGCCCTCAACAACGTCAGCCTGGACATCCCGCGCGGCATGTTCGGCCTGCTCGGTCCCAACGGCGCCGGCAAGTCGTCGCTGATGCGCACGCTGTCCACCCTGCAAGAGGCCGACAGTGGTACGGCGACACTCACCATTCCAGGCGAGGCACCGATCGATGTACTGCGCGACAAGGACGCGGTGCGCCGCCGGCTGGGCTACCTGCCGCAGGATTTCGGCGTGTACCCGAAAGTCAGCGCGCTGGACCTGCTGGAGCATTTCGCAGTGCTCAAGGGCCTGACCCAGCGCGCGCAGCGCCGCGAGGTGGTCGATGGGCTGCTGCAGCAGGTGAATCTGTGGGATGCCCGCAAGCGCAAGCTGGGCACCTACTCCGGCGGCATGCGCCAGCGCTTCGGCATTGCCCAGGCGCTGCTGGGTGACCCGCGGCTGGTGATCGTCGATGAACCCACCGCCGGCCTCGACCCGGAAGAACGCAACCGCTTCCTCAACCTGTTGGCGGCGATCGGCGAGAACGTGGCGGTAATCCTCTCCACCCACATCGTCGAGGACGTGACCGATCTGTGCCCGACGATGGCGATCATGAACAAGGGCCAGGTGCTGCTGACCGGGCGCCCGGCCGATGCCATCGACGCCCTGCAGCAGCAGGTCTGGCGCAAGCAGGTTGATCCTTCGGAACTGGCCGACCACGAGGCACGCTACGTGGTGCTGTCCACCCGCCTGGTCGGTGGCCGCCCGGTGATCCACGTGCACAGCGCCAACGACCCTGGCGACGGCTTCGCGGCCGTGGCTCCCGACCTCGAGGATGTGTACTTCCAGCGCCTGCGCCTGCAGGCCCGTGCCCGCGCGGCAGCCTGAGCGGAGCACGCCATGATCTTCAATTTCTTCCGCTTCGAACTGCGCGAGCAGCTGCGTTCCCCGCTGCTGTGGCTGCTGGCCGGGCTGTTCGCCCTGCTTGCCTTTGCCGCCGCGTCCAGCGACGCCGTGCAGATCGGTGGCGGCACCGGCAACGTGCACAGCAACGCGCCCACCGTGATCGCGCAGATGCTGGGCATCTTCACCCTGCTCGGCATGCTGGTCACCGCGCTGTTCGTCAGCAACGCGCTGTTGCGTGACTTCGAACTCGGCACTGCCGAACTGATCTTCGCCAGCCCGGTGAAGCGCCGCGATTACCTGGCCGGGCGCATCGCTGCCGCCCTGGCGGCCGGGCTGCTGGTCTACATCCTGATCGCGTTCGGCCTGTGGCTGGCGCCGTTCATGCCCTGGGTCGATCCCGAGCGCATGGGCCCGATCAGCTGGCAGGGCTATGCCTGGACGTTCGCGGTCATCGTCATTCCGAACCTGTTGTTCACCACCGCACTGCTGTCGCTGCTGGCAGTGCTGACCCGCTCGATCCTGTGGGTCTACATCGGCCTGGTGGCCTACCTGGTCCTGTACGGCGCCAGCGCGGCGCTGCTGCGCGACATCGACAATACGTGGATCGCGGTGCTGAGCGAACCGCTGGGCATGCGCGCACTCGGCCGTACCATCCGCTACTGGTCCACTGCCGAACGCAACGACGGGGTTCCCGAGCTGGCCGGTTACCTGCTGGCCAACCGCGCCCTGTGGTTGGGCGTGGCTGCCGCGCTGTTCGCCGCCACCTTCGCGCTGTTCCGCACCGAACGCAGCGGCAGTGGCCGTCGGCGCTGGGGCCGCAGGCAGGCGCAACCGGCTACCGATGCCAGCGTGGTCCGCCCCACCCGCGCGACACTGCCGCGCGTGATACCGGCGTTCACTGCCAGCACGGCGTGGCAGCAGTTCCTGCGCCAAGTCCGCTTCGATACACGCGGCGTCCTGCGCAGCGTGCCGTTCATCGTGCTGCTGGTATTGGGCCTGGCCAACTTCCTGCCCAGCGCGCTGTTCCGGCAGACCCTGTACGGCACCTCGATCTGGCCGGTCACCTCGCAGATGATCATGGGCCTGCAGGGGGCCTTCAGCTGGCTGCTGGTGATCATCGTGCTGTTCTTCGCCGGTGAGCTGGTCTGGAAGGAACGCAGTGCGCGCATCAATGAAGTGACCGATGCCATGCCGGTGCCGAACTGGGTGCCGCTGCTGGCCAAGTTCACCGCACTGCTGGCCGTGATCATCTGCTTCCAGGCCGCCGGCGCGCTGGCGGCGATGGGCGTGCAGCTGGCCAAGGGCTACACGCATCTGGAGCCGTTGCTTTACCTGCGCAGCCTGGCGCTGGATTCGGTGGTCTACATCCTGATGGGGGGCCTGGCGCTGGTGCTGCAGGTGCTCACCAACAACAAGTTCGTCGGTTACGCATTGCTGATCGTGGTGATGATCGGCCAGGGCGTGCTCGGCCTGCTCGACTACACACAGAACCTGTACAACTTCGGCAGCTGGCCCAACGCGCCCTATTCGGACATGAACGGCTACGGCCAC
The DNA here is from genome assembly GCF_059368675.1 of Stenotrophomonas sp. YJH_SMC_120. Classification (NCBI taxonomy): domain Bacteria; kingdom Pseudomonadati; phylum Pseudomonadota; class Gammaproteobacteria; order Lysobacterales; family Lysobacteraceae; genus Stenotrophomonas; species Stenotrophomonas sp. YJH_SMC_120. The sequence goes on from NZ_JCAFRY010000001.1 coordinate 709,075, forward strand.
TTCCTGACCGGGCAACTGGTGTTCCAGGGCTACTGGGCGTTGTTCCTGCTGACGTTGATGTGCCTGGCGTCGGCCTTCTGGGTACGAGGTGTCAGCCAGAGCCTGCGCCAGCGCCTGGCCCTGGCCGGCCGCCGCCTGCGCGGCCCGACCGGGGTCTTCGCCGGAGTCGCCGCATTGGCCTTCGTCGGCGTGGGTGGCTGGCTGTACTGGAGCACCAACATCCGCAACGAGTTCGTCTCGCCCGACCAGCAGCTGGACCTGCAGGCCCGCTACGAGCGCGAGCTGTCGAAGTACCGCAACCTGCCGCAGCCCCGCATCGTGGCGGTGGACAACCGCGTGGACCTGTCCCCCGAATCGCAGTCGATGGTGATCGATGCGAACTGGACGGTGCGCAATACCCACGCCACGCCGATCCAGGACGTGCACGTCTCGATGGGCGATGACAAGCAGCTGGTCGCGGTCGACCTGGGTGGGCAGACACTATCGATGCATGACGCCGATCTCGGCTACCGCATCTACCGCCTGCAGAAACCGCTGCAACCGGGTGAGACCCGCAGCGTGCATTTCCGCGTGGTGCAGAAGCCCAACGGCATCACCGCGGGCCAGGCACCAAGCAACATCGTCGACAACGGCACCTTCTTCAACAGCCGCGTACTGCCGTCGTTCGGCTACAACGAAGGCGCCGAGATCAGCGACCGCAACGAGCGGCGCAAGCGCGACCTGGGTGAGCCGCGGCGCATGCCCAAGCTGGAAGACGAAGCCGCGCGTGCCAACACGTACATAGCCCACGATGCCGACTGGCTCGACTTCCGCACCACGGTCTGCACGGCACCGGACCAGGTGGCGTTGGCGCCGGGCTACCTTCTGAAGGAGACCACGGTAAATGGCCGGCGCTGCTTCAGCTACGCCATGGACCGGCCAATGCTGAACTTCTACGCCTACCTGTCGGCACGCTGGGAGGTGCGCAGGGCGAAGTACAAGAACATCCCGGTGGAGGTCTACTTCGACCCGGCGCACGGCTACAACGTGGACCGGATGATCGAAGCGGTGCAGAAGTCGCTGGCCTACTACGAAGCGAACTTCACCCCGTACCAGCACCGCCAGGTACGCATCATCGAGTTCCCGGGCTATGCGCGCTTCGCGCAGTCGTTCGCCAACACCATCCCCTACTCCGAAGCCATCGGTTTCATCGCCGACCTGCGTGACCCGGACAAGGTGGACTACGTTTTCTACGTGACCGCGCACGAGATCGCACACCAGTGGTGGGCGCACCAGGTGATCGGTGCCAACGTGCAGGGCGCCACGGTGCTGTCCGAATCGTTGTCGCAGTACTCTGCGCTGATGGTGATGGAGCAGGAGTACGGCCGCCAGCACATGCGCCAGTTCCTCAAGCGCGAACTGGACGGCTACCTGTCCGGCCGCGGCGGCGAGGCCATCGAGGAACAGCCGCTGGAACGTGTGGAGAACCAGCAGTACATCCACTACCAGAAGGGTTCGCTGGTGTTCTACCGGCTGCGCGAGGAGATCGGCGAGCAGGCGCTTAACCGCGCATTGAAGCGCTTCCTGCAGGACAAGGGGTACCAGCAACCGCCGTACACCACCTCACGCGAGCTGCTGGACTACATCCGCACCGAGACCCCGGCCGACCGCCAGCAGCTGGTCACCGACCTGTTCGAGAAGATCAGCTTCTACGACAACCGCGTGATGGCCGCCAGCGCCCGCAAGCGCGATGACGGCCGCTACGACGTGACCCTGGACCTGCACGCCGCCAAGCAGTACGCCGACGGCAAGGGCAAGGAGAGCGACGGAAAGATGGATGACTGGGTCGAGGTCGGCGTGTTCGCCAATGGGCCGTCGGGCAAGGAGCGCGACCAGAAGGTGCTGTACCTGCAGCGCCACCACATCACCAGCGCCGATCCGAAGATCACAGTGACGGTGGATGAAAAGCCGGACGAAGCAGGCTTCGATCCCTACAACAAGCTGATCGACCGGGTGAGCGATGACAACCGGCGCAAGGTAACGATGTGAGGTATGCGGTGGTGCCGGTAGCGGCCAGCACCACCGTCGACTGCGTGTATGGAAATGCAACGTGATCGCGATGATCCACGGCTGAAGGTTCTGCTTTAGCTCACTACCCCGACTGATCGCTGGCATCGCGCGTAGTCCATCTGCAGTGCCGAGCCATGCTCGGCACCATCTGCCTGAAGACTCTCCCCTGACGTCTGTCCCAGGCATAACCGCATCAGCAACGATGCCTCTTGTCGCACTCCGGCTCGCGCGCCCGCTTCCCGTCTCCTGACATCACATTGATCCAGAATCCTTGCGCTTCGCGAGCAGACCGCTGATGCAAGGCGGATCGCCGCGCCCGCAATGTGGAGCTACGGAACAACCTCGAACACGAGGCGGGTCCACTGACATGATTCCTCATCCAAGGAGTTCCACTTGTGAGAAGCATCCAGGCTGGATCGTTGCGAATGGGTCCTGCCTCGCTAGGAGCAAGACAATGAAGAAGTGGCTTCTGCTGGGAACGCATATCCTGATCGCCATGATCTCCTCCCTACTGGGAGGGCTATACGTAATCCAGACGTTTCCCAGCCTGCGGCAGCAGTACAGCAATGAACTTGCGATGTCGATCCAACTTCTTTTCGACGAACAGGGGCAGCCAAGGGACGAGGCCGACCTTCGCCGCAGAATCTCTCTGAACATCGCCAACAGCCTGCACCTTTCCGCCAGATCACCGGGCAGGTCGGAGACAGAACTCGAGCGCCTGAGAGCCCTCAGCCGTCGGGTACTGCAGCAGGATCTGCTGAGATATGTCGAGCAGTCGGATGCGCGGCGCAATGCGCTTGACGGGGCCGTTCATCTGACACGCGACCTGCCAACACACGGCTCGCCCCCCGCTAATGCCAGGACACGCCCGGCATGAGGGCGTCAGCCGCCGGGCGACGCCGCGGCCTTCGGCCCCAGCAACGCCAGCAGCACATAGACCACGATCGAGGCGACGGTACCGAGCGCCGCCGGCAGCCCGAATGCCCACGCCGAACGGCGCTGCTGGCGCGCCCACTGGGCCAGATGCCAGGCCGCGCCCAGGTTGATCAGCCAGGCAATGACGAACACCGGCCACAGCACCATGCCCACCGCGCGCAGCAGGGGCATGGACACCAGCGCGGCAGCGATCGCCGCGATCAGGAAGATCAGGGCCGAGCGGGAATGGCGTGCCGTGGATACGCTCATGCGGCCAACCTGCGCACCATCACCAGCACGCGATAGCTGCGGTTGTCGGCTTCCTGCAGCGGCTTCCAGCCCAGCCGCGCATACAGCCCACCGTCCAGGGCCTCGGTCTGCAGGTAGAGATCGGAAACCCCCATTCGCACCGCCTGCGCCGCTGCTTGCTCCACCAGCGCGCCAGCCAGCCCACGCCCGCGATGGCTGTCGGCCACGAATACGCCGCCCAGCCAATGTTCGTACTGTGGGAACGCCTGCATTTCCCGCCGCTTGAGCTGGACTGCGCCAACCACCTGACCGTCATCGAATACGGCGATCAGGTGCGGGAAACCTTCGGCGTCCTGTGGCGGATTGAGCCGCTGCAGTTCCTGTTCCAGTGTCAGGCCGGCGTCCTGGCCCCATTCCGCGTGGTACCACTGGGCCAATTGCTGCCGTTCCGGTGCGTCGGCGGGTAGTCCCCTGAATTCCATGGCAATGCCTCGATCCCGATGTCACCCAAGGGGATCATGGACGGCGCCCGAAGGGAAGCCTTCTGTAAAGTCGAGCCATGCTCGACACATCAGGCCATGCGCGAAAGGCAGTCGAGCATGGCTCGACGCTACAAATGGCGCGACGGCAACTCAGCCCTGGGCGAAGTCCTTCAGGATCTCGCCAACGCCGCTGGGCGAGATCTCAAAGCCCAGCGAAGTACCCGGGTTGATCACCACGCCGTAGCCACCCGGCACGCGGCGCAGCACGTCCAGCATCAGCCAGCGGATCTGGTGTTCGGCCTGCTGGCTGTAGACGCCCACCCGCGACGGATCGGTGAACACCGCCACATGCAGGGTGCCCTGCTTGTCGAACAGCAGCGGGTCGAAGCCGCTGCCGTCCGGGGTGACCAGGCTGCCGGTCAGCAGCACTACCTCGGAAGCGACGAAGGCCTCCATGAAGGCGCGGATCGGCACCGCCCCGTCCATCGCCGCCTTCAGCAGGGTTTCGATCAGGGTCTGCGGGGCGAGGTCGGTCATGGCGATACGGCGGGGCGTGGGGGGTGCCTATTGTGCCGGATGCGGCCAAACCCGGTAGTGCCGGCCACTGGCCGGCAGCTGCAGGTACCCGGAATCCGGGGCTGCCGGCCAGCGGCCGGCACTACCGCCCCAGACGCTGGTCCCGCGCCTTCTGGTCGGCCATCGCCTTGTCCAGCTCGGCCTGCAGCGCCGGCTGCTGCACGGCAGCGTCCAGCACATAGACCTTCACGCCGTGCGCGGGCACGTCGGCCTTCAGCGGACCGTTCACCTGCAACGAACCGCCGTCCAGCGCATCGCGCCAGCGGCCGGACTGGACGAAACGCGCCACGGTGAGGGTCCTGGCGTGGTCGCCCTTGTTCAGCAGCACCAGCGCGGTCTGCGCCACCTCGCCATGCTGCAGCACGCGCAAGAACACTGCCTCATCGCCCTGCAGGCGCTCGTTCACCTGCAGGCCGCGCTGCAGCGCCGGGGTGGCTTCGCGCAGCCTGGCGATACGCTGCAGCGGCGCGAAGATCGGGCTCTTCGGCGCCGCATCCACACGCGGCTGGCCGAAGTACGCACGATTGCCGGCATGCTCGGCACGGCCACGCATGAAGCCCGTCTCCGAACCGTAATAGACCACCGGAATGCCGCGCGCGGTGAACAGCCAGTTGTGCGCATCGATGAAGCCATCGTCGCTGGCCTGCAGGCGCGGCATGTCGTGGTTGTCGTAGAAGCTCATCAGCTCGTACGGGTTGGCGTACGGTCCGCCGCTCAGGTGCAGCGGCTCGGCCAGGGTCTCGAAGCCCTTGTTGGCGGTGCCGAAGGTCTGCTCCAGCGCGCCGCGCAATGGGAAATCGAGCACGCTCACGTTCGCGTTGGCGGGCCAGGTGTGCTCGGCGATGCGCGCGGCATCGTAGTCGAACGCTTCGCCGAACATGAACATGCCCGGATGCTCGGCGCGGATGCGCTTGACGAATTCATGCCACCACGGGTGCGGCAGCCAGCCGATGGTGTCGATGCGCAACGCGTCCACGCCCTGCGCGGTCCACTGCAGGTAGGCGCCGACCAGGTAGTCCATCACCGCCGGATTGTCCTGGTTGAAGTCCGACAGCTCGGCCAGGTTGCCGTCGAAGATCGAGCCGTCCTTGCTATCGACCGGACCGATGTTGTTGTAGAACGCGTGCAACGGGTTGTGCTTCGGATCCAGTTTCTGCGGTGGCAGGTTCTGGTGGTCGGCGATCAATTTTCCGTCCTTGTCGAAGATCTGCCCGAACTGGGGCTGCCGTGTCGGCATGGTCCAGGCCGGCGAACCGTGGTTGCCTACGATATCCAGCACCACCTTCAAGCCAGCACCGTGCAGGCCCTTGGTCAGCCCGGCGAAGTCCAGGTCCCTGCTCGGCAGGTGCTCGTCGAGCTTGTAGAAATTGATGCCCCAGTAGCCGTGGTAACCGGTCTTGCCACGATCGGTCAGCGTGCTGGTACAGCTGATCGGCTTGCTGCCGGTAAAGGCCTCGTCCGGGTTGTCGACGATGGGTGTGATCCACACCGCACCGAAGCCCAGGTTGCGGATGTACTGCGCATTGTCGAGCACGCCACGGAAGTCGCCGCCGAGGTAGCCGATGTTGCCGTCCACCTTGTCCGGGCATGGCACCGGGATATCGAAGGTGCGGTGCGCGCCACCCTGGTCACGATGGTCATTGGACGGGTCACCGTTGACAAAGCGGTCGGTGACCACGAAGTACACCGCATCGCTGGCGAACGGCTCGGTTGTGCCGACGTAGTCCGGGCGCGGCGCGGCCGCGGCCTGGCCGGCGAACAGGGCAAGGGAAACAGCAACAGCCAGGACACCACGCATCACACCACCTCCGGACGGGACGGAACCCGCAGCACGCACAGGCCGGCCAGGAACAGGCTGCAGCCGCCCAGCACCAGCACATGCATCGGCTGGCCACCCAGCCATGCGCGCAGGGCAAAGCCAAGCGCACTGGCCGCCACCAGCTGCGGAATCACGATGAAGAAATTGAAGATGCCCATGTACACGCCCATCTTCGACGCCGGCACGCTGTCGGACAGCAGTGCATACGGCAACGACAGGATCGAGGCCCAGGCAAAGCCCACACCCACCATCGACAGCAGCAGCCAGTGCGGGTCGCGGATGAACATCAGCGAGACCAGGCCGGCGCCACCCAGCCACAGGTTGACCAGGTGGCTCCAGCGCAGGCCGATCGCACGCACCATCGGCGGAATCAGCACCGCCGCCAGCGCAGCGAAGCCGTTGTAGGCGCCAAACAGCACGCCCACCCAGTTGGCACCTTCGTTGTAGGCGGCCGACTGTGGATCGGTCGAACCGAAGTGGGTACCGGCCACCGCAGCGGTGGTGTAGATCCACATGGCGAACAGCGCGAACCACGAGAAGAACTGCACCCACGCCAGGCGGCGCATGGTGACCGGCATTGCGCGCAGGTCGCCGACGATGGCGGCCAGCATATGCGTGGCCGGCAGCGCGCGCGCGGCCGCCAGCAGCAGGCCGTAGCCGGCGTACAGGCCTGCCAGCACGTACAGCATCCTGTCGCCTTGCCGCCAGGTGATCAGCAGCGCCAACAACACACCCAACCCAAGCCACAGGGTCACCCGCGTCCATGAAGCCGGGCCGTTGATCGCGGCCGCCGCGTGATGCGCCGGCGGCTCGGCATCATCGAACCCGGCCAGCTCCGCCGGTGAATATTCGCGGGTGCTGACCACCGTCCAGGTGATCGCCGCGAGCAGCACCACCGCGCCGAAGTAGAACGCATAGCGCACAGTGTCGGGCACTTCCCCGGCGGCCGCGGTGTTGGCAACGCCGAAGTGGGCCAGGATGAATGGCAGGAAGCTGGCGACGATGGCGCCCACGCCGATGAAGAAGCTCTGCATCGCGTAGCCGGCCGGACGCTGGTGTGGCGCCAGCTGGTCGCCGACAAAGGCACGGAACGGCTCCATCGATACGTTGATCGAGGCATCCAGCACCCACAGCGTGCCGGCCGCGATCCACAGCGTCGGCGAGTTCGGCATCACCAGCAGCGCCAGCGTGGTCAACACCGCACCGATCATGAAGTACGGACGACGGCGACCCCAGCGGGTCCAGGTGCGGTCGGACAGGTAACCGATCACCGGTTGCACCAGCAGGCCGGTCAGCGGCGCGGCAATCCACAGCCCGGGCACCGCGTCGATGTCCGCACCCAGCGTCTCGAAGATGCGGCTGGCGTTGGCGTTCTGCAGGGCGAACCCGAACTGGATGCCGAGGAAGCCGAAACACATGTTCCAGATCTGCCAGAACGACAGCTGCGGTTTGGCGGGACGATTCATCGTGCACCCTCTTCCATCGCCACCGGCGCCACCGTCAGCGCCTGCACCTGGGCCTGGTTGAGCACGCCCTCGCGGCCGCCCTTGCCCCCGGTGTAGTGCGCGAAATGTTCAAGCGCGCTCATGTTGAAGCCCTCTTCAAGCGCGACCGTGCACTGACCCTTTGGCACCGTGAATGTTGCCGAGGTCGAGTCCTGCACGGCCACGCTGTGCGGCAGCGTGACCGTGTGCCGCTGCAACGGCTGCCCCGGGCACTGCAGCACCAGCTGCTTGACCGCAGCCGTGACGCCGGTGTTGATCGGCCCATTCGGGTTTCGATATTGCAGGCGCAGGCGAACCTGCCCGGCCTTGGCCGAGGTGAACGGCCAGCGCTGCGCACCCTTCAGCACCTGCTGCGGACCGACGCAGACCATTGGGCTGTGCAGCGATTCCAACGCGCCTTCGCGTCGGGTCAGGCTGAGGCAATGCTGCAGCCCATCGTCGCTGATCTGCACCTGGCCATTGCTGGCGACGACGGCCCTGCCGTCCTTCCACAGAACCTGCCCGGCTTGCACCGGAACGTTCCAACCCGTGCCCCTGCGCAGGGCCTGCGGTGCCGCCGGTGTTGCGGGCGCACGCGCGTTGGCATCCGCAGTCGTGGCAGCGAAGCCTGTTGCTGCCGGGGCAGTCACCAGCTGCACCGTGGTGGTCGTGCCGCGCGTGGTGGTCCAGCCCGCCACCAGCAAGCCATCGCCCACGCTCTGCGGACGCTCCAGCACATAGCGCTTGCCAGTGACTTCCAGGCTGATGCTGCGCTGCGTGCCGAACAGTTCCGGCACCAGCGCGGCCGGCAGCTTGGGCTGCACGCGGCCATCGTCCTGCACGCCGAACACGCCTTCGACCACCATCGACAGATACCCGGCCACCGACCACAGCTGGCGTTCGGAGTTGACCACCGGGCCGCTCAGCGCGCCTTCCTCGACATGCACGGCCTGGCTGACCAGCTCGTAGTTCTCCATGTTGGAACCGGCCAGCGCGGCGCCCCGCATCAGCGAACGGATCTCGGCGGCGATGCGCGGCGCATCGTCCAGCTGCCGCGCCGCACGCAGCGAGTAGGCGCTGACAAACGGCCAGATCGCACGGTTGTGGTAGATCGGCTGCTGCGCTTCCTGCGGCCAGACCACGGGGCTGCCGGCTGGCCCCATCGGGTAAGCAGCCAGTGCACGGCGCGCGCGCTCGGGCGGCAGCACCTCGGCGAGGATGCCCAGCGACAGGCCCAGCAGATCGACCTTGGCGTACGGCACCGGGTGCGCGGCTTCGCCGATGTAGCTCATGTACTGGCCGATATCCTCGCGCCAGAAGCGCGCATCGATCTGCTGCGCCAACGCATCCGCCCACGCCTTGTAGCCGGCCGCGCGGGCGTCGCCGTGCTGGCCGGCCAGGCGTTCGGCCAGGCGCAATGCCTGGTAGTGCAGCACGTTGGTGGACAGTGCGTAGGAATCACCGATGAAGCGCACGTCCTCGCGGGTCCAGTCCGGATAGGTCTGCTCGCGCCAGTCCAGGAACGAGGTCTCGCCACGATACAGGCCCACCTGCGCGTCGAACACCATCGCGCGGTCCTGCGCCAGCGTGCCCTTCAGCGCCTGCCAGACCTGGTCGGCAAACGCGCGATCCTCCAGCAGATGACGTGCCGCCAGGAACCACACCACGCGATCGCTGCTGATCGGCCAGCTGCCACCGGAACCGGTGTCCTGCGCCACGAACAGGCCGGGCGTGTGCCCGTCGCGCGCAACCGACAGCTTGAACTGCAGCGACTGCCGGGTGCGCTCCGGGTCCAGCCGCGCCAGCGCCAGATCGGCGGCGAAGCTGACATCGCGGGTCCACACATAGGGCCAGCGCGCGCCGGTCTGGAAGCACTCGCACGGCACCGGTCGGCCTTGGTCGAACGCGGGATCGCGAATCGCGTCCACGCGGTCCTGGTCCATCTCCTGCTGGGCCAGCGCGAACAACGCGTCGAACATCACGCTGCCGGTCTGGCTGCGCATCGGTGCGGCTGCGATCTGCACTGCGCCCTTCGGCGCATGCAGCACGAAGCTGCCGTTGGCAGCGGCTTCGGCGCGCGCATGGCGGCCGTCGAATTGCAGGTCGGCCGCCTGCGCGGTCGATCCCAGCGCTGCCCCCAGGGCAGCGGTCAGGCAAATGATCTTCAGCATCGAAGCGGCGGACCGGCTTGCGCCCGTCGGCCTCCCTCCCTCTCTGCACGCGTTGTAGGTCCGCACCGTCGTTGCCGGCGGGCGGGCGCGGCCCCTCCCTCAAGGTGCCTTGGCCCCATGGTAGACGCGGGGCTGTCGGCTGCGTCCAGCTGCATACGTATTCATGGCGCCACGCGGTAGCGCGCCTGCTGCGCTGGCTTATGGTCCGGGTCTGCCAACGGCGCCTTGGGAGGGGAAATGCCGATGCCACACACGGTTGTACGCGCGCTGTTCGCGCACATGTTCGGCCTGGCCCTGTTGGGCGTGGCCACGCTGGCACAGGCCGCGCCACAGGTGGCCAGCGTCGAGTCACCGGGCAAGGTAATCAAGGTCAGCCTCGTGCTGGACGGCGGCACCGCCCGCTACCGCGTCGAGCGTTTCGGCGACCCCGTAGTGGAGGATTCGAAGCTCGGCTTCGCCCTGCGCGACGGCCGCCTGGACCGCGATTTCGCCCTGCTTGGCCAGCAGCGGCGCAGCGTCGACGACAGCTGGGAGCAGCCGTGGGGCGAGCGCCGGCTCACCCGCAACCACTTCAACGAGCTGACCGTGCAGCTGGCCGAAACCACCGGCAGCAAGCGTCGGCTGGATGTGGTGTTCCGCGCCTACGACGATGGCCTGGGCTTCCGCTATGTGTTCCCCGAACAGCCGAACCTGCACGAGGCGATCATCGATGACGAACTGACCGAATTCGCCATCGCGCCTGAATCCACCGCTTGGTGGATCCCCGCCGGCGAGCCGATCCACTACGAATATCTGTACCAGCGCACGCCGCTGCGCGAGGTGCCGCTGGTGCATACGCCGATGACCGTGCGCAGCCGCGATGGCCTGCATGTGGCCATTCACGAGGCCGCTCTGGTGGACTACGCCGGCATGTGGCTGCGGCGCACCGAGGGGCAACGCCTGCGCGCGCAGCTGTCACCCTCGGCCGAAGGCTGGAAGGTGCGTCGTGCCCTGCCCTTCGCCACGCCGTGGCGCACGCTGCAGATCGCGGACCGCGCCGGTGGCCTGGTCGAATCGGACCTGATCCTCAACCTCAACGAGCCCAATGCGCTGGGCGACGTGAGCTGGGTGAAGCCGGCCAAGTACGTGGGCGTGTGGTGGTCGATGCACCTGGACAACGAGAGCTGGGCCACGGGGCCGAAGCACGCGGCCACCACCGCCAGGACGAAGAAGGTGATCGACTTCGCCGCCGCGCATGGCTTCCGCGGCGTGCTGGTGGAGGGCTGGAATCCGGGCTGGGACGGCATGTGGGTGGGCAACGGCTACGACTTCGATTTCACCCGGGCCACGCCTGATTTCGACATCGAGGCGCTGTCGGCGTATGGCCTGAAAAAGGGTGTGCACCTAATCGGCCACCATGAAACCGGCTGCGCCATCGAGCACTACGAGGACCAACTGGGTGCCGCGCTGGACCTGTACGCGCGCCTGGGCGTGGACCAGTTCAAGACCGGCTACGTCTGCGACGATGGCCAGGTCGACCGCCGCAATCCCACGGGGGGCCCACTGTGGCGCGAGTGGCACGACGGGCAGTTCATGGCCCGCCACCATCTGAAGGTGGTGCAGGAGGCTGCGCGCCGGCACCTGTCGGTGAACCTGCATGAGCCGATCAAGGACACCGGCCTGCGCCGCACCTACCCCAACTGGATCTCTCGCGAAGGCGCGCGCGGCATGGAGTACAACGCCTGGGGCCAGCCGCCGAACCCGCCGGAGCACGAGGTCAACCTGGTGTTCACCCGCATGCTGGCCGGGCCGATGGATTACACCCCCGGCATCCTCAGCCTGAAGGGCCGCCACGGCCAGGCCATCCCCAGCACGCTGGCCCGCCAGCTGGCGCTGTACGTGGTGCTGTACAGCCCGATCCAGATGGCCGCCGACCTGCCCGAGCACTACCTGCAGCACCGTGAGGCATTCCGCTTCATCGAGGACGTGGCGGTGGACTGGGAGCAGAGCCGCGTGCTCGATGGCGAAGTGGGCGACTACGTGACGATCGTGCGCCGTGACCGCAACAGCCGCGACTGGTTCCTCGGCAGCATCACCGACGAACACGGCCGCGTGCTGCCGGTATCGCTGGGCTTCCTGGAGCCAGGCGTGCGCTATCGCGCCGAGATCTACCGCGATGGCGAAGGCGCCGATTTCCGCAGCAATCCGTTCGCGTTCGCGCGCGAAACCCGCGAGGTGACCAGCGCCGATGCACTGACGCTGGTGCTGGCACCGGGCGGTGGGCAGGCCATTCGCTTCACGCCGCTGTGAATGCCCCGGTAGTGCCGGCCGCTGGCCGGCACCACCGCAAGCAGGATCTGAAAGCGATTACACCCCTGCAAACGCCATTGAATACGTATGCAGGGTGATTCCCGCGAAGAATGCGCTGCCTACCATAGCGGCGACGACAGCGGCCACCGCGTCGCACGTTCACGGCACCGCCGGGACGTTCACGAATCGATCTGCAACATTGCCTGGGAGGGGAAAATGTTGAACCACAAGCGCAGTGCGCTGAGTCTCGCGCTGGCCGTTGTGCTGGCGCCGACGCTGGCGTCGGCACAGTCCACGCAGAGCACCACCACGCCGGCCGGCACCGCCGCCACCAACCTGGATACGGTGCAGGTCACCGGTATCCGCCGCGGCATCGAGAGCGCGATCGCGGTCAAACAGGACGCCACCTCGGTGGTCGAGGCGATTTCCGCCGAAGACATCGGCAAGCTGCCCGACGTCAGCATCGCCGAATCCATCTCGCGCCTGCCCGGCCTGGCCGCCCAGCGCGTGGCCGGCCGTGCGCAGGTGATCAGCGTGCGCGGCCTGTCGCCGGACTTCGCCACCACCCTGCTCAATGGCCGTGAAGTGGTCAGCACCGGCGACAACCGCGGTGTCGAGTTCGACCAGTACCCGTCCGAGCTGGTCAACGGCGTGACCGTCTACAAGACCCCGGACGCGGCGCTGGTCGGCCAGGGCCTGTCGGGCACCATCGACATGCAGACTGCACGCCCGCTCAGCTTTGGCGAGCGCGTGATCGCGGTCAGCGGCCGCTACCAGAAGAGTTCGCTGGGCCGCGCCGCCAACGTCGATCCGTACGGCAACCGCTTCAGCGCCAGCTACATCGACCAGTTCCTGGACAAGACCCTGGGCATTGCCATCGGCTACGCGCACAGCGACATGCCGATCCAGGAGAACCAGGTCGGCCTGTACGAACCGTGGACCACCGAACACACCGACAAGGGCGAGCGCCCGGGCGTGGGCGCCGGCACCTACTTCTCCGATGGCATCAAGGCGCTGCGCCGCACCGGCAACAACAAGCGCGACGGCGTGATGGCCACGATCCAGTTCCGTCCGAACAACAGCTGGACCAGCACCTTCGATGCGTTCCACACCGAAGCCGAGCAGATCGACACCGCCAACCAGTTCGAGCTGAACCTCAGCAACTACAACGGCAACTACACCCCGGGCCTGCTGGTCAGCAACCCGCAGATCAACGCCAACGGCTCGTTCACCGGCGGCACCGCCAGCGGCGTGTATCCGCTGGTGCGCGGCATGTACAACAAGCGCAAGGACAAGATCGATGCGTTCGGCTGGAACAACGAGTTCAACTTCGGCGGCGTCAAGCTGGTCGCCGACCTGAACTACTCCAAGGCCACGCGCGCTGAGCTGAACCTGGAAAACAACCTGCAGCTGACCCCGATGCCGCAGCTGGACACGGTCGGCGTATCGATCCGTCAGAACGGCTTCTCGCAGATCAGCCCGGGCCTGAACTACTCCAATCCCGACGCGCTGTTCCTGACCAACACCATCTACGGTTCCGGCTACGGCAAGGTGCCGCAGGTGGAAGACCGCCTGAAGGGCGGCAAGCTGGCCGCGACGATTGCGCTACCCGAGGCCATTGCCTCGTGGGCGCCAGACCTCGACATCGGCGTGAACTATGCCGACCGCCGCAAGGTGAAGACCCAGTCCGAAGGCAACATCCTGCTCGGTGCACAGGGTGATGCCAACATCGCCTCGGACCTGCAGTACCGCCCGGTCGACCTGAGCTTCGCCGGCCTCGGCACCATCCCGGCCTGGAACGTGCCGGCCGCGGTCGGTCGCTACATGATCTTCAACCCGGTCGACAACCTGGACTACCTGATTCCCAAGTCGTGGACGGTGCAGGAAAAGATCACCACCGCGTGGGCGCGCCTGAACATCAACACCGACATCGGCGTGGTCGGCGTGCGCGGCAACATCGGCGTGCAGATGCAGCACACCGACCAGAGCTCGGATTCGCGCTACTGGGACAGCTCGCAGCCGGCTGGCAGCAACATCCAGCCCTACTCCGCAGGCCGCAAGTACAACGACTGGCTGCCGAGCTTGAACCTGGCCTTCATGTTCCCGCACCAGCAGACGCTGCGCTTTGCCGCCGCCAAGCAGGTCGCACGCCCGCGCGTGGACCAAATGCGTGCCGGCCTGGAGTTCGGCGTGGACACCGGCACCGGCCGCCCCGGCGGCAGTGGCGGCAACCCTTTGCTGGACCCGTGGCGCGCCACCGCACTGGACCTGTCCTATGAGAAGTACTTCGGCGAGAAGGCTTACGTGGCCGCCGCGATCTTCTACAAGGACCTGAAGAGCTACGTCTACACCCAGTCGGTGGACAACTACGACTTCACCGCGCTGCTGGGCAGCTACGTACCGCCGCCGGGCATGACCGCACCGGTGCTGACCACCGGCACCTTCTCCGCGCCGCAGAACGGCAAGGGCGGCACGCTGAAGGGCCTGGAGCTGACCGCATCGTTCCCGCTGGACATGCTGACCGACAGCCTGCGTGGCTTCGGCGTGCAGGCCAGCGCGACCTTCAACAAGAGCGACATCACCATCCTGGATCCGGAAAGCGCGTCCAGCGTGGGCAGTGACCCGATCAGCCTGCCGGGTCTGTCCAAGCGCGTGTACAACTTCACCGCCTATTACGAGCGCAGCGGCTTTGAGGCACGCGTGAGCCAGCGCCGACGTTCGGACTTCATCGGTGAGATCGGCAATTTCAACGGCAATCGCAGCCTGCGCTACGTGGTGGGCGAAAACGTGACCGATGCGCAGGTCAGCTACACCTTCAGCGACAGCAGCGCCCTGCGGGGGCTGACCCTGCTGCTGCAGGGCAGCAACCTGACCAACGAGCCGTACCGCACCTACGCCGGCAGCAAGGACCGCCCGCTGGAGTACATCGAATGGGGCCGCACCTACATGCTGGGCGTGAACTACAAGTTCTGACCACGACCGGGTAGTGCCGGCCGCTGGCCGGCAACACAAGGGGAGCAGGACCGGAAACCCGCTGCGCAGGCAGCGGGTTTTCTTTTGCGCGAATGCCCATCCACGCAGAGCGTGGATCTACCTAGGGACACCCCAACCAGTAGATCCACGCCATGCGTGGATGCCCTTCACCGCAATCCCACCCACAAAAAAGGGACGGGGCGCTTCGGCCCCGTCCCCGCAAGTACCGCCACCGGAGAAAACGGTCAGCTGCGTCGGGCGCAATACACCGCGCGCGGCGGCAGCTGGAGTTCATTGCCCTGCACCGTGCCCGCATCCGGGCCCGGCACCGCCACCTGCTGCCAGTTGCCCGGCGGCAGCGGATGGCTCACCGCTTCGGCCGACAGGTTGAAGGCCAGCAGGAGGGTTTCATCTGCAAGCATACGCTCGAACAGCAGCACTGGCTCGGCGCTTTCGATGAACCGGATGCTGCCATGCAGGAGCGCCGGCTGGCTACGCCGCCAGGCCAGGAAGGCGCGGAACGCCGCCAGGACCGAGTGCGGGTCGCGCTCCTGCACGGCCACCGCCGCCGCCCGGTGCTCGGCCGGGATCGGCAGCCAGGGCGTGCCGGAGGTAAAGCCAGCCAGCGGAGCGTCGGTCCACGGCAGCGGGGTGCGGCAACCGTCGCGGCCCTTGAAATTCGGCCAGAAGGTGATGCCATACGGGTCCTGCAGCGCCTCGAACGGCACCTCGGCCTCGGCCAGGCCCAGCTCCTCGCCCTGGTACAGGCACACCGAGCCGCGCAGCGAGCACAGCATCGCCACCAGCATCCGCGCCAGGCGCGGATCGGCCGGATAGCCGCCCCAGCGGCTGACCGCGCGTTCCACATCGTGGTTCGAAACCGCCCAGCACGGCCAGCCTTCGGTCATCGCCGCTTCCAGCCGCGAGACCGTGTCGCGGATGTAGGCCGCGCTGTAGTCGTCCACCAGCAGCTCGAAGCTGTAGCCCATGTGCAGGCGGCCGTCCTGGGTGTACTCGGCGGTGGTGGCCAGCGAGTCTTCCGACGAGATCTCGCCCAGGCTCACCGCGCCCGGATACTCATCCAGCAGCGCGCGCAGCTGCTCCAGGAATGGCAGGTTCTCCGGTTGGGTGTTGTTGTAGAAGTGGTACTGGTAGGCGTACGGGTTGTCCGGACTGAAGCCGCGGCCCACGCGCTTGTCCGCCGGCTTGGGCGGGTTATCGCGCAGCTGCGCGTCGTGGAAGCAGAAGTTGATCGCATCCAGGCGGAAGCCGTCCACGCCGCGGTCCAGCCAGAACCGCACATTGTCCAGGGTGGCCTGCTGCACGTCCGGGTTGTGGAAGTTCAGGTCCGGCTGGTCGACCAGGAAGTTGTGCAGGTAGTACTGCTCACGGCGCGGTTCCCACTGCCAGGCGCCGCCGCCGAACAGCGACAGCCAGTTGTTGGGCGGGGTGCCGTCCTCGCGCGGGTCGGCCCAGACGTACCAGTCGGCCTTCGGATTGCCGCGGTCCTGGCGGCTCTCGCGGAACCAGGCGTGCTCGATCGAGGTATGGCTCAACACCTGGTCGATCATCACCTTCAGGCCCAGGTCGTGCGCCTTGGCCAGTAGACGGTCGAAGTCGTCCAGGCTGCCGAACAGCGGGTCGACGTCGCGATAGTCGGCGATGTCGTAGCCGAAGTCGGCCATCGGCGACTTGAAGAACGGCGAGATCCAGATCGCGTCCACGCCCAGCGCGGCAATATGGTCCAGGCGCTGGATGATGCCCGGCAGGTCGCCCACGCCATCGCCGTTGGCATCGAGGTAGCTGCGCGGGTAGATCTGGTAGATGACGGCTCCGCGCCACCATGGATAGTGCGACATCGACAGCCCCCCTCCGGGCATGCGGGACCCGCCGGCAGCGGGCCGAAATCCTGTTCCGGCAAGCTTAGCGGCGGCCTCGCGGGCATGGCGCAACCTGCATACGTATTCACGCAGGCGGCAGCGTTTGCGGGGCCGGGAACGCCGGCCAGCCCCGTTTGCGCCCGAATTCACGGCCAGCGCCTATAATCGGTGGTGAGCCTGAAAGCCTGATCGCATGACCATCACCGAAGACACCCGTCCCGCCCTGGGCCTGCCCCAGATCCAGTCGCTTGCCGCGGCCGACATGGCCGCCGTCGACGCCCTGATCCGGCGCCGGCTGTCCTCGGACGTCGTGCTGATCAACCAGATCGCCGACCACATCATTTCCGCCGGCGGCAAACGCCTGCGCCCGATGCTGGTGATGCTGGCCGGCCACGCGGTGGGCCAGGCCGGTCCGGAGCACCACCAGTTGGCGGCGATCATCGAGTTCATCCATACCTCGACCCTGCTGCACGATGACGTGGTGGACGAATCCAGCCTGCGCCGTGGCCGCAGCACCGCCAACGCGCTGTGGGGCAACGCGCCCAGCGTGCTGGTCGGCGACTTCCTGTACTCGCGCAGCTTCCAGCTGATGGTCGAGCTGGAGCGCATGTCGGTGATGCAGATCCTGGCCGATGCCACCAACCGCATCGCCGAGGGTGAAGTGCTGCAGCTGCTGCACGTGCACAACCCGGATACCGACGAAGCCGCCTACCTGCGCGTGATCGAGCGCAAGACCGCGGTGCTGTTCGCCGCCGGCACCCGCTTGGGTGCGCTGGCCAGCGGCGTGGACGAAGCCACCCAGCAGGCCTTGTTCGACTACGGCATGCACCTAGGCTACGCGTTCCAGATAGCCGACGACGTGCTGGACTACTCGGCCAATGCCGAGGAACTGGGCAAGAATCTGGGCGACGACCTCGCCGAGGGCAAGGCCACGCTGCCGCTGATCCACGCGATGGCCCACTCCGACGACGCCACCCGCGAGCGCCTGCGCACCATCGTGCAGGACGGCGACGCTTCGGCGATGCCGGAAGTGCTGGCCGCGATCCGTGCTACCGGCGGCCTGGAGTACAGCCGCGCGCGTGCCGAGGAATATGCCGAAGCCGCCGAGCGTGCGCTCGATGGTCTGGGCGACAACGACGCCGTCGCCGCCCTGCGCGGCCTGGCGCGTTACGCGGTGCAGCGCTCGCATTGACGGGTTGAGGTGTGCCGACCAACGGTCGGCACCCACCAAACCGGCGTTCCGGAGGGTGCCAACCATTGGTCGGCACGGAAACGCCCGCATTGACCGCATCCGGTAGTGCCGGCCGCTGGCCGGCAACCTCATGATGCTGCCGATGTGATCGGGAATGCCGGCCAGCGGCCGGCACTACCGCTGCGCGGATCAACGTTTCTCGAAGCGCTCCTCGAAGAACTCATCCAGCGCCTTCCACGCGCGCTTGGCCGCCCGCTCGTTGTACTGGCACCCCGGCGGGCTGTTGGCATCGCGCTCGGCAAAGCAGTGCACCGCCCCGCTGTAGTTGGTGAACTCCCAGTCGACCTTGGCGGCGTTCATTTCCCTCTGGAAACCGGCGATATCCTCGGCGGTCACGCTCCTGTCGTCGGCACCATTGAGCACCAGCACCGACGGGTGACTGCCACCGGCCTGCGCCGGCAGCGGCGAACCCAGCCCGCCGTGCAGGCTGACCACACCGGCCAACGGCGCACCTGCACGGGCCAGCTCCAGCACCGTGGTGCCGCCAAAGCAGAAGCCCACCGCACCGATCCGGCTGGCATCGAGCGGCACCTTGCCGGCCTGCGCCTTGAGCACGTTCACCGCTTCCAGCGCGCGTGCGCGCAACAGTGGCCTGTCGTTGCGCAGCTTGCTGGCCACCGGCCCGGCCTCGGCATCGGTCTTCGGCCGCACGCCCTTGCCGTACACATCGGCCACCAGCACCACGTAATCATCGCCTGCCAGCTGCTTGGCCTTCTCGATGGCCGACTCGTTCACACCCTTCCAGTTCGGCACCATCACCAGCCCCGGGCGCTTGTCGTTGTCGCCATCGTCATAGACCAGCACGCCACTGAAGGTCGTGCCCTGGTGTTTCCACTCCACCGGCTGCGTCTTCATCGCCGCCCACGCCGGCATCGCCGCCAGCCCCAGCATCACCGCCACACCGCATCGCCAACGATTCATGCGCCTGCTCCGCAAGAAAAAGGGGACGGAGGGGATTAAGCCGTATTCGCCCCTCCCGCGTCGCATTCTGCATTGGCGACGTGACGCAGGTGTGGTTGGATACGACTTAATCCCCTCCGTCCCCTTTTTCGCATGAACCTTGTTGACCGCTTTCTGTCTGGCCTGATCCCACGCCTGCCTGCCGACGATGCCCCACAATGGGCTCACGTCCAGGGCGCCAGCGCAGAAGACCTGCAGCGCCTGCGCATGCAATGGCCGCAGGTGCCTGACAGCCTGGTGGAACTGTTGTCCCGCGTGGATGGCACCCATTTCCGCGAGTACCCCGGCGGCGGGGTCTGCGTGCTGATGCTCGGCTCGGACGTGGAGGACGGCGGCTATCCGTACTACCTGCGCTCGGTCGCGCAGATCTTCGAGGACCAGCAGCAATGGGACGACAGCATCCGTTCCATCTACGAAGAGTGGCTGGATGACGAGCCGGAGATTCTGGGTGAAGGCATCGACGCGGATCTGCCGATGAACCGCCGCCTGTGCTTCTCGCACTGCATGAACAACGGCGGCACGTCGATGCTTTACCTGGATTTCAACCCCGCACCGGGCGGCACGGTCGGCCAGGTGGTGCGCTACCTGCACGACCCGGACAGCTATGCGGTGATCGCGCCCAGCTTCGATGCGTATCTGCAGCAATTGATCGACGGCGGCTACGCGTTCATCGACGAGGAGCAGTAGATCCACGCCATGCGTGGATGAATTTCTCCGGAGGGTTGCCGGCCAGAATCCCGTTGGGGTCAGAGCCCTTTCCTGCGGAAAGGGATCCGACCCCTCAGGCGATGCCCAACCCCGGAATCGCGCTGATGCTGTCCGGGTCGAATCCGGCCAGCTCGGCGAAATGACGGCCACGCGCCACGTAATCGCGGTACGCACCAAAGCTCGGTGCGCCCGGCGACAGCAGCACCACCCCACCCTGCTCACCCAGCGCAGTACGCGCCAGCACCATCGCCTCGGCAAGATCGCCCGCAGCATGCAGACCGAAGCGACCGGCATCGGCCAGCGGCTGCAGCATGGCGTGGATGCGCGGGCCGTTGCTGCCCATGGTCACGATCTCCACCGGCGGCACGTCGTGCGCCATGTGCTGCATGAAATCGGTCCAGTCCAGGCCACGGTCGTGCCCGCCCACCAGCAGCGCGATGCGCTGGCCGGCGAAGCACTCCAGCGCAGCCAGGCTGGCATGCGGCGTGGTGCTGATCGAATCGTTGACGT
Source organism: Stenotrophomonas sp. YJH_SMC_120 (assembly GCF_059368675.1). NCBI lineage: Bacteria > Pseudomonadati > Pseudomonadota > Gammaproteobacteria > Lysobacterales > Lysobacteraceae > Stenotrophomonas > Stenotrophomonas sp. YJH_SMC_120. The sequence goes on from NZ_JCAFRY010000001.1 coordinate 729,392, forward strand.
AGGTCAGGCCATCGGCCACGCCGATGCGCTGCAGGCGGTTGGGCAGCGGACGGAAGTCCTGCACCGCCGGCGCAAGCGCCGCGGCATCCAGCCCCAGCGCTTCCAGCGCGGCCAGCACCGCACACAGGTTGCCACGGTTGTGGCGGCCCGGCAGCGGCGTGTCGCGGGTATCAAACACGGCCTGCTCACCGCGATGCACGATGTCGCCGCGCATGTGCCAGCCCTGCAGCTGGTTGAACCAGACCACTTCGCTGTCGGGCAGCGACAGCGCGGCCAGGTGCGGATCGGCGGCATTGAGCACGGCGATGCGCGGTGCGGCTTCAGTCACCAGCCGCAGTTTGTCGTCGATGTAACGCTGTTCGCTGCCGTGCCAGTCCAGGTGTTCCGGGAACAGGTTCAGCACCACCGCCACCTGCGGGTGGGCGCCACTGCGTGCCACTTCGCCGGTCTGGTAGCTGGACAGTTCCACCGCCCAGTACTCAGGCGCGGGCTGCGGGTCCAGCACTTCCAGCAGCGGCAGGCCGATGTTGCCGACCAGGCCGGTACGGTGGCCGGCGGCACGCAGCAGGTGCGCGACCAGCGCGGTGGTGGTGCTCTTGCCCTTGGTACCGGTCACGCACACGGTGTCGTGCACGATGCCATCGTCGGCCGCGTGTTCGGCGAACCACAGCGCGGTGCCACCAATGAAGCGGGTGCCCTGCCCTTCCGCCGCCAGCGCGATTGGCTGGTAGGGGCTGATGCCGGGAGACTTGATCACCACGTCAAACGCGGCCAGCGCTTCAGCAGAAGGCTCGCCACGCACGTCCAGCACGCCCTGCGTTTCCGCACGCGCGGCCTCGACTTCAGCCGCCGGGCAGAACAGGCTCAGCGGCAGCGTGGGCAGGCGCTCACGCAGCACCGCAAACGCGGCGCGGCCCTCACGGCCCCAGCCCCACAGCGCAACGCGCTTTCCGTCAAGCTTCGAAATCTTCACGCACCCGTTCCCACAGCGCAGCCGGAACGCGGTGCTCGCCCTGCAGCTGCAGCAGCGGTGCCAGTTCCAGTTCGGCGGCATCCAGCTGCGGCTGGATCTCGTTGCAGAAGCGCTTCACCAGCACGTCTTCCTTCCACTCCGGGCGCTGCGCCAAGGTCGCCATCGCCGCACGCGATTCACGGCCTTCGCCCACGCACTCGAACGGCTTGTGGTCCTGGAATTCCAGCAGCGCATCGAAGCCACCGGCCTGCTCGGCATCGTCCAGCAGGTTGCGGCCGAAGATGCGCACCAGGCGCGTCTTGGGCATGAACGGGGCCAGTGCCAGGAACACGAAATGGCACTTCGGGCAGACGCCGCACCAGCGGTTCACCGGGCGCTCGCCGAGGATGTGGAAGTTGCGGTTGCAGCTGGAGAAATGCGCGTCGTAGAAGTCACTCTTGGCGAACTGGCGGGCCACCGCCAGCTCGGACATCGGGCGCAGCAGCGAGTAGTACTGCAGGTCCGCCGCCACGTACTTCTGCACATGGCTGCCGAACGCCTGCTCGCAGGCCCAGCCCTTGGACCACTGATGATTCACTTCGCCGGTGCCTGGAATCTGGCTGCCGTAGCTGGCCGAGCGCTCGTTGGAGAACACCACCTGGTCCACGCCGTGCAGCAACGCGGCCAGCACCATGATCGCCGAGTTCACCACCGTCACCGGGATATGGCCGTTCCATGCGCCCTGGCGATTCAACTCGAACAGTTCAGGTGCCAGCGTGCGGCCCAGGTTCAATGTCGGCAGGCCGGTGCGCTCGGCGCACGCACGGATCAGCTGCGAGCCACCGATCCAGGTCACGGTCTCGTCCACGCCGGCACGGCGCAGCGCTTCGATGCTGACCAGCGAATCCTTGCCGCCGCCGATGGCCACCAGCGCGTGCGGCTGCAGGCCCAGCGACGGCGCCTGCACGGCCTCGCCCTGCACCGGCAACCGGAAGCGGCCGCGCAGGTTCAGGCCATTGCGGTAGGCGAATTCGCCCAGGCCGTTGAGGTAAATGGTCTCCACCAGTGCGGCGGTATCGGCATCGATGCTGTAGCTGTCGATGCTGACCGTCTCCGGCACGCCCGCCTTGTAGTAGCTGACACCGGCGATCAGGTGCAGCAGCTGCAGCGCGCGCTGCACGGCGGCGGTACGCGCCTCGTCCAGCACGAACGGGGCGCCGGGTACGGTGATGGTCTCCACCATCTCCGGGCCGTCATCAAAGGCATAGACCAGCCTGGCCACGCCGGTCTCCGCGGCGAATTCGCAGCGGACGAAGCGGAAGCGGGAAACCTGGTGTTTGTCGAAAGCAGTCATGGTGTATCCGGTCAGGCACGGGCCCGCGCGATGGTGCGCGGCGTGTCGGTGGGCGGGTGCAGGGCGCGCGCGGCGATCATTCGATCACGTCTTCGCGCGGCAGCATCCGCTGGTTGTAGGTGTTGGCCATCGAATAGCCGTAGGCGCCGGCATCGGCGATCAGCATCACGTCGTCCGGCGCGGTCGACACCGGCAGCTTGCGGCGCTTGCCGAACACGTCGCTGGACTCGCAGATCGGGCCGACCACATCGAATGCGGCCTCAGCGTAGCCACCCTGGCGGCTGAGGTTCTCGATGTCGTGCCAGGCGTCGTACAGGGCCGGGCGCATCAATGCACTCATGCCGGCATCCAGGCCGACGCGGCGCACGCCGTCCTTTTCCACCACCTGGGTGGCGTGGGTCAGCAGCACGCCGGATTCGGCTACCAGGTAGCGGCCCGGCTCGATCGCCAGGCGGAACGCCGGATGCAGCGCCTTGACCTCGGCCAGGCCCTCGGCCCAGGCATCCAGGTCGAACGGCTCGTCCTCGGCGGAATACGGAATCGGCAGGCCGCCGCCGATGTCGATGGTCTGCACGCTGCCGATGCGGCGGGCGAAACCGGCCAGCTCATCGCACATCAGGCGCCAGTGCTGCGCGGTCTCCACACCGCTGCCCAGGTGCGCGTGCAGACCGACCACGCGGCTGCCCAGATCAGTGGCCGCGCGCACGAACTCATCGACACGGGCGATCGGCAGGCCGAACTTGGACTCCTTGCCACCGGTACGGACCTTGGCGTGGTGGCCTTCGCCACGGCCCAGGTCGACGCGCAGCCACAGCTCGCGGTTGCGGAACAGGTCTGGCCAGCGCTGCAGTGCTTCCACGTTGTCGACGGTCACGGTCACGCCCAGCGCGAATGCGGCTTCGTACTCGCTGCGCGGGCAGAAGCTGGGGGTGAACAGCACGCGCTTGGGCGACAGTTCCGGCAGGTGCTGGAACACATGCTTCAGTTCGCCATGCGACACGCACTCCAGGCCGAAGCCTTCGGCTTCCAGCAGCTGCAGGATGGCGGGGTGGCTGTTGGCCTTGATCGCGTAGTAGCGCTGGTCGATCGGCTTGATCGCGGCCAGCGCGCGGGCGCGGGCGCGCACGGTCGGCAGGTGGTAGACGTAGCGCGGCGTACCGGCATCGGCCAGCTGCAGCAGGTGCGCACGCTGGCCCCGCCACCACGGCGTGCCACGCGGGCGCACGGTGCCGGCGATCTCGCGCCAGCGCGGGCCGAATACTTCGGTCTCTTCCACCGGCATCGCGCCGCTGTCGATCAGCTCGGCGTGCAGCACCGGCAGCAGGCCATCGGCATCGGCCTCGTCGATGACGAAGGTCAGGTTCAGGTCATTGGACGACTGCGAGATCATGTGCACGCGCTCGCGGCCGAAGGTGGCCCACACGTCCGACAGCTTGTGCAGCAGCGAACGCATGCCACGGCCCACCAGGGTGATCGCCGCACACGGCACGATCACCTTCACCTTGCAGATCTGCGACAGGTCGGCCGACAGCGCGGCCAGCACATCGGTATTGACCAGGTTCTCGGACGGATCCAGCGACACGGTGACGTTGGTTTCAGCCGAACCGATCAGGTCCACCGACAGGCCGTGCTTCTTGAACAGATTGAACACATCGGCCAGGAAGCCGACCTGCTGCCACATGCCGATGCCTTCCATCGACACCAGCACGATGCCGTTGCGGCGGCTGATCGCCTTCACCCCTGGTACCGGCGCGGCGCTGCCATCGATGCTGGTGCCCGGCAGTTCCGGGCGCTCGGTATCGAGGATGGCCATCGGTACGCCGGCATCGCGGCACGGCTTGATCGAGCGCGGGTGCAGCACCTTGGCGCCGGTGGTGGCGATTTCCTGCGCCTCGTAATAGTCCAGGCGGGTCAGCAGGCGCGCGTCCGGCACATCCTTCGGATTGGCGCTGAACATGCCCGGCACATCGGTCCAGATCTCCACCCGGCTGGCACCCAGCAACGCGCCGAAGTACGCCGCCGAGGTATCCGAGCCACCGCGGCCGAGGATGGCGGTACCGCCATCGGCGTGCCGCGAGATGAAGCCCTGGGTGATCAGCAGGCGGGTCGGCTGCGCACGGAAGCGCTGCATCCATTCCGCGTCGGCACGCCACTGGCAGTTCACCGACAGGCGCTGCGACCAGTCGCTCTGGTTCGGCTGCGGCGGCATCGCGTCCAGCCACTGGCGGGCATCCATCCAGCCCATGTCCAGGCCCGACGCGCGCAGGTAGGCCGCACCCAGGGTGGAGGACAGCAGCTCGCCCTGGCCCAGCACTTCGGCCTGCCAGTCGAGCGGACGGGTGGCTGCACGCGTGTCGTCGAGCAGGCCCTGCAGCGCGGCGAGGCGATCGGCCAGCACCTCGCGCCCCAGGCCCAGCTCGGCCAGGAAGCCTTCATGGCGTTCGACCAGCGCCGCCACGCGGTCCCGGCTGTCGGGCGCGCCATCGGCGATCGCGGTCAGTTCGTTGGTGACCCCGGACAGCGCCGACACCACCACCAGCACGCGCGAGCCGGTCTCTTCCGCGCGTTTTTTCGCCAGCTTCCCGATCGTGTCCCAGCGGTGACGACGCGACACCGAGGTGCCGCCGAACTTCAGTACGATCCAACGATCGACAAGGGGGGAAGCTGACATGGATTGGCTATGTAGAATGTGGGGAAGCCGCCCTCGGGGGCGGAACCTTTGATTCTAAGCGCAATATCCCCGTAGATGGCCGTCCTCCGTTACCTGCAGCTCGATGTCTTCGCCCCCCGCCCCGGCACCGGCAACCCGTTGGGCGTCATCCTGGACGCCGACGGGCTCTCCAGCAGCCAGATGCAGGCCCTGGCCGCCTGGCTGAACCTGTCCGAGACGGTGTTCTTCCTGCGCCCCAGCACGCCGGGCGCCGACTACCACATCCGCATCTTCACCCCGACCCGCGAGCTGGCCTTCGCCGGCCACCCCAGCGTCGGCGCCGCCTGGGCGGCGGTGACCTGCGGCCTGGCGCAACCGCACGACGGTGCCCTGCTGCAGCAATGTGCGGCGGGGTTGCTGCCGGTACGGGTGAGCGGCCCGGCTGAGGCACTGCAGATCCAGCTGGCCAGCCCACCGGCGCGGCGACTGGACACAGCGGCCGACGGGGCGCCCGAAGCGCTGCTGCCGCTGGCCGACAGCGGGCACGCGCCCGAACTGTGGGACAACGGCGCACGCTGGTGGCTGTTGCCGCTGCGCGACGCCGCCGCAGTACGCAACCTTGTGCCGGACATGGCCACGCTGGCCGACTGGAGCCTCGCCAGCGACGCGACCGGTGTGGCCGTGTTCGCCGACGAGGCCGGCGACGACCACACCCGGGTGGTGCGCGCCTTCTGCCCGGCTGATGCAGCCGCCGTGCCCGAGGATCCAGTGACCGGCAGCGCCAATGCGCTGATCGGTGCCTGGCTGCGCCAGCGCGATGCCCTGCCCGGCCGCGAGGGCCGCTACGTGGCCAGCCAGGGCCGCGAAGTCGGCCGCGATGGTCGCGTACAGGTCGAGGTTGATGCGCAGGGCACGGTGTGGATCGGCGGCCAGGTGCAGTGCGTGATCGATGGCAGCATCCGCTGGTAGCCCACGGAAGAAAGGGGACGGAGGGAATTAAGTCGCTTATGGCACATGGGGCAAAAGCGACTTAATTCCCTCCGTCCCCTTTTTGGTGCCCCGCGCTACGCTATGCGGCCTGTTTACTGGAGTGCCACCTGATGACCACCCGCCGTTTCCTGCAGCTGGACGTGTTCTCCCCGCGCGCCGGCGCTGGCAATCCGCTGGCCGTGGTACTCGATGCCGAGGGCCTGGACGACGCCAGCATGCAGGCCATCGCGCGCTGGACGCGCCTGCCCGAAACCACCTTCGTGTTCCCGCCACAGGTGCCGGGCGCCAGCTATCGATTGCGCATGTTCAGCCCGCAGAAGGAAGTACCGTTCGCCGGCCACCCCAGCGTCGGTACCGCGCACGCGGTGCTGCAGGCGGGCCTGGCCGCAGCGGTCGACGGCGTGCTGGTGCAGGACGGCATTGCCGGCGCGCTGCCGCTGCGCGTCAGCGGTGAGGGTACGCAGCAGCGCATCGCCATCCGCACCCCGCGCGCGCAGCTGGCCGAGACTGCCGAGGCGACCGATCCTCGCCTGCAGGCCGCGCTGAAGGACTGGCCGCTGGGCACACTGCCGCCGGCACGCATGCAGGGCGGCCGCAGCTGGTGGGTGGTGCAGGTGGCCGACGAGGCCGCATTGCGCGCGCTGCAGCCAGACTGGGATGCAGTGGCCGCACTGGCTGAATCCACCGACAGCATGGGCGTGTTCGCCTATGCCTTCAGCGATGGCAGCGAGGGTTTCGACCTGGCCGTACGTGCCTTCGTCGGCAATGGACGCCGCTTCGAGGACGCCGCCTCGGGTGCGGCCAATGCGGTGCTGGCCGCGTGGCTGGACCTGCGTGACGCGCTGCCGCGTGGACGGACGCCGTTTGAAGTCAGCCAGGGCCGCGAAGTCGGCCATGACGCGCGCCTGACCCTGCTGGTCGACCAGGACGGCGAGGTCTGGTCGGGCGGCCAGGTGCAGACGGTGATCAGCGGCACCATTGATTGGTAAACACCATCGAGGTGGAGCCGAAGGCAGCGGCAGGAGCCGCTGCCAACGTCGGACGCGACGGCCCGGAGGGTGGCGGCCAGGAAGGCCGCCATAACGCTGGCCGGCTGTTACCTGGACCTCGACATCATGAGGTTGCCGGCCAGCGGCCGGCACTACCCTCAGCCCAGCTCGGCTTCCAGGCTGATCGGCACCGCGCTCAGCGCCTTGGACACCGGGCAGTTCTGCTTGGCGTCATCGGCAATCGCACGGAACTGCGTCGCGTCGATACCCGGCACCACTGCCTTCACCTTCAGCCGGATCTGCGACAGCTGCGGGCCGCCCTCCAATGACAGATCGACCTTGGCTTCGGTGTCCAGCGAGGTCGGGGTAAAGCCGGCTTCGCCGAGCTTGGCCGACAGCGCCATGGTGAAGCAACCGGCGTGCGCAGCAGCGATGAGCTCTTCCGGATTGGTGCCCTTTTCGTCGCCGAAACGGCTGTTGAAGCCGTAGCGTGTCTTGTCCAGCAGCCCGCTCTGCGGCGTGCTCAGCTGCCCCTTGCCCGACTTCAGATCGCCTTCCCAGTGCGCGGTGGCGTGTCGCGAGATTCCCATGTGCTGCTCCTGCGTGACGGTGATGAACGGTTACCCTCGCACGGCAGGCGTTAGCCCTGCGTCGCTCCGCCGCACGCCGCAGGTCGCCTTCCGAACCCGGCGCGTGGACACTTCCTCGCCAACCGGAAACGCATTTTTCTCTTGTTTTCAGTGGTTTCGCGCATTCCGCCGATGGGCGCGCGTGGGCCGTCGCGCGCGCTGCCACACCCCCGTCCCCCACGGCGCGCCATGTACTGAATCGGCCTGGATATGAAAAAACATGCACTTTCCGCGCTTCGGGCTATTGGCGGCGCCCAAGAGTTGCCCTACATTGCGCTTGCCGACGGGGTTCGGCGCCGACCAAACAACCAACCGTTCACGGAACAGGAAACCATGGCAAAGACCGCTAAGAAGGCTGCCCCGAAGAAGGCAGTGAAGAAAGTCGCGACGAAGGCAGCCGCCAAGCCGGCCGCTCCGAAGCCGATCAAGGAAGTGCTGACCAAGTCCGGCCTGGTTGCACACATCGCTGAAGCCTCCGGCGTCGTCGCCAAGGACGTCCGCGCTGTGCTGGCCTCGCTGGAAAGCGCCGTTGCCTCCTCGGTGCACAAGAAGGGCGCTGGCTCCTTCACCCTGCCGGGCCTGCTGAAGATCACCACCGTCAATGTGCCGGCCAAGCCGAAGCGCAAGGGCATCAACCCGTTCACCAAGGAAGAGCAGTGGTTCGCTGCCAAGCCGGCCACCACCAAGCTGAAGGTGCGTCCGCTGAAGAAGCTGAAGGACGCCGCGCTGTAAGCGCGCGCCCCAACGCGGATTCCGACGGGACGGCTCTGGCCGTCCCGTTTTCTTTTGCACGTTCCCGGCAGCAGGTCCACGCCACGCGTGGATGCGCTGCCCCGGGGCATCCGCAACACAGCGTTGCCGCATACTGGAAAATCCGCGTTCAAGCCCGTCGCCATTAGCCAGGCGCGGCCTGGGCAGGCCCTGGAACGTACCGGGTGGAACACTGCGTGCAGCCCCGGCCATCGCCGCCGGGCACGGCCTTGCCTAAGGTGGGCACATCCTCCACAGCTACGGCGAGCATCCCCTCATGGCCAGCCCCTCCACCCGCTACCGGATCTCGGTGACCCCCATCGAAAAGGACGGGTTGCAGTGCACCGGGCGCTGCACCATCGAACTGGAACATCGCGCAAGCCGCGACCTGATGCGCCTGCTGGAAGCGGCGCCCCGCACCGCTGGCATCAGCGGTGACGAACGCGCGACCCTGGTGATCGCCACCCAGCTGCTGCGCGACATCGTGCAGCGCCACGCAGAGACCGATGGACATGCGTTGGCCGCCATCGCCGGGCAGGTGCTGCCGGCACTGGATGCGCTGGAACAGTTGCCCTCCTCCCGCTGATTCCCGCGCAGCCGATACACTGTCTCCCCCACATCGCCTCGGGGAGGAGGCATGCGCAGGACGCTTTTCCTGATCGCGCCCCTGGCGCTGCTCGGCTGCTCCAGGCCTGCGGCAGCGCCTGATGTTGCGCCAGCGCCAGCTGTCGCCAGCGCCGGAACGCAGGGCATCGCCGGCACCGAAGCGGCGCCCCTGCAGACACCGGCGATCGATCCGCTGTTCGCTGCGGTCGCCGCCGACGCCCAACCACCATCGGTGATGCTCAACCGCTACGTGATCGCGCTGCTCAACCGCAACCGTAGCGCCAGCGACGCGGCATGGGCGATTCCACCAGCCGATCCTCACCGCGCAGATGACGCTGCCATACGCCAGCTGCAGGGCGTGCGTACGCTGCGGCTGGACAGCGAGCCCCCGGTGGCGCGCGACGGCCAGCATCCTCCCCAGCTGCTGGAGGTGCCGGTGCGGATCCGCGCGGTCACCACGCAAGGCACCTTCCGCTTCGGCGGCTGGTACCGCGTGCAGCCCAGTGCTGATGGCCGCGGCTGGCAGATCCAGTCGGCGCAACTGCGGCCAACGCTGGACTGAACCGTTGCAGCGGCATGCACGCGCGATTCAGCCGCCCCGGCTACTCTTTCCTCCATCCTTTCCCAGTCCAGCGGTCACCGCCATGCGCCTGCGTTCCCTGATGACCCGCGTCGCCGCCTCCACCGTGCTGATCGCCGCCGCGATCGGCGCGCAGGCCGCCCCATCCATTTCCGGCCGCGAACTGTCGGTCGGCGCCAGCGATGTGCAGCAGTATCTCGATGGCAGCTTCCCGCGCACCCAGGACGCGCTGGGCGGACTCATCGCCCTCACCATGAGCCACCCCCAGCTGAGCCTCCCGGCCGGCGAGCGCTTGAACCTTGGCATGGACGTGGCACTGGCCACTGCCGGTGGCAATCCGGCCAAACTGGGTACGGTGAAGCTCAGCAGCGGCCTGCGCTACGACGCGCAGACCCAGGGATTCCACCTGCAGCAGCCGAGCGTGGATGACTTCACACCGGCCAACCAGGGCGGTCGTCTCGACTCCCGTACCCGTGGCCTGCTAAACGCCTGGCTGAGCGACTACGCCCAGCGGGAGCCGATCTACAAGCTGGACCCGGCCGTGGCCGGCGTGCTTGGCGCGCTGCAGGTGCAATCGGCACAGGTGAAGAACGGCAAGCTGGTGGTCACCTTCAACCAGAACCTGGGCAACCTGGTGCCGGCAGGCGTGCTGGGCAAGTAAGGTAGTGCCGGCCAGCGGCCGGCACTACCGGCAGCGCATCAGGCGGCGAGTGCCTTGACCACCGCCTCACTGAAGGCTGGGATGTCGTCCGGCTTGCGGCTGGTGATCACGTTGCCGTCGACCACGACCTCGGCATCGCGCCAGTTCGCCCCCGCATTGGTCAGATCCTGCTGCAGGGACGGCCAGGACGTCAGCTCGCGGCCATCGGCGAGGCCACTGTTGATCAGCAGCCACGGGCCATGGCAGATCGCCGCCACAGGCTTGCCGGCTTCGTCTACTGCGCGGACGAAGCCGAGTACAGCCTCGTCGGTACGCAGCGTGTCCGGATTGATGACGCCTCCCGGCAGCACCAGGGCATCGAAGCTGGCCGGATCGGCCTCATCCAGCGGAATATCCACTGCAACGGCGTCGCCCCAGTCCTTCTCTTTCCAGCCCTTGATCGTCGCCTCCTTTGCAGGCGACACGACGCTGACGCGCGCGCCTTCGGCTTCCAGCAGACGCTTGGGTTCGGTCAGTTCGGACTGTTCAAAGCCGTGGGTGGCAAGGATGGCAATCTGCTTGCCCTTCAATCGTTCTGCCATGGGTGCACTCCGGTTGGGGGTGCCGACAGAATGGAAGAACGGCCCTTGCACGGCGGTGACCCTGCCGTGCACGGCAGGTGGAGAGCCTCCGGGTGGTGCCGGCCGCTGGCCGGCACCTGGATTGCGCCTTGCCGGCCAGCGGTCGGCACTACCCGGTACCAGTCAGCGCTTGGGCTGCAGCATGGTGCCGGTGCACTTGGGCGAGCCGCAGCGGCACTCCCAGATCTTCTTCAGCTTGGCGGTGTGACGCTCGGCCAGGGTGATGCCGTAGTTGTAGGTCAGCTCTTCGCCGGCCTTGATGTCACGCAGCGCCTCGATGAACACCTTGTCGCCACGGCTGTCACCGTCCTCGTCTTCCTCGATCACCGCCTCGCAGTTCGGATCGCAGCTGTGGTTGATCCAGCGCGCATCGTTGCCCTTGTAGTTGGCATCGATCACCCAGTCATCGTTGAGGGTGAACAGGAAGGTATGGCCGCTTTCGACGTCGCCGCTGTCATCGGCATCAACGTCGCCGTGGCTGCGCAGCAGGCCCTTGTACTGGATCACGCGCTCGCCCTGCTTGATCGGGGCCACGGCGAACACGCCGTTGCCATGGATGGCGGACTTGCGGGCTTGGATCTTCTTCGGCATCGGCACGGGCTGTTTGCAGCGGATGGAACCGGGATTCTCGCCCATTCCGGGTGATTGCGAAAATCACCCCGTTGGCGCAGCATGGCGCCCCGGCGGTGGCCCCGGTGCGTCGTCCCGGTCCCTCCCAGCGCCGGCTGAATGCCCGGGTTGGATGCCGGCGAATAAAAGCGTACAATTTCAGTCCGCTTTAAGAACCGCTCGCATTCCCATGTTGCGTGTCACCAAGCTCACCGATTACGCCACCGTGGTGCTGACCGTGCTTGCCGCCCGTCCGGGCGAGGTGCTCAGTGCCACTGAGCTGGCCGAATTCACCGGCCTGGAGCCGCCCACCGTCAGCAAGGTGCTCAAGCCGCTGGCGCAGGCCGGCCTGGTCGAAGGCCTGCGCGGTGTCCGTGGCGGCTACCGCCTGACCCGCCCGGCCATCGAGATCTCGCTGTTCGAAGTGGTCGAAGCGATGGAAGGGCCATTGGCCCTGACCGAATGCAGCCACGACCACCACCAGTGCGGCATGGCGCCCAAGTGCGGCGCGCGCAGCAGCTGGCGGCTGATCAACGACGTGGTCTCCGAGGCCCTGCGCGATGTCACCCTCGCCCAGATCCTGCCCCCTCTTCCCCTTGCCGATGACGAACAGCGCCGCACCATCGCTGTCGACGTCGTCTCCTGATCCACAGGCAGCCCCCCATGGCCACCGAAACCATCGAAAACGTCGCCCACGACGACACCCCCAACCGCGAGATCCACGAGCAGCTCGGCCGCAAGTATTCGGCCGGCTTCATCACCGAGATCGAATCGGACTCCCTGCCGCCGGGCCTGGACGAGGACACCATCCGTGCCCTGTCGGCCAAGAAGGACGAGCCGGAGTGGATGACGCAGTGGCGCCTGGACGCCTACCGCCACTTCCTGACCATGCCGATGCCGGACTGGGCCAAGCTGGAGATCGCGCCGATCGACCTGCAGGCGCTCAGCTACTACTCCGCGCCGAAGGGCCCGAAGTACGCCTCGCTGGATGACGTGCCCAAGGAGCTGCTGGACACCTACGACAAGCTGGGCGTGCCGCTGCACGAGCGTGCCAAGCTGGCAGGCGTGGCGGTGGACGCGGTGTTCGACTCGGTGTCCGTCGGTACCACGTTCCGCAAGGAACTGGCCGAGAAGGGCATCATCTTCTGCTCGATGTCCGAGGCCATCAAGGAACATCCGGAACTGGTCCGCCAGTACCTGGGCACCGTGGTGCCGGTAGGCGACAACTACTTCGCCGCGCTCAATTCGGCGGTGTTCTCCGATGGCAGCTTCGTGTTCATTCCCAAGGGCGTGCGTTGCCCGATGGAACTGAGCACCTACTTCCGCATCAATGCCGGCCACACCGGCCAGTTCGAGCGCACCCTGATCGTGTGCGAGGACAAGGCCTACGTGTCCTACCTGGAAGGCTGCACCGCGCCGATGCGCGACGAGAACCAGCTGCACGCGGCGGTGGTCGAGCTGGTCGCGCTGGAAGACGCGGAGATCAAGTACTCCACCGTGCAGAACTGGTACCCGGGCGACGAGAACGGCGTCGGCGGCATCTACAACTTCGTCACCAAGCGTGCCGAATGCCGTGGCGCGCGCAGCAAGGTCACCTGGACCCAGGTCGAAACCGGTTCGGCGATCACCTGGAAGTACCCGTCCTGCGTGCTGCTCGGCGACGACTCGGTCGGTGAGTTCCACTCCGTGGCGCTGACCCATCACCGCCAGCAGGCGGACACCGGCACCAAGATGATCCACGTCGGCAAGCGCACCAAGAGCAAGATCGTCAGCAAGGGCATCAGTGCCGGCCGTGGCCAGAACACTTACCGCGGCCTGGTGCGGGTGGACCGCAACGCCGATGGCGCGCGCAACTACACCCAGTGCGATTCGCTGCTGATCGGCAAGCAGTGCGGCGCGCACACCTTCCCCTACATCGAGGTGAAGAACCCGGGCGCCACCGTCGAACACGAGGCGACCACCTCGAAGATTTCCGACGACCAGCTGTTCTACTGCCGCGCCCGTGGCATCAGCCAGGAAGACGCGGTGTCGATGATCGTCGACGGCTTCTGCAAGCAGGTGTTCCGCGAACTGCCGATGGAGTTCGCGGTGGAGGCCAAGAAGCTGCTGGAAGTCTCGCTGGAAGGAAGCGTCGGATGATGCGTACGTCTTTGCCCGCACTGTTGCTGCTGGGCCTTTCGCCCTGGGCCCTGGCCAACGCGTCCTGCACCCCCGAAGAACTGGTGGGTGCCACCCCGGTCAAATTGCCCGCCAGCACGGTCATCTCCGCGCCGAAAGAATTCTCGATACTGCTGACAACGCGGCAGGACGGCAGCTTCGGCGCGATCCGGGCTCGCCTGAGCTCGGGCAACCGTGAGCTGGATCGCGCCGCTGCCGAATCCATCCGACAGGCCTCCCTCGCAGTCTCCTGCCTGCAAGAACCCGGTGAAGAGATCATCGTGGTTTTCTCCGCCCTCCCCGCTCAACCTGGGCAGCCCGGCAACGGCACGGTGCAGATCGTCCGCATCGACCCCGCAGCCCCGAAACCTACCAAGCCATGACCATGCTGAAGATCGAAAACCTCCACGCCCGCATCGGCGACAAGGAAATCCTCAAGGGCCTGTCGCTGGATGTTAAGCCCGGCCAGGTGCACGCCATCATGGGCCCGAACGGCGCCGGCAAGTCCACCCTGGGCAATGTCCTGGCAGGCCGCGACGGCTATGAAGTGACCGAAGGCAGCGTGCAGTTCGAAGGCAGCGACCTGCTCGACCAGGACCCGGAAGCGCGCGCCGCCGCCGGCCTGTTCCTGGCGTTCCAGTACCCGGTGGAAATCCCGGGTGTGAACAACACCTACTTCCTGCGCGCCGCGCTGAACGCGCAGCGCAAGGCGCGTGGCGAGGACGAACTGGACTCCATGCAGTTCCTCAAGCTGGTGCGCCAGAAGCTGGCCGTGCTGCACCTGAAGGACGAGCTGCTGCACCGTGGCGTCAACGAAGGCTTCTCCGGTGGCGAAAAGAAGCGCAACGAGATCTTCCAGCTGGCCGTGCTCGAGCCGAAGCTGGCGATCCTGGACGAAACCGATTCGGGCCTGGACATCGACGCGCTGAAGAGCGTCGCCGACGGCGTCAACGCGCTGCGCGGCGCCGACCGCTCGTTCCTGGTCATCACCCACTACCAGCGACTGCTCGACTACATCAAGCCGGACGTGGTGCACGTGCTGGCCGATGGCCGCATCGTCAAGAGTGGCGGCCCGGAACTGGCGCTGGAACTGGAAGCGCACGGCTACGATTTCCTCAAGGATCGCGTGGTGCGCGAGGCGGCGGTCTGATGAGCGCCCTGCTCGACTCCATGGCCCAGGCCTTCTGCGGCAGCGACGCGCGCCGCGAAGTGCTGGACGCGGCCCTGCGTGACGGCCTGCCAGCCGCGCGCAACGAAGCCTGGAAGTACACCTCGCTGCGCCAGCTGGAACGCCGTGCGTTCGCGGCTGCACCACTGCAGGGCCCGGCGCTGGACGCCGCGCTGCTGGACGACATCCCGGCACCGCGCCTGGTGTTCGTCAACGGCCGCCTGGATGCCGCGCTGAGCGACGTGCAGAGCCTGCCGGCCGGCGTGCAGCTGCAGCCGCTGTCGGCCGCACTGGCCTCCGGCGAAGACGCCGTGCGTTTCCTTGGCCGCCGCTACGAGCGCAGCGAAGAGATCTTCGCCCGCCTGAATGCCGCGCTGGCCGATGAAGGCGTGGTGCTGCGCGTGGACGAAGGCGTGCAGGTCGAAGCGCCGCTGCAGCTGGTGTTCGCCAGCGTCGCCGGCGATACCGACCTGGCCTGGCACCACCGCCACCTGATCGAACTGCGTGCCGGCGCCAGCCTGGGCGTGGTCGAGCACCGCCTCAGCGTCGGCGATTCGGCCCACCTGGACAACACCGTGCTGCACGCCCATGTCGCCCGCGATGGCGTGCTCAAGCACGCCCGCGTGCAGGCCGGCAGCGCGCGCCAGACCAGCTTCCTGCGTACCGACGCGGTGCTGGCCCGCGACGCGCAGTACCACCGCGTCGATCTGGAACTGGGCGCCGCGCTCAGCCGCCATGAACTGAACGTGCGCCTGGAAGGCGACAATGCCCAGCTGACCGCCAACGGCGTGCTGCTCGGCAATGGCCGCCGCCACGTCGAAACCCGCCTGGGCATCGACCACATCGCACGCGATACGAGTTGCGAGCTGCTGTGGCGTGGCGTTGCCGCCAACCGCAGCCGCGTGGTGTTCCATGGTGGCATCCAGATCCGCGAAGGCGCCGACGGCACCGATGCGAACCTGTCCAACAAGAACCTGCTGCTGTCGGCCGACGCCGAGATCGATACCCAGCCGACGCTGGTCATCGACGCCGATGAAGTGAAGGCCGCGCATGGTGCCACTGTCGGCCAGCTCGATGCCAACGCGCTGTTCTACCTGCGCTCGCGCGGCCTGCCGCAGGCACAGGCGCAGGCACTGCTGAGCGCCGCGTTCTGCCACGAGCCGCTGAAGATCCTGCCGGAAGCCCTGCGCGAGCAGCTGGCACGCCGTTTGGACAAGGCCCTGGCCGAGGCGGGTGTGGCATGAACCTGTCCACCCCGCGCCCGATCGAAGAACGCACCGGCGCGCCTGATTGGGATCGCGTCCGCCTCGACTTTCCGCTGCTGATGCGTGAAGTGCACGGCAAGCCGCTGGTCTATTTCGACAATGCCAACACCGGCCAGAAGCCGGTGCAGGTGATCGGCGCGGTGGACGAGTTCTACCGCCGCTACAACGCCAATGTCAGCCGCGCGGTGCACGCGCTCGGCAGCGAAGCCACCGACGCCTACGAAGGCGCGCGCAACAAGCTGGCACGCTTCCTCAACGTGCGCCCCAGCGACCTGGTGCTGTGCAGCGGCACTACCTTCGCCATCAACCTGGTGGCGTATTCGTGGGCCCTGCCGCGATTGAAGGCCGGCGACGTGATCCTGATCACGCGCATGGAACACCACGCCAACATCGTGCCGTGGCAGCTGGTCGCACAGCGTACCGGCGCCACCATCCGCGTGGCCGAGATCACGCCTGACGGCGCACTCGATCTGGATGCGCTGCGCGCGGCAATGACCCCGGAGGTCAAGCTGCTGGCGGTCACCCACGTGTCCAACGTGCTGGGCACGGTCAACCCGGTGCGCGAGATCTGCCGTGAAGCGCGCAAGCGCGGCATCATCACCGTGGTTGATGGCTCGCAGGCCGTGCCGCACCGCAAGGTCGACGTGGCCGCGATCGGCTGTGACTTCTACGCCATCACCGGCCACAAAATGTGTGGTCCGACCGGCACCGGTGCGCTGTGGGCGCGCCGCGAGCACCTGGATGCGATGCCGCCGTTCCTTGGCGGCGGCGAGATGATCAAGGAAGTCAGCTTCGACGGCACCGTGTTCAACGATGCCCCGCACAAGTTCGAAGCCGGCACCCCGAACATCGCCGGCTTCATCGGCCTGGGCGTGGCCGCCGACTACCTGCAGCAGCTTGGCCAGGAGAACGTGGAAGCACGCGAGGCTGAACTGCTGGCGCATTTCACCGAAGAGCTGCGCCGCGTCGACGGTCTGCGCATCATCGGCGAAGCACCGGAGAAGGCCGCCGTGGTCTCGTTCCTGATCGACGGCGCACATGCCCACGACCTGGCAACCCTGCTCGACCTGGAAGGCGTGGCCGTGCGGTCAGGCCAGCACTGCGCGCACCCGCTGCTGCAGTACTTCGGCGTCGCGGCAACCTGCCGTGCCTCGCTGGCGTTCTACAACACCCACGCCGAGATCGAGCGCTTCATGACCGCGCTGACCAAGGTGCGCAAGCTGCTGGGCTGAGCCGGCACACCGGGGTCAGGTCCCTTTCGCGACGCGAAAGGGATCTGACCCCACCAGCATTCCCGACAGCCGCCGTTGCGACTGCAATGCCCGCCGGATCGCCAGCAGATCCCCCGCCGGAATGCCCGCCTCGATGAACTCCACATAGCGCCTGCGCCGTTCATCCGCATCAGAACCCATCAGCTCGAATGCCGAATGCGGCTCGAGCAGCGCATTGGGCCTGCCACGCGCATTGGCGCGATAGCTGGACCAACGATAGTCGCCGGGATGCGCCACCTTCCCCGCCCGAACCGGGTTGAGCTCTATGTAGCGCTGGCAGGCCAGCAGATAGCGATCCGAATCCACCACCGTGGAGTGGAAGCGCCCCTCCCATAACGTGCCGGTGCGGCCCTGCCGATCATTCACCCGACGTACGTAGGCCCGGCTCACGGCCTGCATCATCGTTGACAGCCCGCCGCAGACATCAGGCGTTGCCAGAAGATGGACGTGGTTGCCCATCAACACATAGGCGTGAACCCGGCAATGCTGCTGGTGCGCGTGATGACACAGCAGGCGAAGGCAGGCGGCGCGGTCGCCATCGGTGAAGAACACGGGCTGGCGATTGTTGCCGCGCTGGACGACATGTTTGCGGGTATCCGGGTGCATCGACCCGTCGTGGCCTCGGCATGGCCTGCTCCTGGTAACAGGGGGTCAGAGCCCTTCGCTGCGCAAAGGGATCCGACCCCGAGCATCTGCCGATTCCGCGCCCGTGCCAGTCGGTCCATGGCCTGCCGTTGGGTCAGTAGACGCCGGGGGCAGAGCTCCTCCGCGTTGCGAAAGGGATCTGCCCCCTCCCCCCATTTGCGCCCGCCCACGCCCAACCTAGAATGGGGCCATGAGCACCCTGACCTTCCGCGCCGCCACGCCGGCCGACATCCCCGCCCTGATCGCCCTCGTCACCTCGGCCTACCGTGGCGACGCCAGCCGCGTCGGCTGGACCACCGAAGCCGACCTGCTGGATGGCGCCCGCATCGACGCCGAAGGCATCCAGGCCGACCTCGACCGCCCGCGCTCGACCATCCTGCTGGCCGAGCGCGGGGACCAGCTGGTGGCCTGCGCCCACGTCGCCGATGTCGACGGCAAGGGCTACTTCGGCATGTTCTCGGTCGATCCGGCCCAGCAGGGCGGCGGCGTCGGCAAGCAGCTGATGGATGCCGCCGAAGCACACGCCGCGCGCGAATGGAACGTACCGGTGATGCAGATGACCGTCATCGACGTGCGCGACGAGCTGATCGCCTTCTACGAGCGCCGCGGCTACAGCCGTACCGGCATCAAGAAGCCGTTCCCGTATGGCGACGAACGCTTCGGCATCCCGAAGCGCGACGACCTGCGCTTCGAGATCCTGGAAAAGCCGCTGAACGGAGCCACCGCGTGAGCGAGGCCTGGACCTTTGTCTGTGCCGGCAACGAGCTGCTGCCGGGTGAAATGAAGAGCGTGTTCGACGAAGTGACCGGCACGCCGATCGTGGTATTCAACCTCGACGGCGAGCTGTACGCACTGGAAGATCAGTGCACGCATGAAGAGTTCGAACTGTCCTCGGGCGAGTTCAACACGACCGAAGGCAGCGTGGAGTGCGTGCTGCACGGCGCGCGCTTCGACGTGCGCGATGGCCGCGCCATGTGCGCCCCGGCCTACAGCCCTGTGCCCAAGTTCCCGGTGAAGCGCGAGCACGACGCGATCTGGACCCGCGACGACCGGGATTGAGGCGGCGCTGGGCCCGGAGAGCCCCCAGAGGGCGCCTCGCGGGAGAGCATCCACCCATGGGGTGATCCACTGGAGTGCACTGAGGGGCCCTCCAGGGCCCTTCCAGGCCATCCAGATCGGCAACCCGATTGCGCATATGCGAATCATTATCGTTGATGTTATTCTACGTAACATCTTCGTAACGACATCGCCCCTGCGCCATGGCTTCGCCCGCGCCCACCGCCACGCTGTGCCAGCTCGCCCGCCAAGGGTGGCCACTGCTCGTGGCCGTGCTGCTGACGTTGCTGCTGGGCTGGTCGGCCTTGCACGAAGGGCGTGGCGTCGATCCGGCCGCGCACGGCTGGCAGGCACACGCTGAAGATCTGCTGCAGGCGATGCCGCTGCCGCAACCGCCAGCCGACGAATGCCCGCAGCACGCCGCACCAGCACCGGAGCCTCCGTTCGATGGCGAGGGCACCTCGCCCTGCACCGGTCTGGTCCCTGCACGCGCCGCTCTGGTCGCGCGTATCCCGCTGTGGCGCTCCGATACCCTGCGCTGGCAGTTGCATGATCCCGCGCTGCGGTTGAACCCCGGCCACGCACCGCCCGCACCGCACGCCAGCTGAGGCGCCCTGCGGCCGTTGCCGTGCGCCTGATTGCGTTTCCCGCCAGCCGAGCCTGGCTCGGCTCTACAGCACCCACTTCCCGCCTGTCGCCGCATGCCCATCTGCGCCGGCTCGCGCTCGCCCTTTCCCGATCCGAGCCACTACCCACAGTCATGACCCACATCACGTCCCGCAAGCACGCCCCGCGCGTTTCCCTGCTCGCCACCGCCACCCTGGCCGCGGGCTTTGCTCCGCTGGCTGCGCAGGCTGCCGACGGCGCCGACGCCGGTTCCCGCAACGCCACCGAGCTGGACAAGGTGCAGGTGCGCGGCAGCTGGTTCAACCCGTCCTCGCCGAAGTTCACCGCCGAGCTGCTGGACACCCCGAAGTCGGTGTCGATCGTGTCGGAGAAGCTGATCGCCGAAACCGGTGCGACCAACCTGCAGGATGCGCTGCGCATGGTGCCGGGCATCACCTTCGGTGCCGGCGAAGGCGGCAACCCGACCGGCGACCGCCCCTTCATCCGTGGCTTCGATTCGCAGAGCAACGTGTTCGTCGACGGCCTGCGCGACGTCGGCTCGCAGACCCGCGAGATCTTCGACCTGGAGCAGGTGGAAGTGGTCAAGGGCCCGAGCTCGGCCTACGGCGGCCGTGACTCCGGTGGTGGCAGCCTGAACCTGGTGAGCAAGACGCCGAAGCTGAAGAACGAGACCAGCGCCAGCATGGGCATCGGCACCGACAGCTACGCGCGCGGCACCGTGGACGCCAACTACGTGCTGGGCGACGGCATCGCCGCCCGCCTGAACCTGATGAAGCACGAGTCGGACATCGCCGGCCGCGACGCCGCCAACGTCAGCCGCTGGGGCATCGCGCCGTCGATCGCGTTCGGCCTGAACGGCCCGGCGCAGCTGATCGCCAGCCACTACCACATGCAGAGCGATGACCTGCCGGACGCGGGTGGCTTCCCCTACAGCAATCCGTTCTCCAGCGGCCCTAACGTGGCCAAGAACGGTGATGGCCGCCCGATGGTGCCGGACCGCAACAATTACTACGGCCTGGTCGACCGTGATTTCCAGCGCACCCGCGCCGACATCAGCACCCTGGACGCCAGCTACGACTTCGGTGGCCACAAGCTGCGCAACATCGCGCGCCTGGGCAACACCAGCAACGACTACCTGTGGACCCAGCCGGACGACAGCAAGGGCAACCCCAACCTGTACGGCACCTTGTGGCGTCGCACCAACACCCGTGCGGTCGACGTCAAGAGCTTCGCCGACCAGCTGGGCCTGACCGGTGCGTTCCAGACCGGCGCGCTCAAGCACAGCTACAGTGCGGGCGTGGAGTACAGCGACGAGAAGATGACCCGTGGCAGCTACCTGATGTCGCCGGGCACCGCCAATCCCCTTGAAAACAGCGCCAACAGCACTCGCTGCCAGGTGTCCGGCGCGGCCACCGGCTACAACTGCACCGACTTCAACAATCCGAACCCGAACGATCCGTGGGCGGCCGGTCAGATCGTCTATCGCAGCGACAAGGCGCTGGACGTCGAGCAGCGCACCAAGACCACCTCGGCCTACGTGTTCGACACCATCGAGCTCAATGAGCAGTGGATGATCAACCTCGGCCTGCGCTATGACGACTTCCGTACCACCCTGACCACTCCGGTGGCCGGCAAGGCACCGACCCGCGTGCGCAACAGCAAAGACTTCCTGAACTACCAGGCCGGCGTGGTGTTCAAGCCGGCCGCCAACGGCAGCATCTACCTGTCCTGGGGCACCTCCTCGACCCCGCCGGGCATGGACGGTGGCGACGGTTCGGACGGCCTGAGCGCCGCCGTGGCCGACCTCAAGCCGCAGGACACCAGGAACCTCGAACTGGGCACCAAGTGGGACCTGTTCGACAAGCGCCTGAACCTGACTGCCGCGATCTTCCACACCGTGATGAACAACGCACGCGTGACCATCGACAACGGCACCAGCCAGAACGCCGGCAAGAAGGAAATCAACGGCTTCGAGCTGGGCTTCACCGGCCAGCTGACCGATGCCTGGAGCCTGTACGGCGGCTACACCTACCTGGACTCGGAACTGAAGGACAACGGTTTCGTCTGTGGCGCACCGGTGGGCCGCACCTGCCCGTCCAACGTCTACGTGCCGTCGCCGAACAACGGCAACGTGTTCCCGAACACCGCCAAGCACAGCGCGAACCTGTGGACCACCTACCGCTTCCCGATCGGCCTGACCATCGGCGCCGGTGCGTTCTACTCGGACAAGCAGTACGGTGACGTCGCCAACACCAAGTGGATTGCCAGCTACACCCGCTTCGACGCGATGGCCAGCTACGCGATCCAGGACAACATCAGCCTGCAGCTCAACGTGCAGAACCTGACCGACAAGACCTACTTCACCAAGGCCTATGCCTCGCACTACGCGAGCATCGCCCCGGGTCGCTCGGCCACCCTGGCACTGAACGTGAAGTTCTGATGTAACTGCGCTCCACCACGGCGGCAGGCTCTCCTGCCGCCGTTTTTGTTTCCGGCGATACTCACCCCATGGCAACCCGTACCCCCATCGACAGCGATGCTCTGGCCGCGCTGCTGCAGCACGATCCGCAGGCTGCCTTCGCACGCGTGCGCGACGCCGCGCAGGCCGGACAGGTCGAGGCACAACTGCTGCTCGCGCAGATGCACATGGAAGGCAAAGGCACCGCACAGGACGCCTCGGCGGCACGGCTCTGGTACGAGACCGCCGCCAACAACGGCGCGCCAATGGCGATGAACATGCTGGGCCGCTGCCACGAACTGGGCCAGGGCACCGCACCCGACCCGGTGCTGGCCGCGGTGTGGTACCGGCGCGCGGCCGACACCGGCCTGGACTGGGGCCTGTACAACCTGGCCAACCTGCTGGCCACCGGCCGCGGCGTGACCCAGGACCGCGCACAGGCACTGGCCCTGTACACCCGTGCCGCACACCTGGGCCATGCCAAATCGATGAACCTGCTGGCCCGCCACCTCGAAGACGGGCTGGATACCGCACCCGATCCGCAGGCAGCCCTGGGCTGGTACCAGCGCGCGGCCGAAGCCGGTGATTTCCGCGGCCAGGCCAACTACGCCTCGATCCTGCTGCAGGCCGGCCAGGTCGAGCAGGCCGTGCACTGGCTGCGGCGCGCACTGGCCCACGGCAGCCCGGCGTTCATGGCGCACATCGTGCCGGAACTGGCCGCGTCGCCGCATCCACAGGTGCGCGCCCTGGTCGCGCCGCCGTCCCTCTGAGGAGTCCCGCATGCTGCTGCACATCCCCGACATTCTCAGCGCCGACCAGGTGGCCGACTTTCGCCGCCGACTGGATGCCGCCGACTGGACCGATGGCCGCGAAACCGTCGGCCATCTGGGCGCGCAGGCCAAGCACAACCAGCAGCTGCCCGAGGCCTCACCGCTGCGCCGCGAACTGGGCGAGATCATCCTCGTCGCGCTGGCCCGGCACCCGCTGTTCTTCAGCGCCGCGCTGCCGCTGAAATACCTGCCGCCGCGCTTCAACCGCTACAGCGGTGGCGGCACCTATGGCTTCCATGTTGATGGCGCGGTGATGAACCTGGCCAACGGCGAACAGCTGCGTTCGGACATTTCCTGCACCCTGTTCCTGTCGGCGCCGGACGAGTACGAGGGCGGCGAACTGATCATCAGCGACACCTACGGCGAGCACGAAGTGAAGCTGCCGGCCGGCGACCTGATCGTGTACCCGTCCAGCAGCCTGCACCAGGTGCGCCCCGTCACCGCCGGCGCGCGCGTGGCCTCGTTCTTCTGGGTGCAGAGCATGGTCCGCGACGATGTGCAGCGCCGCCTGCTATGGGAAATGGACGGCTCGATCGAGCGCCTGCGGCAGACTGGCGGCGACGCCGGGGCGGTGCTGCAGCTGACCGGCGTGTACCACAACCTGCTGCGGCGCTGGAGCGAGGTCTGAGCCCGGTCGGGCTGGCCTGCGAAATTTTGGCAATCATTCTCATTTGCAACAGCTAACAGCTCTCATTACAATCACGCCCCGTTGATGCCGGCCGCTGCCGGCAGACCCCTGGGACCCCTGCTTGCTGCGCCCGCTTCGCCCTCGTCCACTCATCCATCGCAAGATGGGCACCGCCATGCGCGGCCAGCGTCCTGCGCTAGCCAGCCTGCTGGCGTGGGTGGCGATGCTGGCCTTGCTGCTGGGCACCCTGCCGCTGCTGCCACACGGCCAGGCCGGAATGGCCGTGCAGATGCCGCTGGAAGAGCGCGGTGGCGAAGGCACCTTGCAGGAAGAGGTACCGGCCAAGCTGCGCCGCTGTGCTGCCGCTCCGGTGAAATCAGCCGAGAAGGCACGCCCGCCGTTGCTGCTGGCCAGCCAATGGCTGCGCACCGAGCTTGAACTCGTACCCGCCACGCCGGCCATGCCCGGCGTGCGCCCGGACTGGCCGCTGGCCGCTCCGGACACGCCCTGGGCCGATGCGCCCGGGCGCCGCCAGCAACGCGGCCAGGCGCCGCCGCTCGCCTGATTCACGGCCCCGCGTGACCGCCTGCGCGGTCGCGCCCGCGCGTTGCTGCCTGCTTCATCCCTGCCGCCCCTGACCGGGCCTCCCCGTGCATGCCGCGACGTTCGCGCCTGGCATCGCACCACCCTGCATCCTTCGAGGTTACTGCCATGGCCCAGCGCCATCGTGTCCGTTCGTCCCTGTCCCGTACCCTGCTGACCAGCGCCGTGCTGGCGGCCATGACCGCCCCTGCCTTCGCCCACGGTGACGCTTCCGGCGCGCCACAGACGCTGGACAAGGTGGTGGTCACCGCCTCCGGCTTCGAGCAGAAGGTGGTCGATGCACCGGCCAGCATCAGCGTGGTCAGCCGCGAAGAACTCAGCAAGCGCCCCTACACCAACCTGGTCGATGCGCTGCGCGACGTCGAAGGCATCGACGTCGGCCTGGAGGCTACCGACAAGAACGGCCGCGCCACCATCTCCATGCGCGGCCTGCCGTCCGAATACACCCTGGTGCTGATCGACGGCCGCCGCCAGAGCAATGTCGGCCAGCTGTACCCGAACAACTTCGGTGGCGGCCAGTTCGCCTACCTGCCGCCGCTGGACGCGATCGAGCGCATCGAAGTCGTGCGCGGCCCGATGTCCACGCTGTACGGCTCGGACGCGATGGGCGGCGTGATCAACATCATCACCCGTCGCAACCAGGACCGCTGGCATGGCGCCGTAACCCAGGGCTTCACCGTGCAGCAGGACGACCAGTTCGGTGATGCGCGCACCACCGACCTGTACCTCAGCGGCCCGCTGCTGAAGGACCGCCTCAGCCTGGCGCTGCGCGGCAGCTACTACGATGCCAAGGCATCGAACCCGGAGTGGGATGCACTGACCCTGCCCGACGGCAGTCTGTGGGAGCGCAGCATCGGCTTCGGCGGCGGTGGCAAGTCGGTGGCCAACACCAACTGGAATACCGGCGTGCGCCTGGACTTCCGGGTCAACGATGACCACGAACTGTGGCTGGACTACGACGTGTCGCGGCAGAAGTACGACAACAGCGAAGGCCAGACCGGCACGCTGGACAGCCTGGCCAGCCTGTGGCGTGTCGGCAATGCGGTCATCCCCAACCCGAACGGCAGCGGCACCGTCACCCGCCGCGTGGTGCAGCCGCGCGTCGGCTACACCGCCTACCAGCGCTATGAGCGCGATCAGCTGTCGCTGACCCACCAGGGCCGCTACAGCTTCGGCACCTGGCAGACCTCACTGACCCACAGCAAGAGCAGCAACCTCGGTCGTTCGCTGCCACTGACCCTGGACGAGCGCGCCAACCTGCAGACGCTGTGGAATGACGTCTGCCGCCGCACCGGTGCCGCCAACAACTGTGCGGCCGGCCGTGGCAATGCCCTGGCCGCGCTCAACCCGAGCGAGATGGCGCGCCTGCAGGCGTTCCTGCCGCGTCCGCTGCGCACCATGGAACTGGAGGGCTACGTGCTCGACACGATGCTCGACCTCGACTTCGGCGCGCACAAGCTGACCGTCGGCGGCCAGTACAACGACACCGACATGATCGACGGCGTGTTCGGCATGGATGGCGCCGGTTATCGGAGCAACACCAGGCAGAAGCACCGCATGTGGGCGCTGTTCGCCGAGGACAACTGGGCGCTGACCGATACCCTCACCGCTACCTTCGGCCTGCGCTACGACGACCACAACGTGTTCGGCAGCCACGTCAGTCCGCGTGGCTACCTGGTGTGGAACGCCAGCGATGCGTGGACCTTCAAGGGTGGCGTCAGCACCGGCTACAAGACCCCGCGACCGGACCAGTTGTTCCCGGGCATCACCGGCTTTGGTGGCCAGGGCGTGCTGCCGCTGGTCGGTTCCCCGAACCTCAAGCCTGAAACCAGCACCAACTACGAGCTGGCCGCCTATTACGAAGGCCAGCGCTGGGGCTTCAACGTCACCGGCTTCTTCAACACGTTCGAAGACAAGATCGCCAGCGGCGGAACGTTCCCGAACTGCGAAGTGGCGCGCGCCGGCAGCGGCTACTGCGTGGACATCGGCCCAGGCTGGGCAGCACTGGGCTACAGCACCTTCACCCAGAGCGTGAACATCGACAAGGCCGAGACCCGCGGCGCGGAACTGGCCGGTCATGTCGACCTGCTCGACACCCTGCAGCTGCGCGGCAACTACACCTGGACCAGGAGCGAGCAGACCAGCGGCCCCGACAAGGGACGCCCGATCTCAGGCACCACGCCGGCAAAGCACATGGCCAACGCCAGCCTCAACTGGCAGATCAACGAAGCGATCAGCCTGTCGCTGATCGGCGAAGGCCGCTACGACCGCTATCGCGACACCCTCATCGACAGTGCCGGCACCCGCCACGTGCGCTATTACGAGGACTACACGATCTTCCACCTGGGGGGCAGCTGGAAGGCTACGCCGTGGCTGACGGTCAATGCACGGGTCAACAACCTGTTCGACAAGAACTTCGTTTCGCAGTCGTGCCTGCTGCTCAATCCCAGCGAGTTCAGTTGCGTGGATGACTACGCGACCAAGGACCAGCGCCGCAGCTACTGGATTTCGTTGAACGCGAAGTTCTGATCGCCGCGCACCGGCAGTGCCGGCCACTGGCCGGCATTGCCCTGCCCTGGTGGGTGCCGACCTTGGTCGGCACCGCTTCATCCACGCATGGCCTGGATCTACCGATCGGTAGTGCCGGCCGCTGGCCGGCAACCCGCAATGCCTGCTCCCGGGATACAGAACGACACGCAATTGCGAGCTATTCTCATCAATGATGTAATGGGCAGTCCCCGTCCGCCTCGAACCGTGCCGTGAGCCGTCCTGCCTCTTCCACCGTGCAGCAGCAACAGAACCGTGGCTTCTGGCTGCGGACGCTGCACCAGTGGCACTGGATCAGCTCGGCGGTGTGCCTGATCGGCATGCTGCTGTTCGCGGTGACCGGCCTGACCCTCAACCATGCCGCGAAGATCGAGGCCAAGCCCGAGGTGCAGAACCAGCATCTGGAACTGCCGGCCGCGCTGCTTGGACAGCTCGGCACGCGCGAAGACGGCAACGCACCGATTCCGCGCCCTGCCCGGCAATGGCTGGACACGCAGCTGGGCATCGCCATCGGCGGGCGACCGGCCGAGTGGTCGCCCGAAGAGATCTACCTGTCGCTGCCGCGCCCCGGTGGCGACGCCTGGCTGAGCATCGATCGCGAGACCGGCGCGGTGGAATACGAATCGACCTCGCGCGGCGCGGTGTCCTACCTCAACGACCTGCACAAGGGCCGCAACGCGGGCCCGGCGTGGGGCTGGTTCCTGGACCTGTTCGCCGTGGCCTGCCTGGTGTTCTGCATCACCGGCCTGTTCCTGCTGCACCTGCATGCGCGGCAGCGGCGCATGACCTGGCCGCTGGTCGGCCTCGGCCTGATGATCCCGCTGCTGATCGCCCTGTTGCTGATCCACTGACTTTTCCCCGTTTCCGGAGCCGCCCCATGCGCGTCACCCTGACCATCGCCCTCAGCGGCCTGCTGGCCACCTCGCCGGCCTATGCCACCACCCTCGACATCAACGTCGAAGTGCCCAAGCTCAACGTGGCCGAATACCACCGGCCGTATGTGGCCGTGTGGCTGGAAGGCGCCGACCAGAAGGTCGCGGCCAACCTCTCGGTCTGGTACCAGCAGACCAGCAACAGCGAAGGCCACGGCACCAAGTGGTTGCCCGACCTGCGCCAGTGGTGGCGCAAGAGTGGCCGCACCCTGCAGGTGCCGGTGGACGGCGTGACCGGCCCGACCCGCCCGGCCGGCAAGCACGCGCTGTCGTTCAACGACAGGCAGCCGGCACTGAAGCAGCTGGCCCCGGGCAACTACACCCTGGTGGTGGAAGCGGTGCGCGAAGTCGGCGGCCGCGAGCTGCTGAAGATCCCCTTCACCTGGCCAGCTACCGCCGCGCAGAACGGCAAGGCGCAGGGCGCCACCGAACTGGGCCAGGTCACCCTCGCCGTCAAACCATAACTGCCTGAGCCGGGGTCGGATCCCTTCCGCAGGAAGGGCTCTGACCCCATCGCCGTATCCCCCGGGGTCAGAGCCCTTTCCGATGGAAAGGGATCCGACCCCTTCCAACTGGAGTCTTCCGCATGAAGCGCACGCTCGTCCTCGCCGCCGCCCTGGCCGCTGCCCTTCCCTTCTCCGCCCTGGCCCACAAGGCCTGGCTGCTGCCCTCGCAGACCGTGATCGCCGGCAACGCGCCGTGGATCACCGTCGACGGTGCGGTCTCCAACGACCTGTTCTACTTCAACCACGTGCCGCTGCGCCTGGAATCGCTGGTGATCACCGCGCCGGACGGCAGCACCGTGCAGCCGCAGAACGCATCCACCGGCAAGTACCGCAGCGTGTTCGACATCGAACTGAAGCAGCCGGGCACCTACCGCATCGCGTCGGTCAATGACGGCCTGTTCGCCACCTACGAGCAGAACGGCGAGCGCAAGCGCTGGCGCGGCAGCGTCGCCACCTTCGGCGAACTGCCGAAGGACGCGAAGAAGCTGGAAGTGAGCCAGTCAGTCGGCCGCGTGGAGACCTTCGTCACCAACGGCGCGCCGAACGATACTGCGCTGAAGCCGACCAACCGTGGCATCGAGCTGGTCGCCGTCGGCCACCCGAACGATCTGTTCGCCGGCGAGGAAGCCACCTTCCGCGTGCTCGTCGATGGCAAGCCGGCGGCCGGCCTGGAATTCGAGATCGTGCGTGGTGCCACCCGCTACCGCAACGCACAGGACGAGCTGAAGGTCACCAGCGATGCCAAGGGCGAGATCAAGGTGACCTGGCCGGAAGCCGGCATGTACTGGCTGGAAACCGGCACCGAGGACAACAAGACGTCGGTGAAGCAGGCCGCCAAGCGCCGCCTGAGCTACGTCGCCACGCTGGAAGTGCTGCCGCAGTAATGACGTGGACCGCGATGCCGGGCAGCCCGGCATCGCACCCGCAACGCATCACCATGACCGACTCCCTGCTCGACATCGCCCGCCTCGGCGGCACCACCATGGGCACCACCTGGAGCGTGTCGCTGGTCGCGCCGCGCCAGCGCGACCTGCACCCGCTGCACGCCGGCATCCAGGCGCGGCTGGACGAAGTGGTCGCGCAGATGAGTACCTGGGAGCCCGGTTCGGACCTGAGCCGCTACAACCGCGCCGACGCGGGCCAATGGGGCGTGCTGCCGGCCGAGACTCGTTACGTTCTGGCCTGCGCACAGGCGATCGCGTCCACCAGTGGCGGCGCCTTCGATCCCACCGTCGGTCCGCTGGTTGCACTGTGGGGCTTCGGTGCACATGCCGGTGAACGCCGCCAGCCCGACGACGCTACCCTGCAGGCCACGCGCGATCGCTGCGGTTGGCAGCGCCTGCAATGGCAGGACGATGCGCTGCTGCAACCGGGCGGGCTGGAACTGGATCTCTCCGCGATCGCCAAGGGCTTTGGCGTCGACCATGTCGCTGCGTGGCTGCGCACACAGGGCATCACTGCCGCGCTGGTCGAAGTCGGCGGCGAACTGGCCGGCTACGGCCGCAAACCGGACGGCCAGCCGTGGCGCGTGCTGGTGGAGTCCGCGCCGGAAGAAGATGCGCACACCAATACCCCGCCGCGGGTGCTGGCGCTGGAGGGCAAGGCGGTGGCCACCTCCGGCGATCGCTGGCACCAGTACCAGGTCGATGGCGAGGCCTACAGTCACAGCCTGGACCCGCGTTCGGGCAGACCGGTGCGGCAGGTTGCGGCGGCAGTGACGGTGGTTGCCGATGATGCGATGCATGCTGATGCCTGGGCCACTGCGTTGACCGTGCTGGGCCGCGAACAGGGCATGGCGCTGGCCGAGCGCGAAGGCCTGGCTGCACGCTACCTGCAGCGTGCAGCAGACGGCCCGCAGGAATTCCTCAGCAGCGCCTTCCAGCGCCTGCTCGACGAGCAGAGCCCATGAGTACCCGGCCGTCGCGCGCGTGGCTCGGCAACGCGCTGGTCCTGCTTCTGCTGGCGCTGATCGGCTGGGCGCTGCTGCGCCTGCACCTCGGTGAAGCGTGGTGGCAGAGTGCGCCACCGGCGCGGCAGTTTCAGATCGCGGTACTCGCCACGGCGCTGTATGCGCTGGCCTGCGTTGCGCTGTGGTGGCGTGGGCGCCCGCGCGACGATGCCGCAAGCGGAGACTCCGCGCCCATCCTGCTGGCCTGGTCCAGCCAGACCGGCTTTGCCCGCGAACTGGCCGAACGCAGTGCCGAGGCCCTGCGCGGAGCCGGCGTGCCAGCGCGCGTGCGCGGACTGCATGAGGTCGACGCCGTGTTGCTGGCCGGCAGCCAGCGCGCGCTGTTCATCGCCAGCACCACCGGCGAAGGTGATCCGCCCGACCACGCCCTGCCGTTCCTGCGCGGGGTAATGGCCACGCCGCCCTCGCTGCAGCATCTGCACTACGGCGTGCTCGCACTGGGCGACCGCAGCTATGGCCACTTCTGCGGATTCGGTCACCAGCTCGACCAATGGCTGCGCCAGCACGGCGCGCAGCCACTGTTCGATGCAATCGAAGTCGACAACGCCGATCCGGCGGCGCTGCGTCATTGGCAGCAGTTGCTGGGACAACTCGGCGGTAACGCCAGCGAACTGCCCGACTGGAGTCCGGCCGAGTACCAGCCGTGGACGCTGCTTCAACGCGAGCATCTGAACCCGGGCAGCCCCGGCGGCCCCGTGCATTGGTTGCGCCTGCAACCCCCAGCCGATGCAGATGCGCAATGGCAAGCCGGTGACATCGCCGAGATCGGCCCACAGCACGCATCGCACACCGTGCGTGCCTGGCTGGACACACAACGCTTTGACGCGGACATCGTGCTGGATGACGGACAGACGTTGCTGGCACGCGTCGCGCGCTCGCACCTGCCCTCATTGGTTCCCCCGGGTGATCTGCCTGCGTTGCTGGCGACCCTGCAGCCGCTGCCGCACCGCGAGTACTCGATCGCCTCGGTGATGGCCGACGGTGCGGTGGAGCTGCTGCTGCGCCGCCAACTGCGCGCCGATGGAACACCGGGCATCGGCAGTGGCTGGCTGTGCGACCACGCGGCCATCGACGAACCGGTGCAGCTGCGTCTGCGCCGCAACGACAATTTCCATGGCGTGCCCGCCGATGTGCCGCTGCTGCTGATCGGCAACGGCACCGGCATCGCCGGCCTGCGCGCGCATCTGCACGAACGCGCCCTGCAGGGCGCGCGCCGCACCTGGCTGCTGTTTGGCGAGCGCACCGCCGCGCACGACTTCCACTTCGGTGAAGAACTGCAGGCGATGCTGGCCGACGGCACGCTGGCGCGGCTGGATGCGGTGTTCAGCCGAGATGGCGGCGCGCATCGCTATGTGCAGGACCGGCTGCTGGCCGAAGCGGCAACGCTGCGGCAGTGGGTGGATGAAGGCACGACGATCCTGGTCTGCGGCAGCCTGCAGGGCATGGCCCCGGCGGTGGATGCGG
Source organism: Stenotrophomonas sp. YJH_SMC_120 (assembly GCF_059368675.1). Classification (NCBI taxonomy): domain Bacteria; kingdom Pseudomonadati; phylum Pseudomonadota; class Gammaproteobacteria; order Lysobacterales; family Lysobacteraceae; genus Stenotrophomonas; species Stenotrophomonas sp. YJH_SMC_120. The sequence goes on from NZ_JCAFRY010000001.1 coordinate 760,908, forward strand.
TGATCGAGCAGGTGTTGGGTACTGCGGGCAAGGAAGCGCTGTTGCTGGCCGGTCGTTACCGGCGCGATGTGTATTGAGGTTGCCCCATCCACGCATGGCGTGGATCTACTGAACGCACCGACGCCCGCGAACCGCCCTCTTGTGGGTGCGAACCGCGTTCTGGTGGGTGCGAACCTTGGTTCGCACCATGACGCGGCATCGGCGGCCGCAGCCACGCCATGCGTGGATGGCGCCCACCCGCGCCCAGGAATCATCCCGCTGCTGCACTGACCCGTATCGCCAGCAACTCGCCACCGCCCTGCAATGCGTGCCGCTGACGTTCGCCGGCCGCCAACCATGCGGTATCGCCCGCCTGCAACGCCGGCAGCCCGCTGTCGGCACCAAACTCCGCCTGACCGGCCAGCAGATGCAGCGCCCAGGCCACGCCCGGTTCGCAGAAGAAGAACATCGCGCCCACCAGCGGCCGGTGCAGCAGTTCGGCCTGCAGCAGCTCGCGCTTCCACATCAGGTTGAAGTCGTGGGTGGTGCCATCGACCAGTTCCCCATGCAGTGTCTCCTCACCAGCAAACCGCACTCGTCCGTGTGGCGGCAGCACTTCCGCCACGCGTCCATCGTCGAAGCGCAGGCGCACGCCATTGCCCTGCAGCAACACCAGTTCGCGCTCCACGCCGGGGAAGGCAGAGAACGCGGCATCCTGTTCGATTTCGGCCACCGACAGGCGCAGCGCCCAGTCATCGCCCTGCGCGGGCAGGCGCAGGATCTCGCGGGTCCAGCCCAGGCCGTTGCGCCAACGTTCGCGGCGGTAGTCCAGGCTGGAGATCACCTGGCTCGGAGTGTGCAGCAGGGAGTCGATGTTCATCGGCGCATTGCATCATGCCGCACGCCGTCGTGCATCACCGCGTGGCGAGCGTGCCCTGGCCACCGCACCCGCCGGCCAGCAGCTGCGAGTGCTTCAGCCAATCCTGGTCGGGGTAGTAAGCAAACACCATCGTGCCGCCACGCAACGCATCGATCAGCGGCCTGGCCACCGACAGGCGCACCGCCGGGCAACCCAGGCTGCGGCCCAGCCGCCCCTGCAGCTGCGCGGCAGCCGGGTTCACGTATGGCGCACCATGGATGACGATGGCTCGGTCACGCGCGCGGTCGTTGAAGCCCGGTTCCAGCCCGGCCAGGCGCAGCGAATATCCATTGCCACCCATGTAGGTCTCCTGCGCGGTGAACGCGCCGAGGCTGGACATGAAACTGCCATCGCGGTTGGAGAAGTGCTCGGTGCGGTTCTCGCCACTGTTGCGGCCATGCGCCACCCACTCCTCGAACAGCAGGCGCTGGTGGGCCAGGTCGAACACCCACAGGCGCGGCTCGGTGGACGGGCGCGAATAGTCGATCACGCTGAGGCGATCACCATTGATGCCCAGTTCCGGCCGCTGCAGCGCACAGCGCATGGCGTGCGCCGCCAGCTGCAACACGTGGCGGTCGGCCTTGGGCGCACTGCGCGACAGCAGGGCAGCCAGATCATCGGCGCTGGTGGCAAGGGCGGGCGTCTGTGCCAGCGCCGGGGCGCTGGCCGAGGTCGCCAGCAGGCCGAACGCGGCCAGCCGGCACAGGCGGGATGCAGTCATGGGCACAACGAGGGCACTCAGTTGCCCTTGAGGGTGGACCCTGGCGGCTCGGATTCCAAGACCGGCTGCATTCCGGATTCAGCCGGGCTTGGGCGGACCGCCGGCAGCGAGGTCACCAGCAGGGTCGTGCCCGGCACCAGCACCTGGTACAGCTGGCGGGCGAAATCGGCCGGCAGCGCCATCGGCAGCGAGGGCGTGGCCAGCAGGTCCGGCGTGGCCTGGGCACGGTCCTGGCCCAGCAACGGGTAGGCCGTCCACTGGTGCAGGCGCTGGTTCACGTCCAGCGGGCTGGGGGTGTCGCTGTAACCCTGCCCCATCACGAACAGCGTGGTGCCCTGGAACGCCGGCAGGGCGTCAGCCTTCAGCGGCGACTCGCCGATCATCACGCCATCGCGCAGCACGTACAGGCGCTGGTCGTGCAGGCTGACCAGGATGCCGACCTGCCCGGCCGGCGCCGCGCTGTCGTCCCACCAGGCCTGTGCCGGGGCTCCGCCCTCGGCCTCCGGCAGGGCCTGGCCGCGCGCGTTCACCGGCGCCAGCACCGACGGATAGGCCAGGGTCATCGGTGAGCTCTTGGCATCGGCTACGACCACGGTATCGCCGCGCTGGGTTTCGCTGAACAGCTTCTGCGCGAAGGCCTGCGGCAGGCGCACGCAGCCGTGCGAGGCGGGATGCCCGGGCAGGCTGCCGCCATGCAGGGCGATGCCGTCCCAGGTCAGCCGCTGCATGTACGGCATCGGCGCGCTGTTGTAGAGGTTGGACCTGTGGTCCTTGTCCTTCTGCAGGATGGTGAACACGCCGGTTGGCGTCTCGTGCCCGGCCTTGCCCGAGCTGATCGTGGTCAGGCCGATGGCAATGCCGTTGCGGTAGACGTAGGCGCGCTGCTCATCGAGGCTGACCACCAGCACGATCGGGCCGGTCGGCGAGATTTCCGGATGCCAGAGGTATTCGCCCGGCTTGAGGTCGGTCGGCCCGCGCACTTCAGCGCTGCTGGCTGCGGCAGCCGTGGGCTTGCCAGCCGCTGTCGGCGCAGCGGCATGGGCCAGCAGCGGCAGGGCCAGTGCAAGGGCGAGCATCAGGGTGGTGGGGCGGTGCGGGAGCATCCAGCGGGGGTCCTTTCCATGCGGTGCGGCCACCGTACACCATCGGCCCGTGGTGGCCGCGGCAAAACCAGGCGCCGGAAATGAAACTGCCCGGCGACACAGCCATGTGTCGTACCGGGCAATCGTTACGTCCTTGTCGGCCTGCTGCCGCCCCCTCGCATCCTGCGCTGTGGGGGTAGCGTTGCATCCTGCACGCGGCCGCGTCTGTCCTGTTTGTATCTCAGCCCCTTCCACAGGTCTGTGATGCCACCATCCTGGTGATTGGTGCCGCGTCCTGCGGCGGTCGGTGGTCACGGCCGTCCTGTCCGTGACCGCTGAACCAGCTTCCTGCCGGTTCCGACGATTCCTGCTGTCAGCGCCTCGGTACGGTTCGCACCGGTACCGATCCGGGTACCGGATCCGCCGGCAACAACCTGTTGCCTACGGTTATCCGCTGTCGATTCCGTTCGACGATTGCTTTCCCTATCCCCTTCACCTGCGTCAGGTCCTCGACGCGATGAAACGGGCCGTGTCTGCGCCGGTGCTCAACGATCGCCTCGGCCTTGGCGGCTCCGACCATCGTCAATCCCTGCTGCAGCGCCTGGGCATCGGCGCGGTTGATGTCGATCGGTTCGGCGGCATGCGCCCCAGCGATCCCCATGACCAGCACCAGTGCCCTCAACACGACAAACCAAGGCACAACGTGTATCTCCTTGTGATTCTGGCCGCCCCGACCGGCAATCCCGTCGGCAGGAACAGTGTCCGTCACCACATGCACACAGCCTATCGGTTTCCCGGATTTCCGTAAGCCAGCCAAATACCCGACGTGATGTAGGAAAAACCCTACCCGTGGCACAGGCGTAGAATGGCCGGATCAGCCCATGCAACCGGAGTTTCAGATGGACAGCGCCAAGCTCGGCCAATTCGTCAATGACAAGTGGGACAGCGAGATCGTCCCGCAGTTGGTCGACTACATCCGCATTCCCAACAAGTCGCCGATGTTCGACGCCAATTGGGTGCAGAACGGCTACATGGAACAGGCGGTCACGCTGATGGAGAGCTGGGCCAAGGCCCAGCAGCTGCCCGGCCTGAAGGTTGAAGTGGTGCGCCTGGAAGGCCGTACCCCGCTGATCTTCCTGGAAATTCCGGCCACCGGCGCCGAGACCGGCGACGACACCATCCTGCTCTACGGCCACCTGGACAAGCAGCCGGAAATGACCGGCTGGGACGACGACCTCGGCCCGTGGACCCCGGTCCTGCGCGGCGACAAGCTGTATGGCCGCGGCGGCGCCGATGACGGCTACGCCATCTTCGGCTCGCTGGCCGCCGTGCTGGCGCTGCAGGCCCAGGGCCTGCCGCACGCGCGCTGCGTGGTGCTGATCGAAGCCTGTGAAGAGTCGGGCAGCTACGACCTGCCAGCCTACGTCGACCACCTCGCCGACCGCATCGGCAAGCCGTCGCTGGTGGTCTGCCTGGATTCGGGCTGCGCCAACTACGACCAGTTGTGGTGCACCACCTCGCTGCGCGGCCTGACCGGCGGCAATTTCACCGTGAAGGTGCTCAACGAAGGCGTGCATTCCGGCGATGCCTCCGGCGTGATCCCGTCCAGCTTCCGCCTGCTGCGCCAGATCCTTTCGCGCATCGAAGACCAGGAGACCGGCCGCATCCTGATCGACGGCATGAACGTCGAGATCCCGGCCGAGCGCCTGGAACAGGCCAAGCGCGCCGCCGAAGTGGTGGATACCGAGATCTTCGAGAAGTTCCCGATGGTCGACGGCCTGCGCCCGATGAACGAGGACCTCACCGAGCTGGTGCTCAACCGCACCTGGCGCCCGGCGCTGTCGGTCACCGGCGTCGGCGGCATGCCGCCGCTGGAATCGGCCGGCAACGTGCTGCGCCCGCAGACCTCGGTGAAGCTGTCGCTGCGCCTGCCGCCGACGGCCGATGGCAAGACCTGCGGCGAGCTGCTGAAGGAAGCGCTGCTGCGCGACCCGCCGAATGGCGCGCAGGTCAGCCTGGACCTGGAAAAGGCCTCCACCGGCTGGAACGCCCCGGCGATGGCGCCGTGGCTGACCCAGGCCATCGACGACGCCAGCCAGGCCTTCTTCGGCAAGCCGGCGATGTACATGGGCGAAGGCGGCTCGATCCCGTTCATGGGCATGCTGGGCGAGAAGTTCCCCGGTGCCCAGTTCATGATCACCGGCGTGCTCGGCCCGCACTCCAATGCGCACGGCCCGAACGAGTTCCTGCACATCCCCATGGGCAAGAAGGTCACCGCCTGCGTGTCCAAGGTGATCAGCGAGCACTACGCAGCCAGCCTGCGCGGCGAGACCAGCGGTTCGCCGGTGGCTGCCGACAGCGGCACCCGCCACGGCGACCACGGCTGCTGCTGATCCGGCACCCGTGACGGACGCAGCCTGGCCTTGCTAGGCTGCGTCCACCCTTGGTGGAAATCGCGCGCATGAATGGTCTGTTCGGCAGCAGCAGCTGGCTCTACATCATCCTGGTCGGCTTCTTCGTCGGCCTGCTCGGGCGTTTCTTCATGCCCGGCAACAACCGCATGGGCTGCCTGCTGACCATCGTGCTGGGCATCCTTGGCGCCCTGGTCGCCGGCTGGTTCGGCCAGTACATGGGCTGGTACGCCCCCGGTGAGCCGGCCGGTTTCCTCGGTGCGGTAGTGGGTGCGGTGGCCGTGCTGGCCGTGCTGCGCCTGTTCAGCGGCCGTCGCTGACCCCGTCCCTCCTTCCCTTCCTGTTCCCGACGTTGGCGCGCCCGGCGCGCCCGGATATGCCTGCATGACCGAACCCGCCTCCGATCCCCAGCGCAGCGCGCAGCGCCTGCAGTGGGCCCGTACCCAGCTCGATGATGCCAACGCGGTGGTCGAACGCGCCTCGGTCGATGCCGGCATGCGCAGCTACTGGCGCACCACCAGCACGCGCGGCAGCCACATCGTGATGGATGCCCCGCCGGGGCTGGAAGATCCGAGGCCGTGGCTGCGCATGCGCGGCCTGCTGCACGACAACGGCCTGCGCGTGCCCATGCTGCTGGCGCAGGATCTGGATGCCGGCTTCCTGCTGCTGGAAGATCTCGGCGGCCCGACCCTGGCCAGGATCCTCGACGAGCGCAACGCCGATGAATGGTTCGGCCGTTCGATCGAACAGCTGCTGCGCCTGCAGGCGATCCCGGTGCCGGCCGACTTCGGCCAGTTTGGCGAGGCGCTGCTGCAGCGCGATGCCGGCCTGTTCGACGAATGGTTCCTGCAGCGCCACCTGAACCTGGAGCTGGACTGTGGCGAGATCGAAGGGCTGCAGCTGGTACACCGCCGCTTGATGGACAACGCGCTGGGCCAGGCCCAGCTGATGACCCACCGCGATTACATGCCGCGCAATCTGATGCCGGTCGAAAATGGTCCCGCAGTGCTGGATTTCCAGGACCTGGTGCGCGGCCCGATCGCCTACGACGCGATGAGCCTGTTCAAGGACGCGTTCCTTAGCTGGCCGCTGGAGCGTGTGGACGAGTGGCTGGCGCAGTACCACGAGCGTGCCCGCGACGCCGGCCTGCCGGTGCCCGACCGCGCCACCTTCCTGCGCGATGCCGACTGGATGGGCATCCAGCGCCACGTGAAGATCCTGGGCCTGTTCTGCCGGCTGCGTTACCGCGACAACAAGGGCCATTACCTCGACGACGCACCGCGCTTCATCACCTATCTGGATGAAGTGCTGCCGCGCTATCGGGAACTGGCACCGCTGCAGCAGCTGCTGGACGAGCGCATCAAGCCGGCGCTGGCCGGGCTGGGTGCACCGATGCGCGTGGCCCGATGAAGGCGCTGGTCTTTGCCGCCGGCCTCGGCGAGCGCATGCGCCCGCTGACCCTGCACACGCCCAAGCCGCTGCTGGAAGTGGCTGGCAAGCCGTTGATCGTCTGGCACCTGGAACGCCTGGCCGCACTCGGCGTGCGCGAGGTGGTGGTCAACACCGCATGGCTGGCCGAACAGTTCCCGGCGACGCTGGGCGATGGCAGCCAATGGGGCCTGCACCTGCATTTCCTGTACGAAGGAGCGACCCCGCTGGAGACCGGCGGTGGCATCCTCAACGCCCTGCCGGTGCTGGGCGATGCCCCGTTCCTGGTGGTGAACGGCGACATCTGGACCGATTTCGATTTCGCCACGCTGCCGCGCGAGCCGCGGGGCCAGGCGCACCTGGTGCTGGTCGACAATCCGGTTCAGCACCCGCACGGTGACTACCGCCTCGATACGCAGGGGGTGCTGCACCACGATCGCGAAGGCCCCTGCCTGACCTATGCCGGCATCGGCGTGTACCGTCCTTCGATCGTGGCCGACTGGCGCACGGTGATCGGCGAGGCGCCGGGCAGCGAGCGGCTGCCGCCGAAGTTCTCGGTGGTGCCGCTGCAGAAGCATTTCATGGCGCAGGGGTTGATGACCGGGCAGCACCATCGCGGGCGCTGGACCGATGTCGGCACCGTGGATCGCCTGCGTGCGCTGGATGCTGAGTTGGCGGCGAACGGCTGAGCCCCTCGTGGCTGGTCGCGTAGCGCGGATCGCGTGCTTGGCCGGTCGGGTGGGCCATGCAGGGGACGCTGCAAGTACGTCCCTGTAAGCTCGATGGCGACATCCATGGCGCCAACGCCCCTGCATGGCCCACCCGACCAGCCTCTGACAGTTTCCGTGGGCGTCCAGCCACGGAAAAGAAAAAAGAAAAGCAAAAGCGGGTCGCTTCGCTGCGCTTGCTCTGGTGACGACCAACGGTCGTCACCCACCACAAGCAAGACACGTGTCGACCAAGGTCGACACCCACCAACAGCAGTCAGCAGTAAGCAGTAAGCAGTAAGCAGTGCAGTACGCAGTCCCGGCAGATCGCGGCCAACTGTCGAAGGCGGGGTGGGTCCGGTTGCGGGGGCGTGAGCCGCATGGATGCGGCGACCGAGCTTACAGGGACGTACTTGCAGCGTCCCCCGCAACCGGACCCACCCCGCCATCCCACGGAGATGGCCAGCTTTTGACGTTGACGTTGATTCGGCGGGTGCAGGGCGCAGCCCTGCAAACAAACCCACCCTCAGTAGCGGGGCCGGCCTTCTTCCAGCACCTGGCGCAGGAACGGCACGGTGATCCGCCGCTTCGCCGCCAGCGACTCGCGGTCCAGCCAGTCCAGCAGCGTGATCAACCCACCCAGTTCGCGCCCGGTATGCGACAGCAGCCACTCGATGGATGCCTCGTCGATCGCCAGGCCGCGTCGCAGCGCGCGTTCGCGCAGCACCGCTGCCCGCCCCTCCTCATCCAGCGGCTGCAGCAGCACGCGCACGCACTGGCCCAGCCGTGAACGCAGGTCCGGCAGCACCAGGCCCAGCGCTTCCGGCGCCTTCTGCGCCGTGTACAGCACGGTCACGCCTGCAGCGCGCGCGCGGTTGTGGAAATCGAACAGCGCGATCTCGTCGTCGCGGTTGCCGGCAACCTCGTCCAGGCCGTCCAGCGCCACCAGCTCACGCGCCTCCAGCCCATCCAGCGCCGCACGCACGCGGCCGGCTGCACTGGCCAGCGGCACATAGGTCGGCAGGCGCCCTGCCTGCTCGGCGCTGGAACACATCGCCAGCGCCTGGTGGGTCTTGCCCGTGCCCGCCGCACCTTCCAGGTAGACCCAATCGTGGCTGGCACCCACCGCGATCGCGCGCAGCTGCGCCAGCGCGCCATCCGGCGCGCCGATGAAGGTCTCCAGGCGCTGGTCCCGCGGGTAATGCAGGGCCAGCGGCAGTTGCGGCACACCCATCACTTCAGGTCGGGGCCTTTTTCGTTCGGAACGATGATATGGGGCGCATCGACCACGCCGTCAAGCACGATTGCCGGCTTCTCGCCCACGTACAGCTCGCTCTGGCGGTAACGCTGGTGCGCGTAGCGCAGCAGCACGTTGGTCACCGCCGCCACCGGCAGCGCGAGCAGCATGCCGAGGAAGCCGAACAGCTGGCCGCCGGCCATCACCGCGAAGATCACCGCCACCGGGTGCAGGCCGATCTTGTCACCGACGATGCGTGGGGTCAGTACGTAGCTCTCCAGCAGCTGGCCCACGGTGAACACCACGCCGACCAGGATCAGCAGCTTCAGGTCGAAGCCCTGTGCCTGCACCAGCGCGGCGATCACCGCCATCAGCACGCCGGTGGTCGCGCCCAGGTACGGGATGAAACTGATCAGACCGGCAATCAGGCCGATCAGCAGGCCCAGCTTGAGGCCGACCAGCGACAGGCCGCCGGCATAGATCACGCCCAGTGCCAGCATCACCAGGAACTGGCCGCGGATGAACGCGCCCAGCACCTCGTTGGACTCACGCGCCAACGCGCTGATGGTGCCAATGTGGTTGCGCGGAATCACCGACGCCACGCGCTCGACCAGCTTGTCCCAATCACGCAGGAAGTAGAACGCCAGGATCGGCAGCAACAGGATGTTGACCACCCAGGTCACCATCGCGAAGCCGGAGCGCGAGACGTAGCCCATGAACGTGGTGGCGAAGCCGCCGGCCTGCTGCCAGTGGCTGCGCACCCATTCGATCAGGCGGTCCGGGTCCAGCCACTGCATCACTTCCAGGCCGGTCTTCTGCTCGAACCAGGGAATCCCCTTCTCCATCAGCCACGCCTGTGCTTGCGGGGCAACCGCGATCAGGGTGGTGATCTGGCGCTCGATCATCGGTACCAGCACCAGCAGCAGCGCCACGATCACCAGCACCATCGCCGCAAACACCAGCACTACGCCGGTCATGCGCGAGCGGCCGGTGGCCTCGATGCGGTCCACCAGCGGGTCACCCAGCCAGGCCAGCGCCAGCGCCAGCACGAACGGGGTCAGGATCGGCGCCAGCAGCCACACCACCCAGCCGATCAGGCCGGCGAACAGGATGTATTTCAGGCGGCGCAGGAACTGCGCGATTTCCGCTTCCGGGGTCAGAGTCATCGCAGGCGGTACTCGTTGCTGACCGGGGCGGCCACCGGAGTACCGGTGGTGTCGTCGATCGGAGCGGGCAGGGCCGGCAGCGGAGCGCTCGGCACCAGCACGCCGTTGTCGCCCAGCATGCGGTTGAAGCCGGCCAGGCCGGTGGTCATCTCCAGGTTCAGCTCCAGCTGGCCAGCCGAGGCATGCAGGGGGGTGACATTGCGCACCACCGGCACCTCGCGCAGGCCAGCGGCCAGACGCAGGTAGTCGTCGGCGCTGTTGATGCCGGTGACCACCACACGGTAGGTCCCGGCCTGACCGACGGCGGCGCCGGCCTTGGCATAGCGTTTGACCAGCGCATCGGCGGCGCCGTCGGCACCGGCCGCCATCGCGCGCATGGCGTTGGCGTCCTTGCTGGTCCACTTGTTCAGTTCACGGCCGTTGTCGACGAACACCCAGTCCGCCTGCCAGCCGCCATTGGCGCGGTACAACTTGCCGATCAGCTGCATCGGCGGCGAGTAGCGCGAGGACGCACGGGCCACGGCGGCACTGTCCTGGCGCCAGATCGCACCCGCCAGCGCCTGTTCGGCGGCGCCACCACTGGGCAGGCCCAGCTTGTAGCCGCGCTCGATGGCGCGGTTCAGCAACGGCCGGGCGGCGTTGGCCTGCTGCACGCTGACCAGGCGCGGGCCACTGCCATCGTCGACGGCCAGCCACAGCACCGGCTTCGGTCGCGGCTGCGGCCACAGCGGCAGGCCCAGCGCCGACACCAGCGAGTCGACATCATCCTCGCGGAAGCGGGCCACCAGCAGGGTACGGAAGCTGGGGGCGCCACTGGCGCCCACGCTCTGGTCCTGCTTGTAGTCGTAGCTGGCCACGTAGTCCTTGGCGTTGCGCAGCGCCTGCACCACGCCGGGGCGGGACATCACGCTGCGGTCGCCGGACAGCTTGCCCAGTACCACGCTCAGGGCGCGGGCCAGGGCGCCGTTGCGATCGGCCTCGGCTTGGCTGTTGACGGGCACTTCGGCCTCGTACGCGCCACTGGCGGTGGCGACATCACCCTCGGTGCGAAGGCCGCTCTGGGCCATCGTGGCCACCGGCAGGCTCAGCGCAAGGAGCAGGGTCAGAATCAGGCTGCGGCGCATCAGGACATCCATTGGCTCGACGTATCCGGGGGAATTGTTGCCCGAATACGGCCTTTGCGCCAATGCGGCCTGTTAAAATCGCCCGTTCAACCCCTGCCAGCGCCGACGCCCGTGACCAACACCCCGTCTTCCGCCCCCTCCCCCCTCACCTACCGTGACGCGGGGGTCGACATCGACGCCGGCAATGCGCTGGTCGAGCGGATCAAGCCCCTGGTCAAGCGCAGCTTCCGCCCGGAAGTGATGGGCGGCCTGGGTGGCTTCGGTGCCCTGTTCGACCTGTCCAACAAATACCGCGAGCCGGTGCTGGTGTCGGGTACCGACGGCGTGGGCACCAAGCTGAAGCTGGCCCACCAGCTGAACCGCCACGATACGATCGGCATCGACCTGGTCGCCATGTGCGTGAACGACGTGCTGGTGCAGGGCGCCGAACCGCTGTTCTTCCTGGACTACTTCGCCACCGGCAAGCTGGACATCGACACCGCCGCAGCGGTCGTGGGCGGCATCGCCAACGGCTGCACCGAGGCCGGCTGTGCGCTGATCGGCGGCGAAACCGCTGAAATGCCCGACATGTACGCCCCCGGCGAATACGACCTGGCCGGCTTTACGGTCGCCGCGGTGGAGAAGAGCGAGCTGAAGGACGGCGCCAGCGTGGCCGCCGGCGACGTGCTGATCGGCATCGCCTCCTCCGGCCCGCACTCCAACGGCTACTCGCTGGTGCGCCGCATCTACGACCGCGCCGGTCGCCCGGCCGATCTGGAGCTGGAAGGCGGCGTGAAGCTGGTCGATGCGCTGATGGCACCGACCCGCCTCTATGTGAAGCCGATCCTGTCGCTGCTGAAGTCGCACGGCGAGGCCATCCATGGCATGGCCCACATCACCGGCGGCGGCCTGACCGAGAACATCATCCGCGTAGTGCCCGACGGCCTCGGCCTGGACATCCAGGCGTCGTCATGGACCCTGCCGCCGGTGTTCCAGTGGCTGCAGAAGGAAGGCGCGGTGGCCGACAGCGAGATGTGGCGCACCTTCAACTGCGGCATCGGCTTCGTGCTGATCGTCGCAGCGGACCAGGTGGCTGCCGTTTCCGATGCAGTCAAGGCGCAGGGCCTGGAGCACTGGACCATCGGCCAGGTGGTCACCGCCGAAGGCGCCGAACGCGTCCACATCGGCTGACGCCGGCAACCCAGGAGCCCCGCATGGACGCAACGCCCCCTTTGTCGCCCGCCCCCGTGCCGCCGCCGCTGGCGACGGTACCGCCGTTCAGCGCGCAGGATGCCGACCACCTGCGCATGCTGGCCATCGCACACTACGTGGTCGGTGGCCTCATCGTGCTGTTCTCGCTGATCTTCATCCTGCACATCGTGATCGGCATCGCCGCGTTGACCGGCAGCCTGCCGATGAAGTCCGGCGGCGAGCCCTCCTCGCTGGAGGAACAGCGCCTGATGGGCTGGGTGTTCACCGTTCTCGGCTGCGTCGTCGTGTTCGGTGGCATCACGCTGGGCGCGTTCGTGGCCTATGCCGGCCGCTGCCTGTCCCGCCGCCGTCGCCATCTGCTGTGCCTGATCGCGGCTGGCCTGGCCTGCCTGTTCACGCCGGTCGGCACGGTGCTGGGGGTGTTCAGCCTGATCACCCTGCTGCGCCCGCAGGTCAAGGCCGCCTTCGACCTTCCCGCCGCGACCGCATGACCGCCTCCGGCAATCCGCCGCCGCTGCCGCTGCCGCATCAGACCCTGGCACAGCTGCAGCTGACCAGCCATCTGCAGACACTGAGAGTGCTGTTCTACGCCCTGGCCGGTTTCCACTGGGTCGCCGCAGTGGCGTTCCTCGGCCTCAGCGGCTGGGTGGCCCAGTCGCGCGGGTTGGAGGATGTCTGGATGCTGACCACGGTCTATGCGTCCATCGCCGTGCTGGCCGCCGTGCTGGGGTTCGTGCAGCTGCACACCGCGCGCCAGCTGTCACATCGCACCGGGCTGGCCTGGTGCCAGCGCGCGGCGTGGCTGGGCGTGCTGGCTGGACCACTGGGCATGGCGTTGGCCGCCTATGCCTGGGTGTTCCTGTCCAAGCCGGAGATGGCTGCGCTGTTCGACCGCGGTGATCACCTCAGTGCCTGAATCTGCCGGCAGACGCCCCGTCCTCATCTGATCGATTTCCCATGTCCGCGCCTGCCCTCCCGACGTCTGCTTCGCCCACCACCCGCCGCTTCCCGGGCCCGAAGAAGTGGGCTTTCGCCGCCGTACTGGCGGTGTTCGCGATCAGCTGGATCCACCCGCTGTGGCCCACCGAGCAGGCCCTGCACAGCACGCTGACCGTGGTCGGTCTGGCCGCGCTGCTGTGGGTCGACCGCCGCGGCGGCTGGCTGGGCAACGGCGCCTTCATCGCCATCTGCGGCTTCATCGCCCTGCACTGCGTGGCGGCGCGCTGGCTGTATTCCAACGTGCCCTACGACGCCTGGGCGCAGATGCTGACCGGCTGGTCGCCGAATGCGGCCTTCGGCTGGCAGCGCAACCATTTCGACCGCCTCATCCACTTCCTGTTCGGCGTCTGCTTCACCCCCGCACTGCTGCAGCTGGCCCGTCATGCGTGGCCGGCGCTGCGCCTGGGCCAGGCCTTCACCCTGGCGGTGATGACAGTGATGTGTGCCAGCCTGGTCTACGAATGGTTCGAATGGGCCATCGCGCTGGCGCTGTCGCCGGATGCCGCCGAAGCCTACAACGGCCAGCAGGGTGACATGTGGGATGCGCATGCCGACATGCTGATGGCGACCGTCGGCAGCCTGCTGACCTGGCCTCTGATCCGCCGGAGTTCCCTGCAATGACCGCCCCAACCCGCATCGCCGTGCTCGCCTCGGGCCGCGGCAGCAACCTGCAGGCCATCCTCGACGCGATCGGCAGCGGCCGCCTGTCGGCCGAGTTGGTCGGCGTGTTCTCCGACCGCCCCGCCGCAGAGGCCCTGCTGCGTGTCGATGCCGGCCTGCGCTGGGCGCATGCACCGAAGGAATTCAGCGACCGCGCCAGCTACGAGCAGGCGCTCGGCGATGCGCTTGCCGCGGTACAGCCGGACTGGATCGTCTGTGCCGGCTACATGCGCATCCTTGGTCCGGCCTTCGTGCAGCGTTTCGATGGCCGCCTGGTCAACATCCACCCGTCGCTGCTGCCGCTGCACAAGGGCCTGGACACCCACGCGCGGGCGCTGCAGGCCGGTGACGCCGAGCATGGCGCCAGCGTGCACCTGGTGGTCCCCGAACTGGATGCCGGCGCGGTGCTGGCGCAGGCCCGCGTGCCGGTGCGGCCCGGCGACGACGCGCAGGCGCTGGCCGCACGCGTGCTTGCGGTGGAGCATCCGCTGCTGATCGCCACACTGCAGCTGCTGTGCGAAGGCCGCCTGGCTGAACGGGAGGGTCAGCCCTGGCTGGACGGTCACCCCCTGTTTAGCCCCTTGGCCCTAGATTCCGCCGGAAACCTGAACCGGTAACGCTCTTGCACACGCCCCGCTGACTGCGGGGCTGGCATCCTGCCCCCTCCCGCGGTTCCTGTCCTCCATGAAGACCACGACGCTGCTGTCCACTTCACTGCTGTTGTCGCTTGCCGTGCTTCCCGCTGTGGGCTGGGGCCAGGCGCAGCCGCCTGCGGCTTCCCCGCCGCCCACACCCGCTGCGCTGCCACCGAACGAGCCCAGTGTGCCGCTGTTGCCGGCACTGGCCTGGGAGCCGCCGCCGCTGCAGCCGTTCACCGCCACCTACCAGGCCTTCTACAAGGGCAAGGAAGCGGGTGATGCCAGCATGCAGGTCACCCACACCGGCGGCAGCCAGTGGCGCGTGGACATGCAGGTGGTCGGCCGCCGCGGCTTTGCCAGCGTGCTCGGCCTGAACATCGAGCAGAGCACGGTGTTCGAGGAGCGCAGTGGCGTCTACGCACCGCTCAGCCAGAGCACGGTGCGCAAGGGCCTGTTCCTGGGCAAGAAGGCCGTGGGCACTTACAACTGGCAGGCCGGCACCGCGCAATGGACCGGCGACGTCAAGAAGGAGCGCGCGCAGCCGATCCCGCTGCGGGCCGGCGACCAGAGCGCGCTGCTGATCAACCTGGCGATCATGCGCGATGCGCGTCCGGGCGCCACCATGCATTACCGCTACGTGGACATGGGCAAGGTCCGAGAACACGACTACCAGGCCGCGCCGCAGACCGAGAACGTCGAGGTCGGCGACCTGTCCTACAACGCGCTGCGGGTCTACCGGACCAACGGTGGCAGAAACGAAACCATTCTCTGGATCGCCAACGGTGTCCCCACCCCGGTGCGCATCCTGCAACGCGAAGACGGCGAAGACCGCGTCGACCTGCGCCTGATCGAATACCAAGGAGTCTGAGCATGAATACCCTGACCCGCCCCCTCACCTGGATCGCAGCCGCTGCCCTGACCGTGGCCAGCCTGCCGGCCATGGCGCTGGAACCGTTCAAGGCGGATTACCTGGCCAGCTACATGGGCATGCAGGCCAACGGCACCATGACCCTGGCCAGCGAAGGCAGCAACAAATGGCGCTACAGCCTGCAGGTGAAGAACCAGCTGGCCGACCTCAGCCAGAGCACGGTGTTCGAGGAAGTGCGTGGCCAGCTGCGTCCGCTCAGCAGCCAGGACCGTTCGGCGCTGCTGGTGAAGAAGCGCAACGTGCAGGCCAACTACAACTGGACCAGCAACCAGGCCACCTGGACCGGCGACATCAAGCCGGACCGTGCGGGCCCCATCGCGCTGAAAGCAGGCGACATGGACGCGCTGCTGATCAACCTGGCGATCGCCCGTGACCTGGCCGCCGGCAAGCCGCTGACCTATCGCATGGTGGACGAAGGCCGGATCAAGAACATGACCTACCGCGTGATCGGCAAGGAATCGATCACCGTGGCCGGCAAGAGTTACGAGGCGACCAAGGTCTCGCGCGCCGACGGCAACAAGGAGCTGATCGCCTGGATCGTGCCGGACTTCCCGGTGCCGGCGCGCATGCTGCAGCGTGAGAGCGGCCGCGATGCGCTGGACCTGACCATCAAGGCGATGAACTGAGTGCCGGGGTCGGATCCCATCCCCTCGGGGATGGGCTCTGACCCCGGTTGTGTGGCTGGGGTCAGAGCCCTTTCCGATGGAAAGGGCTCCGACCCAGGGCCCCGCGAAAAGAAAACGCCCGCTTTCGCGGGCGTTTTTCTTACTTCTTTTCCTCGGCCGCCGCCGGCTTGAACTCGGTGCGGCAGTCCACTCGGATCTGCTCGCCGGTGCTGCGCCAGACAAAGGTGCGGCAATGACGGTTGCCGTCCTGGCTGTCGTTCACCGCGACCGCATAGAACGACTCGATGATCTCGTCACGCGTGACCGTGCCGTCGCCGTTCCAGTCCATGTCCTTCTGCTCGATGCCCTGGGTGATGGCGATGTTGGCGTACCAGGCATAGCCCAGCCACGCCAGCACGATCAGCACCAGGGCCAGCAGCGCCTTGCGACGCGGGCTGAACTTGCCGCGCAGGATCATGGCACGCGCCGGATGGTGGCGCCGAGCGAAGACAGCTTCTCTTCGATGTTCTCGTAGCCACGATCAAGGTGGTAGATGCGGTCGATGGTGGTATCGCCGCTGGCCATCAGGCCGGCCAGGATCAGCGAGGCCGACGCTCGCAGGTCGGTCGCCATCACCGGTGCGCCGCTCAGGTGCTCGCTGCCACGCACGATGGCGGTGTGGCCTTCAACCTGGATGTCCGCGCCCAGGCGCAGCAGTTCGTTGACGTGCATGAAACGGTTCTCGAAGATCGTTTCGTTGATCACGCCCACGCCGTCAGCCACGCAGTTGAGTGCCATGAACTGCGCCTGCATGTCGGTCGGGAATGCCGGGTACGGCGCGGTGGTCAGGTTGACCGCCTTCGGCCGCCGGCCCTGCATGTCCAGGGTGATGCTGTCGTCGGTGGTCTCGATCTTCGCACCGGCCTCGACCAGCTTGGACAGCACCGCGTCCATGGTGTTCGGGCGCGCACGGTTGACGGTGACCTTGCCACCGGTCATCGCCGCGGCCACCAGGAAGGTGCCGGTCTCGATGCGGTCGGGCAGCACTTCGTGGCGGCCACCGGACAGGCGCTCGACGCCCTCGATCACCAGGCGGGCGGTGCCCAGGCCTTCGATCTTCGCGCCCAACGCGATCAGGCAGTGCGCCAGGTCGGTCACTTCCGGTTCCATCGCGCAGTTGTCGAGGACGGTGGTCCCTTCAGCCAGCACCGCGCCCATCAGCACGTTCTCGGTGCCGGTGACGCTGACCATGTCGAAGGTGAAGTGGCCACCCTTCAGGCGCTTGGCGCTGGCCTTGATGAAGCCGTTCTCGACCACGATCTCGGCGCCCAGCGCCTGCAGGCCCTTGATGTGCTGGTCGACCGGTCGCGAGCCGATCGCGCAGCCGCCCGGCAGCGACACTTCGGCGGCGCCGAAGCGGGCCAGCAGCGGGCCCAGCACCAGGATCGAGGCGCGCATGGTCTTGACCAGCTCATACGGTGCGACGTGCTGGTTGACCGGACGCGGGTCGACCACGATCGCGCTGCCGCGCGACAGCGTGCCCTGGTCGATGGTGACCTTGGCGCCCAGCTCGCCAAGCAGCTTCACCGTGGTGACCACGTCGTGCAGGTGCGGCACGTTGGTGATCTCCACCGGCTCATCGGCCAGCAGGGTCGCGCAGAGAATGGGGAGGACGGCGTTCTTGGCGCCGGAGATGTTCACTTCACCGTGCAGCGCAGCGCCGCCGGTCACAACGATCTTGGCCATGTATTCGGGATCTTCTGCGGTTCAGCCGGCTTCGGCCGGGGTCACGGTTTTCAGCGCCAGCGCGTGGATCGCGCCGCCCATCAGGTCGCCCAGGGTGGCATACACCATGCGGTGGCGGGCCAGCGGCATCTTGCCGGCAAAGGCCTCGCAGACCACGGTCGCTTCGAAATGCACGCCATCGTCGCCCTGCACGTCGGCGCGGGCGCCGGGCAGGCCGGTTTCGATCAGATTGCGGATGGTGTCGGCGTCCAACGGGCTTTCCTAATAAAATGTGGGTCCATTCTACTTCCGCTGCGTGGCGTCCGCATGGCCGAATCCCTGTTGCCCCCCCGTTCCGTCGACCCTGCCGGCCTGGTTGCCAGTGGCCGCCGCGTGTTCGAGATCGAGCGGCAGGCCCTGGATGCCGTGGCCGACCGCCTCGGCGAGGCCTTCCAGCAGGCCTGCCAGGCGATCCTGGCCAGCCGCGGGCGGGTGGTTGCCACCGGCATGGGCAAGTCCGGGCATATCGCGCGCAAGATCGCCGCCACCCTGGCCTCTACCGGTACGCCGGCGTTCTACGTGCACCCCGGTGAAGCCGGCCACGGCGACCTGGGCATGATCACCGAGGACGACGTCGTGCTGGCCCTGTCCTACTCGGGCGAATCGGACGAGGTGCTGATGCTGCTGCCGGTGCTCAAGCGCCAGGGCAACCTGCTGATCTCCATGACCGGCCGCCCGCAGTCCAGCCTGGCCACCGCCGCCGACATCCATCTGGACGTGAGCGTGCCGGCCGAGGCCTGCCCGCTGGCGCTGGCACCCACTTCCAGCACCACCGCCTCGCTGGCGATGGGCGATGCACTGGCCGTGGCCCTGCTCGATGCACGTGGCTTCACCGCCGATGACTTCGCCCGCTCGCACCCTGCCGGCAGCCTCGGCCGTCGCCTGCTGCTGCACATCACCGACGTCATGCACACCGGCGACGACCTGCCCAGCGTGGGCGCCGACGCCAGCCTCAGCGAGGCGCTGGTGGAAATGAGCCGCAAGCGGCTGGGCATGACCGCCGTGGTTGACGCCGACGGCGTGCTGATCGGGCTGTTCACCGACGGCGACCTGCGCCGTGCGCTGGACAGCGCGCTGGATGTGCGCACGGCGAAGATCGCCGACGTGATGACCCGCAACCCGCGCACCATCGGCGCCGACCAGCTGGCGGTCGAGGCCGCCCGCCTGATGGAGACCCACAAGATCACCGGCCTGATCGTGGTTGATGGCCAGGGCCGCGCGGTTGGCGCGCTGAACATTCATGACCTGTTGCGGGCCCGGGTGGTTTAACCGACAGTCCGTAGACCCCATTCAGTCTGTAACGCCGCACCCGCCCATAACGAGCCTGCCGCCCTGATGCCCTGGTCCCCCCTGCCCGCCTTCCCCGCCCACCTGCATGCCGCTGCGGCCCAGATCCGCCTGGCCTGCTTCGACGTGGACGGCACCCTCACCGACGGTCGGCTGTACTACGACAAGGACGGCAACGAGAGCAAGGCGTACTTCGTGCAGGATGGCCTGGGCCTGAAACTGCTGCAGCAGCACGGTATCCACCCCGTGCTGATCACCGCGCGCAACAGCCAGTCCGCGCTCAAGCGCGGCGCCGACCTCGGCATCGACACCCAGATCGCCGTGGGCGACAAGCTGGCCAGCGTGCAGGCGCTGTGTGCGCAGCACGGGATCGGCCTGGAACAGGTGGCGTTCATGGGCGATGACCTGCCCGATCTGGCGCCGCTGGGTGCGGTCGGCCTTGCGGTGGCCCCGGCCAATGCCCATCCGTGGATCGCCGAACGCGTGCATTGGCAGACCCGCGCCGAGGGTGGCCGTGGCGCCGCGCGCGAGCTGTGCGACATCCTGCTGGCCGCCCAGGGCCGCGCGGATGCGGTGCTGGCGAGGTTTGGCGCATGAACCTGCCCACCTTGAACTGGCGCACCGTGCTCGGCATCAGCCTGCTGCTGGCCGCCCTGCTGAGCAGCTGGGCGGCGCTGCGCAACCGCGACAAGGGTCCAGCCACGGGGGGCCAGGAAATTGGTGTGGATTACATCCTGCATGACTTCCAGATCGTCGCCCTGGATGAGCACGGCAAGGAATCGACCACCCTGCGCGCACCGCGGCTGGAGCGCCAGCGCGGCGACCAGACCATCAACATTGCCACCCCGCTGTTCGAGATGCCGGACAAGGATGGCAAGCACTGGACGCTGCGTGCCGAGACCGGCTGGCTCAGCGCCAAGGGCGACGAGATGAAGCTGCGCG
Source organism: Stenotrophomonas sp. YJH_SMC_120 (assembly GCF_059368675.1). Taxonomy (NCBI): domain Bacteria; kingdom Pseudomonadati; phylum Pseudomonadota; class Gammaproteobacteria; order Lysobacterales; family Lysobacteraceae; genus Stenotrophomonas; species Stenotrophomonas sp. YJH_SMC_120. The sequence continues at coordinate 780,717 of NZ_JCAFRY010000001.1, forward strand.
GCAAGGTTGCCGGCGACAGCCCGGCGGGCCCGGGCGTGGTGCCGACCACCTTCCGCACCGACCACCTGGACGTGTTCCCGAAGGAGAACCGCGCCCGTACCGACGCCCTGGTGACCATGACCCGCCCGGGCATGGAACAGTCCGGCGTCGGCTTCGAAGTGGATTCGAAGAACAACACGTATCATTTCCTCAGCCAGTCCAAGGGCCGTTACACGCCCAGACGCTGATTCCGCCGCCAGCCCGCGACGTCTCCGGACAGGCGCAGGGCCGGCAGCCCCACCCTCCGCCCCCGGCCCGCCCGGCAGGCCCCCACCGGTAGAACGGACCCCGATGAAGATTCCCTTTGCCGCCGTACTCGCGCTCGGTCTTCTTGTCCCCAGCGCCGCCTTCGCCAAGTCCACCGACCGCAACGAAGACATGCACATCGATTCCGGCGCCCAGTCCGGCATGCTCACCGGCGACGGCAAGACCGTGCTGTCGCAGGGCGTGATCATCACCCAGGGCACGCTGGACCTGCGTTCGTCCGAGGCCGAGATCTACCTCAAGGACGGCGAGGCCGTGCGCGTGGTCTTCACCGGCAAGCAGGCCAAGATGAAGCAGCAGCTTGATGACGGCACCTGGATGGATGCGCTTGCTGATCGCATCGACTACGACATCAAGACCGAGATCATCACCCTGACCGGCAACTACAAGGTCACCAGCGCGCGCGGCACCAATGCCGGCCAGCGCATGGTCTACAACACCCGCACCGGCGAGATGAACTCCGGTGGTGACGGCAGCCGCGTGCGTACCGTCATCCCGCCGAAGAACAAGACCCCGGCCGCGCCTGCGGCACAGCCCAAGGCCACCACGCCGGCACAGCCGGCCGGGAGCAGGAAGTAATGCTCGTCGCCAAGGGCCTGCGCAAAAAGTACAAGCAGCGCGAAGTGGTCAAGGACTTCGGGCTGACCCTCGATGCGGGTGAAGTGGTCGGCCTGCTCGGCCCCAACGGTGCCGGCAAGACCACCTGTTTCTACATGATCGTCGGTCTGGTGGCCGCCGATGCCGGCAGCATCGTGCTCGACGGCAAGGACATCACCGGCGACCCGATGTACACCCGCGCCAAGCAGGGGGTGGGCTACCTGCCGCAGGAACCGTCGGTGTTCCGCAAGCTTACCGTGGCCGACAACATCCGCCTGGTGCTGGAACTGCGCGAGGACCTGGACTCGGCCGGCCGCGAGCGCGAATTGAACGGCCTGCTCGACGAACTGCAGCTGGGCCATGTCGCCGACCAGCTCGGCGCCAGCCTGTCCGGTGGCGAACGCCGCCGCTGCGAGATCGCCCGCGCACTGGCCGCACAACCGCGCCTGATCCTGCTCGACGAACCGTTCGCCGGTGTCGACCCGATTTCGGTCGGCGAGATCCAGCGCATCGTCACCCACCTCAAGCAGCGTGGCATCGGCGTGCTGATCACCGACCACAACGTGCGCGAGACCTTGGGTATCTGCGACCGCGCGTATATCCTCGCCGAGGGCAGCGTGCTGGCCCAGGGTTCGCCGGAGGCGATCCTGGACAACGCCGATGTACGCCGCGTCTACCTCGGGGATTCCTTCAAGCTGTGAAGCAGTCGCCGGGGCCCTTTCCTTCCTTTCGGCACAGGCATGAAGACTCGGCTGCAGACATCGTTGGGACAGCAACTGGTGCTCACGCCCCAGTTGCAGCAGGCGATCAAGCTGCTGCAGATGTCGGCCACCGAACTGGAGCTGGAGATCGCGCAGGCAGTGGAAAGCAACCCACTGCTGGACTGGGCCGACAGCAACGACAGCAGCGCCGCCAATGAAGGCAGCGATGGCAACGACAACGAAGCGCCTGCAGAGCGCAGCGATGAGGGCGACGACTGGGCGCCGACCGAACTGGACTGGACGACGACCGGCAGCGGTGGCAGCTTCGATGATGACGACGACAATGGCAGCGCTGCCGAGCGCGTAGCCGAAACCGAAACACTGGCCGACCATCTGCTGTGGCAGCTGCATCTGTCGCATCTGTCCTCGCGTGATCGCAGCATCGGTGCCGCACTGATCGATGCACTGGACGACGACGGTTACCTGCGCGAACCGCTGGCCACCATCGCTGAAACCCTGTTGCCGGCGATCCACGCCGACGATGACGAGATCCTCGCCGTGCTGCATCGCATCCAGCGCTTCGATCCGGTGGGTGTGGCCGCACGCACGCTGGGCGAATGCCTGCTGCTGCAGCTGGATGTGCTGGCCGGCGACACGCCCGGCCTGCTCCTGGCGCGACAGATTGCCGCAGGACCCTTGGAACGTTTGCCGCGCAGCGGCGTCGCCGGGCTCGCCCATGAGTTGAAGCTGCCGCTGGACGAGGTCGAGACTGCCGTGGCGCTGCTGCGCTCGCTGGACCCGCGCCCGGGCACGCAGATCGCGCCGCTGTCGCAGGACACCTACGTGGTGCCGGATGTGGTGGTGTGGCGGCAGAACGGCGTATGGCGCGCAGCGCTGGCCGCGCATGCCGGGCCGAAGGTGGTGATCCACCGCGGCTACGAACAGCTGATCCGACGTTGTGGCGACGCCGATGCCGGCTACCTGCGTGCCCAGCTGCAGGAAGCGCGCTGGCTGCTGAAAGGGCTGCAGCAGCGTGGTGACACCCTGCTGCGCGTCGTGCGCAGCCTGATCCTGCAGCAGGCCGGCTTCCTCGAATTCGGCGAGCAGGCGCTGCGTCCACTGACCCTGCGCGAGATCGCCGCCGAGCTCGGCCTGCACGAATCCACGGTCTCGCGCGCGATCGCCCGCAAGCACGTGCGTACCCCGCGAGGCACCCTGCCGCTGCGCGCCTTCTTCGCCTCGGGCATCGATACCGAGAGCGGTGGCGAGGCGTCCAGCACCGCCATCCAGGCGATGATCCGGCGCCTGATCGACGACGAGAACCCGCGCAAGCCGCTTTCTGACGCCAAGCTGGCTGACCTGCTCAAATCGTCGGGAATTCCAGTAGCGCGACGCACCGTGGCGAAGTATCGTGAAGCCATGAACATTTCCGCCTCGCACGAAAGGGTCAGAATCGCTTGACGCGCCGCCGCGCCCGGCGGAGAGGTTCATTGGCACATCCGAACACAGGAGAAACCCGATGCGCATCGAAACGTTTGGCAAAGATGTCGAAGTCACCCCGGCCCTGCAGTCCTATGTTGAGGAGAAGCTGGCCCGGATCGGAAAGCACTTCGACCAGCACTGCGAAGCGCGGGTGACCCTCAAGCTGCAGAAGACCGAACACCACGTCGACGCCAGCCTCAACATTCCCGGCCAGACCCTGCACGCCGAGGCCAATGCCCAGACCATGTATGCCGCGATCGACCTGCTTGCGGACAAGCTTGACCGTCTGGTGATCAAGCACAAGGAGAAAAAACAGCAGCACGCACCGCTGCCGGTGGGCGACAATGGTGGCTGATCGCCACCGTTCCCCGCAGACATGCCCCTGACTGACCTCCTGGCGGCCGTGCAGACCCAGCTCTGCACGGCCACCGACCGTGACAGCGTCCTGCAGGCCGCCGCCGGGTTGCTGGCCTGCCGCCAGGCCAACGCCGAACAGATCTATCTGAACCTGTGCCAGCGCGAAGCGCTGGGCAGCACCGCCATCGGCCACGGCATCGCCATTCCCCACGGCCGCGCGCCAACCCTGGACCGCCCCCGCGGCGCTCTGCTGCGGTTGGCCACCCCGGTCGATTTCGGTGGCGAGGAGCCGGTGGACCTGGTGTTCGCGATGGCCGTCCCCGCCCACTACACCCACCAGCACCTGATGCTGCTGTCCGAGCTGGCCGAGCTGTTCTCGGCGCCGGACATCCGCCAGGCCCTGCGCGAAGCGGGCGATGCCCGGGCGCTGCGCAAGGCGCTGGACATGACCCCACCTGCGAGTGCCGCATGAATACCAGCATCACCGCCCGTGAACTGTTCGAACAGCAGCGCGAGCGGCTGGGACTGCGCTGGGCTGCCGGCAAGTCCGGCGAGAAGCGAGAGCTGGAGGCCGGCAACACGGTCTCGCGGCGCCCCTCGCTGGCCGGCTACCTCAATGCCATCTATCCCAACAAGGTGCAGATCCTGGGCACCGAGGAACTGTCCTGGCTGGATGCGCTGGAACCGCGCCAGCGTTGGGAGACCATCGAAAAGATCATGCAGTCGCACCCGCTGGCGCTGGTGCTGACCCGCAACCAGGCCTGCCCGGAAGACCTGCGCGCTGCCGCGGACGAATCCGGCACGCCATTGTGGCTGTCGCCCAAGCGCGGCCACGAACTGCTCAACCACCTGTCCTACCACCTGGCGCGGACGCTGGCGCCGCGGGTGATCCTGCATGGCGTGTTCATGGAGATCTATTCCATCGGCGTGCTGATCACCGGCGAAGCGGGATCCGGCAAGAGCGAACTGGCGCTGGAACTGCTCAGCCGTGGCCATCGCCTGGTGGCCGACGATGCTCCCGAATTCACCCAGATCGCACCCGATGTACTCGATGGCACCTGCCCGGAGCTGCTGCAGGACCTGCTGGAAGTGCGCGGCCTGGGCGTGTTGAACGTGCGCGAGATGTTCGGCGACACGGCTGTAAAGAAGAACAAGTACCTTCGGCTGATCGTCCACCTGACCAAGCCGATGACCGAACCCACCCCGCATGGCTACGAGCGCCTGACCGGCGATTCGGGCACCCGCCATGTGCTGGACCTGGACGTACCGCTGATCACCCTGCCGGTGATGCCCGGCCGCAACCTGGCCGTGCTGACCGAGGCGGCCACCCGCCTGCACATCCTGCGCACCAAGGGCATCGACCCGGCAGCCATGTTCATCGCCCGTCACAGCAACCTGCTGGAACGGCGAACACCCTGATTTCCCTGCCCTTCGAAGAGCCTGTCCATGAGCACCGTCACCCCCTCCGCCCCGACCCTGATCATCGTCAGCGGCCTGTCCGGCTCGGGTAAATCCGTCGCCCTGAAGACCTTTGAGGACCAGGATTACTACTGCTCGGACAACCTGCCGATCAATCTGCTGCCCGACTTCGTGCGCAGCCTGTTGACCAACCACGACGGCAGCGCACCACGGCGTCTGGCCGTAGGCATCGACGTTCGCGGCCAGGCCGACCTGAGCCAGCTGGGCGACTGGCGGCAGCTGGCGGCCGACGCCGGCGTGGACGTGAAGGTGCTGTTCTTCGAGGCCAGCGACGAGACGCTGCTCAAGCGCTACGCCGACACCCGCCGCCGCCATCCGCTGAGCCAGCTGGGCCTGTCGCTGCCTGAAGCCATCGCCCGCGAACGCGAGTTGACCGCACCGCTGCGCCGCGAGGCCGATGCGGTGATCGACACCAGCAGCCTCAACGTGCATCAGCTGCGGCGGCGGATCATCACCGAGTTCACGATGGACCATGCCACCGGCCTGTCGCTGCTGTTCGAATCGTTCGCCTACAAGCGCGGCGTGCCGGCCGAGGCGGACTTCGTGTTCGATGCGCGGGTGCTGCCCAATCCGCACTGGGACCCGGACCTGCGCGCGCTCAGCGGTCGCGAACCGGGTGTACGCGACTACCTGGAAGCGCAGCCGGACGTGCAGCGCTACCTGGCCCAGCTGATGGACTTCCTCGATACCTGGCTGCCGAAGCTGGGTGATGGCACCCGCAGCTATGTGACAGTGGCGTTCGGTTGCACCGGCGGCAAGCACCGGTCGGTGTTCCTGGCCGAGCGCCTGGCCCGGCATGCCCGCGAGATGGGCTGGGAAGACGTGGCGACGTACCACCGCGAACAGGATTGAGGGGGTCGGCCGGGCTGCGCCCGGCACCCGCCGATAGTGCCGGCCGCTGGCCGGCAACAGCAACAGCAACAGCAGGAGCGGCATCCCGTGGGATGGCGGGGCGGTGTGGGTCTGCAGGACACGTCGTGAACCCGTTCCTGGGGGCTCGATGGCGCCATCCATGGCGCCAACGGTCCTGCAGACCCACACCGCCCCACCTCTGGCAGATTTCTGCTGCGGGTGGGTGTCGACCCTGGTCGACACGATGGATCCACGCCTGCGTGGATGAATCGCTGTCAGGCATCGAAAAACGGATGGGGTCGGATCTCTTTCTCAACGGAAAAGGCCTCCCTGGGAGCAACGCTGAATACGGGACACAGTGCCCCTCTCCTGCTGCTATCGCCAATTCACCTTGACCTGTTAACGTGCAGTAATGACCTGTGGCATTCTCCTCGTAACACATCCCGGGGTCGGGACCGCCCTGCTTGACGTGGCGACCCGGCTCCTGCGGCAGTTGCCGCTGAAAACCGAAGCTTTCGAAGTACCGTTCGACGCAGACCTGGACGCCCTGCTCCCGCTCGCCTCGGCCGCCCTGCGGCGGGTTGACGGGGGTGATGGTGTGCTGATCCTGACCGACCTGTACGGCGCCAGCCCCGCCAACCTTGCCGGGCAGCTGGCCCGGCTGGGGACCCCGGTTCGCCGGGTGTCGGCGCTGAGCCTGCCGATGTTGCTGCGGGTGATGAATTATCCGGAACAGGGACTGGATCAACTGCCCGCCACAGCCGCGGCGGGTACCCGTAATGGAGCGATAGTCGACGATGCTTGAACGAGAACTCACAGTCAGCAACCGCCTGGGCCTGCATGCCCGGGCCACCGCCAAGCTGGTGCAGACCCTGGCGCCGTTCCGCTGCAACGTGACCATGGCCGCCAAAGGCCGTGAGATCAACGCCAAGAGCATCATGGGCGTGATGCTGCTGGCCGCCGGCCAAGGCACCCCGGTCACCGTGCGGATCAACGGCGAGGACGAAGCCGCCGCGATGGAGGCGGTGGTCGGCCTGTTCGAACGCCGTTTCGACGAGGACAGCTGAGCGTGCCACGCGCACGCGCCAGCCAGGTCCCTTCCGGCCAACGGCCGGTACAGCTGCTGGCCGGCCACGGCGCCGCGCGCGGAACGGCGATGGGCCGGGCACGCGTGCGACTGCCGCATGCGCTGGAGGTGGCCGAGCAGCGCGTGGCCGCCCACCAGGTCGAGGCCGAACTGGCGCGCCTGCACCGGGCGCTGGATGCCGCGCGTACGGAAATGCACGAGCTGCGCCAGCGCCTGCATGGCGCCCTGAACCAGGAAGTGGGCGAGTTCCTCGACCTGCACGCGCTGCTGCTGGACGACCCCGAGCTGCTGTACGGCCTGGACGAGCTGATCCGCAGTGGCCCGTACAGCGCCGGCTATGCCTTGCGCCTGCAGCGCGACCGCCTGGCCAAGGTCTTCGATGGCATGGACGATGCCTATCTGAAGAGCCGCATGGACGATCTCGACCATGTGATCGGGCGCATCCACGCCTTCCTGCAACCCGAACGGCCGTCGGCAGTGAAAGGCCTGGCCGGCGAGATCCTGGTCTGTGACAACATCGCGCCCTCCGAGCTGGCGCAGCTGCAGGCACAGGGCGTAGTCGGCATCGTCACGGCCGCCGGCAGCGCGCTGTCGCACAGCGCGATCCTGGCGCGCAGCCTGCACCTGCCCCTGATCGTCAACGTGCCGCAGCTGCTCAGCCGCATCGCCGATGGCGATGTGCTGATCATCGATGGCGCCGACGGCAGCATCACCGTCAACCCGCAGGCCGACAACCTGCGGGACTACCGCGTCCGGCTGAAGGAACATGCGCGCGAGCAGCGCGAGCTCGGCCGCCTGCGCAGCAAGCCCAGCCGTACCCGCGACCAGGTCGACATTGCCCTGCTGGCCAATGCCGAATCGCTGGAAGACGTGACCCAGGCGCATGCACTGGGCGCGCAGGGGCTCGGCCTGTACCGCACCGAATTCCTGTTCCTGCAGCGCAATGAGCTGCCGGACGAAGAAGAGCAGTTCCAGACCTACCGCGATGCCGCGCTGGGCATGAGCGGGCGGCCGGTCACCATACGCACGCTGGACCTGGGCGCGGACAAGGCCGACCGTACCGGCCTGACCCTGAGCAACGAAGAGAACCCTGCACTCGGCCTGCGCGGGGTGCGCCTGTCGCTGGCACGGCCGAAAGTGGCCGACACCCAGCTGCGCGCGATCCTGCGCGCGTCTGCATACGGCAAGCTGCGCGTACTGGTGCCGATGGTCAGCACCCGCGAGGAGCTGCTGGCCGTGCGCCGTCGCATGCTCAAACTGACCGAACAGCTGCGCGGCGAAGGGCACATGGTGTCCGACCACGTACCGCTGGGCGCGATGATCGAAGTCCCGGCCGCTGCGCTGGCTCTGGAGAGCTTCATCGACCTGGTCGATTTCCTGTCGATCGGCACCAACGATCTGGTGCAGTACCTGCTGGCTGCCGACCGCAACAACGAGGCGCTGGGCGAGTTGTATTCACCGCTGCACCCGGCCGTGCTGCGGCTGCTGCAGATGGTGATCGAGACCGGCGCGCGTCACCGCATCCCGGTGGCGGTCTGCGGCGAGATGGCCGGTGATGCCCGGATGACCCCGCTGCTGCTGGCGCTGGGCCTGAGCGAGTTCAGCCTGCACCCGGGTACGTTGCTGGAGGTACGCCGCGCGATACGCGAAGCCAATCTGGGTGCGCTGCGCGCGCGCGCGCCGAAGCTGCTGGCCGCGCGCGACCGACGCGCCATCGAACGCTGGCTGGCGCTGGTGGCGGATACGCCCTGAGCGCCAAGGGTAATGCCGGCCGCTGGCCGGCAGCGTACCCATCGAAGACCAAGAGGTTGCCGGCCAGCGGCCGGCACTCCCGCCACCCGGCGGCTATGCGTTGAAACATCGCCTTGCGATAATGACGCACTGAACACCCCTGTTGCCGCATCCTTGCCGGGATCGCGGCTTTTCTTATCCCCGCGGGAGCTGCGATGGCTGAAGCTGTACGCCACGACAAGACTGCGCGCCAACTGCGGATGCTGTCCGATGCACTGGACAGCGGCCGGCTGGGCCCGGTACGTCGCCTGGTCAACACCCTGGCCCCGGCCGAGATCGGCAACCTGCTTGAATCACTGCCGCCGGGCAAGCGCGAGGTGGTGTGGGGACTGGTTGATCCGGAAGACGACGGCGAGGTGCTGGTCCACGTCGGCGAGGACGTGCGCGAAAGCCTGCTCGCGGACATGGACCCGGACGAGATCATCGCCGCGGTCGAAGACCTGGACATCGACGATCTGGCCGACCTGGTCGAAGACCTGCCGGACACGGTCATCGACGAAGTCCTCAAGTCGATGGACCGCGAGAACCGCGAGCGCCTGGAACAGGTCCTGTCCTATCCCGAGGACAGCGCCGGTCGCCTGATGAATCCGGACGTTGTGACCGTGCGCGCCGACGTCAATGTCGACGTCGTGCTGCGCTACCTGCGCCTGCGCGGTGAACTGCCCGACCACACCGACCACCTGTTCGTGGTCAGCCGCCGCCATCAGTACCTCGGCCGCGTGTCGCTGGCGGCACTGGTGACCCACGAGGACACCACCCCGATCAATCGCCTGATCGACGACGAGCAGCCAGCCATCGACGTCGGCGAGAGCGACCAGGAAGTCGCCCGCCAGTTCTCCGACCATGACTGGATCTCCGCGCCAGTGGTGGATGACAACAACATCCTGATCGGTCGCATCACCATCGATGACGTGGTCGACATCATCCGCGGCCAGGCCGAGCACCAGGCGCTGGGCGCCGCCGGTCTGGACGAGGACGAAGATCTGTTCAGCCCGGTCTGGCGCGCGATGCGCCGCCGCCTGATGTGGCTGTCGGTGAACCTGTGCACGGCCTTCCTGGCCTCCAGCGTGGTCGGCCACTTCGAAGGCACCATCGACAAACTGGTGGCGCTGGCGGTGCTGATGCCGATCGTCGCCGGCCTCGGCGGCAACGCCGGTACCCAGGTGCTGGCACTGATGGTGCGCGGCCTGGCGCTGGGCCAGGTGGGCGCCTCCAACGCCCGCACCCTGCTGTGGAAGGAAGTACGGGTCGCGCTGTTGAACGGCGTGATGCTGGGTTCGGTGCTGGGCCTGATCGTGCTCGCCTGGTTCCACTCGCCCGGGTTGTCGGCAGTGATCGCCATCGCGTTGACCTGCAACCTGTTGTTTGCTGCGTTGGCCGGCGTGCTGGTGCCGTTGACGCTGAAGCGCTTCGGCTTCGACCCGGCGCTGGCCAGCGGCATCTTCCTCACCGCCGTGACCGATTCGATGGGCTTCTTCACCTTCCTCGGCCTGGCCACCCTGGTGCTGCTGCACTGACCGTCTCGCGGGTCGGATCCCCGCTGCGCGGCGCTCTGACCCGATCCCAACTGGATCCCCCCATGGCAACGACAATCGAAAACTACTTCCAGCCCGGCTGGCGCGACCAGCAGCACACCTGCCCGGCCTGCGAATGGAAGGGCAGCTCGCGTGCCATGGAAATGGAACTTGACGAGGACGCCACCGAGTACGACTGCCCGGTCTGCGAGAACCCACTGCTGGTGGTCCTGCACCCGGACATTGCGCAGGTGCAGGCCGCCGCCGCCGAAGGCAATACCGAGGCACAGGAGCAGTTGGAGATCATCGCCAGCTTCCCGCGCCCGCAGTGACGCGGCGCACGATGCCGGGCCGACGTCGGCGGACTACGATGCAGGCGATCTCGCCGCTTCGGAAAATCCCATGGTCCGTTTGCTGTCGCGCTGGCTGCCACTGCTGGCCCTTCTGATGATGAGCGGTTGCACTTCGCTGCCGGACAGCGCGCGTGGCCGCTTCGAAGCACGTGCGGTGAAGGTGGACGGGCAAACGGCTTACTACCAGGTGTTCATTCCGGCCGGCGTGCAGGCCGCCGCTCCCACCCACCTTCCGGTCGTCCTGTTCCTGCACGGCTCGGGCGAGCGCGGCGCCGATGGCGTCAAGCAGACCCACGCCGGGCTGGGGCCTTACCTGCGCGCGCATCCCGATTTCCCCGCCCTGGTGGTGTTCCCGCAGGTACCGGGCCACGAGGAATGGAGCGGCCGCAACAACCGTGCGGCAGTGGCCGCGCTGGACGCGACGATCGCCGAATTCGGCGCCGACCCGGCGCGGCAATACCTGACCGGCATGTCGATGGGCGGCTATGGCAGCTGGAACATCGCATTGGATGACCCACGCCGCTTTGCCGCGATCGTCCCCGTGTGCGGCGCGGTGCTCGCCCCGCGTGCGGTACGCCCGACCCTGTTCGTCGAGCAGGTCGCGCACGAAGCGGACCCGTACGCGGTGATTGCCCAGCGCCTGCAGCACACGCCGATCTGGATCTTCCACGGCGCACTGGATGACGTGGTGCCGCCGGACGACGACCGCAGACTGCATGCCGCATTCCAGCGCGCCGCCGCACGCGACGTGCGCTACACCGAATACCCGGAAGGCAACCACAATGCCTGGGACGCCACCTACGCCGACCCGGCAATGTGGGAATGGCTGTTCGCGCAGAAGCGCTGAACCGCAGCTTCTGGTAGCTGCCAACCTTGGTTGGCATTGACTGCTCTCGTAGTCGCCAACCTTGGTTGGCGTTGACTGCTCTGGTAGTCGCCAACCTTGGTTGGCACTGGCCTACCTGAAACCAAGCCATTCCCCGATGTTCACTGGAAGCAGGCCCGTCCATGCTTCCTCCATGCAGAACACCCGTCTCCTGCTCGGCCGTCGCTCCAGCGTCGGCCTCAGCTATATCCTCACCACCGTCGTCCATGAACGCGCGCCGCTCTTCACCGACGCCGCAGCGGCCGCCTTGGCAGTCCGCGAATTCCAGCGACTGGATCAGGAGGGCTTCACCCGCTCGATTGCCTACGTGGTCATGCCCGACCACATCCACTGGCTGGTCGAACTACGTGCGGGAACGCTGGAAACCGTCATGAAGCGTTTCAAGTCGCGCACAGCCCGGCAGGCAAACCGGCTGCTGGGGCGAGTAGGGCGCTTCTGGCAGGCCTGCTATCACGATCATGCGATCCGCTCTGACGAATCGTTGCACCGGCATGCGATGTACCTGATGGGAAATCCGATCAGGGCTGGGCTGACGACGCGGCTTGGGCAATATCCGCATGCATGGTGCGAATGGGAGCTTGGGGCGTCATGTGATCTGCCCGATGACATTAGCACCGGTGGATAGTGCCAACCAAGGTTGGCATCTACCAAAACAGTGCGCGCACGAACCGGGCGGTGAGTGTGTCAACCAAGGTTGACACCTACCTCACCCGGGTGGTCAGCCCAGCAGGGTTTCCAGCACGGCCATGCGCACGGCGACGCCGTTGGCGACCTGGCGCAGCACCCACGACTGCGAGCCGTCGGCCACCTCGTCGGTCACTTCCACGCCGCGGTTGATCGGGCCCGGGTGCAGCACCGCGGCATCCTTGCCCGCGCGCGCCAGGCGTTTGTTGGTCAGGCCGTACTGCGCATGGTACTGCTCCAGCGACGGCACCAGGCCTTCTTCCATGCGCTCGCGCTGCAGGCGCAGCATCATCAGCGCATCGACGCCTTCCAGCATCGCGTCGAAATCATCGCCGACCACGCAGCCCTTCAGGGTCTCGTCGTCCGGCAGCAGCGACTGCGGGCCACACACGCGGATCTCGCCCACGCCCAGCGTGCGCAGCGCATGCAGGTCGGTACGGGCCACGCGCGAGTGCTTCACGTCGCCGACGATCACGACTTTCAGCTTCGAGAAATCCGGGCCCTTGGCCTGGCGCAGGGTCAGCATGTCCAGCAGGCCCTGGGTCGGGTGCGAACTGCGGCCGTCACCGGCATTGATCAGCGCGGTGCCCTCGCCTGCCGCATCGGCCAGTGCGGCCACGGCGCCGTCATCGGGGTGGCGCACCACGAAGCCGCGCACGCCCATCGCTTCCAGGTTGCGAAGCGTGTCGCAGGCGGTCTCACCCTTGCGGGTAGAGGACGTCGAGGCGTCGAAATTCAGCACGTCCGCCCCCAGCCGCTGCGCGGCCAGCTGGAACGAACTGCGGGTGCGCGTGGACGGTTCGAAGAACAGCGTGCACACCGCCGAACCGGCCAGCACGTGGCGCTTGTTGCCGACGCGGCCGACTGCGGCATCGCGGATCTGCCCTGCGCGGTCGAGCAGCTGCAGCAGCGTTTCGCGCGGCAGGCCCTCCAGGGTCAGCAGGTGGCGCAGGCGTCCGGAGGCATCGATTTGCTGGGCGGTCATGGCGGTGTCGGGCAGTCAGGGAATGGGGGTGGCGTCGTCCGGCGACGACAGCCAGCGATCAATGATCACCGCTGCGGCGACGGCATCGAGGGCAGCCGCATCACGGCGGCGCTTGCGCCCTTCGGCGCGCTCGACGGCGAAGCGGCGTGCGGCCTCGACCGAACTGGAACGCTCGTCGATCATCACCACCGGCAGCTTGAAGCGCTCCCGCAGCTGGCGGGCGAAGCCCTGCGCGCGCTTGCGGTTGGGCTGGTCCTGGCCGTCCAGGGTCAGCGGGTCGCCGACCACCAGGCCGTCGGGCTTCCATTCCTTGAGCAGGCGTTCGATCGCGGTCCAGTCCGGGCCGTTGCCGTGCACATCGACCACGGCCACCGCGCGCGCATGCGCGGCGAAGGCACTGCCGATGGCCACGCCGATCCGTCGCGAGCCGACATCGAAACCCAGAACGGTGCCATCACGGCGGATCGCCGGGGCAGCAGAATCCGGCGCGGGCGTGATGGGCTCAGACATGGCCGCTGTAGTCGGTCAGCCGGAACAGGTCCACGCCGATGCGCGAGGCCGCACCCTGCCAGCGCTGCTCCAGCGGCAGCTGGAACACCAGCTCGGCATCGGCCGGCACGGTCAGCCAGCTGTTCTCGGACAGCTCGCTTTCCAGCTGCCCTGCGCCCCAACCGGCACAGCCGAGGGTGACCACGGCATTGGCCGGGCCTTCGCCGCGCGCCATCGCTTCGAGGATGTCGCGCGAGGTGGTCAGGTACAGGCCGTCGCCCACGGTCAGGCTGGAATCCCACGCCCGCGCGTCGTCATGGATGACGAAGCCGCGCTCGGGATGCACCGGGCCGCCGTTGAGCACCATGCGCGCCTGCAGGTCGCCATCACCGGTGGTGATGTCCATCTGTGCAAGCACTTCACCCAGCGTGTACTCGGAAGGCTGGTTGACCAGCACGCCCATCGCCCCGTTCTCGTCGTGCTGGCAGATCAGCGCGACGCTGCGGGCGAAGGTCGCGTCGAGCAGCGACGGCAGCGCGACGAGCAGGTGATCGGCGAGGGAGGTCGGCGTTACAGGCATGGTCCTATTCTACCTGCTGGGGGCGGGATGGTCGCGCGATGGCGTCGAACAGCGATGGGCTAGGATGGTGCTTTGCCATGGAAGGTCATCGATGCAGTCTTCAACGCCCCTGACCCTGCCGGCACGCAGCGCCATCGTCCTGCTTGCCCTGCTGCAGGGCCTGATGCTGTATGCCGCGCAGGAACTGTCCGACGCGTGGCCGTTCCGCGATATCGGCTGGCGCTACTGCTGGTACGCCTGGGTGCTGGCCATTCCCAGCGCGGTGGCGCTGAGCCTGGTGGAGCTGGGCCAGCGCCGCCTGTGGCTGCAGGCCGTGCTCGGCTCGACGGTGGTGCTGGCGCTGGCCGCCTGGATCGGCTGGAACCTCAATGGCGAGACCGCGCTGGAGTCGAGCGCGCTGCAGCTTCCGTTGACCCTGGGCATCGCCGTGGCGGTGTTCGTGGTCCTGCCCTGGTGGCAGTTCCAGCTGCAGCACGGGCACTGGCGTGCCAGTTACCCCGAGCTGTTCGAGCGCGCCTGGCAGAATGGTTTGACCCTGGCCCTGGCGGCACTGTTCACCGGGTTGACCTGGCTGCTGTTGTGGCTGTGGTCGGCGCTGTTCCAGCTGCTCGACGTGACCGTCTTCCGCGACCTGTTCCGGCAGGACGCGTTCATCGCACTGGCCACCGGCAGCCTGGCCGGGTTCGGCGTACTGATCGGGCGCACCCAGCACCGCGCCATCCAGATCACCCGCCAGGTGCTGTTCGCGATCTGCCGTGGGCTGTTGCCGCTGCTCTCGTTCATCGCCGTATTGTTCGTGCTGAGCCTGCCGCTTACCGGGCTGGAACCGTTGTGGAAGACCCGCTCGGCCGCCGGCCTGCTGCTGGTACTGTCGCTGCTGCTGGTGACGTTCACCAATGCGGTCCACCAGCAGGGGGAAGACAGCGCCCCCTACCCGCTGCTGCTGCGCCGGCTGGTTGAAGCCAGCCTGCTGGCGCTGCCGGTCTACGCCGCACTGGCGCTGTACGCACTGGGGCTGCGCGTGGTGCAGTACGGCTGGACCGTGGACCGGTTCTGGGCGGTACTCGTCGCAGTGGCCGTGGCCGGCTATGCCGTGGGCTACGCGCTGGCGGTGCTGCGCCGGCAGCGCCGCTGGTTGCAGATGCTGGAGCCGGTCAACCGCTGGATGTGCTGGGCGGTGCTGGCACTGGCATTGCTGGGCAACTCGCCGCTGCTGGACCCGGTGCGGCTGACCCTGTCCAGCCAGCTGGCGCGCCTGCGTGCGGACCCGCCCGTGATCACCAGCAGTGACGTCAACGTGCTGCGCTTCGATCTTGGCCACCGCGGCGTGCGGGCGCTGCGCGAGCTGCAGCGTGATCCAGCCATCACCGCCGATGCCAACGCGCCACAGGTGATCGCTGCCGCGCTGGCACGTACCTCGCGCTGGGATGACGGCCACCGCCTCGACAAGGGGCCGCAGGACGTCGTGGCCCTGCAGCGCGCGCTGAAGCTGGCCAAGGGATCCAGCTCACCACCGGACGATTGGTGGCAGGCACTGGCCACGCGCGCGATCGATGGCGAATCCTGCGCCCAGAGCGAGCGCGACTGCCTGATCGTGCATCGCGACCTGGACGGCGATGGCACCGGCGAAGTGCTGCTGTGCGAGCTTTACACCCACCGTGGGCCGGACTGCGTGCTGTACGCACGTGGCAGGGATGCCTACTGGCGCCGGGCCGGTTCGCTGTTCGGCACCGTCAGCGGCCAGGCCGAGACGATCAACCAGGCCCTGCGTGACGGCAAACTCACGCTCGTGCCACCGCGCTGGCCGATGCTGTCCATCGGCGGACACCCTGCGCTGGCCATCGATCCCGAACCCAAATCCAACGAGCCTTCCCCATGAGCGGCTACTGCCTCATCGCCCCGGGCCATCCGGTGCACGACTACTACCACGCCAACGAGTACGGCTTCCCGCAGCGTGACGAGCGCGAGCTGTTCGAACGGCTGGTGCTGGAGATCAACCAGGCCGGCCTGAGCTGGGAAACGATCCTGACGAAGCGCGAGGGCTTCCGCACGGCCTATGACGGCTTCGATGTGGACCGCGTGGCGGCGTACGCCGAGCAGGACATCGAGCGCCTGCTGTCGGACGCGGGCATCATCCGCAACCGGCTGAAGGTGCTGGCGGCGATCCACAACGCGCAGGTGATCCAGCAGCTGCGGGCCAGCCACGGCAGCTTCGCGTCGTGGCTGGATGCGCACCACCCGCGCAGCAAGGCCGACTGGGTGAAGCTGTTCAAGAAGACCTTCCGCTTCACCGGCGGCGAGATCACCGGCGAGTTCCTGATGAGCCTGGGCTACCTGCCCGGTGCGCATGCCGAGGACTGCCCGGTGCATGCGCGACTGCTGACGCTGTCGCCGCCGTGGCTGAAGTCCGCCGCCCGCTGATGGATATCCGCCGGGCATGGCCCGGCGTTACTACGCGCGGGTTCCGGTAGTGCCGGCCGCTGGCCGGCAACCCCGTTGAACGGTCACACGCCCATGTAGCGGCCGGGGCGGTGGTTGAACATCAGCACCAGGCTGAGCACCACCGCGCCGATGGCCGAGTACAGCACCTTCGACGGCGACAACACGAAGAACGCGGCCACCATCAGGCAGGCGTCGTAGGACATCTGCACCTTGCCCGCGCTCCAGCCACGGGTGCGCTGCAGGTACACCGCCAGGATGCCGATGCCGCCGAGACTGGCACGATGGCGGATGAAGAACAGGATGCCCAGGCCGGACAGCGCACCGCCGACGATCGCCGAATACAGCGGGTTGATGTGCGAGAAGTCGATCCAGCGCGGCAGCAGGTCGGTCAGCACGCCACAGGCGGTGACCGCAGCGAAGGTCTTCAGGGTGAATTCCCAGCCCATGCGCCGCAGCGCCACCCAGTAGAACGGCAGGTTGACCAGCACGAACACCAGGCCGAAGTTCCAGCCCATCGCGTAGTGCAGCAGGAACGCCATGCCCGCCATGCCGCCGATCATCAGCCCGCCCTTGGCGAAGATGGCCAGGCCCAGCGAGGCCACCATCGTGGCAAGCACCATGCCCTGCACGTCCTCGGCGATCGAGTGGCGCAGCGCTTTTTCGTCGGCGGTGGTGCCGGCGCTGTCGGGCGGCGGGGTCAGCGGACCGGCGGTGACCAGGTGGCCGTCAGCGTCGTCGCACGGCGCGGGGCCATGGGAGGGAAGGGACATACGGGTGGGGAACAGCAGGTGGGGAGCGGTATTAGACACGATCTGCATGACAGTTGCAGATGAAATCGTTCAGCTGAATGCGTCCCGCGCTATCTCCTGCCCGCCGCTGCTCAGCCCTTGCCGGCCAGATGGTGCGCCACCAGCGCGTTGGCATGGCCATGGCCCAGCCCATGCTCACTTTTCAGGAAGCTGACCAGTTCCATGTGTTTCAGGCCCTTCTTCCCGGCCAGCAGCCCGAACCAGTGCGCCACCGGCTGCCCGTAGGTCTTCTCGATGGAGGGGAAATACGAGGCCGGGCCTTTGGGCTTTTCAGTGCTCATGCGGAAGCTCCTTGCGTTGGATGTACCGGTACGACGAACAGGGGAGCCGGAAATCGACAGGTCCGTTCAATCCGGGAGCCGTATCATCCCGTCATGCCCCGCGAAAACCTCAACGACCTGCAGGCCTTCGTGCACGTTGCCCGCGAGGGCAGCTTCACCAAGGCCGCCGCCCAGCTGGGCGTGTCCCAGTCCGCGCTCAGCCATGCCATGCGCGGCCTGGAACAGCGCCTGGGCGTGCGCCTGCTGACCCGCACCACCCGCAGCGTGTCCACCACCGAAGCCGGTGCCCGCCTGCTCGACACCCTGGGCCCGCGCCTGGCCGAGATCGAGGACGGACTGGCCGCGCTGGCCGAATACCGTGAACGCCCGGCCGGCATCATCCGCATCAATGCCACCGGCCATGCCGCCGAGTACATCGCGTGGCCACGGCTGGCGCCGCTGCTGCAGCAGTATCCGGATTTGAAGGTGGAACTGGCCGCCGACTATGGGCTGGCCGACATCGTGGCCGAGCGCTACGACATCGGCATCCGCCTCGGCGAGCGCCTGGCGCGCGACATGGTCGCCGTGCCGATCAGCCCGCCGCTGCGCATGCGCGTGGTCGGTGCACCCAGCTACTTCCGCCAGCACGTGGTCCCACGCCATCCGGACGAGCTGGCAGACCACAACTGCGTGACCCTGCGCCTGCCCACGCATGGCGGGCTGATGCCGTGGGATTTCGGCCAGGACGGCAACGAACTGAGCGTACGCGTGAGCGGCCAGTGGACCTTCAACACCATGGGCATGACCCGCGCCGCTGCGCTGGCCGGCAGCGGACTGGCCTGGCTGCCGGAAGACCAGGTGCAGCCGATGCTGGACGATGGCCGCCTGCAGTCGGTACTGGACGACTGGTGCCCGCACTTCGATGGCTACTACGCGTACTACCCGTCGCGCCGCCACGTCACCGTGGCGATGCGCACGGTGCTGGATGCGCTGCGCGGGCCGATGGGGTGAGGGTTAAGGAGTGCGGACCAACGGTCCGCACCCACCTGGTGCTCAGCCCTTGGCCTGGGCCGCACGCTGGGCGTTGTAGCGCTCACCGACGATCGACACTTCATCCAACGCCTGCGCGATGCGCTGCAGTTCTTCCGGCGCCAGCTGCAGGTCAGCCGCGCCCAGGTTCTCTTCCAGGCGGTGGATCTTGGTGGTGCCCGGAATCGGCACGATCCACGGCGCCTGCGCCAGCAGCCAGGCCAGCGCCACCTGCGCCGGGGTCGCGCCGCGTGCTGCCGCGATCGTACTGATGCGATCCACCAGCGCCTGGTTGGCGCGGCGGGCGTCCACTTCGAAGCGCGGCACGCTGTTGCGGAAATCGTTGGCGTCGAAGGTGGTGTCGGCGTTGATCGCGCCGGTCAGGAAGCCACGGCCGAGCGGACTGAACGGCACGAAGCCGATGCCCAGTTCCTGCAGGGCCGGCAGCAGTTCGCGCTCCGGTTCACGCCACCACAGCGAATACTCGCTCTGCACGGCAGCCACCGGCTGCACCGCGTGCGCACGGCGCACGGTGGCGGCGCTGGCCTCGGACAGGCCGAAGTGGCCGACCTTACCCTCGGCGATCAGGTCGCGCACGGTGCCGGCCACGTCCTCGATCGGCACGTTCGGGTCGACACGGTGCTGGTAGAACAGGTCGATATGGTCGGTGCGCAGGCGCCTGAGACTGGCTTCGGCCACGGCGCGGATGTTCTCGGGGCGGCTGTCCAGGCCGGTATCGGTGCGCGCATCCTTGAAGCCGAACTTGGTGGCGATCACCAGCTTGTCGCGGTAAGGCGCCAGGGCCTCGCCGAGCAGATCTTCATTGGTGTACGGGCCGTACACTTCGGCGGTGTCGAAGAAGGTCACGCCGCGTTCAACGGCAGCGTGCAGCAGGGCGATGCCCTGGCTGCGCTCGACCGGCTGGCCATAGGCATGGGTCAGGCCCATGCAACCCAGGCCCAGGGCGGAAACCTTCAGGCCGCTGCGGCCGAGTTCACGTGTCTGCATCGTGATGCTCCAGAGGGGGAACGGTGACGATACGCCTGCAGGGGCTGCCGATTGAATGGGCAGCGTTGCAGTTGGTCATGACTGGAATTCATCAATCGCCAACGCGCCCGGTAGAGTCGACTGTTAGTTGTGATCTCTCTGTACGTTGTTCATCCGGGACATCTTTGGAAAATGGTGGTTACCACACCTCTCCAGACCCCAAAGAGCCCGGATGAACCACCATAAAAATGCCCGTTTGACCGTCCATAGTCGAGCACTTCTTATTCGCCGCATCCTCCACGAGGGCCTGCGCCCAGAGGAAGCAGCCCAAGCATGCGGCGTAAGTGTGCGTACGGCCTACAAATGGCTGGCCCGATTCCGCC